>DASUFB010000033.1:0-90117 GCA_036274775.1 Burkholderiales bacterium | reverse complement strand
GAAATAACTGTAAGGCGCCAGGTTGAAAACGCCGGCCTGGCTGCGCGACGAAATCCAGCCGATGGGCCGCGGCGCCACGATCGCCTTGAAGGGATTGTGCCGCAGGCCGTGGCCCTGCGACGGCTCGTAGAAGTGGAATCCTTCCGGTGCCGAGGCGGAATCCATCAGCGATGCCCGGCCGGCGCACGCAGGCCGCCGTAGGTGTGCCACGACGGCGTGACCAGCCAGCCGCAATCGACCGGCAGGTTCACCCCCGTGATCGCGGCCGCGTCGGGTCCGGCGAGGAAGGCGACCGCCTTGGCGATCTCGGCGGGCTCGACCATGCGGCCCAGCGCGGCATTGCTCTTCAGCGCGTCGACGTCGCGCTCGCCCTTGTCGATCGCGCCCTGCAGCGCCGGCGTGCGCGTGTAGCCGGGGGACACGGCGTTCACGCGCACCTGCGCCGGCCCCCACTCCGCCGCGAGGCACTCGGTGATCGAGATGACCGCGGCCTTGGCCGGCGTGTAGGCATGCATGGGCATGGAGCGCATGCCGGCGATGGAGGCGATGTTCACGATGGATCCGCGCCGGCGCGTCACCATGCGCAGGCCGAAGGCCACCGAGGCGACGTAGGTGCCGCGCTGGTCCACGCGAACCACGTCGTCCCAGGTCTTCATGGACAGCTTCTCGGGCGGGACCGGCACCTGGATGATGCCGGCGCTGTTGACCAGGATGTCCACGGGGCCGACGTCGCGCTCGATCCCGGCCGCGCAGCGCTCGATGGACTCCTCGTCGCCGACGTCCGCGATCCACGCCAGGCCGCCGAGCTCCTTCGCCACCGCCTTGACGCGCTCGCTGCGGTCCATGAGCACGACCTTCGCCCCGCGCGCGGCCAGCTCGCGCGCGCAGGCCTCGCCGATGCCGCTCGCGCCGCCGGTGACGACCGCGATGCCCGAGATGCTCCCCGACATTTCTCTCCTCCTCGTTGTCCGGCCCGCGGGAATCGTGCCGCGGGTGCCGATATCGGCCGGGGGATTGTGGGGCCGGTGCGGCCCGCCCGCAAGCCTGCCGGATCGATGTGGGTATCGGCGAAGCCCCACAGCGGGGCGGCGTACCGGCTGCGCCCGCGCCTCACGGCGCCTTGGAAATCTCCAGCAGGGAGACGACGTCGAGCCGCAGCGCGAGCCGGACCAGCTCGATGTCGGTGGCCACGCCCAGCTTCCTCTTGATCTGGTAGTGGCAGTTCGACACGGTCTTGGGGCTGATGTGCAGGGCCTTCGCGATCTCCTCCGCCGACTGCGCCTCCACCAGCATGCGCAGGATCTCGAACTCGCGCACCGTCAGCGCCTCCAGCGGCCCGTGCTCGCCGCCGAGCTTGCTCATGGCGATCGACTGGGCGATGTCGGGGCTGAGCACGTGGCGCCCGTCGTACACCTCGTAGACCGCGCGGACCAGGACTTCCGGCGCGCTGCTCTTGGTGACGTAGCCCCTGGCGCCGGCACGCGTCGCCTGGATCGCGAACGTCGGATTCTGGTGCATGCTGAAGACCAGGATCTTCGCGTTGCGGAAGCGCTGGCAGATGCGGGCAATGGCTTCGAGGCCGCCCTGGCCGGGCATCGACAGGTCCATGATGATGACGTCGGGAGAGGTGGCCTGCGTGCGCTCGTAGGCCTCGTTGCCGTCCTGCGCCTCCCCCACGACCTGCATGCGCGGCTGCTTCCCGAGCAGGGCGCGATAGCCCTCCCGCACGATGGCGTGGTCGTCCACGAGCAGTATCCGGATCGCCTGCGGGCCCATGGTCCTGCTGCGCTCAGGCGGCCGGCGCGATCGGCAGCAGCGCGCGCACCGCCAGCCCGTTCGACTGGCGCACCTGCAGCATCAGCTGCCCGCCCAGCACGGCAACGCGCTCGCGCATGCCGAGCAATCCCAGCCTGGGGCTCAGCGCCAGCGTCGACGCGTCCGCCACGCCGTCGTCCTCGACCAGGACGTCGATGCTGCCCGAAGCCTTTCCCGGCTGCGCCGGCTGCGGCTCGCGGCGCTCGAGCTTCACCCTGACCTTGGTGGCTTTCGCATGCTTGTATACATTCGTCAGGCACTCCTGCACGAGCCGGTACACGCCCACGGTGATCGCTTCCGGCAGGCCCTCGAAGCTGCCCTTGACCTCCAGCTCGATCTGCGTGCGGCCACCCTTCCACTGGGCGACCAGCCCCCGGATGCTGCCGATCAGCCCGAGCTCGTCGATCTCGACCGGCCGCAGCCGCAGCAGCATGCCGCGCAGCATCTCCATCATGTGCGCGCCCGTGCGCGCGAGCCGCTCGCCGTCGCCGAGCAGCTCGGGATAGCGCTGCTCGGCGCTCATGACCAGGCTGGACGCGATCGCGTTGACGGCCGTCAGGCACTGCCCCATCTCGTCGTGCAGCTCGCGCGCGAGGAAGCGCCGTTCTTCCTCCTGCAGCGTGACGAGCCTGCGCATCAGCTCCGCGCGCTCCTGGATGCTCTGCTCCAGGCCGGCCGCGAGGCGGTTGAAGCCGGCGCTGATCTTCTCGAGCTCGATCAGCTCGAATTGCGGCAGCCGTGCCGACAGCTCCCCGCGATCCAGGCGCTCGATGCCGGCCAGGATGTCCCGCGCCGGGCGCAGTGCCCGCGCCATCGCGAAATACACGAGCAGGCAGAGCGACAGCACCGTGATCGCGGCGAGGCCGAGCAAGGCCCCGACGTCGTGCCACGCCGCCGCGATCTGGCCGTCGACGTCGGCCACCGCACTGATCCTGCCGTAGGCGTGGTCGCGCCAGGAGAGGTCGCGGCCGATCTCGTGGCCGGGATCCAGGGCCGCGCGATAGGACGCGGCGAACCAGGCCGGAACCGATTGCGGCCTCATCGAGCCACGGCAGCTGCGCTGGGTGACCTGTCCCTGCGGATCTGCGTACTTCACGCAGAAACCGGCGAGCAGGCCGGACTCCAGCAGGGGGTCCAGGTAAGGGAAGCGCTCCGGCCGGTCCATGCCCGCGGCGATCTTCATCTGCTGGACTTCGAGCTGGCGCGCGACCACGTCCACGACCCGCTCCGAGTTGCGCCGCGATTCCCGCTCGCCCGCCCAGAGGACGTAGCCGGCGGCGACCACGAGGCAGAGCGCGGCGATCAGCACTATCCGGATCATCAGATGCGTCTTGAGGTCCATAGATTCACCCTGTCGGCTGCCGCCGCCGTCGGCCGGCGCGGCTCTTTTTCATTCTAGGGGGCCGTCGCGGCAGCGGGAAGCCGTCCCGGCACGTTTGCGGGAAATCTGCCCGCCCTTTCGCGGGCAACGGTCTGGTGCGGGGCCCTTTTGCGTTTCCTACCATTTCCGGGAAAGCAACGGAGGAGGACGCATGAACCCGCGGGACCGATCGCACGTATCGTGGCAGGCGCTGCTGCTGCTCGCCTTGTGGCCGTGGTCCGGCGGCGCGGAAAGCGCGGACCTGGCGGACGCACGCCTGCTCGACGCCCGGGCCGACGCCTCGAACTGGCTTCTGCACGGGCGCAGCTACGCCAACGAACGGTTCTCGCCGCTGCGGCAGATCACCGCGGAGAACGTGCGGGACCTCGCGCCCGCCTGGATCTATCAGTCCGGCGTGTCCGCCACCTTCCAGGCGACGCCCATCGTCGTCGACGGCGTGATGTACCTGTCGATGCCTTTCAACCACGTGGCGGCCATCGACGCGAAGACCGGGCGCGAGCTCTGGCGTTACCAGCACAAGCGCAGGACCCAGAAAATGTGCTGCGGGCCGCAGAACCGCGGCGTCGCAGTCGCCTACGGCAAGGTCTACGTCGCCACGGTGGATGCGCGCCTGATCGCGCTGGACCAGAAGACCGGCAGCGTCGTCTGGGACGTGGCCCTCGCGACCGACGGCGGGGAGACGGAATCGCCGGGCCAGGCCGGGGCCGGCGCGGCGGCGAAGGTGTCGGGCTCGACCGGCGTGGGTGCCGCGATGGCGCCCGTCGTCTACCGCGGGAAGGTCTATGTCGGCATCAACGGCGTCGGCTACGGACTGCATCTGGACGGCAAAGGCCCCGAAGCCGGCGTGGCCTCCGTCATCGGCATGGCCGGCCACTACGGCAGGCCCGGGTTCCTCGCGGCGTTCGACGCCGAAAGCGGCAGGCGCGTCTGGCAGTTCGACACGATCCCCGCGCACGGGTGGGAAGGCGAGTTCCGCGAAACGACACCCGACGGCCTGCCGCTCAAGCGCGACACCGCGCTCGAGCGCGCGGCGGCGCCGCGCTACCGGGACGCGTGGCAGTTCGGGGGCGGCTCGGCCTGGAGCACGCCTGCGATCGACCCGGCCGCGGGGCTGCTGTTTTTCGGCGTCGGCAATCCGTCGCCGCAGATGGACGACGTCAGCCGTCCCGGCGACAACCTGTACACGGTATCGCTCGTTGCGCTGCACGCGGACACCGGCGAGCTGGCCTGGTACTACCAGCAGGTTCCGCACGATCTCTGGGGCTACGACGTCGCCAGCGGCGCCGTGCTGTTCGACGTGGAGCACGAAGGCACCCGCGTTCCCGCCGTCGGCGTCGCCGGCAAGACCGGCTGGTTCTACGTGCACGACCGCCGCGACGGCAGGCTGCTGTTCAAGTCGGACCCGTTCGTGCCGCAGGAGAACCTGTTCGCGCATCCCGACAAGGACGGCGTGAGGATCGCGCCGGCCGCCGCCGGCGGCGCGAACTGGTCGCCCGTGGCCTACCACCCGGGGCTGGGCCTGGCCTACGTCGCCGCGATGCATCGTCCCATGCGATACCAGGTGCACGAGAAAGCCGCCGGCGCCGACCATGCGTCCGCGCGCAGCACCAGCATGGACATGACCGACGAGCCGGTGTGGGGCACGCTGACCGCCCTCGACCTGCGCCGGCAGGGAAAGATCCGCTGGCAGCGCAAGACGCCGCAGCCCCTGCTCGGCGGCGTGCTGGCGACCGCGGGCAACCTCGTCTTCACGGGCGAGGGCGACGGCCATCTCTCGGCCTTCGACGCGACGAGCGGAGAGCTGCTCTGGCAATTCCAGTGCGGCGCCGGCGTCAACGCGCCGCCGGTCACTTACGAGATCGACGGCACGCAGTACATCGCGGTCGCGGCCGGCGGCAACCAGCTGTTCGGCTTCCGCCAGGGCGACGCGCTGGTGGTCTTCGCCCTGCCCCGCGCGCGACGGTGAGGCGGCATCCCTTCGATCATCCACTGCACGAGGTGAACCCATGACCACGACTTCCCGAAAGTCGAACATCGCAACCGGCGTTGCCTTCCTGCTCGCGGGCGCCCTGACAGCGGGAGCCGTGCCGGCGAATGCCGTCACGATTCACGTGACGCTGAGCGGAGACCAGGAAGTGCCGCCGGTCCGGACCGCCGCATCGGGCGAAGGCAGCTTCAGCATCGGCGACGACCGTTCCGTCAGCGGCAGCGTGACCACGAAAGGCGTCAAAGGCACGATGGCGCACATCCACGAGGCGGCCCCCGGGCAGAACGGCGGCGTGGCCGTTCCGCTGACCCGCAAGAGCGGCGACGAATGGACCGTGCCCGCGGGCGCCAGGCTGACGGACGAGCAGTTCGAGGCCTTCAAGGCAGGCAACCTCTACGTCAACGTCCACAGCGACGCCAACAAGGGCGGAGAGATCCGCGGCCAGCTCAAGCCATGAAGCGGCGATCGCTGCCGGCGCTATGCCTGGCCGCGTGTCTCGCCCTGCCTTCGGCGCCGCGCGCGGACACCGAGGAGAAGCTGCGCGGCGCGGCCGGGAACGACGCGGACTGGCTCACGTACGGCCACGGCTACGCCAACCAGCGCCACTCCGGGCTGAAGCAGATCGACCGCGGGAACGTGTCGCACCTCGTTCCCAAGTGGATCTACCAGACCGGGGTGGACGGCGCGTTTCAGACCAGCCCGATCGTGCTCGACGGCGTGGTGTATCTGACCACGCCGCGCAACCATGTCGTCGCGCTGGACGGCGCCACGGGAGCGGTCCGCTGGAAATACACGCACAAGATGGAAACGGAGAAGCTGTGCTGCGGATCGCACAACCGGGGGTTGGCGATCGGCTATGGACGCGTCTACCAGATCACCGCCGACGCGCGGCTGATCGCGCTGGATCGCAAGACCGGCAAGCCGGTATGGGATGTGCCGGTGCTGGACCCGGCGACCGGTTCGCCCGATGCCCCGCAGCAGGTGCGCAACATGCGCGATCTTCCCCGGGAGGAGACGTCCAGGTGGACGCGGTTCATGGGCAACATGGCGCCGTTGATCTATGACGGGATGGTGATCGTCGGCACGACGGGCGCAGGCTATACCAGCGTCTTCGGAGACGACTCGCTGACCACGGTCGGGCGGTCCGGCCCGCGAGGCGGGCTGCGTGCATTCATCTCGGCGTATGCGGCCGACTCGGGCCGGCTGGTGTGGCGGTGGTATTCGACCAGGGATCACGGATGGGAGGGGGAGTTCGTCAACACGACGTCGATGGGGGACGCGCTGGATCGCGACCTGGCCACGGAGCGCGCGAACGCTGACAGGTTCCGGGATGCATGGAAGCGCGGAGGCGGTTCGGTCATCCCCTCGCCCGCCCTGGACCCGGAGCTTGGCCTGGTCTATTTCGGTACCGGCAACGCCGCGCCCTATGCCGACCTGTACCGGCCCGGCGACAATCTCTACACGGCATCGCTGATCGCGCTGGACGTCAGGAACGGCGCAATGCGCTGGTTCCACCAGATCACTCCCCACGACATCTGGGGCTATGATCTGGCTTCGCCGCCGGTGCTGATCGACGTGCCGGTGAACGGAAAAAAAGTGCCTGGCATCGCCCAGGCGACCAAATCGGGGTGGATATACTTCTTCAATCGGGCCACCGGCGAGATCATCCGCCGCTCGGAAGGCTTCGTCCCGCAGACCGATCTGTTCCGGCGACCGAAGGATGCCGGGGGCGTAATGTCGGTGCCCGGAGAAGCCGGGGGCGCGAACTGGCCCCCCATATCCTTTAGCCCCGAGACCGGATGGGTGTACGTCGCCGGCAGCCACTATCCGACCCGGTTCACGCTGGAGCCCGACGCAAACGGAAACCTGGTCAATGTGCTCACGTTCCCGAAGGTGGCGGACACCTACGGCACGGTGAGCGCGATCGACCCTGCGACGGGCAAGCTCGTGTGGCAGGAGCGCACGGCCACGCCATTCGCCGGTGGCGTGACGACAACCGCGGGCGGTCTCCTGTTCGTGGGCGAAGCGGACGGCTACTTCACGGCGCGCGATACCCGTACCGGCAAGATGCTCTGGCGCTTCCAGACCGGCGCGGGCATAAACGCGCCGCCGGTGGTCTACGAAGCGCACGGCAGGCAGTACGTGGCCGTCGCGGCGGGCGGCAACAGGCTGTTCGACATCGCTCCCGGCAACGCCGTGATCGGATTCGGGCTGTACGAGAATGAGGGCGAATAAGATGCTCTGCCGCGCGGGCCTGCTCGGCGTCGTTTTCGCCTGCGCCGCCGCGGCCGGGGCCGGCCGGAGCGACGCGCAGGACGATCCGGCCGCAAAGCCGGGCACGCAAGCCGGGCAGGCGGCGGCGCAGGCCGGCGGCTTCAATCCCATGCACGACCGCTACTGGCTCGGCGGCTACAAGGAAAGCTTCACCTCGGAGATTCCCGAAGAGCTCAAGAACGTGGATGCCCTGACGCGCGCGCGAAAGCTGGGGCGCCTCGTCGCCTGTGCCGACGCCTGGTTCTACCCGTTCTCGGAGAGGGCGGCCGACGGATCGGCCAGCGGCATCGACTTCGACATCCTGCGCGCGATCGCATCGCGGCAGGGCTGGCGCATCGAGGTCGTGTGGGCCAACACCGGATCGTTCGGCGGCATCGGCCGCGAGTTCCGCCGCGGCATCGACAGGGGATACTGCGATTTCTTCACGGGGCTCGTCATCACCGGCGACGACGACCAGGTCGAGAAGCACAAGCTCACCTTCACGCGGCCCTACCTCGGCCTGGGCTTCGTCCTCGTCACGCAGGGCGGCGCGGCGGACGTGCGGACGCTGGAGGAAATCAAACGGCGGCGGATCAAGATCGGCGTGCTGATGTTCAGCCCGATGGAGGACTACGTGCGCGCGAACGGCATGGACCACGAGATGTACTACCAGAACCAGCGGCTCATCGACGGCCTGATGGCGGGAGACATCCAGGCCGCCATCATGTGGACCGGCGCCCTCGCCACGGTCAAGCGCGATTATCATGCGGGCTTCGACATGGCGCCGGGCTACGTCCCGCCGAAGGGGCAGCGCTGGAACGGCGCCTGGGCGCTGCCGAAGAAGGAGCCCGAGCTCAAGCGCTTTCTGGATGAACAATTCGAGACTCTGCTCAAGGAAGGCGAGATCAGGCGCATCGTCGAGCGCTACGGCATGCCGTTCTACCCGCCGTTCGATCAATGAGGGGATCGCCCGTGCGCACGGGCATCCGTGGCGCATGAGCACGCGCGTCACCGGGATGTGCGCGCTGCCCGGCTCGCGGCGGCCCGCGGCGGCGAGGGTACTTTCCGGGCTGGCCTGCATCGCGATCGGCGTCGCCCTGTGCGGGGCGGCCGGCGGCGACGAGGACCTGGACGCGGCGGCGGCCAGCGCGGACAACTGGGCGCTGCCCGCCGGCAACGAACTCAATCACCGCTTCAGCCCGCTGAACCAGATCAACGCGCGCAACGTCGGCAGGCTGCGCGTCGCGTGGACGTTCTCGACCGGCGTGCTGCGCGGCCACGAAGGCAACCCGCTGGTCGTCGGCCGCACGATCTACATCCACTCCCCTTTTCCGAACAACGTCGTCGCCATCGACCTCGGCACGCAGAAGATCGTCTGGCGCTACGAGCGCAACCAGGACCCCGTGATCCCGGGACAGATGTGCTGCGACACGGTCTCGCGCGGGCTCGCCTACGGCGACGGCAAGATCCTGCTGCAGCAGGCCGACTCCACGCTCGTCGCGCTGGATGCCAGGACCGGCCAGGTGGTGTGGACGGCCGTCAACGGCGATCCGGCGGTCGGCGCCGTCAACACCAATGCGCCCCACGTATTCAAGGACAAGGTCGTCACCGGCATCTCGGGAGGCGGGTGGGGCGTGCGCGGGTACATCAGCGCGTACGACCTCAAGACGGGTCGCCTGGCGTGGCGCGGATATAGCACCGGTCCGGACGAGGACATGCTGGTCGATCCGGCGCGCACCACGACCTGGGCGGCCGGCAAAGTCCGGCCGGTCGGCAAGGACTCGTCCCTGCAGAGCTGGATCGGCGACCAGTGGAAGCTCGGCGGCGGCACGACCTGGGGCTGGTACAGCTACGACAGGGAAACGAACCTGCTGTACTACGGCACCGGCAATCCCGGCACCTTCAACGCCGTGCAGCGTCCGGGCGACAACCGCTGGGCGACGAGCATCTGGGCGCGCGATCTCGACACCGGGCGGGCGCGATGGATCTACCAGATGACGCCGCACGACCAATGGGACTACGGCGGCACGAACGAGGCGATCCTGGCCGACATCACGATCGTGCGGCGCAAGGTCAAGGCGCTCGTCCACTTCGACCGCAACGGCTTTGCCTATACGCTCGACCGCCAGACCGGCGCGCTGCTCGTGGCGCAGAAGTACGCCCCCGAAGTGAACTGGGCAAGGGGCATCGACATCCGGTCGGGGCGGCCGCAGGTGGCGCAGAAATTCTCCACCGAACGTCACGGCACGGATGTCGTGACGAAGGGCATCTGTCCCGCGGCCCTGGGAACGAAAAACCAGCAGCCTGCCGCCTTCAATCCCCTGAACGGCCTGTTCTACGTGCCCACGGCCCACCTGTGCATGGACTTCGAGCCCTTCCACGTCGACTACGTGCCGGGCATGCCCTATCTCGGCGCGAAACTCTCCATGTTCCCCGCGCCCGGTGCCCCCATGGGCAGCTTCATCACCTGGGACGCCGCCGCCGGCAGGATAGTGCAGTCCAGGCCGGAGAAATTCCCCGTCTGGAGCGGCGTGCTCGTGACCGCGGGCGGCATCGCCTGCTACGGCACGCTCGACGGCTACCTGAAATGCGTCGATGCCCGCGACCTCCGGCGGGAGCTCTGGAAAGTCAAGACCCCGTCGGGCATCGTCGGCAACGTGTTCACGTACATGTACGGCGGCAAACAGTACATCGGCGTCTATTCCGGCATCGGCGGCTGGCCGACCAACGCGATCCGCAAAGGCGCGAGGGACGGCGGCGGCTCGCAGGCGTCCGGCGACTACGCGGGACTTTCCCAGTACTACAATGTCGGCGGCAACCTGACGGTTTTCGCGCTGCCCCCGGTCGATCGCGCGCCGGGAAGCCGTTGATGCCTTCCGGCAAAGTGGTATAGTCCGGCCACGGAGATGGCATTCCTCCTTTAACCGCCGCCCGATCCATTGGCGGCTGATGATGCCTACGGACAGTCCCGCAAGCGGACGCGTAGGCTTCATTGCGTCTGATCCGGGTCCTCGATGAAAAGGACAGACGCATGGTTTTCTCCGTTGTCTCGATCAGTCTCGGCGCCGCGCTCGGTGCGCTGCTGCGCTGGGCCCTCTCGCTCCGGTTCAACGCGGTCTATCCCGCCCTGCCGCTCGGCACCCTGCTCTCCAACGTCATCGGCGGCTACCTGATAGGCGTGGCCGTGGCGTTCTTCGCGCAGCATCCGACGCTGCCTCCCGAATGGCGGCTGTTCGCCATCACCGGCTTCCTCGGCGGGCTCACCACGTTCTCGACGTTTTCCGCCGAGGTGGTCGACCACCTGCTGGCGGGACGCGTCGCATGGGGCATCGCCCTCGTCGCCACCCACGTCGCGAGCAGCGTCGCCATGACCCTGCTGGGCGTCGGCACGGTCGCATTGATCCGCACGACACTACCCGGAGGTTGACATGCAAGGCTACCAGGTCACGTTTCTGACGCAGCAGGACCGCAGGCACGGCCATCAGCCGATGCACGACTGGCTGGTCGCGCTCGCCCGGGAGCTCGGCATCCAGGGCAGCACGGTCGTGGCAGCCGCGGAAGGCTACGGGCGCGCCGGCAGGCTCCATTCGGTGCATTTCTTCGAGCTCGCGGACCAGCCCATGGAGGTGGTCATGGCGATGACGCAACAGCAGGCGGCCGCGCTGTTCGAGCGGCTGGATAGGGAAAAGGCAAACCTCTTCTACATGAAGACGCCGGTGGAATACGGCGTGGTCGGAGGCTGACCGCGGGCCGGCCGCGGGAAGCACAGGCACGAACACTTTCGCGACAGGGGAAACGTCATGAAAACGTTGCGCGTTCTGGACTCATCCGGCGACACCAGCATTTCCTTCGACGACAGCACGCCGGAGGCCCGCGCGGCCGCACGCGCGCTCTTCGATGCGCGGCTGGCCGCCGGAGCCACGGCGTTCAAGATCCGCCGCGAGCACGGCCGCCCGGATGAAAAGGTCACGGATTTCTGGGCCCTGGAGGAGGAGACGGTCATCGTCCCGCGCATCGTCGGCGGCTGAGCGGCCGCGATGCCGATGCTCGGACTGCTGGAGCAACGGGCAGCGGGCCTGCTGCGGGCCCTGCTCCGCCATCGCGCTTCCGGCGTGCCCGGCGAAGACGGCAGCGAACGCGGGGATTTCCGCCTCACGCCGTCGAGCCCGCCGGAACGGCGCGCGCTTGCGCTGCTCGAGAGCGTGCTGAGCCCGGCGCAGCGGGCCAGCTTCGGCGCGCACAGCTATTTCTGGGTGGAAACGCCACAAGCCAGGCGATTCTGCGTTCTGCCGTTTTCGTCGTTCAACGTTCTCGACGCCGGGTCGGGCGAATCCTACTGCGCCGGCCCGGCGGCGACGCTTCCCGTAGCGGACCTGATGCTCGCGCAAAAGCTGTTGCTCGAAACCGATCCGCAGCGCTTCTTCGCAGTAGCCAATCGCCGCAGGGAGCTGGATCCGGCGCGGCTGCCGGAAGCGCAGCGGCCGGAGGCGGTCATGCAGGCGCGCTTGCGCACGACGATGCCACGGCCCCGATGGACGGAGGTGCCGGCGCTTCCGTGACCCTGCAGCCAGGGCCGCTCCAAGCCCGCGGAGCCCTCACAAACGACGGAATATCCGCCTGATTTTTCATTCTTTACAGCCCGATTTCCCGTCCGTATAATGCGCCCCTTTCGTGGGGGTATAGCTCAGCTGGGAGAGCGCTTGCATGGCATGCAAGAGGTCAGCGGTTCGATCCCGCTTACCTCCACCACGAAGTGACAGCAGGCCGGTTGAAGTCCCTATCGTCTAGAGGCCTAGGACACTGCCCTTTCACGGCGGTAACCGGGGTTCGAATCCCCGTGGGGACGCCAAAATAAAAACGCCACCTCGATTTGGGGTGGCGTTTTTATTTTGGCTTTCCCACGGGGGACGAACCCGAAGGGTTCGACAACCGGACATCCAGTGAATGTCCGGTTGGACGCCGTCCTCTTCACAGGACGGCGGTCCCTCGCGCGGCTTGCCGCTTGCGAGGGATTCGCGGGTCGCGGATGCAACGCGAGCCGCGAACAATCCCCGTGGGACAAACAGCGCCGCCTTCAGGCGTCTTCTCTCCCCATCACAGTCGCACTCGGTTTGACTGGATCAATTGCGTTTCAAGATGTCGCCCCGCCATTTGGTGCGATCATTGTCCTTCTCATGAAATCGCGCTTACCACATTCCGATCGCATAGATGCGGGCCAGGCAAGCCGTGCCTCCGGATCGGGCCGCGCCCGCACCCTGCTGCTCGCCCTGCTCTTCTGCGTCCCGGCGGCCTTTGCGCAGACCACCGTCATCGAAGGCGGCAACCTGCAGAAGCGTGCCAACGGCGTGCTGGCGCTGATGGGATACATGCTCACGCCGGACGTCACCACCGGCTCGCTCGCCATCACGGACGGAACGACGGACAACCCGGGGCTGAGCATGACCTCCCTCGGCGGCGGGTTCACGATCAGCCGCGACCTCCCGCTCTATCTCGAGGGGACCGCGGCGTACGCCCGCTACGATCCGACCTTCGTCGCGTCCAACGGCGCCGACGAGCGGGCCTTCCCCGCCAAATGGAACAGCGTGTCGGGCACGGCGGGTATCGGCTGGGATTTCCGCATCGCCGGGGAATGGGTGCTGCGCCCCATGTTCAACTTCTCGCTGGGGCACGTGGAAAGCGACCTGTCGATCGCCACGGACGTCGTGGAGAGGCGGACGAACCGGGACATCGACTTCCTGGACAACGGCCAGCTCGACGCCGTCGGCGTGGGCGGCTCGCTCATGCTCGACTACGAGCATTACCGGCCCGAGGGCGAGATCGACCTGGAGCTGCGCTATACCGACATCTCCCTGCACAGCTTCGGCGACACCTCGGATGCCGTCAGCGGCCAGGCCGACGCCCGCAGCGCCGCGGCATGGGCGCGCTGGCGCGCGCCGACCGGGATCGACCTGCTGGAGCGGCCGCTGCGCTACGTCCTGGAATTCGCGCACACGCAGTTTTTCGGAGACCTGCGCGGCGCCCTGGGCTTCGACTGGCTGACCTCGGTCGGCGCCGGCCTCGAGCTGGATTCCGGCAAGTACGACATGATCGTCACGCGCACCCGGCTGCTCGTGCGGTACAAGTTCGGGGACAACGTGGAAGGCTGGTCTGTCGGGCTGGCGGTGAGCTTCTGAGGGACGGGCCGAGCCGCGCGTGATCCCGCGGGAGGATTCGCCATCGCAATCCGTGCGCGCGATACCTGCCCCGGAAAAGAAAAAGCCCGCGGATGCGGGCTTGACGCGCTTGTTTTTCTTGGTTGGTCCTGGTCCGGCGCTCTTGACGACGCCGGCGCAGATTACGGGGTTTCGGCCGGACGGGCAAGTGCCCGGGCAACTCAGTCCGGGGGGAAATCCACCCGCTTCACGAACACCACCTTGCCGCCTTCGTTCTTGACCACGTTGTAGCCGTGCAGGCCGTCGCCCCTGGCGTCGAAATCGTAGGTGCCTTCCAGGCCCTTGTAGCCCTTGATCGCGAGGATGGCCTGGCGCACGGCCTCGGGCTCGGTGCTCTTCGCGTTGTTCATGGCGGCCGCGAGGATGTGCAGCGCGTCGTAGGCCCAGGTCGAGAAGTTGTCCGGGTAGATGCCGTAGCGCTCGAAATAGCGCTTCGTGTAGGTGCGCGCGGCGTCGTTGGCCTCGGCGTTGAAGTCGGCCACCGCGTAGCTGCCGTACAGCGCCTCGCCGGCGAGCTGGCGCGTGGTGACGGTGGCCGTGGTGGGCGAGCCTATCCACTGGATGTTCACGCCGAGCTGGCGCAGCTGCTTGGCGAAGATACCCTGGTCGGCCGGCACCGTCATGTAGGTGCCGAGCACTTCCGCGCCGGATTTCTTGACGGCGAGCACGACCGGCGCGAAGTCCTGCGAGTTGCTGGTGTAACCCTGGTCGAGCAGCGGCGTGACGCCGAGCCTGCGCAGCTCCTCGGTGAGCGCCTTGGCGCCGCCGTTGCCGAAGGCATCCGTGGCGTGCACGATGGCCCATTTCTTCAGCTTCAGCGTGTTCACGCCGAAATCGGCGATGACCCTGGAGGAATACAGGTCGTTGGGCCGCGCGCGGAACACCCACTTGTTGTCGATGTGCGTGAGGCTCGGATCCGTGCCGCCTATCATCGTCGGCACGCCGGCGCGCGCGATCGCAGGCGAGGCCGCCTGCACCTGTGTGCTCGCGATCGGCCCGATGATGCCCTTGATCGAGGGGTCTGCGAACAGCTTGGTGAACGACAGCACCGTGCCGGGATTCGTGCTGGCGTTGTCCTCGATCTGCAGCTCGACCGGATGACCGAGGATGCCGCCGGCCTTGCGGATATCCTCGAGCGCGAGATTCAGGCCGTTGACCTCGAAAGTGCCCCACTCGGCATAGGGCCCCGTCAGCGTGCTGACCACGCCGATGCGGATCGGCTCCGCGGCGAGGGCGCCCGTCACGCAGGCGAGCGATGCGCAAAACCACAAGGCCATCCGGAGCAGCATGGGCGTCCTCCCGGCTGAAGTTTTCGGGCCGCGGCTTTCGCGCGGCTCGCGTGCAGCATACCGCGCCCGCTGCCGCCCGTGTGGGGAAGGAAGGTTCCGGCGCTAGCCCGGATACCTCGGGAGCTCGGCGTCCATGCGCCGCAGCACCTCATCGCGCCCGATCAGCTCCAGCACGGCATCGATCGACGGGGTCTGCGGCGTGCCGGTCAGCATGACGCGCAGCGGCATCGCCAGCTTCGGCATCTTGAGCTTGTGCGCCGTGATGACGTCCTTGATCGCGGCCGCGAGCGCCGCGCGATTCCATTCGATGCCCGCGAGCCTTTCCCGCAGCGCGTTCACCGCGGGCAGCACCTCGGCCGTGTAGTGCTGCGCGCGCAGTTCGTCCGATGGATGCAGTGGACGGTAGAAATACACCGCCGCATCGGCCAGCTCCTCGATGGTGCTGACCCTGTCCTTGAGCAGCGCGCACACCGCAGCGAGGTCGGGACCGTTCACGGGATCGCAGCCGTCCGCCTTCAGGAAGGGCGTGACGAGCGCGGCGAGCCGCGCGTCGCCGGCCTGCTTGATGTACTGGGCGTTGAGCCACTTCAGCTTCTCCGGGTCGAATTTCGCCGGCGAGCGGCTGACCGCCTCCAGCGAGAACCACTCGACGAACTGCTCCCGGGAGAACATCTCGGCGTCGCCGTGACCCCAGCCCAGGCGCGCGAGGTAGTTGAGCAGCGCCTCCGGCAAGTAGCCCTCCTCCGGGTACTGCATGACACTGACGGCGCCGTGGCGCTTCGACAGGCGCTCGCCGTCGGCACCGAGGATCATCGGGATGTGGCCGAAGCGCGGCAGCGGCGCGCCGAGCGCGTTGAAGATGTTGATCTGCCGCGGCGTGTTGTTGACGTGGTCGTCGCCGCGGATGACGTGGGTCATGCCCATGTCCCAGTCGTCCACCACGACGCCGAAGTTGTAGGTCGGCACGTCGTCGCCGCGCATAATCACGAGGTCGTCGAGCTCGCGGTTGGAAATGCTGATCGGCCCCTTGACCAGGTCGTCCCAGGTAACGTCGCCGTCATCGGGATTGCGGAAGCGCAACACCGGCGTCACGCCCGCCGGCGGCGTCCTGCCTTTGGCGTTTTCCGGGCGCCAGCGGCCGTCGTAGCGCGGCTTGAGCCCCCTGGCGCGCTGCTCCTCGCGCATGGCGTCGAGCTCTTCCTTGCCCGCGTAGCAGTAGTAGGCACGACCCGCGTCGAGCAGCCGCTTCGCGACCTCGCGGTAGCGTGCGAGCCGCTTCATCTGGAAGAACGGGCCTTCGTCGTAGTCCAGGCCCAGCCAGTCCATCGCCTCGAGGATGGCGCGCGTGGAGGCCTCGGTCGAGCGCTCGACGTCGGTGTCCTCGATGCGCAGGATGAACTTGCCGCCGGTCTTGCGGGCGTACGCCCAGGAAAACAGCGCCGTGCGGGCGCCGCCGATGTGCAGGTAGCCGGTCGGGCTGGGAGCGAAACGGGTGCGGACCATCTGGAAACCGGTAGTGGAAAAAGCGCGAAGGGCGCCATTGTACGCGATGGCCTCCGGCGTCCGCCGGCCCTGGAATCAAGGACTTCCGGTTCGGGTAAATTGACCCTGGACCGGCTGCCATGGTTAAATGCCGCCTCTTTCGCGGGGGTGGTTAGCTCAGCGGTAGAGCACTGCCTTCACACGGCAGGGGCCACAGGTTCGATCCCTGTACCACCCACCATCCGGCGCCCGCAGCGGCGTTTTCCTTACGAATCCGCAAGCAATCCGAGTTTTGCTGCCGGCATGCGGCGCACGCATTGCACGATGCGAAAGCGCCGCTGTCATCCCGAAGCGCGCAATTTCGTTCAAGCCTTTTCCGCCGTCCGCCCTTAGGGTTGGGCAAGAAAAACGGACGCGAGCGCGGCCGGCAAATCCGGCGCTGTCTCATGGCGACAAGGCGACTGGCGACGCAACGACGATGAACGAACTGCACCCCCCTCCTGCGGCAGCCGCGGCCGGCCAGCAGCAGGCGCACCTGCCTCTCTTCTCCACGCCGCTGTCCATGTACGACCTGCCCGGCATGGACGAGATCAACCGCCACGTCACCGAGCGCCTCGTCGCGGAATCGGCGACCGTGGCCTCGGAGGCCAAGAGCAACGCCGGCGGCTGGCACTCCCCCTCGAACCTGGCGCTGCGGCCCGACCCGCTTTTCCGCAAGCTCGTCCAGCAGATCGTGCAGCGCGTGGGCGAGACCGTCGAGGTGCTCGCCCGGGAGGTGGGCCAGAGCATGACCGGGCTGCGCATGGGCGCGCAGGCCTGGGCCATGGTCATGCGCGACGGCGACTACACGATCCCGCATGACCACGCCGATGCGCACTGGTCGACGGTGTACTACACCGACGCCGGGGATGCCGACCAGGCCGCGCACCCCGATTCCGGGCTGCTCGCCCTCATCGACCCGCGGCACGGCGGCCGCCCCATGCCCGGGCTCGACCTGTTCGGCACGACCTTCCTGGCCCAGCCGCGCACCGGCCGGCTGTTCGTTTTTCCGGGCTGGCTGTACCACTACGTGCACGCCTACCGGGGCAAGCGTCCGCGCGTCTGCGTGTCCTGCAACGTCACCATCGAGCTGCCGTCCAGGTAACCACGCCGCGGCAGGCGCGCGATCAGCCGGCGGCCTCCAGCCGCCGCCACAACGACTGTCCCTTGACGGCCTTGTCGATGTCGTCGAGCTGGCGCTCGTGCGCGGCGAGTTCCTCCCCGGTAGCCCGCAGCACGACGAGCTCCACGCCTGCGATCGGCGGCCCCCCGTCCGCGTCCGCGGCCTGCGCATCGCCGATGTCCATGAGCAGGCTGTCCTGGCCGCGCGTCATCGACAGGTAGACCTCGGCCAGCAGGCGCGCATCCAGCAGGGCGCCGTGCAGCGAGCGCGCGGAATTGTCGATCTGGTAGCGCTCGCACAGCGCATCCAGCGAGTTGCGCTTGCCGGGGTGCAGGCCCTTCGCCATCTTCAGCGTGTCGGTCACGTGCGGGCACCAGGTCGAGAGCGGCTCCACGCCGAGCAGCGCGAGCTCGTGGTCGAGGAAGGCCACGTCGAACGGCGCGTTGTGGATGACGAGCTCCGCGCCCTCGATGAATTCCAGCAGGTCCTTCGACACGTCCCGGAACCGGGGCTTGTCGGCCAGGAACTCGACGGTGAGCCCGTGCACTTCCAGAGCCCCGGCGTCGATGTCGCGCTCCGGATTCACGTAGCGGTGGAAATGCCGGTCGGTGAAGCGCCGGTTGACGATTTCCACGGCCGCCACCTCGATGATGCGGTGGCCGAGCGCGGGGTCGAGGCCGGTGGTTTCGGTGTCCAGAATGATTTGACGCATCAGCGAAGCGAGCTCAAAGGGGAAAGTTCAAAGCCGAAAGAAAAGAAAATCGCGGGAACAAACCCCCGTCGCAGCCCGTCTTTGCCTTTGCTTTCACCTTTCACCTTTCACCTTTCACCTTTTCCCTTTCCACCTTTCACCTTTCACCTTTTCCCTTTCCACCTTTCACCCTTTCACCCTTTCACCTTTGGATTCATCTCGCCAGAGCGATCTCAACGCCGCGATTGGCCAGCTCGTCCGCCTTCTCGTTGCCGGGATCGCCGGCGTGGCCCCTGACCCAGACCCATTCGACGTCGTGGGCCTGCACGAGCTCGTCCAGGCGCCGCCACAGGTCGGCGTTCTTCACCGGCTTCCTGTCCGCGGTGAGCCAGCCGCGCTTCTTCCAGGAATGGATCCAGCTCGAGATGCCGTCATGCACGTACCTGGAATCCGTGTGCAGCCGCACGCGGCAGTTGCGCTTCAGCGCAGCCAGGGCCTCGATGACCGCCGTCATCTCCATGCGGTTGTTGGTCGTCGCCGCCTCGCCGCCGCAGAGCACCTTCTCGTGGCCGCCCCACTTCATCCACACGCCCCATCCCCCGGGCCCCGGGTTGCCCTTGCAGGCCCCGTCGGTGTACACCTCGACGACCTCGCTCACCGCCCGTCCCCGGCATGACTCGTCCTCGCAGCCATGGCGTCGTCGCGGCCGTTGGCTTTGTGCGGCACCGGCGCGAGCGCCTTCTTCTTGACCGGGGCGGCCTTCCAGCGCGGCGTGATGAGCCGCATGCCGGCCACGCGCTTGACGCCGTGCAGGTAATAGACGCCCCCGGCGAAGGGCCACCAGCGGTCGCCCGCGGATTCCATGAACCGGCAGCGATGCGACCATTTCTCGCTGGACAGCGGCGGCGCGTAGCTGCCCATGCGACCGCCGGCGAGCTCGAAGCCGAGCAGCGCCATCCAGTCCTTGATGCGCGGCAGGCTGATGAACTGCCCGCACCACGGGAAGGTGCGCGGTTCCCGCGCCAGCAGGCGCCGCACGCCCCACAGGCTCCAGGGATTGAAGCCCGACAGCACGACATGCCCCTCGGGCACGAGCACGCGCGAGACCTCGCGCAACACCTGGTGCGGGTTGCTGCTGAACTCCAGCGTGTGCGGCAGCGCCATGAGGTCGATGGACGCGGCCTGCAGCGGCAGCGCGCACGCATCGGACCGCAGGCCCACCGCGCCTTCGGTCCCGACCACGCAGCGGAACGCGATGCGGTTGCTGCGCAGGTAGGGGTGCTCGGGCAGCCCGATCTGCATGGCGTTGAACCCGAACACGTCCGCGAGCTCGCGGTCGAAGTAGTCGAGCTCGGCCTCGAGCTGCCGCGCGCCCAGCGTCGTGCTGAACCATTCGGACAGGCTGGCAGGTCCGTCGTGGATTGACATTCAATAGGGCAATCTAAAAGATACCGCCATGGACGTAACGACTGTCGTTCCCATCCGCGCGTTCCAGGACAACTATATCTGGTGCCTGCGCCGCGGCACGACGGCCGCGGTGGTGGATCCGGGCGATGCCGGCCCGGTGCTGAATTACCTTGCCGGAGAAGGCCTGCGGCTCGCGGCCATCCTCGTCACGCATCACCACGGCGACCATGTCGGCGGCGTCACGCGCCTGGCTTCGGAGTATAGCGTACCGGTCTTCGGCCCGGCGCGGGAGGAAATCCCCGGCATCACGCACAGGCTCGCCGAGGGCGACGTCGTGGACGTGCCCGGTGTGTCGATGCACCTGCGGGTGCTGGACGTGCCGGGACATACCGCCGGGCACATCGCCTACCATGGCGGGGGCGTGCTGTTCTGCGGCGACACGCTTTTTTCCTGCGGGTGCGGCAGGCTGTTCGAAGGCACGGCCGCGCAGATGCATGCCTCGCTCGCCAAGCTCGCCGCGCTTCCCGGGGACACGCTGGTGTATTGCGCGCACGAATATACCCTGTCCAACCTGCGCTTCGCGCGCGCCGCCGATCCGGGCAACCCCGCCGTCGAGCGGCGCGAAGCGGCGGCGCGCGCTGCGCTCGCAGCCGGCAGGCCGTCGCTGCCGTCCACGATGGCATCCGAGCTGGCCGCCAATCCCTTCCTGCGCGCCGATGCCGCTGCGGTCGTCTCGTCGGCGAGCCGCCACGCCGGCCGGGCGCTGACTTCGTCCGCCGAGGTATTCGCCGCGCTGCGCAGGTGGAAGGACGGCTTTTGATCCGCCCCTCCGGCGCGGCTCGGCCGAGCGCCGCGGCGACGAGGCTTGACTGAAACGTATTCCCTGTTAAGATAGTCGCAAATATCAATATCTTGCAGCATATAATGAAGAAATTACTTGCGGTTCTCGGATTGGGCTTCTGGAGCATGCTCCCCGCTCCGTCCACCGCAGACGACGCTGCCACGGGGAATGCCCTCGCCATCTCGTGGTCGCCGTTCCTGGCTCCCCCCGCATCGCCGGCCGCGGCCCAGCCCGCGCCGGCCAGCGCCTCGGCAACATCGGACGATGCCCTGCCCGTGCCGCCGGAAGCACCGGCGATGGAAGCGCCACCGCCGCCTGCCGCCGCGACGCTCGCGCCGGCGCCCGCCAGCCTCTGGCAGCGCATCCGCAGCGGCTACGCGCTGCCCGAGATCGATACGCAGCTCGTGGCGCGCCATGAAGCCTGGTTCCTGAACCACCCGGATTATTTCCAGCGCATGCTGGAACGCAGCCGGCTGTACCTCTATTACATCGTCGAGGAGGTCGACAAGCGCGGCATGCCCATGGAGGTTGCCCTGCTGCCCATGATCGAGAGCGCCTACAACCCGGCCGCGTACTCGCGCGCGCGCGCCGTGGGCATCTGGCAGTTCATGCCCTCGACCGGCAAAAAGTACGGCCTGCAGCAGAACTGGTGGTACGACGGCCGTCGCGACGTGCTCGCGGCCACGCACGCGGCGCTGGACTACCTGGCCAAGCTGCACGACGAGTTCGGCGACTGGCAGCTCGCGCTGGCGGCCTACAACTGGGGCGAAAACGGCGTGAACCGCGCGATCGCGAAGAACCGCGCCAGGCACAAGCCC
This sequence comes from Burkholderiales bacterium, assembly GCA_036274775.1. Classification (GTDB taxonomy): domain Bacteria; phylum Pseudomonadota; class Gammaproteobacteria; order Burkholderiales; family JACQAP01; genus JACQAP01. The sequence continues at coordinate 68,779 of DASUFB010000033.1, read as the reverse complement.
ACGGACTACATGCACCTGAAGATGCCGCGCGAGACGCGCAACTACCTGCCTAAGCTGCAGGCCATCCGCAACATCATCACCAAGCCGCAACTGCTGAGCTTCCCGCTGGAGGACATTCCGAACCAGCCCTACTTCACCAAGGTGTCGATGCCGGCGCACATCGACATGGAGGTGGCGGCGCGACTCGCGGAAATGTCGGTCGACGACCTGCGCTCGCTGAATCCCGGCCACACGCGCCCCGTCATCATGTCGGACGACGGCGGCACGCTGCTGCTGCCCGTGGAGAAGGCCGCGGTTTTCACGACGAACCTCAAGGAATACGACAAGCCGCTGGTGTCCTGGCAGATCTACACGCTGAAGAACAAGGAGTCGCTGGACGCCGTCGCGGCGAAATTCGGCCTCACGGTGGCGCGCCTGCGCGAGATCAACGGCCTGAACCGGCACATCCCGGTGCGGCCCGGCCGCTCGCTGCTCGTACCGATGAGCGAGGACGACAATGCCTCGAACCTGGACGAGACGTGGAAGAACAAGGAATTCCAGGCGCCGGAGGACTACTTCGGCAGCCGCGTCAGCTACCGCGTACGCAGCGGCGACAGCCTCTACCTGATCGCGTTGCGCCACCACGTGACGGTCGCGGCACTGAAGGAGTGGAACCACCTGCGGGGGAACCGCCTGCGCGTCGGGCAGCGGCTGGTCATCTACAGCAACCCCCGGCGCACTGCCACGCGCTGAAAGCGCGGCGTACCGCCGCGCTCAGCTCCGTGCCGCACCCACGCGCGGCACGGCAGCAAGCAGCGTCTTCGTGTAATCGTGCTGCGGCCGCCGCAGCACCTCCTGCGCGCTGCCCTGCTCGACGACCCTGCCGAGGTACATGACTGCGACCTCGTCGGCGAGGTACTCCACCACGGACATGTTGTGCGTGATGAACAGGTAGGCGATGCAAAGCCGGCCCTGCAGCTCACGCAGCAGGTTCAGGATCTGCGCCTGCACCGATACGTCCAGGGCGCTGGTGGGCTCGTCGCAGACGATGAGCTTCGGCTCGACCGCCAGCGCGCGCGCGATCGCGATGCGCTGGCGCTGCCCGCCGGAGAACTCGTGCGGATAGCGGTATTTCATCTCGGCGCCGAGGCCCACCTGGGCGAGCAGCGCCTCCACCCGCGCCGCGCGCGACCTGGCGTCGCCGCCTATGCCCAGCGCCAGCATGCCTTCCTCGACGATGTCGGTCACGCGCATGCGCGGGTTGAGCGAGCCGTACGGATCCTGGAAGATCATCTGGTAGTCGCACCGGTGCTGCCGCAGCGCCGCGCCGGACAGCGACGCGAGGTCCACGCCCTCGAAGCTCACGCTGCCGCCGGCCAGCGGCAGCAGCTTCATGATGCCCTTGCCCACGGTGGTCTTGCCGGAGCCGGACTCGCCCACCAGCGCGAGCGTGCGCCCGGCGCGCAAGGTAAGCGACACGCCGTCCACGGCTTTCACGTGGCCGACCACGCGCTTGAACACGCCCTGGCGGACGGGGAAATGGACCTTGAGGTCGCGGACGCTCAGCAGGGGCCGGTCAGCCTCCGGGTGCGCCGGCGCGCACGCGGCCGGCGCACCGGCCTCCCCGGCCGGCAGCCTGACTTCGCTGGCCAGTGCTTCGGGCGACCCGCCGAACAGGTGGCAGCGCACGCCGTGCGCGGGCTCCGCCTCGCTCCATCCCGGCGCCGCCTCGCGGCAGAGCGACCAGGCGTAGTCGCAGCGGTCGGCAAAGCGGCAGCCCGCGAATTCGGTCGCGAGCGACGGCACACGGCCGCCGATCACGGCGAGCATGCGGTCCCCGGCCTGGCGGTCGGGCAGCGAGGCGAACAGCTTGCGCGAGTAGGGATGCGCCGGATTGCGGAAGAAGGCCTCCCTCGACGCCGATTCCACGATCTCGCCCGCGTACATCACGGCGACGTGATGGGCCATTTCGGCGACCACGCCGAGGTCGTGCGTGATGAGCAGAATCGACATGCCCATCTTCTGCTGCAGGCGCCGCAGCAGCGACAGGACCTGGGCCTGGATGGTCACGTCCAGCGCGGTAGTGGGCTCGTCGGCGATCAGCAGGCGCGGCTCGCAGGCGAGCGCGATGGCGATCATGACGCGCTGCTTCATGCCGCCGGAGAGCTGAAACGGATATTCCCCCACGCGGCTCTTCGGGTCCGGCAGGCCGACCGCCTCGAGCAGATCGAGCGTGCGCGTCCGCGCGTCGCCGCGGCGCAAGGTCGTATGACGCTCGATCACCTCGGCGATCTGCGCACCCACCGTCATGACCGGGTTCAGGCTGGTTCCGGGCTCCTGGAAGATCATGCCGATGCGGCTGCCGCGCACGTCGCGCATGGCCGCCTCCGGCAACTGCAGCAGATCCTCGCCGTCGAGACGCACCGTCCCCGAGACGATGTGCCCGGTGTCCGGCAGCAGGCGCGCGATCGACAGGGCCGTCATGGACTTGCCGCAGCCCGACTCGCCCAGCAGGGCGAAGGTCTCGCCGCGCGCGACGCTGAAGGACACCCCGTCGACTGCGCGCACGAGGCCTTCGCTGCCCGTGAGCCAGGTGCGCAGGCCGTCGACCTGCAGGACGGGGGATGACATGGCCGTCAGCGTCTCGGGAAAGCCGGCAGGTACTTGGACAGGAAGCCCGGCGTCGCCACCCGGCCGCGGATGCGCGGATCGAAGGCATCGCGCACGGCGTCCGCGAACAGGTTGGCCGACAGCACCAGCAGCAGCATGAACGCGAAGGCCGACGCGAGCGACCACCAGACCATGGGATCGCGCGCCATCTCCATGCGCGCGGCGTTGATCATGGTGCCGAAGCTGTTCATCGAGGGATCGACGCCAACGCCGACGTAGGACAGCACCGCCTCGGCCAGGATCAGCCCGCTGAAGTCCATGACGATGGCGATGAGCACGATGTGCATGACGTTGGGCAGGATGTGGCGGGCGACGATCCTCGCGTCGGACACGCCGAAGGCGCGCGCGGCCTGGATGTAGTCGAGCTCGCGCAGCTTGAGCGACTCCCCGCGCAGCAGCCGGCACAGCCCGGTCCAGCTCGTGACGCCGAGGATCATGCACAGCAGGAACAGGCGCGCGTCGGCGCGCTCGCTCGAGGTCTGGAACCATTCCTGGTGGCGGTCGATGACGCCCTGCAGGATCAGCACGGAGGCCGCGATCAGCAGCACGCCGGGAATGGAGTTGAGCGTGGTGTACACGTACTGGATGACGTCGTCGACCCAGCCGCGCAGGTAGCCGGCCAGGATGCCGAACAGCAGCGCGAACGGCAGCATGACCAGCGTGGTCAGCGTGCCGATGACCAGCCCGGTGCGGATGCTCTTGAGCGTCAGGTAGAACACGTCCTGGCCGACCTTGTCGGTGCCCAGCACGTGGTACTTCGCGGCCAGCACCAGCATGGGCGCGATCACCAGGCACAGCAGGCCGGCCGTGACCAGCATCTCGCGCCACGGCACGGCGGTCTCCCCACGCCAGATCGCGGACCACGTCCGCCTGACCTTGTGCCCGTGCCGCTGCGACAGCCACAGGACCGCGACGAGCAGCAGCGCGTTCCACGTGAGCGCCGCCACGGCGACCCCGGCGACGAGCCGCTTCGCGATGTCGGGGCCGCGCTCGCTCTCCGGATCCTTCAGGTGGGAGCCGCCGTACATCAGGCGCGGAAATACCCGGGCTTCCGTGCCGTCGGGCATCGTCACCGTCTCCTTGGAGAGCAGGTGCGCGGCCAGCGGCGCCGAATAGGTCTTTTCGCGCCTGTCGCGCAGCGGTGCCGCGATCACGTCGAGCACCGAAGCCACGTCCACTGCGTAGTTGACCTTGCCGCCCGCCTCGCCCGGCAGGCGCGGCCGGAAGTGCAGCGAATCGAGCAGGCCGACAACGACGAAGACGGCCAGGATCACTGCCGCAACCATGCCGCCGCGGCTGTGCGCGACCCTGCGCCAGGGCGCGAGCAGGTGCTCGTGCCGGCCGATGTGCCAGGCCGATGCGGCCACCACTGCGATGAGCACGAAGATCAGCGCATCGGTGGTCAGCACGACGGGCATGAAGGCGTTCATCATTGCAGCCGGATGCGCGGGTCCGCGAGCGTGTACGAAATGTCGGTCAGCACCAGGCCGACGATGTAGAGCACGGCGCCGAGGAAGACCATGGCGCGCACCACCATGAAGTCCTGGCTCGAGATCGCGTCGATCGTGTAGCTGCCCAGTCCCGGGATCGCGAAGAAGGATTCGGTGATCAGGCTGCCGAGGAACAGCAGCGGGAGGGCGACGACGGCGCCGGTCAGGATGGGAATCATGGCGTTCTGCAGCACGTGCCGGAACATCACGCGCCATTCCGACAGGCCCTTCGCGCGCGCGGTGCGCACGTAGTCGCGGTTGATTTCCTCGAGGAATATGGTCCGGTACCAGCGCGCGCTCGCGCCCACGCCGCCGACGATGCCGATGATCACCGGCAGCACCAGGAACCTCCACGCACCCAGTCCCGTGGCGTAGCCCGAGATCGGCACGAGGCTCCACAGCTTGGCCACGAGGTACTGCCCGCCGATGATGTAGAACAGGCCCGAGATCGACATCGCCACGATGCACAGCAGCACGCCCACCAGATCCACGTAGGTCGCGCGGAAGAAGGCCATCAGCAGCGCGAAGGTGATGAAGGTCAGCAACCCCACGACGAACACCGGCAGCGCGATGGCGAGGCTCGGCATCATGCGCCTCGAGATCTCGTGCGCGATGTCGCGGCCGTCCTCGGCGTGGCCGAAGTCGAACCAGAACAGCGGGACCGACTTCTCGAAGAATATGGTGTCGGTCAGCTTGCCGGCGCCCCGCGCGTCGGCGTTGAAGAAGGCCGGCTTGTCGTAGCCGCGCTCCTGCTTCCACCTCAGCACGGCCTCGTCGCTCACGCGCTTCTGCCCGAGCTGCATGCGCGCCATGTCGTCCGGCGAGTTGACCACGAAGAAAAGCAGGAAGGTCAGCACGTTCACGCCGACGAGGATGGGCACGGCGTAGAGCACGCGGCGCAGCAGGTAGGCGGTCACGGATCGGTCCTCATGCCGCCTGCAGCCTGCCGCGCGAGCGCTCGCGCCGGCGGTAGGACCTCACGGCCGGCGCCAGCGCGAGGCCGAGCAGCGCGGCGAGCGCCGCGATCGGCCAGAGCACGGGGCGGTTCCACTGCGCGCGCATGCGCTCGCGCAGCGCCGGATCTATGCGCTGGTACTTCAACCCGTTGTTGGCCATCTTGTTGGGCTTGCGGTTGTGCACCCAGGCGTGCGCCAGCGTGTAGTCCTTGGGATAGAGCATGTACACCCAGGGCGCGTCCCGGCGCAGGATCTCGACCATGCGGTCGATGACCCCCTGGCGCTCGGGGCCGTTTGCCATGACCTGCACGCGCTCGAACAGGCGGTCGTATTCCGCGTTCTGGTAGTTGGCCGCGTTCTCTCCGCCTTTCGTGCGCGCTTGCGGACCGTAAAGCAGGAACAGGAAGTTCTCTGGGTCCGGGTAGTCCGCGTTCCAGCCGAAGAAGAACAGTTGCGCCGTGCCCTTGCGGATCTTGTCCTGGAAGCGGTTGAAGTCGCTGTTGCGCACGACGAGCTGCAGGTCGATTTTCTGGAATTCCCGCGTCAGCCAGTCGATGCGGGACTTGCCGCCGACACCGGCCAGCGTCGTATCGAAGTAGACCACCAGGGGCTTGCCCGTGGCCTTGTCGATGCCGTCGGGGTAGCCCGCCTCGGCCAGCAGCTTTTTCGCGTATTCGTTTGACTTGCGCTGCGGCCTGCCGTCGACCCAGTCGTAGACGTACGAATTCATGCCTTCCCTGCCATCGCGGTAGCCGAAGATGCCCGGCGGAATCGGCCCCTGTCCCGCGATGCCCCGGCCGTTGGCGAAGATCGAGATGAACTCCTCCTGATCGATGGCGATGGAGATGGCCTGGCGCAGCTTGCGCGCGCGCTCCGAGTCCCCGCCCACCACGGGATCGAGCATGTTGAAGCCCATGTACATGACCGAGGTCGCCACCGAGGTCTGCAGGCGGATGCCCTGCTCCTGCATCGCGTCGGCCAGCATCACCTCCCCCCCCGACCCGATCTGGATGGTCTGGTCGAAGTTGTCCGAGGCGATGCCGGAGGCGTCGTAATAGCCCTGCAGAAACTTGTTCCAGTACGGGATGCTTTCCTTCTCCAGGCTGAACACGGCCTTGTCGACGAAGGGCATCATCTTGCCGGCGTCGTCGAGCAGGCCGGCTTCCCTGTCTCCGGCCTCGCCTTCCGACGGGTACGGCTCGCCGGCGAAGTTCGGGTTGCGCTCCATGACCATGATGCGGTTCGGATCGTTCACCGTGAGCATGTACGCACCCGTGCCGATGGGATACCAGTCGAGCGAAAGGTTCTTGCCTTCGGTCATGCCGGGCTGCGAGTAGAACTTCTCCGCCTCCCAGGGCACCGGAGCGAAGAACGGCATCGCCAGCCAGTAGACGAACTGCGGATACTTGCCCTTGAGCCGGATGCGGTAGGTGTGGCTGTCGACGACCTGCACGCCCTCCAGCGGAAACTGCATGAGGTCCAGATAGCCGTCCGGCGGCAGCGTCTTCGCGGCCTGCTGCAGCTTCGCGGCGTAGTCCTTCAGGCCGACGATGTACTCGCTGATCAGCCCGAAGATCGGCGAATGCAGCCTGGGATGCGCGAGCCGCCGGATCTGGAACGCATAGTCGTCGGCCGTGAGCTCGCGCGTGCCCGTGTACTTGAAATCCCGCAGCTCGTAGACGCCCTTGAGGTCTTCCCTGCGCAGGTTGTGGTAGCGATAATGCCCGGCCTCGTCCTTCGCGAGCGCCGGATGCGGCTGGTACAGGATGCCGGGGCGGATGCGGATCTCGTATTCGCTGAAGGCGACCTTGTCGCCCGGCGCCGTGTCGGGCAACCGGTGCCCGGCCGCATCGAGGTAGGTCGGGCTGGGCACCTCGGTTGCCGCCAGCGTGGTGAGCTCGTAGGGCCGCTTGAGGTAGTGGTACTGCAGCGGCGGCATGTAGATCTGCGCCGTGAATACCGCCTCGTTCTCCGCGTAGGACTGCACCGGATCCAGGTGCTTGGGACGCTCGGGAAACGACGAATACAGGATGTTCTTGCCGGACTCGCCCGCGGGATAGGGATTGTTCCAGGGCCCGCTGCAGCCTCCCAGCACGAGCGCCACGATTGCGACCAGGCTTCTCATCGCGGCAGAGTGTAGCGGAATACCCTTCGCCGGTTAACGGCGCCGGCCCGGCTTTTTCGCTTGCTGCACGGCAGCGACGCGCAGGAGGGTTTCGCTATAATGCGTTGGGCCTACGAGGGGGAACCAAAGCATGGCGTTTCTGCAGAACAAGAACATCCTGATCACCGGGCTGCTGAGCAACCGCTCGATCGCCTACGGCATCGCCAGGGCCATGCACCGGGAGGGAGCGCGCCTTGCCTTCAGCTACCAGGGCGAACGCGTCAAGGATCGCGTGGTGGAGCTTGCCGCGGAGTTCGGCAGCAACCTGGTCCTGCCCTGCGACGTGTCCAGCGACACGGAGATCGACGCCCTGTTCGCAGCGCTCGGCGGCAGCTGGGACGGCCTCGACGGGATCATCCATTCGATCGCTTTCGCACCGCGCGAGGCGCTCGCCGGCGATTACCTCGATTCGGTCAGCCGGGAGGCTTTCCGCATCGCCCACGACGTGAGCTCCTACAGCTTCGCGGCGCTCGCCAAGGCCGGCCTGCCCATGATGCAGGGACGCAAGGCAGCCCTGCTGACCCTGACCTATCTCGGCGCGGAGCGCTCCTTCCCGAGCTACAACGTCATGGGGCTCGCCAAGGCCAGCCTGGAGGCGAACGTGCGCTACATGGCGCAAAGCCTCGGGCCGAAAGGCATCCGCGTGAACGCGGTTTCGGCCGGCCCGATCAAGACGCTTGCCGCCGCCGGGATCGGCAGCTTCGGCAAGCTGCTGGCCTTCGCCGAAAAGCAATCGCCGCTGCGCCGCAACGTCACCATCGACGAGGTCGGCAACGCCGCCGCATTCCTGTGCAGCGACCTCGCGAGCGGCATCACCGGCGAGATCACCTACGTGGATGCCGGGTTCAACACCGCGGCGGTGGGGCAGATCGAATAGAAGCCGTGAATACCGTGAATACCGTGAATATCGCAGAAGCCCAGGGCTCCGCATCGACATCAGCTCCGGCGTAGCGTTGATCGGGCTTCCGCCCGCCGGACTTCAGCCTGCACTGAAATCTCTGGCCGGTATTTTCACGTATTCACGACATTCACGATATTCACGCATTCACGGCCTTCAGGATCCCTGATCCAGCTTCTTCCTGTCGATCTTGACGTCGGCGCGCTCCCGCAGCGTGGCGAGGTAGGCGATGTACTGCTCCTGGCCGAGCATCTGCGCGAGCTGCTTCGCCAGCGCCTTGCGCTGGTCGGCGCTGACCTCCGTCACGTCCCTGACCTTGCTGATCCGGTAGATCACGTAGCGGCCGTCGGCGACCGCAACGCCCACGTAGGCGGGAAGCTTCGAGGTATCGGCGCCGAACACCGACTGCGCCGCCTCGGGATGCAGGCCCTGTCGCTTCTGCAGCGTCACCGTCTGCGGCGGCGACCATTTCTCGGCCACCGCCTCGCCCCTGGAGAGCTTCTCCAGGACCGCGCGCCCCCCCTTTTCCGCCAGCGCGACGGCCGCGCGGTCGGTGAGGTGCTGCACGATGTCCTTGCGCACCTGCTCGAAGGGCAGGCTTTCGGCGTCCTTGTGCTCGATCACGCGCGCCGCCACCAGCATGTTCGGCTGCACCTCGATGGCCGAGGTGTTGTGCCTGCTCTTCAGGACCTCGTCCGAGAACAGCGCCGCGAGCAGCTTGTCGTTGTTGAGCAGCGGGTTCTGGGCGCCGCCGGTGCGGCTCACCCAGTCGCTTTTCTGCACGGTGAGCTTCAGCGCGTCGGCCACCGGCTGCAGGCTGTCGAACTGCTCGTAGACCGTGTTGTTGAAGGTGTCGGCAGCCTCCGCGAACGCCTTGGAGACCTTGGGCTTGCGGATTTCCTCGACGATCTGCGCGCGCACCGCTTCCAGCGGCGTGGTCTGCGTGGGCTTGATCGCGTCGAGCCGGATGATGTGGTAGCCGTACTGCGTCTCGACCGGCCCGGCGATGTCTCCGACCTTCATGGAGAACGCGGCGTCGTCGAAGGGCTTCACCATGAGGCCGCGCGCGAAGAAGCCGAGGTCGCCGCCCTTCTCCGCCGAGCCGGGGTCCTTGGAGAACTTCGCCGCCAGCTCGCCGAATTTCCTGGGGTTCGCCCGGACCTGCTTGAGGATGTCTTCGGCCTGCGCCTTGGCCGCGGCCCTCTCGGCCGGCGTGGCGGAGGCCGCCACCGCGATCAGGATGTGGCTCGCACGGCGCTCCTCCCCGGTCTGGTAGCGGCTCAGGTTCTCCTCGTAGACCTTCCTTATCTCCTCGTCGCTCACCGCGACGTTGCGCTGGAACGCCTCGAGCGACAGCACGACGAACTCCGCGCGCACGCGCTCGGGCACGAGGAACTCGTTCTTGTGCTCCGTGTAGTATTTCTGCGCATCGGCATCGGACACGGCGGCCTGCTTGCGGTAGTCGGCCGGGCTGAATACCGCCTGGCTCACTTCCCGTTCCTGCCCGCGGATCCGGATCAGACGGTCGGCAACCGAGTCGGGCGCGAAGGCGGCGCCTGCGTAGATGCCCTGCACCTGGTCGAGCAGGATGTTGCTGCGGGCCTGGTTCTCGAAGGCTGCCGGCGTCATGCCCTGTCCCTGCAGGAGCTGGTGGTAGCGCTCGCGCGAGAACTTGCCGGAGTCGTCGTGAAAGGCCGCCACGCCGGCGATCATCTTCTGCAACTCGGCATCGGAAACCGTCATGCCGCTGCCCATGGCGCGCGCCAGCGTGAGGCGGCGCTCGATGAGATCGTTCAGCACCGACTCCCGAAGCTGCGGGCTGTTGAGCATGGCCGGGTTCGGATTGTCGCGCATCATCTCGCGCATCCTGTCCTGGGCCTGACGCAGCGCCTGCGAGTACTCGGCTTCGGAGATGCGCGAATCGCCGACCTTGGCGACGCCGCCGCCGGCGTCCGTGTTGCGGAAATAGAAATCGATGCCGAACAGGGCGAACGGCGGAACGATGAGCACCAGCAGCGCGATCTGCAGCCAGCGCTTGTGCTTGTAGACGAAATCGTACATGGCTTCTTCCGGATCCTGGGTCCTGCGCAGCCGAGAGTATGCCCGAACGCGGGGCCGCCGCGGCGGCGGCTGGCGGCGCTGCAAACGAAAAAGGCGAACCTGCGTTCGCCTTCAGCTCTTCATGCCACGAACTTCCTCGAGTACTGGCGGAGTGGACGGGACTCGAACCCGCGACCCCCGGCGTGACAGGCCGGTATTCTAACCAACTGAACTACCACTCCCGCTTTTCTGCTCGCCCGTCAGTATCGCTGGTGGGTGCTGAGGGGCTCGAACCCCCGACATTCGCCTTGTAAGGGCGACGCTCTACCAGCTGAGCTAAGCACCCGGCGCCATCGCGGCCCGGCGTCGGTTGCGTGCTGCCGGCCCGCGCTGCAACCGGTTGCTGCGGCCTGACGAAAGCGCGCTAGTTTACTGCATCCTTGAGGGCTTTTCCAGCACGGAACTTGGGCACCTTTGCAGCCTTGATCTTGATCGCCGCGCCGGTGCGGGGGTTGCGGCCGCTGCGCGCCGCGCGCTTGCCTACATAGAACGTGCCGAAGCCCACCAGCGTCACCATCGAGCCCTTCTTCAGCGAGCCCTGGATCGCGGCCACCGCGCCATCGAGCGCGCGGGTGGCGGCTGCCTTGGAGATGTCCGCAGACTTTGCGATCGCCTCGATGAGTTCGAATTTGTTCACGGAAACTCCCCTTTCGTCGTCTTTCGATTGTGTCGGTGCGGCCGGAAAGGCTTGTGCGTCCGGCCTCGGCGGGCCGCTTTTCGCGATGTCCTCGCGGGCGGTGGTCATGGGTTGCGCACCGGACGTGCTTTATAACAAGGCGAATTTCGGCGTGTCAAGCCGCGGCGCCCTTCGTGCCCGCTGCGCGCAAAAAAACGGGAATGCGCGTGGCATTCCCGTCCGTTCGAGGCATGCGCCGTCAGTGCTTGACGACGCCCGCGGCCTCGCCCGTATCGACCTTCGGTATCGCCACGGCCTCGGCCTTCTCCGGCAGCGGCTCCGGAGCACGCTCGAGCGCGTACTCGAGCACCTGGTCGATCCATTTCACGGGATGGATCTCGAGGCGGTTCTTGACGTTGTCCGGGATATCGGCGAGGTCCTTGACGTTCTCCTCGGGAATCAGCACCGTCTTGATGCCGCCGCGGTGCGCCGCCAGCAGCTTCTCCTTCAGGCCGCCGATCGCGAGCACCTCGCCGCGCAGCGTGATCTCGCCGGTCATGGCCACGTCCGCGCGCACGGGAATGCCGGTCAGCGCTGACACGAGCGAGGTCGTCATGGCGATGCCCGCGGACGGGCCGTCCTTGGGCGTGGCGCCCTCCGGCACGTGCACGTGGATGTCGCTCTTCTCGAAGACGTCGTCCTTGATGCCGAGGCGCGAGGCGCGCGCCCGCACCACGGAACGCGCGGCTTCCACGGATTCCTTCATGACGTCGCCGAGCGAGCCGGTGCGCTGGATGTTGCCCTTGCCGGGCATGACCACGGCCTCGATGGTGAGCAGCTCGCCGCCGACCTCGGTCCACGCCAGACCGGTCACCTGGCCGATCTGGTTGTTTTTCTCGGCCAGCCCGTAGGTGTAGCGGCGCACGCCCAGGTAATGGTCGAGGTTGCGGGCGGACACCACGATCCTGGTCTCGCGCTTCTTGACCAGCAGCGATTTCACGACCTTGCGGCAGATCTTGGAAATCTCGCGCTCCAGGCTGCGCACGCCGGCCTCGCGCGTGTAGTAGCGCACGATGTCGCGCACCGCGCTCTCGGAGACCGCGAGCTCGCCCGCCCTGACGCCGTTGTTCTTCATCTGCTTGGGCAGCAGGTAGCGCATGGCGATGTTGATCTTCTCGTCTTCCGTGTAGCCGGAAAGCCGGATCACCTCCATGCGGTCGAGCAGCGGCGCCGGGATGTTCATCGTGTTGGCGGTGGCCACGAACATCACGTCCGACAGGTCGTACTCGACCTCGACGTAGTGGTCGACGAACTTGTCGTTCTGCTCCGGATCGAGCACCTCCAGCAGCGCCGAGGCCGGATCGCCGCGGAAGTCCTGGCCCATCTTGTCGACCTCGTCGAGCAGGAACAGCGGATTCCTCACGCCGACCTTGGTCATGTTCTGCAGCAGCTTGCCGGGCATGGAGCCGATGTAGGTGCGGCGATGCCCGCGGATCTCCGCCTCGTCGCGCACGCCGCCCAGCGACATGCGCGTGAACTTGCGGTTGGTCGAGCGCGCTATCGACTGGCCGAGCGAGGTCTTGCCCACGCCGGGCGGGCCGACCAGGCACAGGATGGGCGCCTTGAGCTTGTCCACGCGCTGCTGCACGGCCAGGTACTCGACGATGCGCTCCTTGACCTTGTCGAGCCCGTAGTGGTCCTCGTTGAGCACGCGTTCGGCGCCGGCGAGGTCGTGCTTGACCTTGGTGCGCTTGCGCCACGGGCACTTCACGAGCCAGTCGATGTAGTTGCGCACCACGGTGGCTTCGGCCGACATGGGCGACATCAGCCTCAGCTTCTTCAGCTCCGACTCGGCCTTGGCGCGCGCCTCCTTGGGCATGTGCGCGGCCTTGATGCGCTTCTCCATCTCGTCGAGGTCGGCGCCCTCTTCCATGTCGCCGAGCTCCTTCTGGATGGCCTTGACCTGCTCGTTCAGGTAGTACTCGCGCTGGCTCTTCTCCATCTGGCGCTTGACGCGCCCGCGGATGCGCCGCTCGACCTGCAGGATGTCGAGCTCCGCTTCCATGAGCGACAGCAGGTGCTCCAGGCGCTTCTTGACCTCGAACATCTCCAGAACGGCCTGCTTCTGGTCGAGCTTGAGAGGCAGGTGCGCGGCAACCGTGTCGGCCAGCCGGCCCGGCTCGTCGATGCCCGACAGCGAGGTCAGGATCTCGGGCGGGATCTTCTTGTTGAGCTTCACGTACTGGTCGAACTGCGTGAGCATGGCCCGGCGCATGGCCTCGACCTCGTTGGACTCCAGTGCGTCGGCCATGATCGGCAGGGCCTGGGCCATGTAGTGCGTCTTCTCGTCGGTCACCGACAGCACGCGCGCGCGCTGCACCCCCTCGACCAGCACCTTCACGGTGCCGTCGGGCAGCTTGAGCATCTGCAGGATGTTGGCGACGCTGCCGATGTCGTACAGGTCCTCCGGCGAGGGCTCGTCCTTGGCCGCGGACTTCTGCGCGACCAGCAGGATGCTCTTGCCCGCCTCCATGGCCGTTTCGAGCGCCTTGATGGACTTCGGACGCCCGACGAACAGCGGGATGACCATGTGCGGGAATACCACCACATCCCGGAGGGGCAGCAGCGGGTAGCTCACGGCGTTATCGGCAGACTGGGCGGAATAGGTCATTTTTCATCCAAAGATGGCATCGATAGGTCTTAGGTGGGTGCGCGCCGGCGAATGTCAATCGCGGCGCCCATCCCGCCTGTCGTGTCGACCGCTTGCGGACGGATGCCCGCGGGGGAAACGGAAACCCGCCGTCCTTCAAGCAGATCCGGCAACTTTCGGCTGCTCGGAATAGAGCAGGATGGGCTGCGCATCGCCCTTGATCATGCCCTCGTCCACGACCACCTTCTCCACGTTGTTCAGGGAAGGCAGGTCGTACATGATGTCCAGCAATACGTGTTCCAGGATGGAGCGCAGGCCGCGCGCGCCGGTGCGCCTGGCGAGCGCCTTCATGGCCACCGCCTTGAGCGCATCGCTGCGAACCTCGAGCTCCACGCCCTCCATGCTGAACATGCGCTGGTACTGCTTGAGCAGCGCGTTCTTCGGTTCGGTCAGGATCTGGATCAACGCCGCCTCGTCGAGCTCGTCCAGCGTGGCCACGACCGGCAGCCGGCCCACGAACTCGGGGATCAGGCCGTACTTGATGAGGTCCTCGGGCTCCACGCCGCGCAGCACCTCGCCGATGTCCTTGCGGTTGTCCTTGCTCTTGACCTCCGCGCCGAAACCGATGCCGCCCTTGTCCGAGCGCGCGCGGATGATGCGGTCGAGCCCGTCGAAAGCGCCGCCGCAGATGAACAGGATGTTGGTCGTGTCGACCTGCACGAATTCCTGGTTGGGATGCTTGCGGCCGCCCTGCGGGGGCACCGACGCGACCGTGCCCTCGATCAGCTTGAGCAGGGCCTGCTGCACGCCCTCCCCCGACACGTCGCGCGTGATGGAGGGGTTGTCGGACTTGCGCGAGATCTTGTCGATCTCGTCGATGTAGACGATGCCGCGCTGCGCCTTCTCGACGTCGTAGTCGCATTTCTGCAGCAGCTTCTGGATGATGTTCTCGACATCCTCGCCGACGTAGCCGGCCTCGGTGAGCGTCGTGGCGTCGGCCATGACGAAGGGCACGTTCAGCAGGCGCGCGAGCGTCTGCGCGAGCAGGGTCTTGCCCGAGCCGGTGGGTCCGATCAGCAGGATGTTGCTCTTGGCGAGCTCGACGTCGTCCTTCTTCGGGACCGTCTTGATGCGCTTGTAATGGTTGTAGACCGCGACCGAGAGGATCTTTTTCGCGATATCCTGGCCGATCACGTACTGGTCGAGGCTGTCGCGGATCTCGTGCGGCACGGGCAGGTCGGACTTGACGCCCTTGCCCGTGGTCTCGGCGTGGCTTTCCTCGCGGATGATGTCGTTGCACAGCTCGATGCATTCATCGCAGATGAAGACCGACGGGCCGGCGATCAGCTTGCGCACCTCGTGCTGGCTCTTGCCGCAGAAGGAGCAGTACAGGAGCTTCTCGCCACCAGGTTTCTCGGACATATCTCCCTTTCGATCAATCCTTGCGCGCGCCGGCCGCCGTCAGGCCGCCGCCGCGGCAGCCTCGGTGCGGCTCACCAGCACCCTGTCCACCAGGCCGTACTTTACCGACTCTTCGGCGCTGAGGAAATTGTCGCGGTCCGTGTCGCGCTCGATGGTCTCGACCTTCTGCCCGGTGTGCTTGGCCATGAGCTCGTTCAGCCGCTGGCGCAGATACAGGATCTCCTTGGCGTGGATCTCGATGTCGGAGGCCTGGCCCTGGAAGCCGCCCATGGGCTGGTGGATCATGACCCGCGAGTTCGGCAGCGCAAAACGCTTGCCCTTCGCCCCCGCCGCCAGCAGGAACGCACCCATGCTGGCCGCCTGGCCGATGCACAGCGTGCTCACGTCCGGCTTGATGAACTGCATGGTGTCGTAGATGGCGAGCCCGGCCGAGACCGACCCGCCCGGGGAGTTGATGTAGAACGAGATGTCCTTCTCCGGATTCTCGGATTCCAGGAACAGCAGCTGTGCGACGATGAGGTTCGCGGTCAGCTCGTTGACCGGCCCGACCAGGAAGACCACGCGCTCCTTCAGCAGCCGCGAGTAGATGTCGTAGGCGCGCTCGCCGCGGCCGCTCTGCTCGATGACCATCGGCACCAGCCCGAGCCCCTGCGGCTCGGGGAAAACACGATCATGCAGCGTCATCATTGCGGGTTCCCCATGAGTTCCTCGAAGGCGACCGTCCTGTCCTCGACCCCGGCCTTGGACAGCGCCCACTGCACGACGTTGTCCTCGAGCACGATCGATTCCACCTCGCCCAGCCGCTCGGGCTGCTGGTAGTACCAGCGCACGACCTCCTCGGGCTTTTCGTAGCTCTGCGCATACTGCTGGACGACGGCCTTGATCTGCTCCGGCCTGGCCTCGAGCCCGTTCAGCCTGACCGTCTCGGCCAGGATCAGCCCGAGGGTGACGCGGCGCACCGCCTCGGGTTCGAAGGCCTCCCTGGGCATCGGCACCTTGTCGGCCTTCAGGCCGCGGCTCTCGAGATCGTGGCGCATGTTGTGCATGAGCCGCTCGATCTCCATCTCGACCAGCGCGCGCGGCACCTCGACCCTGGTCGCGTCCAGCAGCGACTTCATGACCTGATCCTTGACGCGGGCGTCGGCGCGGCGCTTGACCTCACGCTCGAGGTTGGCCTTCACGTCGGCGCGCATCTTGTCGAGGTCGCCGTCGGCGATGCCGAGGGACTTCGCGAACGCCTCGTCCGCCTCGGGCACGTGCGGCTCCTGGACCTGCTTCACCGTGACCTCGAAGCGCGCGTCCTTGCCGGCGACTTCCTTGCCGTGGTAATCGTCCGGGAAGCGCATGTCGAAGGCCTTGCTCTCGCCGGCCTTCATGCCGACCACGTTCTTCTCGAAATCGGCGAGCAGCTGGCCGCCGCCGAGCAGCACGCTCTGGTCCGCGCCGGTGCCACCTTCGAAGGCCTCGCCGCCCATGGTGCCGCGGTAGTCGAGCAGCACCTGGTCGCCGGACTGGGCCGCGCGCTCCACGGCGTGGTAGTGCGTGCGCTGCTTGCGCAGGATGTCGACGGTGCGGTCCACCTCGGCGTCGCCGATGACGACCACCGGGCGCTCGATCCTGGCCTGCCCGAGTTCGCCCACGGAGAACTCCGGATAGACCTCGAAGGTCGCGATGTATTCGAAGGGGTCGGCGGGCGTGGCGCCGGGCTTGACCTCGATGCGCGGATAGCCCGCCACGCGCAGGTTCTTCTCCTTGACCGCCTCGCCGAAGCTCTGCTGCACGGCGTCGCCGAGGACTTCCTGGCGCACCTGGCCGCCGAACTGCTGCTCGACGATCTTCATCGGCACCTTGCCGGGGCGGAAGCCGTGCAGCTTCACGGTGCGGGCCAGGCGCTTGAGGCGGTTTTCGATCTCGGTATTGACCTTGTCGGTGGGCAGGGTAACCGACAGTCGGCGCTCCAGCGAGCTCAGGGTTTCCAGGTTGGCTTGCATCTATTCCGTTCTTCCGGTTGATCGCGGCGCGCGCCGCGGGTGCGTGCGTGCTCGGGCGGCGCTGGTGCGAAAGGAGAGACTCGAACTCTCACGCCTTTCGGCGCCAGAACCTAAATCTGGTGCGTCTACCAATTCCGCCACTCTCGCGCCTGAGCCATTCTAATATAATGCCCCCCCGCCGTCACCCGGCGAGCACCCTCGCGCCGGGCGTGCAGCCGGGCCCAACTTCCTGTCCCATCTGGCGAAAATACGATGGCGGTGAACCACTACGAGAACTTCCCCGTCGCCTCCGTGCTGCTGCCCGCGCGGCTGCGCCGGCCGGTGGAACTGATCTATGCGTTCGCGCGCCAGGCCGACGATTTCGCCGACGAGGGCGACGTGCCGGACGCCGGGCGCCTCGCGCGCCTCGGCGCCTTCGGCGCGCAGCTCGACCTCATCGAGGCCGGCCGGCAGCCGCAGCCACCGCTGTTCGCGGAGCTCGCGGGCGTGGTCGCCGAGCACGGGCTGCCGGTGCAGCTGTTCCGGGACCTGCTCTCGGCGTTTTCGCAGGACGTGACCACGAAGCGCTACGCGGATTTCACGCAGGTCATGGACTATTGCCGGCGCTCCGCGAACCCCGTGGGACGCCTCCTGCTGCACCTCTATCGCGCCACCGACGAGCGCAGCCTGGCGCAATCGGACGCCATCTGCTCGGCGCTGCAGTTGATCAATTTCTGGCAGGACGTGGAGATCGACTACCGCAAGGACCGCATCTATCTGCCCGCCGACGAGATGGCAGAATACGGGGTGACGGAAGCTCAGATCGCGCGGCGCGACACGGGAGGGCGCTGGCGCGAGCTCATGGCGTTCCAGGTCGCGCGCGCGCGGCGCATGCTGCTTGCCGGCGCACCGCTCGGCCGCACCCTTCCCGGTCGCATCGGACTCGAACTGCGCATGATCGTGATGGGCGGCAGCCGCATCCTCGACAAGATCGACAGGCACGGCGGCGACGTCTTCCGCCACCGACCGGTGCTGCGCGCCCCGGACTGGGCGCTCATGCTCTGCCGCGCGGTGGCCGCCTACCCATGACACCCGACGAATACTGCCAGGACAGGGCCGCGAAAAGCGGTTCGAGCTTCTACTACAGCTTCCTGTTCCTGCCGCCCGAGCGGCGGCGCGCCATCACCGCGCTCTACGCCTTCTGTCGCGAGGTCGACGACGTCGTCGACGAATGCGCCGACGCGGACGTGGCGCGCACCAAGCTCGCGTGGTGGCGCAAGGAGATCGCCGGCAGCTTCGCCGGCGCCGCGCAACACCCGGTCGCGCAGGCGCTGATCCCGGTCGTGCGGACCTTCGGGCTCGCGCAGGAGCACTTCCACGACGTCATGGACGGCATGGAAATGGACCTGCGCTACAACCGCTACCCCGATTTCACGACCCTGCAGGACTACTGCCACCGCGTCGCGGGCGTCGTCGGCCTGATGGCCGCGCGCATCTTCGGCTACACGGCCCCCGCCACGCTGGAGTACGCCGAGAACCTCGGCACCGCCTTCCAGCTCACCAACATCATCCGCGACGTCGGCGAGGACGCGCGCCGCGGGCGCGTCTACCTGCCGCTCGACGAGCTGGAACGCTTCGGCGTGACGGCGACCGACATCATCCACCTGCGCGACGGCCCGGACGTGCGCCGCCTCGTCGCCTTCCAGATCGAGCGCGCACTGGAGTATTACGAGCGGGCTTTCGCCAGCCTGCCGCCGCAGGACCGCAAGGCGCAGCGCCCCGGCCTGGTCATGGCCGCGATCTATCGCACGCTGCTGGAGGAGATCCGCGACGGCGGCTGCCGCGTCCTCGACCAGCGCACCTCGCTGACCCCCATCCGCAAGCTGTGGATCGCCTGGCGCACGTGGCTGACCGCGTGACGGGAATCCGCGCAGCCATCGTGGGCGGCGGCTACGCCGGCATGGCAGCGGCAGCCGAACTGTCGAGCCACGGCGTTCCGGTCCGCGTCTTCGAGTCCGGCCGCGTGCTCGGGGGGCGCGCGCGGCGCGTCGAGACCGACGGGCACGCCATCGACAACGGCCTGCACATCCTGCTCGGTGCCTACCGGGAGACCCTGCGCCTCGTCGCGCTGGTGAGCCGTCCGGACGACCCGCCGCCGCTGCTGCGCCGGCCGCTCGCGCTCGCCATCCATCCCGACTTCGCGCTGCGCACGCCGCGGCTGCCGGCGCCGCTGCACCTGCTCGCCGCCCTGCTGGGCGCGCGCGGCCTCTCGCCCCGCGAGCGCCTCGCGGCGGCGCGCTTCATGGCATGGGCGCGGCTGGCGGGGTTCAGGCTCGCTTCCGACATCACCGTCGCCGAATTGCTGCGGCGGAAAAGCCAGCCGGCGCGCGTGTCGCGTTTCCTGTGGCTGCCGCTGTGCGTGTCCGCGCTGAACACCCCGCCCGACCAGGCTTCCGCACAGGTTTTCCTGAACGTGCTGCGCGACAGCCTCGACGGCCGCCGTGCCGACAGCGACCTGCTGCTGCCGGCCGTGGATTTCTCGGCCTTGTTTCCCGAGCGCGCCGCGCGCTACGTCGAGGAGCGCGGCGGCAAGGTGGAATGCGGGGCCACGGTCGATACCATTCGCCGGGACGAGGACGGGTTCGAGCTCGCCGGCGGGCGTTTTTCGCACGTCGTCCTGGCGCTGTCTCCGCACCGCGTGGGCGCGCTGCTCGCGGCCTTTCCCGAGCTCGGCGCCACCGCCGCCATGGTCGAAGCCTTCCGCTACCAGCCGATCTACTCGGTCTACCTGCAATACGCAAAGCACGTACGCCTGCCGTTCGCGATGGGCGGAATCGAGGCGCGCTACTCGCAATGGCTGTTCGATCGCGGCCGGCTGTGCGGCCAGCACGGGTTCGTCGGCGTGGTCATCTCCGCGGCCGGCGCTCATCAGGATCTGCCGCGCGACGAGCTGGCGCGCGCGGTCCACGCCGAGCTCGCGCAGCGTTTCGCCGGCCTGGGGGAGCCGCTCTGGCAGCAGGTGATCGCGGAAAAGCGCGCGACCTTCGCCTGCACGCCCGGCCTGCAGCGTCCCGGGAACGAAACCTCCGTTGCGGGCCTTTACCTCGCCGGCGACTATACTGCCTCGGACTATCCGGCCACCATCGAGTCCGCCGTGCGCAGCGGCGTGCGTGCAGCCAGCCTGGTGATGCAGCATGCCTGACCTGAAAAACTACCGGCCCGCCGCCGGCCTGCTCGAGGACAGGATCATCCTCGTCACGGGCGCGACGCGCGGCCTGGGGCGCGCGGCCGCGCTGGCCTTCGCCGCGCACGGTGCCACCGTGGTGCTGCACGGGCGCGACGTCGCCGCGCTGGAGCAGGTCTACGACGAGATCGAGAGCGCGGGCCGTGCGCAGCCGGCGGCCATCCCGCTGGACCTCGACAAGGCCACGACGCGCGACTATGACGGGCTCGCCCATGCGATCGGATCACAGCTCGGGCGCCTCGACGGCATCCTGCACAACGCCGCACACCTGGAGAAGCTCTCGCCGCTGGAGCAGCAAAGCGCCGAAGAATGGAGCCGGCTGCTGCGCGTCAACCTGGTCGCGCCCTTCGCGCTCACGCAGGCCTGCCTGCGGCTGCTCGCCGCATCGCCCGATGCCTCGGTGGTGTTTACCTCGGAAACGCACGGCCACGCGCCGGCGGCGTTCTGGGGCGGCTATGCCGTCGCCAAGGCCGGCATCGAAGCACTCATGAAGATCCAGGCTGCAGAGTGGCGCGACAGGCCGAACCTGCGCGCCAACGCGATCGTGCCCGGGCCGGTGGCTTCGCCTTCTCGCGCCAAGACGCACCCCGGCGAACTGGCCTCCGCGCGACGCCAGCCGGCGGAGCTGATGCCCGCCTACCTGTACCTCATGGGGCCGGACAGCCGCGGCGTGAGCGGCACGGTCCTCGAGTGCTAGGCGGACAACTCCCTGCGCAGGAAATCGGGGATCGGGCGCGGCTTGCCCTCGGCGAGGTCGATCCAGACCATCACGGCCCAGGCCTCGGCGAACAGCTCGCCCGGATCTCCCGCACGGGACATTTCATGGAACATCATGAAGCTGCTGCGCCCGGGTTTGCCCACGTAGGTCGTCACCTCGATGTCGGCGGGATAGACCGCGGGCTTGACGTATTTGCAGCTCAGCGTGCCGAGGATCGGACCTTCCGAGCCGGGGCGGTAGTCGATGCGCAGCGAATCGAACCAGGAGATGCGCGCCTGCTCGAAGAACCGGAAGTAGGACACGTTGTTCATGTGGCCGAGCGCGTCCATCTCGCCCCAGCGCATCGGGACGCGGTCCGTGCGCACCAGCCGGCCTTCTTCCTTTTTCATCATGATCTGTCGGCGCGTGAAAGCGTTTATCATTCGCCGCAGGACAATTCCGGCGGCGAGGAATTCTAGCAGAGGGTTCGCGCGCCACCCGCACCGAGGAGATCGTCTTGGCCGAACGCGAATCGATGGAATACGACGTGGTGGTCGTGGGCGCCGGCCCGGCCGGCCTCGCGGGCGCGATCCGGCTGAAGCAGCTCGCTGCCGAGCGCGGCGCGGAAGTCTCGGTCTGCGTGCTCGAGAAGGGTTCCGAGGTCGGCGCGCACATCCTGTCCGGCGCGGTCATGGACCCGCGCGCGCTCGCCGAGCTGTTTCCCGACTGGCAGGCCATGGATGCGCCGCTCAACGCACCGGTCACCGAGGACCGCTTCCTGTTCCTGGGCGAACGCAGCGCCTTCAAGGTGCCGAACTTGCTGCTGCCGTCCTGTTTCCGGAACCACGGCAACTACGTCGTCAGCCTCGGCAACGTCTGTCGCTGGCTCGCGCAGCAGGCCGAAGCGCTCGGCGTCGAGATCTTCCCGGGGTTCGCCGCGGCGGAAGTGCTCTACGGCGACGGCGGCGCAGTGGCCGGCGTGGCCACCGGTGACATGGGCGTGGGGCGCGACGGGCAACCCGGCCCGAACTACCAGCCCGGGATGGAGCTGCGCGCGAAGTACACGTTCTTCGCCGAAGGCTGCCGCGGCCAGCTCGGCCGCCAGCTCACGGCGAGATTCGGCCTCGCGCAGGGCCGCGATCCGCAGGTCTACGGCATCGGCCTCAAGGAGCTGTGGCAGATCGGCCCCGAGAAGCACCGGAGCGGGCTCGTCATCCACACGGCGGGCTGGCCGCTGGACGCCGGCACCTACGGCGGCTCCTTCCTGTATCACATGGAGGACAACCAGGTCTGCATCGGCTTCGTCGTCGGGCTGGGCTACACGAATCCCTATCTCAACCCCTACGAGGAATTCCAGCGCTACAAGACCCATCCCGCGATCCGGTCCTTTCTCGAGGGCGGCAAGCGTGTGGCCTACGGCGCGCGCGCGATCGCGGCCGGCGGCCTGCAGGCGCTGCCGAAGCTGGTGTTCCCCGGCGGCGCGCTGGTCGGCGACGACGCCGGCTTCCTGAACGCCTCGCGCATCAAGGGCAGCCATGCCGCGATCAAGTCCGGCATGCTCGCCGCCGAGGCCGCGCTCGATGCGCTGGCCGCCGGGCGCAGCGCCGACGAGCTGGCCGCCTATCCCGACGCCTTCCGCGCGAGCTGGCTGCACGAGGAGCTTTACCGCGCACGCAACTTCAAGCCCTGGATGTCGAAGGGCCTCTGCCTGGGCACCGCCATGGTGGGCGTCGACCAGATCCTGTTCGGCGGCAGGGCGCCGTGGACGCTGCGCCACGGCCACGCCGACAACGAAACGCTGAAGAAGAAGACCGAGGTCGAGCCCATCGTCTATCCCAAGCCGGACGGCGTGATCACCTTCGACCGGCTGTCGTCGGTGTTCATCTCCAACACGAACCACAGCGAAGATCAGCCGGTGCATCTGACGCTCAAGGACCCGTCGGTGCCCATCGACGTCAACCTCGCGCTCTACGACGCGCCCGAGCAGCGCTACTGCCCGGCGGGCGTCTACGAGATCGTCAGGGACGACAGGGGTCCGCGGCTGCAGATCAATGCGCAGAACTGCGTGCACTGCAAGACCTGCGACATCAAGGACCCGACGCAGAACATCGTCTGGGTCGCACCCGAAGGCGGCGGCGGGCCGAATTATCCGAACATGTAGGTGACGCGCGAGGAGCGAGGGGTGAGGAGTTAGGTGATCAAGGGCAAGCTCACTCGGCCCCCGGCCCTCGATCCTCGGCCCCTTTTCCTCGCGCGATCGAGCGCCGCGACAGCGCCTCCCATGTCGCCACGACCAGCATGACCAGCGTCGACAGCCCGCCGACCATCAGCAGATCGGTCGTCCAGGCGAGCGGCACGAGCGCTGCGAGCAACGCGAGCCCGGCCAGGTGCGACAGCGGCAGGCGCCCGTACACGATGCGCTTGTAGATCGCGTTGCCCAGCACGTACAGCGCCGGGCCGCCGACCAGCGCCGCGACATGTTTCATCTCCATGTGCCCGTCGGGATGCGCCAGGTAGAGCTCGTCGGCCACGGCCGAGACGATGATGCCCGCGATGATGACGGCATGCACGTAGTGGAACCAGGAGCCGATGAGCCCGGGATCGTCCGAGCGCGTGATCGCGTGCGTGCCGGCCTCGCTGCTGGTGTCGAAATACATCCACCACATCGCCACGCTGCCCAGGAACGCCACCACGAACGCGACGAGGATCGGGGCCTCCCAATGCCCCGTTCCGGCGATCGTGGCGCCGGTCACGAGGATGGATTCGCCCAGCGCCACCATCACGAAGAGCTGGTTGCGTTCGGCCAGATGGCCGCCTTCTATGGTCCAGTCGGAGCTCTTCGACGCGCCCAGCCCCGGCAGGCGGAAGCCGATCATCGGCGACAGGTACTCGCACAGCACGGCGATCACCCACAGCGCGAGGCGCGCCTCCCCGTGCTGCAGGCCGCCCGAGATCCAGAACGCCGCGGAGATCAGCAGCCAGCCGAAGATACGCTGGAAGTTGCGCGTCAGTGCGTGCGAGCCGCCCAGCGCCAGCAGCACGTAGAGGGTGCGCCCGACCTGGATGCCGGCATAGCAGCACGCGAACACCAGGCCGCGTTCTTCGAAAGCTTCGGGCAGCGCCGACGACATCAGCAGCCCGACGAGCATGACGGCCAGCAGCATCACGCGGATGGGCATGGCGTCGGGATCGAACCAGTTGGTCACCCAGCAGGTGTACTGCCAGCCCAGCCAGACCGCCATCCAGAGGACGAGCGTCTGCAGCGCGCCCGCCAGGGTCAGGTCGTGCAGCAGGTGGTGCGAAAGCTGCGTGACGGCGAACGCATAGATCAGGTCGAAGAACAGCTCGGCGCTGGTGACGCGCGCCTCTTGGCCGTCGCGTGCACGCAGGATGCCGTGGCCGGCCCCGGAAGCCATCACCCGCCTACTCCTGCCTCAGCCAGGTCTGCGTGCGGCCGATGAGCGAGATGCCGATGAAGCCGCGCACGTCGAGGCTCCTGCCGTCGGCGGACAGGGTCAGCTTGCAGCGGTAGGTCTTGCCGTTCTTGGGATCGAGGATCTCGCCCCCGGTCCAGGCATCGCCGTCCTTCTTGAGGCCCCAGAGGATGGTCATGCCGACGATGGGCTTGTCCTTGCGCTCGTCCTTGCATGCCTTGCACAGGTGTGCGGGATCGTCGCCTGGCTGGTCGAAGATCTTCTCGACCACGCCCTTGAGCTCGCCGCCCTGTTCCGTGATGCGGATGATCGAGCGCTCCTGCTTCGTCTTGTCGTCGATGGTCCGCCACGTTCCGGCCGGCGTGTCGTTCGCCGCCGTCGCCTGCAGCGCGAGCAGCGACAGCACCGCGAGGAACGCCGCGCGCAGGGTCATTTCGCCCTCTTCTTCGCCGCGCCGGAGGCCGCCTGCAGCACCGCCGGCGCCGCCGTGCGCAGGCGCTCGATCGCCTTCCAGTTCCACTCGATGCCCAGCCCGGGCGTCTCGTAGGGATAGGCGTACCCCTTCTCTATCCTCATCTCGTTCTTCATGATCGCCCCCAGCTGCGGGATATTCTCGATCCACGGGCAGTTCGGCACGGCTGCGCACAGGCCGATGTGCAGCTCCATCAGGAAATGCGGGCAGATCGGCATGTTGAAGGACTCGGCCGCATGCGCGGTCTTCAGCCACGGCGTGATGCCGCCGATGCGCGCCACGTCGGTCTGGATGATGGAGCAGGCGCCGCGCTGCATGTACTCGCGCATGTGGCTGATCGAGTAGATCGACTCGCCGACCGCCACCGGCAGGCTGGTCGACTGCTGCAGCAGCACGTGGCCGTTCAGGTCCTCGGCCGGCATCGGCTCCTCGAACCACGCGAGGTCGAACTGCTCGAAATGGCGCGCGCGGCGGATGCTTTCGGACACGGTGAAGCCCTGGTTGGCGTCGACCATGAGCTCCATCTCGTCGCCGATCGCCTTGCGCACGGCCGCGAGGCGCTTGACGTCCTCGCTC
The DNA here is from genome assembly GCA_036274775.1 of Burkholderiales bacterium. Taxonomy (GTDB): domain Bacteria; phylum Pseudomonadota; class Gammaproteobacteria; order Burkholderiales; family JACQAP01; genus JACQAP01. The sequence goes on along the minus strand of DASUFB010000033.1, from coordinate 43,441 downwards.
ACGTGCGGCTTGCCGACCTTGACCTTGACGCCGCGGAAGCCGCGCGCCTTGTTCGCCAGCGCGTTCTCGATGACCTGCCCGACCGGGAAGTGCAGCCAGCCGCCCTCCGTGTCGTAGATCGGCACCCGGTTCTGCGCGCCGCCGGCCATGACGTGCAGCGGCAGCCCCGCCTTGCGCCCGCGCATGTCCCACAGCGCGGTGTCGATGGCGCACAGCGCCAGGCTGGTGATCGCGCCGACCGCGGTCGCGTGGGTGTGGAAGAACAGGTCCTTCCAGATCTGCTCGATCATCGCGGGGTCGCGCCCGAGCAGTTGCGGCCCGAGGTGGTCGCGGATCAGGGCGACGACGGACGAGCCGCCGGTGCCGATGGTGTAGGTGTAGCCCGTGCCCTCCGCGCCGTCGTCCGTGAACAGCCGGACCATGGGCGTTTCCTGCGTGTGGAAGGACTGGATGGCGTCGCCGCGCTGCACGTGCGGCTTGAGGTCGACCTGGAAGACCTCGACGCGGGCGATCCTGGACATGTGAACCGGCTCCCTTGTAATTGTTGCGGATGCAGGCGGAATTCTAATCCAGCGCGGCCGCCGCGACCTTCGCCTTGTAGGCGTCCTTCCTCGCCACGTAGATGGTTTTGTCGACCACGGCGTGGACCGCGCCGCGCGCGTCCACCAGCTCGATCCGGTATTCCACGTCGACCGACGGCTCGCATTCCAGCCGCCTGCGCAGGCGCGCGATCTGCGCCTCGGTCACGCTGCATTCGGCGTAGAGCGTGGAGCGCCCCGGACGCCTGTAGCGGATCGCGCCGGCCTTGTCCCAGACGATGTAGCCCGGCCCGAGCCCCATCTTCACGAGGATGGCGTAGAGAGGGTCCGTCGCCGCGTACATGGCGCCGCCGAACAGCGTGCCGTGGATGTTTCGGGTCCACAGGTTCAGCGGCAGCTTGATGCGCAGCATGCACCTGTCCTCGGAGATGTGGATGACCCTTGCGCCCGTGCCCCGGAACGCGGGAAAGAAATTGAAGCGCAGCCGCAGCAATCGCGTGCGCAGCGACTCCCGCGGCAGGCTGCCGCGCCACGGGCCTTCGCGGCTCATTGCAGGGACTCGAATATCCCCGCCGCCCCCATGCCGGTGCCGATGCACATCGTGACCATGCCGTACTTCTGGCGGCGCCGGCGCAGGCCGTGCATGAGCGTGGCCGTGCGGATGGCACCCGTGGCCCCGAGCGGATGGCCCAGGGCGATGGCTCCGCCCAGCGGGTTGATCCTGCTGCGGTCGAGCCCGAGGTCGCCGATCACGGCGAGGCTCTGCGCCGCGAAGGCCTCGTTGAGCTCGATCCAGTCGATGTCCTCCAGCTTCAGGCCGGTCTGCCTGAGCACTTTCGGGATCGCGAACTTCGGTCCGATGCCCATGATCTCCGGCGGCACGCCGGCGACCGCGAATCCCAGGAAGCGCCCGAGCGGCTGCAGGTTATAGCGCTTCAGCGCGGCCTCGCTCATCAGGACGATCGCGGCCGCGCCGTCGGAGGTCTGCGAGCTGTTGCCCGCCGTCACCGAGCCTTTCGCGTCGAACGCCGGCCGCAGCCTGGCCAGCACCTCGGGCGTCGTGCCCGCGCGCGGGCCCTCATCGGTGTCGACGACCTTGCTGCGGGTCACGACCTGGTGGCTGGCGAAGTCCGGCACGTGCTCGTCCAGCGTGTAGGGCGAAATCTCCTGCCGGAACTCGCCCTTCTCGATGGCGGCCAGGGCCTTGGCGTGGGATTCGGTGGCGAACTGGTCCTGGGCCTCGCGGCTGACGTTCCATTGCGCCGCGACGTTTTCCGCGGTGATGCCCATGCCGTAGGCGATGCCGACGTTCTCGTCCTTCTCGAAGATGCGCTCATTGGCGACGATCTTGTTGCCGCCCATCGGGATCATGCTCATGCTTTCCGTGCCGGCGCCGACCATGACGTCTGCCTCGCCCAGCCGGATGCGGTCCGCCGCGGTCGCCACGGCCTGCAACCCGGAGGAGCAGAACCGGTTCAGCGTCACGCCCGAGACGTTGTTGGGGAATCCGGCCAGCAGCAAGCCGATGCGCGCGACGTTCATGCCCTGCTCCGCCTCCGGCATGGCGCAGCCGACCACGACGTCGTCGATCGCGTGCGGGTCCAGCCCCGGCGCCTGCGCCAGCGCGTGCTTCAGCACGTGCGCCAGCATGTCGTCCGGCCGCGCGTGCCTCAGCACGCCGCGCGGTGCCTTGCCGACCGGTGTCCGTGTGGCCGCCACGATGTACGCGTCTTGAATTTGCTTTGCCATGATCTACACCTCTCAATCTATTTACTTCTCATCACGAAGACACGAAGGACACGAAGACGCACGAAGAAGAGCAAACGCGCAGCATGGAACAATTTCGTCGGCAAAATTTTCGTCGCTGCAAGAGGGGCCTGTTGAAGGCGTGGCACACAGATACCTTCTGTTGCTTTTCTTCGTGTTCCTTCGTGTCCTTCGTGTCTTCGTGATGGGATGTAGGCACTAGTTCCTTAGTGGTTTACCGGTCTTGAGCATGTGCTCGATCCGGGCTTGTGTTTTCTCCGTCGCGATCAGCTCCATGAAGCACCTGCGCTCGAGATCGAGGTACCAGTCCTCGGTGACCGGCGTGCCGGGCTCGACGTCGCCGCCGCACATGACGTAGGCGACCCTGGAGCCGATCAGGAAATCGTGCTCGGAGATGTAGTGCCCGGCCAGCATGTTCTCCATGGCCATCTTGAAGGTGGCGATGGCGCTGCGGCCGGCCGCGGGAATGCCGCGGGCTCTCAGCGGCGGCCGGTAGCCGGCGTCGGCCATGGCATTCAGCTCGGCCTTCGCCACGTACAGCAGCTCGAAGCGGTTCATGACGATGCGGTCGGACGCCCGCAGGAAGCCCAGCTCGCGCGAATGCTCGGCGCTCTTGCCGATCTGTGCCGTGGCCACGTTCTGGAAATAATTCTTCAGGAACGGGAAAGCATCCCCGCCCCTGGCGTCGGCATTGGCGCGCATCGCGAATTCCTTGCAGCCGCCGCCCGCCGGCAACAGGCCCACCCCCGCCTCGACCAGGCCGATGTAGCTCTCCAGCGAGGCCACTGCGCGGTCGCAGTGCATGGTGAACTCGCAGCCGCCGCCGAGCGCCATGCCATCAACGGCCGCGATGGTGGGGACCATGCAGTAACGCAGCGCCTGCGAGGTCGCCTGGAACTGCTCGACGACCTGCTCGACCTTCTCCAGCCGGCCGGCCATCAGCGAGTCGGCGACGTTCAGCTTGAAGGCCGCCTTCAGGATCGCGGACTCGGCCTCGCGCTTGAACTTCTTCATCATCGAAGCGAACGCCGAGGGCTTCTGCTCGCTCTTGCGGCTTCCCCCGCCCGACAGGTTGGCACCCACCGAGAACGGCGGCTCGGTCTGCCAGATGATCATGCCCTTGAAGCGCCGCTCCGATTCGTCGATCGCCTGCATGACGCCGTCCAGCACGTCCTCGCCGATCGCGTGCATCTTGGACTTGAAGCCGACCACGCCGATGTCGTCGCCGGTGGTCCACATGCGCACGGCGTCGGTCTCGAAGACGGTGCTGCCGTAGACGGCAGGCTCGCTGATCAGGCGGTCCGGGAAGGGCTGGCGGCGGTAGACCGGGAGCCGCGAGCGCGGCTGGTAGCTCCTGGTCGCGGCACTCCACGATCCGTCGGGCTCGTGCACGCCGTCGCGGCCGGGCTCGGTCGCCCAGCCCGGCAGGGGCACGGACGCCATGGTCTTGCCCGCGGCGATGTCCTCCGCGATCCATTTCGCCATCTGCTGCCAGCCCGCCGCCTGCCAGATCTCGAACGGCCCCTGGTTCCAGCCGAAACCCCAGCGGACCGCGAAATCCAGGTCGCGGGCATTGTCGGCGACGGCCTCGAGATGGCAGGCGCAGTAGTGCAGCATGTCGCGGAACGCCGCCCACATGAATTGCGCCTGCGGATGCGCGGATGCGCGCAGTAGCGCGAAACGCTCGGCGACGTTCCTGTTCTTCAGGATCTCGACCACCGAGGCGTCCGCCTCGCCCGCCGACGGCCGGTAGCCGTTGCCCTTCAGGTCGAGGACCAGGATGTCCTTGCCGTGCTTCTGGTAGACGCCGCGGCCGGACTTCTGCCCGAAGGCCTGCTGCTCGAGCAACCGCCGGAACCAGTCCGGCACCTCGTAGTACTTGTGCCACGGGTCATCGGGCAGCGCGTCCTTCATCGTGTTGACCACGTGCGCCAGCGTATCCAGGCCGACCACGTCCGCGGTGCGGTAGGTCGCGCTCTTGGGCCGGCCGATCAGCGAGCCGGTCAGCGCATCGACCTCGTCGAAGCCCAGCCCGAACTGCCGCGTATGGTGGAAGGCCGCGAGGATGGAGAATACGCCCACGCGGTTGGCGATGAAGTTCGGCGTGTCCCTGGCGCGCACCACGCCCTTGCCCAGCGCGGTGACCAGGAACTGCTCGAGCCGGTCGAGGATGGCCGGATCGGTCGAGCGCCCCGGGATCAGCTCCACGAGATGCATGTAGCGCGGCGGGTTGAAGAAATGCACGCCGCAGAAGCGCGCCCTTGCATGGGCCGGCATCGCCTCGGCCAGGGAGTTGATGGACAGCCCCGAGGTGTTGCTCGCGAATATGGTGCCCCCGCCCAGGTGCGGCGCCACTTTCTCGTACAAGGCCTTCTTCCAGTCCATGCGCTCGGAGATGGCCTCGATGACGACGTCGCAGTCCTTCAGCAGGCCGAGGTCGTCGTCGTAGTTCGCGGGCTGGATGAAGTCGGCCTTCGGCTGCGTGGCGAGCGGGCTCGGCTCCAGCTTCTTCAGGCCGTCGATCGCCTTGCGCACGTTCGCGTTCGGATCGCCCTCCTTCGCCGGCAGCTCGAACAGCACCGCTTCCACGCCGGCGTTGACGAGGTGGGCGGCGATCTGCGCGCCCATGACGCCGGCGCCGAGGACGGCGACCTTGCGAACGATGAAAGGGGATTGTTCTGCCATGGGGGATTCCTTCACGAAGCCTGGGACGGTCTCTGGTTGAGGGAAGGCGGCGGGGCCGCGGCCCCGCCGCTCGCCCTTCGCGTCAGAACGCCATGGAGTAGGTCATGCTGAATATGTTCACCGAGCCCTCGTAGGTACCCACGACATGCGACGTCGCCGCGCCGGGGATGGGGAAACCGGTCTGGTCCCGCGTATTGTTGATGTCGGCATCCTTGATGAACAGATGCGCATAGCCGAAGTCCAGGCGCCCGGTTTCCTTGATCTTGACCTGGGCGCCAAACGAGACCCACGTGCGGTCGTTGTCGGGCATGCGCACCGTGCGCGTCGTGGCGTCCTTGACCGGTGTTTGGTCGAGCGCCACGCCGGCCCTGAGCTTCCAGCCGTCGTTGAGCTTGTAGTTGACGCCCACGGAATAGCGCCAGCTGTCGTCGAAGTCCAGCACCAGCGTGTCGACGGTCGCGCCAGTGTTCGAATTGAGCACGTTGACGCGGTTGATCGCGCTCCATTTCGTGAAGGTCGCGTCCGCCAGAAATTCCCATTTCTCACCCAGCGCCTGCGCGAGGCTGATGGAGAACGACTCCGGCATCGTGATGTCGCCGTGCACGGGATTGTCGGCGATCGTCGCGCCCGAGGCGCTCGTAGCCGACGCCGTGCCGTCGAGGGTGTAGTCGATCTTCGAGCGGTAGCTCGCACCGATGCGCGTGCCTTTCACCGGCTCGATCAGCACACCGGCGTTCCATCCCCAGGCGCTGTCGTCCGCCTTCAGCTTGGCCCGCCCCTCGTTGCCCGGCCCGGCGACGATGGCATTGGTCAGCTCGGCGTCGATGAACTGGTAATCCAGGCCGACGCCCACGGAAAACGTGTCGTTCACCTTGAAGGAGATCGCGGGGTTGACGTTGATCGTGGCGAGGTCCGACTTGATGCCCTGGAAGCGGCCGATCCAGTTGTCGTCGTACTCGGTCTTCAGGCCGAAGGGCGTGTTCACGCCCACGCCGAAATGCAGCTGGTCGCCGATGGGCGCGACGAAATAGAAATTCCCGATCGGCGACATGCCGCCGGCGTCCCCGCCGTTGCCGCCGCCGGGGTTGCCGAGCGCGACCGGATTGGACGACCCGCCGCTGTTGTGGAACTCGGCACTCAGGTCGATCAGGTGGCCGCCCGCCGTGAACTGCATGCCCCCCTGGAGCTTGGACATGGACGCCGGGTTGAACCACATCGCGCTCGCATCCTCCGACGTCGCGGCGGCCCCGGCGAACGCGTTGCCCATGCCGCTGGCGCTCTGCTCGATCAATGCGAAGCCGGCGGCCGAAGCCATGCCGGACGCCCCCCACAGTGCCGACGCCACCGCCATCGCCATCAGGTTCCTGCGAAATTGCTTGTGCATGATCTCCTCCTGGTTGAAGTTGAAGCCGCCAAGCTGCCGAACCGCATGCGGATCAGCCCGATTCCGGATTCACCGGCCGCGGGCGACGATCGTCGTCCACGGCCACGTAAGTCAGCGTCGCCTCGGTCACCTTGACCGTCTCGTGCAGCGTGCGGCGCCGCGCATAGACCTCGACGTCCACGGTGATCGACGTGCGCCCCACGCGCACGACGGTCGCATAGAAGCTGACGAGGTCGCCGATCAGCACCGGCTGCTTGAACACGAAGGAGTTCACGGCGACGGTCGCCACCCGCCCTCTGGCGAGCTCGATGGCGGGGATACTGCCGGCGATGTCCACCTGCGACATGATCCAGCCGCCGAAGATGTCGCCGGTGTAGTTGGCGTCGGACGGCATGGGCACCACGCGCAGGGTCGGCTCTCTGCCCGCAGGCAGGGCCGCGGCCCCGGCGGCGCCCCGCGACTTGCCGTCAGTGTCCGGCATACAGGCCCTCGAACGCCTTCCGGTTGGATTCCACGACTTTCTCGCGCTTGAGCTTCATGGTCGGCGTGAGCAGCCCGTTCTCCACGGTCCATGGCTCCGGGCACACGGCCACGCGGTGGATCTTGGCGTAGCCCGGAAAGGACCGGATCTGCTTCTGCACGCGATCAAGGACGGCCTTCTGCGCAGCCTCGCTCTTCGGGATGGCTGCGACGTCCGCGGGCAGGCCGTGCTGCGCGGCGAACTTCGCCCACTGCTCCCTGTTGACGACGACGAAGGCTCCCAGGTAGGGCCTGCCCTCGCCCAGGACCATGGCCTGCTCGAACAGATTGTCCTGCAGGACGGCAGCCTCCATGTCCACGGGCGGCACTTTCTCGCCGTTGGACATGACGATGATCTCCTTGAGCCGGCCGGTGATGTAGAGGCGGCCCTCGGCGTCGATGCGCGCCGTGTCGCCGGTGTTGAGCCAGCCGTCGGCGGTGAACATCGCCTTCGTCGCGTCCGGGAGGTTCCAGTAGCCGAGCATCACATTCGGCCCCTTCACCAGCAGCGCATCCCTGTCGCCGAGCTTCACCTGCACGCCGGGAATGGGCTTGCCGATGCTGGCGGGGACGTTGTCGTCGATGCGATTGGTGCTGACCACGGGGCTGGTCTCGGTGAGGCCGTAGCCCTGCAGGATGGGCAAGCCGAGGCCCACGAACAGCTTCGCGATGTCGGGCGCGAGCGCGGCGCCGCCGCTGACGGCCGCGCGCAGCCGCCCGCCGAGCCGGACCATGACCTTGCGCGCAACCAGCAGCTCCAGCAGCGGCCACAGCAGGAACGCGGGCTTCCACGGCCCGCGCCCCTGGCCGTGCTCGAACCGCGCCCAGCCTACTGCGACCGCGAATTCGAACAGGCGCCTGCGCAGCGCCGGACCCTCGGCGAGCTTGGTCTTGATGCTGCCATACACGCGTTCGTAGATGCGCGGAACGGAAATCATGAGCGTCGGACGCACCGCGACCAAATCTTCGGCGAGCTGCGCGATCGAACGCGCGTACGCGACCTGGGCCCCCGCCATCAGGGTCAGGTAGTAGCCCGCGGTGCGCTCCAGCGTGTGCGACATCGGCAGGAAGGACAGGAACAGGTCGTCCGTCGTCACCTCGAAGCACTGCAGCGCCGCCCACGCGTTCTCCAGCATGTTCGTGTGCGACAGCATGACCCCCTTGGGCTTTCCGGTCGTGCCCGACGTGTAGATGATGCTCGCGAGCTTGCCGCCGTCCTCGCCCAGGTGCTTCACGCCCGGCGCGGACGCCGGCAGCCAGTCCTTCAGGGATTTCAGACGCGGGTCCGACGGCGCCTTCACCGCGGCATCGATGCTGACGGCACGCTGCACGCCGGCAAGCAGAGCCCGCACGTCGGCGAGCGCGTCCCACTGCCCGGCGTTCTCGATCACGAGCAGCTTCGCGCCCGAATCCTGCAGGATGTAGGCGATGTTGTCCGGACGGTCGGAGGTATACAGCGGCACCGTGACGAGCCCCAGGCCCATGGCTGCCTGGTCGAACACGATCCAGCTCACGCAGTTGCGCAGCATGATCGCCACGCGGTCGCCCGGCTGCAGCCCCTCCAACTCGAGGGCGGCCTGCCAGCGCGCCACCAGCTTCTCGACATCACCCCAGGTGTAGTCCTTCCAGCCGCCCGGCTCGTCGAAGTTCCGGTAGGCCACCCGCTCCGGCGAGCGGCGCACGCGCTCCCGGAACAGCCCGTCCAGGGTCTTCGCGACGTCGGGCGCGATGCCGTCAGTCCTGCCTGCCATTGCCCCCTCCCATCGTTGTCGTTTTCGGCATCGCCCGAGGCGTCAGTCGAGGAATATGTCCTGGAACAGCCTCGCTCCCGGCGTGAGCGCATAGGGCGCGAAATCCGAGACGCCTTCCTCGCGCAGCAGGTCCTCGTCGATGAAAAAGCGTCCCGTGACCCTGCGGCTGTCCTTCGTGACGATGGCATACGCAGCGTCGGCCATGATCGCCGGCTTGCGGCTGCCGGCGAGCGCCTGCGGGAAGAAGACTTCGACGGCGGCGGTCGCGATCGTCGTGCGGGGCCACAGGGAATTCACCGCGATGCCGCGATCGGCGAACTCCGCCGACATGCCCAGCGTGCACATGCTCATGCCGTATTTCGCGATGGTGTAGGCCACGTGGTCCCTGAACCATTTCGGGTTCAGGTTCAGCGGCGGCGACAGCGTCAGGATGTGCGGATTGGCGGCCTTCTCGAGCCAGGGAATGCAGGCCTGCGAGCAGACGAAGGTGCCGCGCGCATTGATCTGGTTCATGAGATCGTAGCGCTTCGCGGGCGTGGCCATGGTGCCCGTCGTGGACAGCGCGCTGGCGTTGTTCACCAGGATGTCGATGCCGCCGAAGCGCTCCGCGGCGGCCTTCACGGCGGCGGCCACGGCCGCCTCGTCACGCACGTCGAGCTGCAACGCCAGGGCCCGGCCGCCGGCCTGCTCCACTTCCGCCGCCGTGGTATGGATGGTGCCGGCCAGCTTGCCGCCCGCCTCGACCGTCTTGCCCGTGACCACGACGCTGGCACCGTCGCGCGCGAAGCGCAGCGCGATCTCGCGGCCGATGCCGCGCGTAGCGCCGGTGATGAATGCGGTCTTGCCTTTCAGGGTCGCCACGCTCAGGCCCCCGTGAACGCAGGTTTGCGTTTCTCGACGAAGGCGGTCACGCCCTCCTTGAGATCGGCCTTGCGCGCGCAGCGCGCAAAGGCCTGCAATTCGGCCTCCATCTGCGCTTCCATGGCATCGAGCGATCCGTTGACGAGCCGCTTCGCCTCCGCGAACGCGCCGGTCGGACCCGAAGCCAGACGCTGCGCGATGCGGGCCGTCTCCTCCGCGAGCCTCTCGGCGGGAACGACCCAGTTCACGAGCCCCTGCTGGCGCGCCGTCTCGGCGTCGAACCGGTCCGGCAGCATGATGAGCTCCATGGCCTTCTTGTAGCCGACCAGCCGCGGCAGGAAATACGTGCTGCCGCCGTCCGGGCTCGCTCCGATGTTCGCGTAGGCGAGCGTGAAGCGCGTGTCGGCCGCGGCGACGGCGAGATCGGCGGCGCACATGAGGCTGAATCCGGCCCCCGCCACCGCGCCGTGCACGCTCGCGAGCACCGGCTTGCCCATGCGCCGCAGCGCCAGGAAGGCGGCGTGCATCTCGCGGCCCCAGATGACGATGCTCTCGGGCAGCTCCGCAAGGTGCCTGTGAAACACGGCAACGTCGCCGCCGGCCATGAATGCGGCCCCTTCCCCGCGGATGACCACCGCGCGCACCGAATCGTCCCGCTCCAGCCTCTCCGTGGCCGGCCGCAGCTCGCGCATCATCTCGCCGTCCATCGCGTTGAGCACCTGCGGGCGGTTCAGGGCGATGGTCGCCACGCCCGCCGCGACCGAGACCTTCACGACGCCGCTCATGCAGCGCTCTTCCGGGAGACGGCCTCTCCCAGCGGCATGACGCTCGCCGGCTCGCGCGCGACCTGGTGGCGCCCGACGTCATGCGGGAAATCGTCGACCATGATGCAGCGCCGGCGCAGCGCGCTGAACTGCTGCAGTTGCGCGGCCTCCGCGGCGCTGATGATGCCCCTGTCCGTGGCGGCAGCCACGAGCGCCGCCTCGGTCAGGCCGGCGATGGCGCCCGCACGGGCTGCGCTGCGGACCTTGGCCTCGATGGCCTCGCCGGCGGGCGCGACCTGCATCGCGAGCTCCAGACGCCCGACCGGGTCGTGCTCGCTGCGCATCACGAACACGTTCGACGCCACACGCTCGCGCGTGGGCGTGGATTCGAGCAGCAGCTTCGCGATCTCGCGGCCGGTGCGGTCGCCGGGCGCGTCGAACGCGCGTCCGAGCGGGAACACGGCCATGCGCAGCAGCATGCCGGTCACGCGCGAGGGGAAGTTGCCGAACACGCCGTAAAAGGCCTCCTGGACGCGCAGCAGGCAGTCGTCCAGCGCCCAGGTCGCGAGCGGCAGGTCCGCGTACGGGCGGCCGTCGTCCTCGTAGCGCTTCAGCACGGAGGAGGCGATGTAGAGCTGGCTCAGGATGTCGCCCAGGCGCGCCGAAAGCTTCTCGCGACGCTTCAGGTCGCCGCCCAGGAACAGCATCGCCACGTCAGCCGTGAAGGCGAACCCCGCGGCGAGCCGCGTGAGCTGGCGCACATAGCCCCTGAGCTCCGGCGCGCCGGGCGCCGCGACGAGGCGCGCGCCGGTGAGCCCCTGCCACAGCGAGCGCGCGGCATTGCGCAGCACGAAGCGCACGTGGTCCCAGAACGCCGCGTCGAACTCTTCGGCACCCTGCCTGGCGTCGGCATTGCGCGTGGCGGCGATTTCCGCGAGCACGTAGGGATGGCAGCGGATCGCGCCCTGGCCGAAGATCATCATGCTGCGCGTCAGGATGTTCGCGCCCTCGACCGTGATGCCGATCGGCACCTGCTGGTAGGCGCGCCCGAGATAGTTGTTCGGCCCGAGGCAGATGCCCTTGCCGCCGTGGATGTCCATGGCGTCGTTGATGACCTGGCGGCCGCGCTCGGTGCAGTGGTACTTGACGATGGCCGAGATCACGGAGGGCTTCTCGCCGAGGTCGACCGCGCCGGCCGTCATGGTGCGCGCCGCATCGATCGCATAGGTGTTGCCAGCCATGCGCGCGAGCGCCTCCTCGACGCCCTCGAACTTGCCGATGGCGATCTTGAACTGGCTGCGCACGCGCGAATAGGCACTGGTCGTGCGCAACGCGAGCTTGGCCGCACCTGCGCTCGACGAGGGCAGCGAGATCGAGCGCCCCGCCGCCAGGCATTCCATGAGCATGCGCCAGCCCTGCCCGACGTAATCGCGCCCGCCGATGACCCAGTCGAGCGGGACGAAGACGTCCTTGCCCCAGTTCGGGCCGTTCATGAACGACGCGTTCAGCGGGAAATGCCGGCGCCCGATGTTCACGCCGGGATGCGAGGTCGGGATCAGCGCCAGCGTGATGCCGACGTCTTCCGTGCCGCCGAGCAGGCCGTCGGGATCGTGCAACTTGAACGCCAGCCCGAGCAGCGTCGCCACCGGGCCCAGCGTGATGTAGCGCTTCTCCCAGGTCAGCCGGATGCCGGTGACCTCGCGGCCCTCGTGCAGGCCCTTGCAGACCACGCCGAAATCCGGGATCGCACCCGCATCCGAGCCGGCTTCCGGGCCGGTCAGCGCGAAGCACGGCATTTCCAGCCCCTTCGCCAGCCGCGGCAGATAGAGGTTCTTCTGCGCCTGCGTGCCATAGTGAAGCAGCAGCTCTGCGGGACCGAGCGAATTGGGCACCATGACCGACACGCAGGCCGTGGCGTTGCGCGTGGCGAGCTTTTGCACGACCTGCGAGTGCGCATACGCCGAGAAGCCGAGCCCGCCGTACTCGCGCGGGATGATCATGCCCAGGAAGCCGCGGTCGCGGATGAACTGCCACACCTGCGGCGGCAGGTCATTCAGCTCGTAGGAGATTTCCCAGTCGTCGCACAGGCGGCAAAGCTCCTCGACCGGGCCGTCCAGGAAAGCCTGCTCGTCCGGCGCGAGCCGCGGCCTGGGCGTGCTGAAGAGCTTGCCCCAGTCGGGCCGGCCGCTGAACAGCTCGCCGTCCCACCAGACCGTGCCGGCGTCCAGTGCCTCCTGCTCGGTCTGCGACACCTGGGGCAGCGCCTTGCGGAACCACTGGAACAGCGGATCGCTGACGAGCACGCGCCGCAGCGGCGGCACCATCAGCAGCGCGGCCAGGATCAGGAACACCGTCCACAGCGCCGCCTTCACGGCGCCGCCGGCGCCCGACCACAGCGTGAACGCGCCGAGGAAGACGGCGACGCACGCCGCCCAGGCCGCGGCGCCGGCACGCGCGTAGGCCAACATCCAGAGCAGCGCTGCCGCTGCGGCCAACCAGGCAATGGTGTTCATGTGGCTCTCCTCTTCGGTGCGTCGCGGCGCCTCACGCGGCCTTCAGGCCAGGCTGGGCGCCGCTGGTTCGTACGGCCGGCAGCGGTGCCCGCAGGCCCGCGGCGAGGAACGGGATCAGCCGGCGCACGATGGCCGCCGCATCGTCGCCGCCGTCGAGATTGCAGGTAGCGATCAGGTGCAGCGCGTCGTTGCCCGCCATGGCATAGGACAGCGTGCCGAACATGAAGTGCATGCGCCAGGTCAGCTCCCGGTCGGGGACTTCCGGCAGCGCGCGCGTCATCGCCTGCTTGAAGCGGATGACGACCTGCCGGTACTGCGCCGGCAGGATCCCGCTCAGCGCCCCGGTGGGCTCGGAAAACGCCCGCCCCAGCAGGCGCAGCAGGTCGGCGCCTCGCGCCAGCGGCTCCTGGCCGGCCTCGAGCAGCGGCGCCAGGATCGCCTCGAGGATTTGCTCGACGGCAAGCGGCTTGCCCTGCGCGGCCGCCTCGAGACGGTCGAGGCAGGCGACCCTGTGCGCATTCAGGGATCCGAGCCGGCGCTCGAACACCTCCCGGATCAGTGCTTCCTTGGAGCCGAAGTGGTAATTGACCGCGGCGAGGTTGGCCCCGGCGTGCGCAGTGATCTCCCGCAGCGACGTCGCGGCGTAGCCCTTCTCCATGAACAGGGATTCGGCCGCAGCCAGCAGCCGCTCGCGGGTATCGGCCGTGCGACCGCTGCCGGCGTGGCGCCGCGGCGCCCTGCCGTTTCCGGCGCGTCCCGTTTTCGATGCAGCCATGTGGCACCCGTGGCCGGCACGATACGCGGTCCGGCACGCAATTCAAACAAACGTTTGAATCATGGTCGGCCGGACTGGTCTTGTCAATGCTTCCGGCTCGGAGCCGAAAAAACGCGGCCCGTGGCCGCGTTTGCATGGACCGCCGTGCCGCAGGGGCTCAGAACTGGGCTTCTTCCAGCGCCAGCACGCTGCCGGAGCCGTTCACGACCTCGTGCTTGTAGGCCGAAGCGAGCGGCAGCGCGTGCTCGGCGAAATAGCGCGCGGTGGCGAGCTTGGCGCGATAGAAGTCATAGTCCCCGGTGTTCTCGTCCAGGCGCGCCTTGGCGATCAGTGCGGCGCGCGCCATCTGCCAGCCGCCCGCCACCGTGCCGAACAGCTTCAGGAACGGGACGGCGCCCGCGGAGGCCGCCTTCATGTTGCCGGGGTAGGTCGCCAGCAGCCAGTCGGTCGCCTCGGCGAGCGCCGCCACGCCGTCGGCCAGCGCGCGACGGATCACCGCGAGTCCGGGATGTCCGGCCTTGCCGAGCCCGGCGTCGAGCCCGCGCATCTCCTCGATCAGCAGCCTGATGGTTGCGCCTTTCTCGTAGGCGACCTTGCGCCCGATGAGATCGTTCGCCTGGATGCCGGTGGTGCCCTCGTAGATGGTGGTGATGCGCGCATCTCGCAGGTATTGAGCGGCGCCGGTCTCCTCGACGAAGCCCATGCCGCCATGCACCTGCACGCCGGTCGAGGCGATCTCGATGGACTGCTCGGTGCACCAGCCTTTCACCACGGGAGTGAGGAGGTCGAACATGGCCTGCGACCTGGCGCGCTCGGCCTTGTCGGGATGCAGCAGCGCCTTGTCGAGGTGCGCGGAGGCGAGCGTCGCGACCGCGCGCATGGCCTCGGTCTGCGCCTTCATCCCCATGAGCATGCGCCGCACGTCCGGGTGGTGGATGATGGTGACCCGCTCGCCGGTCCTGACGCCGATCTCCCTGCCCTGGACGCGGTTGCGCGCGTACTCGAGCGCATGCTGGTAGGCGCGCTCGGCGACGGCCACGCCCTCGATGCCGACTTCCAGGCGCGCGAAGTTCATCATCGTGAACATGAACTCCAGCCCGCGGTTTTCCTCGCCGACGAGGTAGCCGATGGCGCCCCCGCCGTCGCCGTAGGCCATCACGCAGGTCGGGCTGCCGTGGATGCCGAGCTTGTGCTCGATGGACACGCACTTCACGTCGTTGCGCCTGCCGAGGCTGCCGTCGGCGTTGACCAGGAACTTGGGCACCAGGAACAGCGAGATGCCCTTGACGCCCTCGGGCGCATCGGGCGTGCGCGCGAGCACCATGTGGATGATGTTCTCCGCCATGTCGTGCTCGCCCCAGGTGATGAATATCTTGGTGCCGTGCAGGCGGTAGTGGTCGCCCTCGGGCACGGCGCGCGTGCGCACCGCGGACAGGTCGGAGCCCGCCTGCGGCTCCGTGAGATTCATCGTACCCGTCCACTTGCCCGACACGAGATTGGGCAGATAGGCGTCCTTCTGCTGGTCGGAGCCATGACGCATCAGCGACGCGACCACGCCCGCGGTCAGCATCGGGCACAGGCAGAACGACATGTTGGCCGCGTTCCACATCTCCGACGTCTGGGCGGAGAGGATGTGCGGCAGGCCCTGTCCGCCGTATGCCGGATCGCAGGCGAGCCCGGTCCATCCGCCCTCGGCGAACTGCCTGAAGGCGTCCTTGAAGCCCGGTGCCGCGGTCACCGCGGTGTCCTTCCACGTCGCGCCGGTCACGTCGCCGGCGCGGTTCAGCGGGTCCAGCACGCCGGTGGCGAACTTGCCGGCTTCCTCGAGCACGGCGTCCACGACGTCGGGCGTGAGGTCCTCGCAGCCCGGCAGCGCGGCGATCTCGTCGAGCCCGACCAGTTCCTTGACGACGAACTTCATGTCGCGGATCGGGGCTGAGTAAGTGGACATTTGCGACTCCTTAGGGTCGTCGAACCCGGAAACCCTGCACCAATCGTTTCATTCTTCAGCCACAGAGGACACGGAGAGCACAGAGAAAATTCAGGAGATGGGATTTCGTTCTTGGCCGGTGATTGTCCGTCGCAGCCCGTTGCCCGATCGGGCCGTGCCCGCCCGCATGCTTCCGCCTGTGACTCTTCTCCAGGTTTTCTCTGTGCTCTTTGTGTCCTCTGTGGCTCAGGCCCTTCAAAGCTGCGAGGTCAGCTCCGGCACGGCCTGGAACAGGTCCGCGACGAGCCCGTAGTCCGCGACCTGGAAGATAGGCGCTTCAGCGTCCTTGTTGATGGCGACGATGACCTTGCTGTCCTTCATTCCCGCCAAGTGCTGGATCGCACCGGAGATGCCCACGGCTATGTAGAGCTCGGGGGCGACGATCTTGCCGGTCTGGCCGACCTGGTAGTCGTTCGGCACGAAGCCGGAATCCACCGCTGCGCGCGACGCGCCCACCGCGGCGCCGAGCTTGTCGGCCAGCGCCTCGAGGATCCTGAAGTTCTCGCCGCTGCCCATGCCGCGCCCGCCCGACACGATGACGCGCGCCGAGGTCAGCTCGGGGCGCGCCGATTTCGTGAGTTCGCGGCCCACGAGCGAGGAAAGCCCGCTGTCGGCGCCGGCCGCGACGTTCTCGGTCGCGGCCGAGCCGCCGGTCGCCGGCGCGGCGTCGAAGCCCGTCGTGCGCACCGTGACGATCTTGATCGGGTCGATCGACTGCACCGTGGCGAGCGCGTTGCCCGCATAGATCGGCCGCACGAAGGTGTCCGGCGATTCCACCTTGACGATGTCCGAGACCTGGGCCACGTCGAGCAGCGCCGCCACGCGCGGCATGACGTTCTTGCCCGAGCTGGTCGAGGCCGCGAGCACGTGGCTGTAGTCGCGCGCGAGCGCGACGACCAGCGCGGCCAGGTTTTCGGCGAGGCCCTCGCCGTAGTGGGGCGCGTCCGCCACCCTGACCTTCCTCACGCCAGCGATGGCGGCGGCGGCCGCAGCGGCGCCCGCGCACTGGTGGCCCGCCACCAGGATGTCGATGTCGCGGCCTATCCTGCCCGCAGCGTTGACCGCATGCAGCGTGGCCGGCTTGACCGAAGCGTTGTCGTGCTCGGCAATGACGAGGATAGCCATCAGATGACCTTCGCTTCGGTTTTGAGCTTTTCGACGAGCTCCTGCACGTTCTTGACCATCTTGCCGGCGCTGCGCTTCGGCGGCTCCTGCACCTTGAGCGTCTTCAGCCGCGGCGAAACGTCCACGCCGAGGGCCTCGGGCGTCACGGTCTCCAGCGGCTTCTTCTTCGCCTTCATGATGTTTGGCAGCGTCACGTAGCGCGGCTCGTTCAGGCGCAGGTCCGTGGTGACCACCGCCGGCAGCTTGACGGACAGCGTCTCGAGGCCGCCGTCGACTTCGCGCGTGACTTCCGCCGCCGCGCCGCCCACCTTGAGCTTCGAGGCGAAGGTCGCCTGGGACCAGCCCGTCAACGCCGCAAGCATCTGGCCGGTCTGGTTCGAGTCGTCGTCGATGGCTTGCTTGCCCATGATCACGAGGCCGGGCTGCTCCTTCGCGACGACGGCCTTGAGCACCTTGGCCACCGCGAGCGGCTGGGTCTCCACGGCGGTCTCGACCAGGATGGCGCGGTCCGCACCGATGGCCAGCGCCGTGCGCAGCGTCTCCTGCGACTGCGCCGTGCCGACCGACACCGCCACCACCTCGGTGGCCGCGCCCGCTTCCTTCAGGCGCATGGCCTCCTCCATCGCAATCTCGTCGAAGGGATTCATCGACATCTTCACGTTCGCGGTCTCCACGCCCGAGCCGTCCGGCTTGACGCGCACCTTGACGTTGAAGTCCACGACCCGCTTCACGGCGACCAGCACCTTCATTTCGACACTCCCCGCATTTCACGAACCCCCGGCTGCACAGTTGGGACGGCGAATTCTACCGCAGCGCATCCGCAGGGCCGCAAAAGCCGTGAATATCGTGAATGTCGTGAATACGTGAGGCCGGAACAGCACCCGATCCCAGGATCGATATTCACGTTATCGATGGGCAGAGCCCGGTACCCGGCGAAGTCAGGCACGACATTCACGGACCTTTTGCCCGCTCGCGCAGCACGTTCTTCTGGATTTTCCCGGTCGAGGTCTTCGGCAGCGGGCCGAAGACGACCTTGCGCGGGCACTTGAAATGCGCGAGGCGCGCGCGGCACCAGGCGATGACCTCCTGCTCGGTGAGCGGCTCCGCGCCCGGCTTGAGCGCGACGAAGGCGCACGGCGTCTCGCCCCACTTCTCGTCGGGACGCGCCACCACCGCCGCCTCGAGGATGCCGGGGTGGCTGTACAGTACGTCCTCGATCTCTATGGTGGAGACGTTCTCGCCGCCGGAGATGATGATGTCCTTGGAGCGGTCGCGGATCTTCACGTAGCCGGCGGCGTCGATCACGGCGAGGTCGCCGGTATGGAACCAGCCGCCCGCGAAGGCCTCGGCGGTGGCCTGCGGGTTCTTCAGGTAGCCCTTCATGGTGATGTTGCCGCGGAAGAAAATCTCGCCCATGGTCTGGCCGTCGCGCGGCACGGGCCGCATGGTCTTCGGGTCGAGCACGTCCATGGCTTCCTGCATCTCGTAGCGCACGCCCTGCCGGCCGTTCAGCGCGGCACGCTCGGCGGGCGGCAACCGGTCCCATTCCGGGTGCTTCGCGCAGACGGACGCCGGGCCGTAGACCTCGGTCAGACCGTAGACGTGCGTGAGATCCACGCCGATGCGCTCCGCACCCTCGATGACGGCCTGGGGAGGCGCAGCCCCGGCGATCATGGCGTGCACCTTGTGCGAAATGCCGGCACGCAGCTCGGCCGGCGCGTTGATCAACGCGTTGTGCACCACGGGTGCGCCGCAGAAATGGGTGACGCGGTGCTCGCGAATGGCATCGAACACGGCCCTGGCCTCGACGCGGCGCAGGCACACGCTGGTGCCTGCCAGCGCCGCCAGCGTCCAGGGGAAGCACCAGCCGTTGCAGTGGAACATCGGCAGCGTCCACAGGTAGACCGGGAAATGCGGCATGGCCCAGGTCACGATGTTGCCGACCGCGTTCAGGTAGGCCCCCCGATGGTGCGTCACCACGCCCTTGGGATTGCCCGTCGTCCCGGACGTATAGGACAGCGCGATGGCGTTCCACTCGTCGGACGGCAGGGCCCAGGCGAAATCCGGGTCGCCGGTCTCCAGGAAGGCCTCGTAGTCGCACTCGCCCAGGGGCTCGCCCCCGGGACCGAGCGGGTCGTCGATGTCCACCACCAGGATCGGCCGCGCGGCTTTCGCGAGCGCCGCCGAGATGGTCGGCGAAAACTCGCGGTCGGTCAGCAGCACCCTGGCCTCGCCGTGCCGGAGCATGAAGGCGATCGCGTCGGCATCCAGCCGCGTATTCAGCGTGTTGAGCACCGCGCCCGTCATGGGCACGCCGAAATGCGCCTCGTACATGGCCGGCGTGTTGGGGGCCAGGACGGCCACCGTATCGCCGGCCCCGACGCCGCGACGGGCCAATGCGCCGGCGAGCCGCCGGCAGCGCCGGTAGGTCTCGGCCCACGTGGCCCGGTAGGTGCCGTGGATGATCGCCGGCCGTTCGGGAAAGACCTCGGCCGCACGCGCCAGGAAGGACAGCGGGGACAGCGGCGCGTAGTTCGCCGGATTGCGGTCGAGGCCGGCGTCGTAGGGGCTCGTGGACTTCAAGTTGGCTCCGAAATATCCCGAAAAAGCATGGCGGACGGCAGGGAGTCGCCGCGCGTGACGCCGCAAATCATACGGGATCGGATCGTTCGGAACCGGTCCGGCACGGCGCACAAAACCTCGAAATGCATGGAAGAATGCCGTCAAAGCATTTGACCGCAGGGGGAAATTTAATATTTTTCGCTAGGGATTCCGGTGCGTTTGGTGCTAAGATTCCCCTCCCCCGAAAGCCCAGCCGAGCCCAGGATCCCGACTGATGCCGCGCCAGGAATTCACGAAGCGCCACGCCAGCCCGCAGCCGGTCACGGGAGGACCCCGGCCATGATGCCCGAGCGGGCCAACCGCACGTTCATCTGCAGCGTGCTGTTCCTGGACATCGCGGAATATTCCAAGAAGCCGGTGTCGGAGCAGATCCAGCTCAAGGACAGCTTCAACGCCTTGATCGCCGAGGCGATCCACGACATCGCGGTGAACGACCGCATCATCCTGGACACCGGCGACGGCGTGGCGATCAACTTCCTGGGCGACCCCGAGGACGCGCTGTTCGTGGCCATGAGCCTGCGCGAAGCCTTCGCGCCCAGGCAGGGCGAGCCGCCGAGGCTGCCGGCGCGCGTGGGCATCAACCTCGGGCCGGTGCGCCTGGTGCGCGACCTGAACAGCCAGCCCAACATCATCGGCGACGGCATCAACGTCGCGCAGCGCGTGATGGGCTTCGCCCAGCCCGGCCAGATCCTGGTCTCGCGTTCCTACTACGAAGTCGTCTCGCATATTTCCGAGGGCTATTCCAAGCTGTTCAAGTACGAGGGTTCGCGCACAGACAAGCACGTGCGCGAGCACGAGGTCTACAGCGTGGGCTACAGCGGCACGCGGGCCAACGGCGTGCGCTCCCCCGCCGAGCGGGCGTACGACTCGTCCCGCGAGGGCAAGCGCCAGGCGTCGACGGCGACCGTCGCCAACGCCACCGCGCCCCGCCGGCCGCTGCTCGCGCGCATCGAGCCCTGGCTCAACAACCGTACCATCGCCTTCGGCACCGCCACGGTCTCGGCCGGCGCCTTCGTGCTGGCGGTCATCGTCAACCTGCTCGGCCACGGCGAGGTCGCGGCCGTGCCGGCGCCGGACGCGGACGCCGCCGGCACGCCGGGGAAGTCGCGAGTCGCCGCCCGTCTGGCCGAAGCCGCGCCAGCCGCGCCGCCCGCGGCGCACAGGCACGCGGAGAAGGAGAAAAAGCCACGCACCGCCCGCTCCAGGACGGAGGCGGGGATGCCGGCCGCGGCGCCGGAACCGGCCATTGCCGCCCACGAGGATGCCGCGCCGGTCGTGGGTGCGGAGGAAAAGAAAAAAGAGGCCAAGCCGTCGCCCTTCGCGTTCTTCTCGCGTGCCGCTGCGCCCGCGGCACCCGAGGCCGCCCCGCCCGTGCCGGCGGGCACGGCGCTCGTCACGCTGGCCGTGGCGCCCTGGGGGGAGGTCTACGTCGACGGCGACCGCATCGGCGTGAGTCCGCCGGTCAACGAGGTGGAGGTCACGCCGGGCAGGCGCAAGATAGAGATCCGCAACGGCAACTTCCCGGTCTACACGCAGGTGATCGACGTCAAGGCGGACCAGAAGATCCGCATCAAGCACAAGTTCAACTAGCCAGATGCCCACCATCCACGCCCGTATCGCTGCGCTCGCCCTCGCCGCCGTCCTCGCCGCCGGCTGCCAGAGCGGCCCCTTCAAGGACTTCGGCGCGCCCCGCTATCCCGGCACGAGCTATCTGGAGGAAGGCGTGCGGAACTACGAGGAAGGCAACTACAAGGTGGCCAGGCGGCGGCTGCAATTCGCGCTCGAGGAAGGCCTGAGCCGGCCCGACCGCGTCAAGGCCCACAAGTACCTCGCCTTCATCGCCTGCGTATCCAGCCAGCCCGTGACCTGCCGCGAAGAGTTCGGCATCGCGCTCGAGCTCGACCCGAAGTTCGAGCTCGACGCGGCCGAGGCCGGCCATCCCATGTGGGGTCCGGTGTTCAAGAGCGTGAAGGCAAGACAGGCGAAGCAGCCGTGAACGGCACAGGCGCCGGCATGATGCTGGGACGCTACGAGGTCATCGCGGAGCTCGGGCAGGGCGCCATGGGCGTGGTCTACAAGGCGCGTGACCCGCTCCTGGACCGCGTGGTGGCCATCAAGACCATCAACCTGACGTTGCCCAAGGACGAACTCGCGGAATACGAGGCGCGCTTCTACCAGGAAGCCAAGGCCGCCGGCGGGCTGTCCCACCGCAACATCGTCACCATCTACGACATCGGCCGCAGCGATAAGGTGGCCTACATGGCCATGGAGTTCCTCGAGGGCCAGGAGCTGCGGCGCATGCTGCAGTCGCGCGTGCCGATCCGCGTGCCCCAGGCGCTCGACATCGGTGCGCAGGTGGCCGAGGGCCTGCAGTTCGCGCACGACCGCCAGATCATCCATCGCGACATCAAGCCCGCCAACATCATGGTGCTCGACGACGGGCTGGTGAAGATCACCGACTTCGGCATCGCGCGCATGCGCAACAACGAGATCAAGACCATGACCGGCATGATCCTCGGCTCGCCGAAGTACATGTCGCCCGAGCAGGTCTCGGGAAAACGCGCGGACGCGCGCTCGGACATCTTCTCGCTGGGCGTGGTGCTCTACGAGATGCTCACCGGCACCTCGCCCTTCGTCGCGGACAACATCCACGGCGTCATGTACCAGACCGTGAACTTCAATCCGCCGGCGCCGCGCACGCTGAACCCCGACCTGCCAGAGGTCCTGAATTTCATCATCGCCAAGGCGCTCGCCAAGAACCTCGATGACCGCTACCAGCACGCGCGGGACCTTGCCGGCGATCTGCGCCGCGCGCGCGCGGAGCTTGCCGGCGAGTCTCCGCCGCCCGTGGAGACGGCCGCGCCGCCCGCCCGGGAAGCGGCGCGCAACGAGCCCGCCGCGCTGCTGACGCGCCAGGAGGACAAGGAGGCGCGCATCCTGGAGATGGCCGAAGCGGGGACGGCGCCCGACGGCGCACCCGCCCGGGACTCCGCCAGCGAGCAGACGAATCCGGCGCTGGGTCTGTCGAAGGCCTTCGACTCCTTCGATGCGACCATGAGGCTCGCGGCGCTGACCGGCATGGAGAAGGAACTGGACAAGTTCTCGGAAACACAGAAGATCGCGCGCCTGAAGGCGCTGGCGGATGCCAAGCGCTCGGCCGCGGCCTCCACGCTTTCCGGCAGCACGACCTGGCAGCAGCCGGCGGCGCCGGCGGGCGGCCCGGCGCTCGCGCGCTCTCCCGGCTCCCCCCTCAAGCTGATCTGGATCGGCAGCGCCGTTCTCGCGGCCGCGGCGCTGACGATGTTCGCGCTGCATTGAAAGGCCGTGAATGCGTGAATATCGTAAATGTCGTGAATACGTCTAATGCCGCAGAAAGCCTAGAGCTCTAGATCGACATTCACGTTATTCACGATATTCACGCATTCACGGCCTTTCTGACCGCCTCCTCCACCCGTTCCACCGCCACCACCTCCAGGCCCTCGATGCGGCCCCTGGGCGCGTTGGCCTTCGGGATGATCGCCATGCGGAAGCCGAGCTTGGCCGCCTCCTTCAGCCTTTCCTGGCCGCGCTGCACCGGGCGCACCTCGCCGGCCAGGCCGATTTCGCCGAAAGCGACGAGCTTCTCCGGCAGCGGTCTGGCGCGCAGCGACGACACGATCGCCAGCAGTACCGGCAGGTCGGCGGCCGGCTCGTCTATCTTCACGCCGCCCACGGCATTCACGAACACGTCCTGGTCGAACGCCGCGATGCCCGCGTGACGGTGCAGCACGGCGAGCAGCATGGCGAGGCGGTTCTGCTCGAGGCCGACGGACAGCCGCCGCGGATTGGGTGCGTGCGCCTCGTCGACCAGCGCCTGCACTTCCACGAGCAGCGGGCGGCTGCCTTCCTGGGTCACCATGACGCAGGAGCCCGGCACCTGTGCACCGTGCTGCGACAGGAACAGCGCCGACGGATTGGAGATGCCGCGCAGCCCGCGCTCGGTCATGGCGAAGACGCCGAGCTCGTTGACCGCGCCGAAGCGGTTCTTGATCGCCCGCACGAGCCGGAAGCTCGAATGCGTGTCGCCCTCGAAATAGAGCACGGCATCGACCATGTGCTCGAGCACGCGCGGGCCGGCGAGCGCGCCCTCCTTGGTGACGTGGCCGACCAGCATCAGCGCGCAGCCCGTCGACTTGGCGAAGCGCGTCAACTGCGCGGCGCATTCGCGCACCTGCGCCACGCTGCCCGGCGCCGATTGCAGCGCCTCGGAGTACAGGGTCTGGATCGAGTCGATGACGGCCACGTCGGGCCGCTGCGCGCCGAGCACGGCGAGCACCTTCTCGAGGTTGATCTCGGCGAGCAGGTCCAGCGCGGACGCATCCACGGCCAGCCTGCGCGCCCGCAGCGCGATCTGCTGCGCCGACTCCTCGCCGCTCACGTAGAGCGCCTTGCAGCCGGCGCCCATGACCGACAGTGCCTGCAGCAGCAGCGTGGACTTGCCGATGCCGGGATCGCCGCCGATCAGCACCACGGCACCGGCCACCAGCCCGCCGCCGAGCACGCGGTCGAGCTCGTCGATGCCCGTCGGCCTGCGCGGCTCCTCGCGCGCCTCGACTTCCGCGAGCTTCTGCAGCCGGCTCGATTCGGCCACGGCCTGGTAGCGCGATGCGCCGGGCTTCTCGGCGATGGTCTCCACCAGCGTGTTCCACGCGGAGCAATGCGGGCACTGCCCCTGCCACTTCAGCGTCTGGCCGCCGCATTCGGTGCAGGCGTAGACGGTTTTCGCGCGCGCCATCAGCCGGCCTCGACCTTCGGCACGCGCCGGGCCAGCGCGCACATCAGCTCGTAGCTCACCGTGCCCGAAGCCGCGGCGACCTCCTCGATCGGCAGGCCGTCGCCCCAGAGCACAACGCCGCTGCCGATGCCGGCGCCCGGCACGCCCGAGAGGTCCACGCACATCATGTCCATCGACACCCGGCCGACGATCGCCGCGCGCACGCCGTCGATCAGCACCGGGACGCCGGTCGTGGCGTGGCGCGGATAGCCGTCGGCGTAGCCGCAGGCGACCACGCCGATGCGCATCGCCCGATCCGCGCAGAACAGGCTGCCGTAGCCCACCGTGTCGCCGCGCCGGAGGTGCTGCACGGCGATGATCTCGCTGCTCAACGTCATGACGGGCTCCAGTCCGAGCTTGCGCGCGCCCGCGAAGTCCAGCGGGCTCGCGCCGTAGAGCATCAGGCCGGGTCGCACCCAGTCCCCGCGCACCTGCGGAAACTGCAGCAGGGCGGCGGAGTTCGCGAGCGAACGCTGGTAGCCCGGGCGCGCCACGCGTGCCTCGAATTCGCGCAACTGCCAGTCGACGCCGTTCGGACCCTCGGCGTCGGCGAAATGCGTGGCGAGAGTGATCTTGCCGACCGCGGCGATGCCGGAGGCTTCGGCGATCACCGCGGCGGCATCCGCGGACGGGAAGCCCAGGCGGTTCATGCCGGTGTTGAACTTCAGGAAGACGTCGATCTTCCCCGGCCCGCGCAATACGGCCAGCATGCGCAGCTGCTCGCGGGAATGCACCATTACGGTGAATTCATGGCGCAGCACCTCGGGCAGCTCCGCCGGCGAGAAAAACCCCTCCAGCAGCAGGATGCGCTGGCGAAAGCCCGCCTCGCGCAGCCGCACTGCGGCTTCCAGCTCCAGCAGCGCGAAGCCGTCGGCGCCGGCGAGCGCGCGCGCGGCCCGCAGCAGCCCGTGACCGTACGCGTCCGCCTTGATCACCGCGAGCACGGCGGCGCTGCCGGCATGCCTGCGCGCGACGGCGAGGTTGTTCGCGAACGCGGCGAGATTGAAGCTAGCCTGTATCGGGCGGGCCATGTATGGTGTGCTGTCCGGCTCCGGAACCGGATCGGGATGCGGTGCCGTATTCTATGCGCTGGGGCATCGCGCTGCGCGCCGGGATCTGCCTCCAAGAGCGCGTTTCCCGCGCATGGGATGTGGTATAAAGCCGCCGGCCGAATACGCCATGACCTCAATCGAAGACAATGCGGACGCCGTGCGTTCGCGCGCCCCGACGACATGAATCGCGGGTTCTACACCATCCTGTCCGCGCAGTTTTTCTCGGCACTGGCTGACAACGCGCTGCTGTTCGCCGCCATCGCGCTGCTCGCGAGCCTGCATGCGCAGGCCTGGCAGACGCCGGTGCTGCAGCAGTTCTTCGTGTTCGCCTACATCGTGCTGGCGCCCTTCGTTGGCCCGTTCGCGGACTCGCTGCCCAAGGGGCGCGTGATGTTCGTGGCCAACGCGGTGAAGCTGCTGGGCTGCCTCGCCATGCTGCTCGGCCTGCATCCGCTGCTCGCCTACGGGCTCGTCGGCATCGGCGCGGCCATGTACTCGCCGGCAAAGTACGGCATCCTGACCGAGTACCTGCCGCACCAGAAGCTCGTGCTTGCCAACGGCTGGATGGAGGGCCTCACGGTCGCCGCCATCATCCTGGGCTCCATCCTCGGCGGCCTCATGGTCAGCAACGAGTTCGCCGAGTACGCGTTCGACCGCCTCGACCTGCCGTTCATCGAGACCGGCATCGACACGCCCCCCGAGCTCGCGATCACCGTCATCCTGCTGCTGTATTTCCTGGCCGCGATGATCAACCTGCACATCCCCAGGGTGGCGATCGACCACAAGCTGCAGAAACGCAACCCGCTGTTCGTCATGCAGGACTTCTGGCACAGCCTGCGCCTGCTCTGGCGCGACCCGCTCGGCCAGGTGTCGCTCGCCGTGACCACGCTGTTCTGGGGCGCGGGCGCGACGCTGCGCCTGATCGTGCTGACCTGGGCCTCGATGGCGCTGAAGTTCAGCCTGGAAAAGGCCACGCAGCTCACGGCGGTGGTCGCCGTCGGCATCGCCATCGGCTCGGTGCTCGCCGCGAAATACGTGACGCTCAAGCGCTCCGTGCGGGTGCTGCCTGTGGGCATCGCCATGGGCGTGCTCGTCATCCTGATGGTATTCGTGCGCGACTGGCGCGTCGCCGTCAGCCTGCTCGTGCTGATCGGCGCGATGGGCGGCTATTTCGTGGTGCCGATGAATGCGCTGCTGCAGCACCGCGGCCACCTGCTGATGGGCGCCGGGCATTCGATCGCCGTGCAGAACTTCAACGAGAACCTGTCCATCCTGGTGCTGCTCGGCGTCTACGCGCTGATGATCAGGGTCGACATGTCGATCAATGCGATCATCTGCTGCTTCGGCCTGTTCATCTCCGCGACCATGGCGCTGCTCACGCGCAAGCACTGGCACGACCAGGACAAGGCCTAGCGCCTCACAGCACGGCGGGCCGGTCGGGCAGCTCGTTGGCGCCGCCGGCCGTGCGCGGGAAGCGCGCTTCCAGCTCCGCCGACACGCGCTCGATGCCCGCCACCACGGCCTGCTCGAACCCGCCTTCGCGCAGGCGCACCTCCATGTCGCGGCAGATCGCCTCCCAGGCCTGCGTGCCGGCCAGCGCGTGGATGCCGCGGTCGGCCACGATCTCCACGTCGCGGTCGGCGAGCAGCAGGTAGATGAGCACGCCGTTGTTGTGCTCGGTGTCCCATACCCTGAGCATCGAGAACACCTCCAGCGCGCGTTCTCGCGCGCTCGTGCCGCGCAGCAGCGCGCCCGTATCCAGCGCATGCTCGACGGCAAAGCGGATCTGGCCGCCGTGGCGGGATTCCGAGCGGGTCACGGCCTGCTCGATGCGCGCCAGCGCCGCCGCGGGGAAGGCCCGGCGCCCCCGCCAGTGCGGGGACGTCAGATGGCGCAGCAGCCGCATCCAGCTCATGGGATCACCAGCGCCCCGACGCACCGCCGCCCCCGAACCCGCCGCCACCCCCGCTGAATCCCCCGCCGCCGCTGAAACCGCCGCCCCCGAACCCACCGCCGCCGAATCCGCCACCGTAGCGGCCGGGGATGCCGCCGCCGAGCAGCGTCACCACGAAGGCGACGATGCCGGCCGCCACCGCGGCGAACAGCGTGCCGGCGAGCAGCCAGGCAAGCAGGCCGATGCCTGCGCCGGACACCAGCGCCCCGGGCAGGCGCCCCAGCAGGCGGCGCAGCATGCCGCCGACGGCGAGCGTGGCCACGACGAGCACCACCAGCCAGGATTCGATCGAGCGCACGTCGCGGCGGGGCGACGGCTCGGGCGGGGGCAGCGGCTCGCCGTCGATCAGCCGGATCAGCCTGTCGATGCCCGCATCCAGCCCGCCGTAGAAGTCGCCCTGCTGGAACGCCGGGATGAATACCTCCTCGATGAGCCGCTTCGCCGTCGCGTCGGGTACCGCGCCTTCGAACCCGTAGCCGACCTCCAGGCGCATCGCCCGGTCGGACTTCGCGATCACCACGAGGATGCCGTCGTCGACACCCTTGCGGCCGATCTTCCAGGCCTCCGCCACGCGGATGCTGAAGGATTCGATGGGCTCGGGGAACGTGGTGCCGGTCACCAGCACGGCCATCTGGCTGCCCTTGCGCTGCTCGAACGAGCGCAGCTTGGCGTCGAGCGCACGCACCTGCTCGGGCGCGAGCGTGCCGGTCTCGTCGACCACGCGGCCCGTGAGCGCCGGAACGGGCCGGTCCTCGGCCATCCCGGGCAGGCCCACGCACAGCAGCGCACCGAGCGCCGCCATGCGCAGCAGGCGGGTCATCGGGCTACTGCTTCGCCGGGGCCGGCGCGGCCGGCGCCTCCGGCCTCGAGAAATCGACCGTCGGCGGCTTCGAGATCGCCTGCTCGTTCTCCACGGTGAACGACGGTTTCACCTTGTGGCCGAAGACCATGGCGGTCAGGTTGCTCGGGAAGGAGCGCACCGTGACGTTGTACTCCTGCACGGCGCGGATGTAGCGCTGGCGCGCCACGGTGATGCGGTTCTCGGTGCCCTCGAGCTGCGCCTGGAGGTCGCGGAAGTTCGCGTCCGACTTCAGCTGCGGGTAGTTCTCCGCGACCACCAGCAGC
Organism: Burkholderiales bacterium; assembly: GCA_036274775.1. Lineage (GTDB taxonomy): Bacteria > Pseudomonadota > Gammaproteobacteria > Burkholderiales > JACQAP01 > JACQAP01. Next base: position 15,202 of record DASUFB010000033.1, on the reverse strand, counting down.
CGCGACAGCGCCGACGTCATCTCGCCCTGCGCGGCGATGAACTTCGAGAACGCCGCCGGATCGTTGACCAGCTCCGGCGTGGCCTGGACGCCGCCGACCTTGGCGCGGGCGTTGGTCACCCCCAGCAGCACGTCCTTTTCCTGGGCGGCGAATCCCTTGACGGTATTCACCAGGTTCGGCACGAGGTCGGCGCGGCGCTGGTACTGGTTCAGGACCTCGCCCCAGGCCGCCTTGACGGCCTCGTCCTGGCTCTGCAGCGTGTTGTAACCGCAGCCGCCCAGCCCCGCAGCCAGCAGGAGCAGGCAGGTCGCCACGATGCGTCTCATGGTTTTCCTCCGTTAGGGAACGCGTCCATCAGTTGGGGACCTCCGCCTGCCGTTTCAATGCCTGCATGGTGTCGACCGCGAAGCGCAGGTCTTCCCAGGACTTGGCCTTGTCGGCCAGAGTGCGCAGCAGGTAGGCGGGATGATAAGTCACGATGAGCGGAGTGCCGCGGAAATCGTGCACGCGCCCGCGCAGGCTCGACAGCGTCGCCTCGACGCCGAGCAGGTTCTGCGCGGCCACCTTGCCCAGCGCGACGATGAGCATCGGGCGCATCAGCTCGATCTGGCGATGCAGGTAGGGCTCGCATGCGTGAGCCTCGCCCGGCTGCGGGGTGCGGTTGCCCGGGGGGCGACATTTGACGACGTTGGCGATGTACACGCCCTCGCCGCGCCGCAATCCGATCGCGGCCAGCATGTTGTCCAGCAGCTTTCCGGCCTGGCCGACGAAGGGCTCGCCGCGCTCGTCCTCCTCCGCCCCGGGTCCTTCCCCCACGAACAGCCACCGAGCCTTTTCGTCGCCGACGCCGAACACGGCCTGCTTGCGCGCCCTGTGCAGTGCGCAGGCCGTGCAGGCCGAGACGGAAGCCTTCAGCTGCGGCCAGTCCATCGCTGCGATCCGCGTCGCGCGGTCCGCGGGCGTAGCGGCCTCGACGGCGGCGGAAGGGCTCGCTGCACCGGCGGCCTCGGCGGCTCCGCGCCTGATCCACAGCGGCGCCAGGCCGAGCGCTTTCAATACCTCGGGGCGCCGGCTCATGCGCGTGGCCGGCGCTTCACAGCATCAGCCCCATGAGGATGGCGTCCTCGCGTCCGTGCCCGGCGGGATAGTAGCCGCGCCGGATCGAGACCTGCCGGAAGCCGAATTCCTGGTAGAGCCCGCGCGCGGCATGGTTCGACGGGCGGACCTCGAGGAACATGTGCCCGGCATCGCCGGCGCGCGCGATGCGCACGAAATGCTCCAATAGCATGCGGCCGTAACCGCGCCGCTGCCACGCCTTCCCCACGCTCAGGTTGAGCAGGTGGGCCTCGCTCACGCCGATCATGAGGACGCCGTAGCCGACGAGCTCGCGCGCGCACTCCACGACCCAGCAGCCGTAGCCGGCGCCCAGCGAGTCCTCGAAGTTGCCGCGCGTCCAGGGATGCGAATAGAGCGTCGGCTCGATCTGCATGACGCGGTCGAGGTCCGCCGCACCCATGGGGCGGAATTCCGGCAGCGTGTCGAGTCGGGCACTCATCGTTCGTTCATTTTAAGCGCGACCCTGTCGCGGACGTAGAGCGGCGCCGCCTGGTCGGCGGACACGCCTCCTCCGGCGAGCAGGACGGGATACGCGAGCCGGGCGATTGCCCGCGCGTGCGGATGCAGCGACGCATCGACGCCGGCCAGGCAACCCCCGAAGCGTCGCGCCAGCGCCTCGCCCCGTGCCGCGAAGCCGCTGCCGCAGCCGAACCATCCGTCGCCATCGAGCGCCGGCATCGCGTCGGCGCCACCCACCGCCGGCGCCAGCACCTCGGCCCACGCCGCCCCTTCGCGACGGTAGGCGGCGAAATACAGTTCGTTCATGCGTGCGTCGATGCAGGCGAGCACGCGCGCGGCTCCCGACTCCTCGGCAAGCGCGGCGAGCGTGCCGACGGGCACGACCGGCGCATCCACGCCGAAGGCGAGCCCCTGGGCGACGCCGCAGGCGATCCTGATCCCGGTGAACGATCCCGGGCCGGCCCCGAAGGCGATGCCATCGAGCTGCGCGGGCGCGAGCCCGGCCCCGGCCAGCAGCTCGCCAACCATGGGCAGGACCATTTCGGAATGCCCTTGCCCGGCATGGCACTCGCGATACGCGAGCTCGAATCCGGTGGACGCCGGCGCGCCTTGCCCCGGGCCGCGCAGCAACGCGGCCGAGCAATACTCCGTGGAAGTGTCCAGTGCGAGAAGGTTCAATCGGTTCGCCGTGGCCGGATGCCTGCGCAATCGACATTGCCACGACAGCCGCCGGCCCGCCGATTCTAGCCGAAGCCGGCAGCCGGCGTTGCTATAATCGACGCCACCAAGAGACGCCGGCGATGCCGTGCGCCCGACAACAAGCACACTCCCGGAGGAGTCCGCATGAACCGCTTGACGCGCCGCCCCGGCACGGCCCCCCTGCCGGGGCGCAAGCGCTAGGCGGCGTCCACGCGCCGCGGCACTGTCCGCCACCACGAGACCCACAGGAAGCAACATCATGGAAATTTCCGTCAAGGGCCGCCGCGTCCTGATCACCGCGGGCGCCGCGGGCATCGGCCGCGCCATGACCGACGTATTCACCCGGGCCGGCGCGCGCGTGCACATCTGCGACGTCGTGCAATCCTCCATCGACGAGACGAGGAAGGCGTTCCCGGGCGTGACGGCGACGCTGGCCGACGTCTCGAGCCTCAAGGATGTCGACCGGCTGTTCGCCGACGTGAGGAAGGAGCTCGGCGGCCTCGACTGCCTGATCAACAACGCCGGCATCGCCGGTCCCACCGGCAGGGTGGAAGATCTGCCGGTCGAGGAATGGGAGCGCTGCATCGACGTCGACGTGAACGGCATGTTCTACTGCACGCGGCTCGCCATGCCCATGATCAAGGCCGCGGGCGGCGGCTCGATCATCAACCTGTCCTCGGCCGCGGGGCGGCTGGCGTTCCCGTTCCGCACGCCCTATTCCGCCGCGAAATGGGGCGTGGTCGGCTACACCAAGAGCCTGTCGATGGAAGTTGGCCCGGACAACATCCGCGTCAACGCGATCCAGCCCGGCGTCGTCGAGGGCGATCGCATCAACCGCGTGATCGAGGCCAAGGCGAAGGCCGTGGGCATCAGCTTCGAGGAGCAGAAGAAGCTCTCGCTGGAGCGCGTGTCCATGCACCGCATGGTCAGCCCCTACGACATCGCCAACATGGCGCTGTACCTCGCGTCCGACGTCGGCAGGAACATCACCGGCCAGGCGATCTCGGTCTGCGCCGGCGTGGAAATGCTCGGATAAGGTCCCTGAAGAAATTCGATATCACCACAGAGGCACGGAGGACACGGAGAAGAGCGGAAACGTCAGGACACGGCATCCGGAGAAGTTGTTGAGCAAGGCGATCACCTGGCAGTCCAGCATCGAAGCGCCCGCCACTTCATCCCTGAAGACATGCTTTCATTTCGTGCCGTTTCTCTCTGTGTCCTCTGTGCCTCTGTGGTGAAGATCGAGAAAAAGGAAAGCAAGCAATGGAAAAAGTCGCAATCATCGGATCGGGCCTGATCGGCCGCGCGTGGGCCATGGTGTTCGCGCGCGCCGGGCACCCGGTCAAGCTCTACGACGCAGCGCCGGGCGCGGCGCAAAAGGCGCTCGCGCTGATCGAGGACGGCCTGAAGGAGTTGCGCGAGGCCGGCCTGATCGCCGAGCCGCCGGCAACCGTCGCGAAGCGGGTCACCGCCGTCGCCACGCTCGAGGACGCGGTGAAGGACGCCGACTACGTGCAGGAGAACACCTCGGAGAATCTCGAGGTCAAGCGCGAGGTGTATCGCCGGATGGATGCCGCCGCGCCCGCGCACTGCATCCTCGCGAGCTCGACATCGACGATCCAGACGTCGCGCTTCAGCGAGGGCCTGAAAGGCAGGCACCGCTGCATCGTCGCCCATCCGGTGAATCCGCCGCACATCGTGCCGATCGTGGAGATCTCGCCGGCGCCGTGGACCGACCCCGAGGTGGTGGCGAAGACGCGCGCGCTGCACGACAAGGTCGGCCAGGTCGCGATCACGGTCAAGAAGGAGATCGAGGGCTTCATCCTGAACCGGCTGCAGGCGGCGCTGCTGCTCGAGTCCTGGCGCCTGGTGCAGGAGGACCATGTCTCGGTCGAGGACCTCGACAAGTGCATCAAGGACGGCCTGGGCTTGCGCTGGTCCTTCATGGGGCCGTTCGAGACCATCGACCTGAACGCACCCGGCGGCGTGCCCGACTATGCCAGGCGCTACGGTCCCGTGCTGCGCGGCATGATGGGCAACACGCAAGTCGCTCCCTGGGACGACGCGCTGGTCGCGAAGGTTGACGGCGAGCGCCGCAAGCTCATGCCGCAGACGAAGCACGCCGAGCGCGAGGCCTGGCGCGACCGCCGGCTGATGGCGCTGATCGCGCACAAGCGCGACGCCGCGAAGAAAATCGGAAACTGAAGAACACGGAGAACAGCAATGACCAGGAAAGTCATCATCACCTGCGCCGTCACCGGCTCGATCCATACGCCGTCGATGTCGCCCCACCTGCCGATCACGCCCGACGAGATCGCCGAGGGCGCCATCGGCGCGGCGAAGGCCGGCGCGGCCGTCGTGCACCTGCACGCGCGTGAGCCGGCCGACGGACACCCCACGCAGGACCCGAAGATGTTCAAGCAGTTCCTGCCGAAGATCAAGGCAGCCTGCGACGTGGTCATCAACCTCACCACGGGCGGCGCGCCGACGATGAGCATCGAGGATCGCCTGCAGCCCGCGCTGCAGCTCAAGCCCGAGGTGGCGTCGCTGAACATGGGTTCGATGAACTTCGGCCTGTACGAGATGATCCCGCGCGTGAAGGAATGGAAATACGACTGGGAGAAACCCTACCTCGCGGCTTCCGACGACCGCATCTTCAAGAACACGTTCAAGGACATCGCCTACATCCTGCAGTCGTGCAGCGAGAACAACACCCGCTTCGAGATCGAATGCTACGACATCGGCCACCTGTACACGGCCGCGCATTTCCTGGAGCGCGGCCTGGTCAAGCCGCCGCTGTTCATCCAGTCGGTGTTCGGCATCCGCGGCGGCATCGGCCCGCATCCGGAGGACGTCATGCACATGCGCCGCACGGCCGACCGCCTGTTCGGCGACCAGTACCAGTGGTCGGTGCTCGGCGGCGGCCGCAACCAGATGTACATCGCCACGCAGTCGGCGGTCATGGGCGGCAACGTGCGCGTGGGACTGGAGGACAGCCTGTGGATCGGCAAGGGCCAGCTCGCCAGGACCAATGCCGACCAGGTCGCCAAGATCCGCCGCATCCTCGAGGAGCTCGGCCTGGAGATCGCCACGCCGGACGACGCGCGCGCGATCCTCAAGCTCAAGGGCGCCAAGAACGTGAACTTCTAAATATATCCAGCCACAGAGGACGCAGAGAGCACAGAGAAAATCAAGACCCAGGAGAGAGATGAATGGAGCGGTCTGGTCCTATCGGCATCGCGGCACCCCGGCTCTGGCCGAACGATTCCGCCTCGCGGCAGATTCCCGTCCAATGCCTCTCGTTTTCCTCTGTGCTCTCTGTGTCCTCTGTGGCGAATAGGCTGAGATGAAAACCCACAAAATCGCGGTCATCGCCGGCGACGGCATCGGCAAGGAGGTCATGCCGGAGGGCGTGCGCGTGCTGGACGCCGCTGCGCGCAGGTTCGGTATCGGGCTCGCCTTCGACCATTTCGACTGGTCCTGCGACAACTACGACCGCCACGGCTGGTGGATGCCGCCGGACTGGCGCTCGAAGATCGGGGGCCACGACTGCATCTTCTTCGGCGCCACCGGCTGGCCGGCGAAGGTGCCCGACCACAAGTCGCTCTGGGATTCGCTGATCCTGTTCCGCCGCGGCTTCGACCAGTACGTGAACCTGCGCCCGGTGCGCCTGATGCCGGGCATCACGCCGCCGCTCGCCGGGCGCAAGGTCGGCGATATCGACTAGTCCGTGGTGCGCGAGAACACCGAGGGCGAGTATTCCGCGGTCGGCGGCCGCCTGTTCGAGGGCACCGAGCGCGAGATGGCCATGCAGCAGTCGATCTTCACGCGCAAGGGCGTGGACCGCATCATGAAGTTCGCCTTCGACCTCGCCATGCAGCGCAGCCGCAAGGAAGTCACGTCGGCCACCAAGTCGAACGGCATCTCCATCACCATGCCCTACTGGGACGAGCGCTTCGCGGCGATGGCGAAGAACTATCCTCAGGTAAAAACCGGCCAGTACCACATCGACGGCCTGACCATCCAGATGGTGCTGAACCCGCAGCGCTTCGACGTGATCGTGGCCTCCAACCTGTTCGGCGACATCCTCTCCGACCTCGGACCGGCCACCGCCGGCACCATCGGCATCGCGCCGTCCGGCAACATCAACCCCGAGCGCAAATTCCCATCGCTGTTCGAGCCCGTGCACGGGTCCGCACCGGACATCTACGGGAAAAAGATCGCCAATCCGGTCGGCCAGATCTGGTCCGGGGCCATGCTGCTCGAGCACCTCGGCTACCCGCAGGCGGGCGCAGCCATCGTCAAGGCCGTCGAAGGCTGCATGCAGTCCGGCCCGCGCACGCCCGACGTCGGCGGCAAGGCGAACACCGAAGACATGGGCAAGGCCATCGCATCGGCAATCTAGATCATCAACCTTGAACCACGGAGGACACGGAGAGCACGGAGAAAGCAGCATCGGAAAAAGGGACGAATCTCGGGAACCGGGAATGCATCGGTAATCGCGAGATCAACTGCCAGAAACGATAAAGAATCCAATTTTTCTACTCCCTTGAATTCCTCCGTGCCCTCCGTGTCCTCCGTGGTACATCGCCTTAGATGAAAACCTACAACATCGCAGCCATTCCCGGCGACGGCATCGGCACGGAAGTCATCGCTGCCGGCATCCAGGTCCTGCAGTCGCTGGCGAAGAAGGACGGCGGCTTCCGGCTGGAATTCGTGCATTTCGGCTGGGGCAGCGATCACTACCTGAAGCACGGCGAGATGATGCCGGCCGACGGCCTGGAGCAGCTCAAGGGCTTCGACGCCATCTATTTCGGCGCGGTCGGCTCGAACAAGGTGCCCGACCACGTCACGCTGTGGGGCCTGCGGCTCAACATCTGCCAGAACTTCGACCAGTACGCCAACGTGCGCCCGGCGCGCGTGCTGCCCGGAATCGACCCGCCGCTGAAGCTCAAGTCCCCCGCCGACCTCGATTGGGTGATCGTCCGCGAGAATTCCGAGGGCGAGTACTCCGGCCAGGGCGGGCGCAGCCATCGCGGACTGCCGGAGGAAGTCGCCACCGAGGTGTCGATCTTCACGCGCAGCGGCGTGGAGCGCATCCACCGCTTCGCCTTCGAACTGGCGCGCAAGCGACCGCGACGCCTGCTGACGCTGATCACCAAGTCGAACGCGCAGCGTCACGGCATGGTCATGTGGGACGAGACGTTCGCGCGCATCGCCGGGGACTATCCGGACGTGCAGACCGACAAGATGCTGGTCGACGCCGCCACCATGCGCATGGTGCTGCGCCCGGCCTCGCTCGACGTCATGGTGGCCACCAACCTGCACGCCGACATCCTGTCGGACCTCGCCGCGGCGCTTTCCGGCAGCCTGGGCATCGCGCCGACGGCGAACCTGAACCCGGAGCGCAAGTTTCCGTCCATGTTCGAGCCCATCCACGGCTCGGCGCTCGACATCGCCGGGCGCGGCATCGCCAACCCGGTCGGCACGTTCTGGACGGCCGTGATGATGCTTCAGCACCTCGGCGAACTTTCGGCAGCCGCCCGCCTCATGGGCGCCATCGAGGCGGTGACCGGATCGCGCGTGTTTACGCCGGATCTCGGCGGCCGCGCCACCACGGCAGAAGTTACCGCGGCCTTGTGCAAGGCCGTCGAAAGCTCGCCCGGGCACGCCTAGGACCGGCCGCGGCGTGGGCAGGACGGGCCGACCCGGCGCGCGGCCCGGGTTGCCTGCCCCGGGGGATTGACTCAAAATCCGGCTGGCATGGCGCTTGCGGTATCCAGGCAGGCCGCCGCACATGCGGGCCGCCGGCCGGAGACCGGAGACCGACAGATCCTTGCAGAAGAACACGTGAGCTCACCCAGGAAAAATCCGCAACGCACCGAGACGACCGACCCGCCCGGGGCGGACGCCGCACGTACGCGCATCGCCGAGCTGGAGTTCCAGCTCGCGGAAACGCGCGGCCAGCTTGCCGCCGCCACGCGCGACCTTGAAAGGCTGGGCGGCGAGCTGCGGGTCTCCACCGCCAAGCTGCGCGAGTCCGAGGAGATGACGCGCAGCACGCTGGATGCGCTGAAGGCGAGCCTCGACCGCGAAAAGCTCGCGCTGGCGTTCGCCGAGATCGGCACCTGCGAATTCGACGTGAAGACATCGATGGTGCGCTCCTCCGACATGAGCCTGCGCCTGTTCGGCATCCGCGGCGACCAGAGCGAACTGCCCTACGGGCAGCTGCTGGAATGCCTGCACGAGGAGGACCGGCCGAAGTTCCGCTACGCGCTCGACCAGTGCCTGAACGGCACGGGCAACCTCGACATCGAGTACCGCGTGGCCTGGACCGACGGCAATTTCCGCTGGCTGCGAACCAAGGGCGATGCCCTGCTGGACCTCGAGGGCGACCCGATCAAGGTGCTGTGGGTCACCGAGGACGTCTCGCAACGCAAGGACATGGACGCGCGTGTGCGCTTCCTCGCGCACCATGACCTGCTCACCGGGCTGCCGAACCGCACGTTGTTCCAGGATCGCCTGCAGCAGGCGCTCGCCTCCGCCAAACGCATGCGCTCGCGCGTGGCCCTGCTGTTCATCGACCTCGATCGCTTCAAGTACGTCAACGATTCCTTCGGCCACCGTGCCGGTGACATCCTGCTGCAGACCGTCGCCGCGCGCCTGCGCGGCTGCGTGCGCGAGACCGATACCGTGTGCAGGCACGCCGGCGACGAGTATCTGATCGTGCTCTCCGCGCTGCGCGAGCCGGCCGAGGCCGCGCTGGTGGCCGAGAAGGTCCTCGCCACGTTCGGCGAACCCTTCCACCTGGAAAGCCACGAGGTGCAGATATCGGCCAGCGTGGGCGTCAGCGTCTACCCGGACGACGGCCAGACCATGGAGGACCTGATCCGCAACGCGGACGCGGCGATGTACCACTCCAAGAAGAGCGGCCGCAACCGCTTCGAGTTCTTCACGCAGGAGCTGAACGCGCCCGTGGCCGAGCGCCTCGTTCTGGCCAACCAGCTGCGCCGCGCGATCGAGGCCAACCAGCTGGTGCTGCACTACCAGCCCCAGTTCGACACGCTGTCCCACCGCCTCATCGGGGCGGAGGCCCTGGTGCGCTGGCAGCACGTCGACCACGGCCTGCTTTATCCCGACAATTTCATCGCGCTCGCCGAGGAATCCGACATCATCCACCTGATAGGCGAGTGGGTGCTGAACGACGCCTGCCGGCAGATCGCGCAATGGCAGGCCGAGAAGCTCGCCGTCGTGCCGGTGGCGATCAACTTCTCGGCCTTCCAGTTCCGGCGCTCGACGCTGGTGGCCGGTGTCGCGGAAGCGTTCTCGCGCCACGGCGTGAAGCCGCAGCAGCTGGAAATCGAGCTGACCGAGAACGCGATCATGCAGGACCCCAGGGAGACGGCCAGGACGCTCGACCAGCTGCACGAGATGGGCGTGGGCCTGTCGATCGACGATTTCGGCACCGGCTATTCCAGCCTGAACTACCTGAAGCGCTTCCCCATCGACAAGCTCAAGATCGACCGCAGCTTCGTCGAGGACCTGCCGCACGATCTCAACGATTCGGCGATCGTGCAGGCCATCGTGAACCTCGCCAAGAGCCTGCGCATGCTCGTGATCGCCGAGGGCGTCGAGACCAAGGCGCAGCTCGACTTCCTGCGCTCGCTGGGCTGCGAGGCCTACCAGGGCTACCTGGGCGGCCGCCCCATAGACGCCGCCAGCTTCGCGGCCCTGCTGCGCTGATCCCTCCCCCGCCGCGGCCGGCCCGGCGCTGACGGCACGGCCGCCGGTGCTGCATAATTCCGCATGGCCGCAAACGCAGCCCCTCGACCGGGGCAGACCGCAATGAACATACTCGTGGTGGACGACGACCAGCGCCTGCGCGACCTGCTCAACCGCTACCTCGGCGAGCAGGGCTTCGGCGTGCACGCGGTGGCGAGCGCGCCGGCCATGGACAAGTTCATGCGCGAGGCTGACGTCGACATGATCGTGCTCGATCTCATGCTGCCGGGCGAGGACGGCATGAGCATCTGCCGCCGGCTGCGCGCGGCGGGCAGGCGCACGCCCATCATCATGCTCACCGCCAAGGGCGACGAGGCGGACCGCATCGCCGGCCTCGACGCCGGCGCCGACGACTACCTGCCCAAGCCCTTCAATCCGCGCGAGCTCGTCGCGCGCATCAACGCCGTCAGGAGGCGCCAGGCCCCGGCGACCCTCGCCCCCGGCGCGCCGGACGACAGCCGCAAGCCGGTGCGCTTCGGGCCCTTCGAGATCAACCTCGCCACGCGCACGCTCACGAAGGGCGGCAAGCAGCTCGGCCTGACGACGGGTGAGTTCGCCATGCTGCGGACGCTGGTGACGCATCCGCGCGTCCCGCTGTCGCGCGACAAGCTCATGGAGCTCGCGCGCGGGCGCGAGTACGGGGTGTTCGACCGCAGCATCGACGTGCAGGTCTCGCGCCTGCGCAGGCTGCTCGAGGAAGATCCCGCGCACCCGCGCTACATCCAGACCGTATGGGGCGTGGGCTACGTCTTCGTGCCCGACGACCAGTGACCTGAGAGAGCGGAGATGGCCTGGGTCCCGCAGTCGCTGCTGTCGCGTTCGATCCTGCTGATCTCCGCGCTGCTGGTTGTGAGCCAGCTGATCTGGTTCGGGCTGTACCGCACCTACAACGTGCGCGCGCAATCCGAATACCTCGCCTCGCAGATCGCCAGCGTCATCAGCACGGTCAGCACGGCGCTGGAGACCATGCCGGCCTCGGCGCGCCGGAAATTCAGCGAGAAGCTGCCGGCCCATCAGAACATCCGGCTGCTGCCCGCCACGGCGTGGGACGACGAGGAGGTGTCCCTGCCGGAGTCGCCCCTGCTGCAGTCCATCAGCGAGCGCCTGTCGCACGATTTTTCCGGCGACGCGCAGGCGCTGGTCATGCTCGAGGACGCGACCCACGCGCTGTGGATCAAGATCAAGGTCAAGAACCAGGCCTACTGGGTCGTGTTTCCCGCCGAGGCGCGCGGGTCGGCTTCCGCATGGGCGTGGACCGGCTGGAGCGTGTTCGGGCTGACGCTCGCCCTCGCGGGGGGCTTCCTGCTGATGGTGCGCGTGAACCGGCCGCTGCGCGCGCTCGCCCGTGCCGCCGGCGACATCGGCGCCGGCAAGACGCCGGCGCCGGTCGACGAGAAGGGGCCGACGGAAATCCGCGCGCTGTCGCGTGCCTTCAATCAGATGACCTCGAACCTCAGGCAGCTCGACGCCGACCGCGCGGTGCTGCTCGCGGGCGTGTCGCACGACCTGCGCACGCCTCTTTCACGGCTGCGCCTCGGCGTGGAGATGCTGGAGGAAGGCCAGGACAAGGGCCTCAGGGCCGGCATGATCCAGGACATCGAGGACATCGACGCCGTCATCAACCAGTTCCTGGATTTTGCACGACAGGGCGGCAACGAGCCGTCGCGGCCGGGCGAGGACCTCAACCACATCGTTTCCAGCGTGTGCGAGCGCTACGCGCGCTGCGGCATGGCCATCCGCACCCGCCTGGGCGAGCTGCCGCCGCTCACGCTGAAACCCACGGCCACGCAGCGCATGGTCACCAATCTCGTCGACAACGCCGTGCGCCACGGGGGCCAGGACGTCGAGGTGCGCACCGAGCGCATCGGCGACCGCGCGGTCGTAAGCGTGCTGGACCGCGGGCCCGGCATTCCCGACGCGGAGTTCGCGCGCGTCATGCAGCCGTTCACGCGCCTGGACACTTCGCGCGCCGGCGGCAAGGGCTCCGGCCTGGGGCTCGCCATCGTCGAGCGCGCGGCACGCATGCACGGCGGCAACGTGACGCTGCACGGGCGTGAGGGCGGCGGACTCGAGGCGCGCGTCGAGCTGCCGGTCGCTTCCGGCACTGCCTAGCCGGCAGGGCCCGCGAGGGGCCAGCGGCCGAGCACGTCGTAGCGCGACCCGCCGGCAGCGGGCCGCGAACGGACCAGCACATAGGAATCGACGCGCCAGCCGATCGGCGGCATCGTCCCCGGCAGCGCTGCGAGGCGGGCATCGCGCACCAGCGTGACGTGCGGAGCGAAGGCGCGCGCTTCGAGCCGGAAGTCCGCGTCGCGCAGCCAGCCCCGCAGGTCTGATGCAAGTCCGCGCAGGGGCTCCGGCGTGCGTGAAGGCGCCGCCCAGCCTATGCCGCCCTTCCAGCAGCCCCAATCGTCGAGCGCCAGCGTGAATGCCGGCGGCGCCAGGTCGGCCGGCGGCGCGAGCAGGTGCGGCAGGTTCTCGACGTCGGTCTCGCCGAGGAAGGCCAGCGTCATGTGCAGGGTATCGTCGCGCATCCGGCGCCCGCCGAGCGCGCGCTGCATGAGCCCCGAGGCCCGCGCCAGCGCCGCCCGGGCGGTGTCGTCCGGCCACAGCGCATAGAACAGGCGCTGCGTGCCGGCGCTCAGCGGCGTCCGGGCTGCTCGGCCCGCTGAATATCGATCATCGCGATGGCTTCGGCGGCGATGCCCTCCTCGCGCCCGGCGAAGCCCAGCCTCTCCGTGGTCTTGGCCTTGACGTTGACCTGACCCTCGCGGATGCCGAGGTCGGCCGCGATGTTGGCGACCATGGCCGGGATGTGCGGCGCCATTCTCGGCGCCTGCGCGACGATGGTGGAATCGACGTTGACCACGCGGTAGCCGGCTGCCGCGACCAGCCCGGCGACTTCGCGCAGCAGCGCCCTGCTGTCGGCGCCGCGGTGGCGCGGATCGGTGTCGGGGAAATGCCTGCCGATGTCGCCCAGCGATGCGGCGCCGAGCAGCGCGTCGCAGATCGCGTGCAGCAGGACGTCGGCATCGGAGTGCCCGACGAGCCCCCTGTCGTGCGGGATCGTCACCCCGCCGATGATCAGCGGCCGGTCGGCCACCAGCGCGTGCACGTCATAACCCTGCCCGATTCTCATTCCTGTCCCGCCCGCGATCGAAGGATATGCTCGGCAAGGTCCAGGTCTTCGCCATAGGTCACCTTGAGATTGGCCGCCGTGGACATCACCAGCAGGGGATGCAGGCCAAGGCGCTCGATCGCGCTCGATTCGTCGGTCACCTCGTCGAGCGCAACGGCGCCCAGCGCCCTCAGCAGCGCATCGTAGCGGAACATCTGGGGCGTCTGGGCCTGCCACATCCCGTCGCGCGATTCGGTCATGTCCACCCGGCCTTCGTTACCCCGCTTGAGCGTGTCCGCCACCGGCATCGCCAGCAGCCCGCCGACCTCATCCTCCCCGATCTGCGCGATCATCCGGTCCAGCACGGCCGGGGGCAGGCAGGGGCGAACTGCGTCATGCACGAGGATCCAGTCGCGCGGCGCCACCCTGTCCCGAATCGCGTGCAGCCCGTTGAGCACCGTCTGCGCGCGATGGCGGCCGCCACAGCGCAGGGCCCGGCACTTCGCGCCGGCGGCGCTCCAGTCGAACCGGTCGAATTCCCGGTCCTGCGGCGACAGCACGACGAAAACCTCGTGGATGGCCGGATGCGCGGCCAAGGTCGCCATCGCGTGGAACATCAACGGGACACCGAGCAACGGCAGATATTGCTTCGGCCGGGAACTGCCCATGCGCGCTCCGATGCCTCCCGCCGGGATCAGGGCGAAATATCGGGACATCCGCTATATGCCCGGATCGCCGTTCGCACGTTCGATCGAACCCGATGGACTCGCGTACCGCAATCTCATGCCTCGCATGGTGCCTTCCAAAATAGGCAAAGTGTAGCTTGACTTGGAAGTTCAATCGACTAGCATTCCGGGCTGATCTCGCATCCCGGAGAGTTCGGGCCCATGGGCCAACGCATGCTGATGGCCGCACTGTCGCTCGGCGGGATGGCTCTGTCGATCTCGACGCCGGTCTTCGGCGAGGGGGTTCACGTAATCGTCATCAAGGACCATCGCTTCAATCCGGCCGAATTGCAGGTTCCTTCGAGACAGAAGATCAGGCTCGTCGTCGAGAACCAGGATCCCACGGCCGAGGAATTCGAGAGCTATTCCCTGAACCGGGAAAAAGTCATCCCGGGCAACGCCAAGGCCGTGATCTTCGTCGGGCCGCTCGAGCCCGGCACCTACGAGTTCTTCGGCGAATTTCATGAGGCGACCGCCAAGGGTCGCATCATCGCGCAATAGGCGGACGGCCATGTTAGCCACGGCGCTGGTCGTTTTCCGGGAAATCCTTGAAGCCTCGCTGATCGTCGGCATCGTGCTGGCGGCCTGTCCCGGCATCGCGCACCGGGCCACGATGGCGCTCGCGGGCGTGACGGCCGGCGTGCTGGGCTCGGTCGCGCTCGCCGCAGCCGCCGGCAGGATCGCAGAGGCGGCCGCCGGCGTGGGCCAGGAAATCCTGAATGCCGCGATTCTGGGGGCGACCGTGGTCATGCTGGGCTGGCACAGCGTATGGATGAGCCACTACGGGCGCAGGATATCGATCCAGATGCGGGCCATCGGCCACGAGGTCGCCGCCGGCCGCACCCCGGTGTGGGTGCTCGGAAGCGTGATCGCCCTGGCGGTCCTGCGGGAGGGCTCCGAGATCGTGCTCTTCCTCTATGGCGCTGCCGCCGGCGGCACCCACCGCGGGCAGATGCTATCCGGCGGAATACTGGGTCTGGCAGCCGGCATGCTGGCCGGCATGGCCCTCTACCACGGCCTGTTGCGGGTGCCATTACGCCTTTTTTTCACCATCACCGGCGCGCTCATCCTGTTCGTGGCCGCAGGATTGGCTTCGCAGGCTGCGGGCATGCTGGTCCAGGCAGGCCTGATCGAGCATTTCTCCGAGCCGATCTGGGATACCTCGCAGCTCATTTCCGACGGCTCCATCGCGGGCAACGTCCTGCATGCATTGCTCGGATACACCGCACGGCCGGCGGCGATCCAGGTCGTTTGCTACGTGCTCACGCTTTGCATCATCGGCGGGATGATCGTCGTTTCCTCG
>DASUFB010000032.1:0-10418 GCA_036274775.1 Burkholderiales bacterium | reverse complement strand
CCGCGCATGTCCGCATCCAGCGCCTTGCCGGCCGGCAGCCGCAGCGCAAGCTTGTCCAGCGCGAATTCCACGGGCCGCCCGCCCTCGACGTTGCCGTAGCTGAAACGCCCGCGCTCGACGTCGAGCCCGATGTCGAGGCTGCGCACGAGCTCCGCGCCCTGGTCGCCCTGCGCCGAGAGCCGCAATGCGAAGCGGCCGAGGTGTCCCCTGATGCCGCGCACCCCCGCCAGCAGCTCGGCGAGGCCGCCGAGGTCGGAATCCGAGGTGCCCAGCGCGAGCCTGAACCGCGGCGGCTCCGCCGTGGCGTCCGTGTCGACGCTGCCCTTGAGCTGCACGCCCGCGATGGCTGCGCCCAGCGGCGCGTGCAGCACGCCCCGCTCGAGCTTCAGCTGCAGCGTCACGTCGCGCACGTCGCCCGGCAGGCTCAGCCAGCGCTGCACGGCCAGCGTGAGATCGAGATCCGCGCTGCCCATCTGCTTGAGGCTGAAGGTCGCGGCGGCGATGCTGCGGTAGACGTCGCCGAGGTTGGCCGGTTGCTGGGCCCGCTCGTCCGGCGCCGGCTTCTCGCCGAGGAAGGGACGCAGGTCGAGCGCGGGCAGTGCCAGCTCCCCGGAAATTCTCGGCCGGCTGCCCGTGCCGTCGAAATCGAGATGGCCGATCAGCGACGTGGCGCCCATCGCTCCCGCAAGCTGCGTGATCCGGACGCGGCGGGGCTCGAATTCGACGGTGCCGGCGATGCCGCTGGCGCCGACGTCGGGCAGGCGGGCCTGCAGCATGCGCTGGAATTCGAGCAGGTTTTCCGTGCCCAGCCCGAAGGTCACGCGTCCCCTGGCGCCGTTGACCTCTCCGTGGATCACGAGCGTCGAGCTGAGGAAGGTCAGCTTCATGTCGACCGGCCAGGGCCGGTCGCGGGCGAGGTCGGCCAGCGCGCCGCCGGTGAATTCCAGCCGGTAGGGGAATTCCTTTTCCACGGAACCCTGCAGCCGCATGCTGAAAGGCTGGCCGGCGCGCGACCGGGCTTCGAGGTTGGCGAGGGTGAAGAAATGCTCGCGACCTTCGGGGCCGGTGTAGCGCACCTGCAGGTTGTCGAGCCTGACGCTCTGGATGTCGAGCGCGGCGATCGCCTCGTCAGCGCTGACGGCTGCGGGCGCGTCGGTCGTAGCGGGCCGGGGTGCCGGCGGCGGACGCCGCAGCGTCCAGTTGTTCGTGCCGTCGGCGCGCAGCTGAAGGCTCGCGTGCACGTCGCTGCCGGAAAGCTCCTGGATGTGCAGCTGCTTGCGGAACAGCAGCGGCCAAAGGTCAAGCGCGAGGCGAGCCTCGCCGAGGCTCGCGTAGTCGCCACCGCCGAAGCCGGGCGGATTGGCGATGTGCAGGCCACCCACGCGCAGCTTGGGTCGCGCCGAGACCTCGAATTCCATCGGTCCGTCGAAGCGCACGTCGCGCCCGAGGTTCTCGCTGAAGGCCTGCGCCACGCGCCCGCGCAGGAAGGCGGCGTCCACCGTGATGCCGATGAAGGTGACGTAGAGGAAGGCCGCCACCACGACGAGCGCCAGTCCCGCCACGCACCACGCGGTCCACGCCAGGAGCCGGCGCAGCGGGCGGGGAATGGCATGCGACAGCATGGCCGGATTATCCTCTACCGGCCGCCGCATGCGCCGCGCACCTGCTCAGCGCAGCACGCCGGAGGCCTGCGCCTCGGAGGAGATCAGGTCGACGTCTTCCTGCAGCATCAGGCGCTCGGCCTGCAGCTGTTTCGCGGCCGCCGTGACTTTCTCCACGTAGCCTTCGTGCGTGGCATAGAGCTCCTCGAGCGACGGGCGCGGGTCGCCGGCAGCCCGGGCGTCCGCCTTCGTCTTCGGCAGCGGGATGCTGGAGCCGAGCAGGTCGCACAGGTCGGGGCCGCCGAACTCCGGCGTGCGGGTGTTCCAGCCCAGCAGCGTCGCCACCGGGGCCTCGACGTAGGGATGGCGGATGCCGGCGATGTCGTTGCCGATGCGGTCTACCTGCGGCACCAGGACCTTGTGCTTCGCCAGCGTCGCCGGGACGAGCAGGTCGATCACGCCGGAGTTGCCGTGCACGCGCGGGCCGAAGTCGCGGTCGCCGGAGCCGTTGTGCAGCGCGTGGAAGCTCACGCCGGGAATCCTGGGCAGGTCGACGGCCGAGGGCTCCACCAGCGTGTGGCTGGATATCTTCGGCACGCGCGACGCGGGAGGCTCGACGCCCTTGCCGACCCAGTCGTCGAGGTCGGCCACCAGCGCGCGCAGCAGCGGCCCGGGGTGCGTCGTGTTGCTGAGCTGCTCGCATTGCCGGTCGGCGATGCCGCGGTTCGGGACGTCGGGCTTGAAGCCGCCGTGCTGCAGGCTGGACAGCAGGTAGCGGCGCACCTTCGACGATTCGTTGAAATCCATGCTGCCGCCCTCGGATGCGCCGGTCAGCGACGCGCGGAACTGCCAGTACTCGTTCGAGGTGTCGGTGTGGATGATCTTCGGGTCGGTCGTCGGCCGCTTGAGAATGCCGTCGGGCACGTTGGTGAACGGGTTGATGCGCACCGCGTACTGGCGCGGGAAATTCGTGTCGGGCACGTAGCGCTCGCGGTGCTGCTGCGTGAAAGGGTTGGGCTGCGCGAAGCGGTAGTTCAGGTAAAGTTTCTGCACCCCGGCGACGTGGATGTGCATGCCCTGGCAGACCTGGCGCTGCGCCTCGTCGACGTTGAAGCCCTGGTAGAGGAAATCGCGCAGGTACATGCCAGACGAAGAGATGCCCTGGCACAGGATGGTCTTCAGCCCGGGCACCGGGTTGGGGTTGCCCGCCTCGTCGCGCTCGTCGTACCTCAGGAAGGAGACGAAGTCGCGCGTGGTCACGTAGCCGAGCCCCATCACGGGCGAATCGGTCGCACGGTAGATCAGGTGGTAGTTGCGGTCGTTGCGGAAACCCTCCTTCAGGCAGATGTGCTGCGTGCTGGGCCTGCCGGGCCAGCCGTCGGGACAGTCCGCGAACGCCCACTGGTCGGCGGGCACCGGCTCGCCGCGCGGGATGTCCGGCCCGGAAGCCTCGGGCGAGTCGCTGCGCAGGACGTACAGCCCGGCCTGCGCCTCGGCCTTGTCCGTGGAGACGGCGGGGAAGGGCTTGAACGCGGCGCCGCCGGACAGCGGCAGGGACCACGGCCTGCCGCCGTTGAAGTTGCGGTCGGAGAACTCGGTGAGGATGCGTTCGGTGATGGCGCGCCCGTTTTCCAGCGCGATCGGGAAATTCACGGTCAGCCGGTTGTCGCCCGGGGCGATGTCTGCGCCCCAGCCCACCCAGGCGATCACGTAGCCGCGCCGGAGCAGGAAACCGTTGCCGAAGTCGCGCGCCGACGTCGGGTCGTTCATGTTCGCGTCCGCCGCAGTGTCCTGCATGCGGCCGAAGGAAATCTTGCGGCCGCGGTTGTTGACCTCGAAGAACAGCGTGCGCGAGCCCTTCCGCAGGTCCACCGGCTTGAGGATGACCATGTCCGCCGAGAACGCGACGCGTCCCCTGGCGTTGCGCGGGGCATGGTCGAGGTCGAACACGACCTTGTTCCGTTCGTGCGCCGGATCCACCTCGAACCACGCGCGGCCCGTCAGCTTCTCGTACGGGCCGGCGTCGCCGAACGACGCGCCGTCGGCGACGACCTCGCGCCTGTCGATTTCCAGCTTCACGAGCTTCGCCCCGGCGTCGGCGCAGGCGAGCAGGCTGCAGGCGGTCAGCAGGACGTTCAGGATGCGCGTGGCGGACATGCGAAAACCTCTCGAGGGTGTCTTGGGCGTGGCGGATGTGGCCCGGGCGGCGGCGGCGTTACAATAGCCCAGAACGTCATTTCGGGCGAGGCGGGCATGGGCGCGATCCAGGAATCCGGAGTTTCCAGCAAGACACGAACGGTGCGTGTGGCCTGTCCGCACGACTGCCCGGACGGCTGCTCCATGCGGGTCACCGTGGACAGCGTCTCGGGGCGCGCCCTGAAGGTCGAGGGCGATCCCGGGCACCCGGTCACGCGCGGCTACCTGTGCAACAAGGTCAACAACTACCTCGACCTCGTCTACAACGACAGGCGCGTGCTGTATCCGCACCGGCGCGTCGGGCCGAAGGGCTCGGGCGCGAAATTCCAGCGCATCACCTGGGACGAGGCGCTGCGGGAAACCGCCGCGAAGCTCAAGGCCGTCATCGCCGAATACGGGCCCGACGCCGTTCAGCCGTTCTCCTACTCCGGCACGCTCGGCATGCTCGGCTTCTTCGGCATGGGCGAACGCTTCTTCAACAAGATGGGCGCGGCGCGGCTGGAGCGCACGATCTGCACGGCCGCGGGCGCCGCAGCCGAGATGCACACCTTCGGGCGCGTGGGCGACGCCAACATCGAGGACCTGCCGCAGATGGAGGTGGTCATCCTGTGGGGCACGAACCTGGTGTCGACCGGCGTGCACGCCATGCCCTTCGTGAACGCCGCGCGCGCCAACGGCGCGAGGATCGTCGCCATCGATCCGCGCGTGACGCGCACGACCGCCTTTGCGGACTGGCACCTGCAGCCGCGGCCGGGCACCGATGCCGCGCTCGCGCTGGGCATGATGAAGATCATCGTCGACCGCGGCCTGCACGACGTGGATTTCCTCGAGCGGCACACCGTGGGCTGGAAGAAGCTCGTCGAGGAGCGCCTGCCCGAGTACACGCTCGAGCGCGTCGAAGCGATCACGGGGCTGCCCGCGGCGGACATCGAGAAGCTCGCGCTGTTGTACGCGGGCACGAAGCGGTCGTTCATCCGCGTGAACTGGGGCATCCAGCGTCACGACAACGGCGGCATGATGACCCGCGCCATCAAGCTGCTGCCGGTGATCACCGGCGCGATGCGGGGCAAGGGCGGCGTGTGCATGTCTACCGGCGGCGAGATGCGGCGCGTGGACATGCGCAAGCTGCAGGGCACCCATCTGCTGGAGGGGCGCACGCCGCGCACCGTCAACATGATCCAGATCGGCAACGCCCTCACGGACCCGTCGATGGACCCGCCCGTCAAGGCGCTGTTCTGCTGGAGCGCGGACCCGGCCAACTGCGTCCCCGACACCGTCACCACGCGCCGCGGGCTCGCGCGCGAGGATCTGTTCACGGTCGTGCACGACACGTTCTGGTGCGACTCGGCGTCCTATGCGGACATCGTGCTGCCGGCGGACACGGCGCTCGAGCATATCGACCTGCTGCCCGCGTACGGCAACTATTTCTACGGGCTGTCCGAGCAGGCCATTCCCAAGCAGGGCGAGAGCCTGGACAACC
This sequence comes from Burkholderiales bacterium, assembly GCA_036274775.1. Lineage (GTDB taxonomy): Bacteria > Pseudomonadota > Gammaproteobacteria > Burkholderiales > JACQAP01 > JACQAP01. The sequence goes on along the minus strand of DASUFB010000032.1, from coordinate 5,141 downwards.
AGGAGCTGTTCCGGCGGCTGGCGAAGGCCATGGGCTACGACGACCCGTGCTTCTCGCAATCCGACGAGGACATGATCCGCGAGCTCATCGACCCGCAGTTCAATCCGCTGTTCGAGGGCATCACCTACGAGAGGCTGAAGCGCGAGGGCTGGGCGCGCGCCGCCGTGGATTCGCCGCGGCGCTGGGGCGTCAACAGCGGCAGGTGGCCCACGCCGTCCGGCAAGATCGAGATCTACTCGGAAGCGCTCGAGAAGCTCGGTGTCGACCCGCTGCCGATGCACCTGCCGGAAGTCGAGGGCTTCGAGAGCCTGGAGACGAAGAAGAAGTACCCGCTGCAGGTCATCAGCGCCGCCACGCACTATTTCATCGGCGCGAGCTTCCAGCACGTGCCGCGGCTGCAGCAGATGATCTCGCGGCCGACGTTCGAGGTGAGCCCGCAGGACGCGAAGGAACGCGGCATCGGGGACGGCGACCATTGCCGCCTGTTCAACGACCGCGGCGAGGTGTTCGGCCACGCGCGCATCGTCGAGGGGCTGCTGCCCGGCGTGGTCGGGGCGCAGAAGCAGCTGCAGGGCTCGAAGATGCGCGGCGGCGTCAACGTGAACGCGCTGACCAGCCAGCGCGAGGCCGACATGGGCCGCGGGCCGGTGTTCTACTCGACGCTGGCGCAGCTGGAAAAATGCAGGGACGAGGAGCGAGGGAAGAGGGATGAGGGTTAGTTCCGCGCTTCGCGGCAGCTGCCGTTTTCTCGCTCCTCGCTCCTCGCTCCTCGCTCCTCATCAGAAAGCCGCCGCATGACGGCGGCGCTGATGGACGGCGTCGCCGTGTCGAAGGCGATGCGTGCGCAATGGAAGCAGCGCGCCGAAGCGCTCACGCGTCGCGGCGTGACCCCGGGCCTCGCCGTGATCCTCGTCGGGGACAACCCGGCCTCGCAGGTCTACGTGCGCAATAAGGTCAGGGCCTGTGCCGAGACGGGGCTGCACTCCGAGCTCGTGCACCTGCCGGCGGACACGCCGGAGGCCGTGGTGCTCGCGCGCATCGCCGCGCTGAACGCCGACCCGCGCATCCACGGCATCCTCGTGCAGCTGCCGCTGCCGCCGCAGGTCGACGACAACAAGGTCCTGGAGGCGATCAGCATCGACAAGGATGCCGACGGTTTCCACCTGCACAACGTCGGCGCGCTCGTGACGGGAGCCAGCGCGTCGCCGCCGTGCACGCCCGCCGGCGTCATGGCGATGCTCGACTACTACAAGGTGCCGATCGAGGGCCGCGACGCGGTCGTCGTCGGCCGCAGCAACATCGTGGGCAAGCCCATGGCGCTCATGCTGCTCGCGCGCAGCGCCACCGTTTCCATCTGCACGTCGAAGACGCGCGACCTGCGGCGATACACGGCGATGGCCGACATCCTGGTGGTCGCCACCGGCAGGCCGAAAATGGTCGACGGCGACATGATCAAGCCCGGCGTGGTGGTCGTGGACGTCGGCATCAACCGCCTGCCGGACGGCAAGCTCGTCGGCGACGTCGATTTCGAGAGCGCGAGCCGGAAGGCGTCGCTCATCACGCCGGTGCCGGGCGGCGTCGGGCCGATGACCATCACGATGCTGCTGGCCAACACCGTCCAGGCGGCGGAGCGCTTCGCCGGCCGTACCCGCGCCGGGGGCGCGGCCGCGGGCTAGCTCAGCTCGAAATGGAAATCGGGATGCGCCGCGAGCCGAAAGGTTTGTCGAAGCGGCCGTAGCGTCCCGCTACCGCCGTGCCGCACATCGTGCAGGTTCCCGCGGCGGACAGCCGGTAGACGAGAATGCGGTGCCAGTCGCGAACGATCAGGGCAGCGCCGCAGCCGGGACAGGAGGTGGTGCCGCCGGCGCTGTCGTGCACGTTGCCGGTGTAGACGTATCTCAGCCCCTCGCCCAGCGCGATCGCGCGGGCGCGCGTCAGCGTGGCCGGCGGCGTCGGCGGCACGTCGGTCATCCTGTAGTCCGGATGGAAGGCCGTGAAGTGCAGCGGCACGTCCGGACCGAGCTCGGCGGCGATCCAGCGCGACATGCGGCAGATCTCCTCGTCGGAGTCGTTCCTGCCCGGGATCAGCAGCGTCGTGATCTCCAGCCACACCGCGGTTTCGTGCCGCAGGAATTTCAGCGTGTCGAGCACCGGCTGCAGGCGCGAGCCGGTCTGGCGCACGTAGAAGTCGTCGGTGAAGGCCTTCAGGTCGACGTTGGCCGCGTCCATTTTCGCGTAGAACTCGCGCCGCGGCGCGTCGTGCATGTAGCCCGCGGTCACCGCGACCGTGGCGATGCCGCGCGCATGGCAGGCGTCGGCCACGTCCATCGCGTACTCGGCGAATATCACGGGGTCGTTGTAGGTGAAGGCGACGCTGCGGCATCCCGTCTTTTGCGCGGCTGCGGCGATCTGCTCCCCGCCGGCCGAGGCCATGAGCCTGTCCATGTCGCGCGATTTCGAGATGTCCCAGTTCTGGCAGAACTTGCAGGCGAGGTTGCAGCCGGCCGTGCCGAAGGACAGCACGCTCGAGCCGGGATGGAAATGGTTCAGCGGCTTTTTTTCGATCGGATCGATGCAGAAGCCCGAGGAGCGGCCGTAGGTGGTGAGCACCATGCGGTCGTCCTCGCGCATGCGCACGAAGCAGGCGCCGCGCTGGCCCTCGTGCAGGCGGCAGTCGCGCGGGCACAGGTCGCATTGCAGGCGTCCGTCGTCGAGCAGGTGCCACCAGCGGGCGGCGTGGCGGCTTTCGGCGCTCACCGCGCCTGCGGCTCCGCCCATTTCGCCACCGTGTAGCGCGACAGGTGCACGCCGGCGTCCCAGAAATCCGCGGCGAGCCCGGCCTTGCGCTTGAGCTCGCCGAGGAACACGGCCGGCGCGGGCAGGTTCTCCCACACCTGCGGCAGGAAGGTGCTGCGATGCATGCCGTGCTCGAAGATGAGGCCGTCGATCCCCGGCCGCAGCTGCGACAGGGCGTCGGCCTCGTCGCGAAACGCCATCGGCTGCGGCGCCGACAGCAGCGAGACCTCGATGCGCACGCGTGCGAGCTCGTCGAAGCCGAGCGGCGGGAAGCGCGGATCCCGGAAGGCGGCCGCGAGCGCATTTTCGCGCACGTCGTCGCGCAGGCTGCGATGTGCCGAGAGGCTGCCGATGCAGCCCCTCAGGCGGCCGTCCAGCTTCAGGGTCACGAAGGTCGCCGCGCGGCTGCGCAGCCAGAGCAGGTCGTCCATCACGGTGAACTGCAGGCCGAAGCGCCTTGCGATCGCGGCGCGTGCAAGCGCCACCAGGATTTTCCCCTGCGCCTCGTCCGGCTGCGGCGGCGCGTAGAACGCGAACGACGCGTAGCCGACGACGCGGCTCCTGTCGCCGGCGGTGTCCCCGGAATTGCGCAGGTCCAGCATGCGCGGCCGCAGCCCGCGGCGCGTGGCGGCCTGCAGCAGGCCGTTGACCGGCGTGGCGCCACAGGCCTGCTCGTGGTTGATCTGCGGCGCCATGCCGAGGATCAGCTCTGCCGTGCGGCCGTCCATCTGGCGCGCGCGGGCGTAGTCCAGGTAATGCGAGAGGTCGGAGCTGACGACGACCAGCGTTTCATCCCCGCCCCAGAGCAGGTCCAGCACGCCGGCCACTTCCTCGGGCGTTGCCGAGCCCACCGCGAGCGGCACGAGCGTGAAGTCGCCCAGGGCCTGCTGCAGGAAGGGCAGATGGACCTCGAGCGAATGCTCCAGCGCATGCGCCTCGTCGCTCACGCAGACCTGGGGCAGGGCCCGCAGCGATGCCACGGCCTGCGCGTCGATCGGGATGCGGCCCAGTGGCGTGGCGAATTCGCGGGCCGAGGGCAGCGCCAGGCCGCGCAGGCGCACGCGATGGGCCGGCCCGAGCAGCACGACGCGCCGGTAGGCGTCGCGGTGGGCCGCGACCTGGGCGTAGGCCGCGGCCGCGATGGGGCCGGAATAGATGTAACCCGCATGCGGCGCGATGAGCGCCTTCGGAGCGGGGGCCTCGGCGGCCCCGGCGCCGGTGAGCAGCGTGCCGACGGCCGCGCGCAGCTCGGCAGCCGTCGCGGGATAGAATGCGCCGGCCACCGCGGGCGGCCGTACCGGGCTGGAAAGTGCGGCGGTCATGTCCGGGATGCCATGGAGACGTCCTGGGGGATTATAGGCCGGCGCAGCACGCGAAGGCGCCATTGGCCGGAAAAGCTGTTGACCCTGAATTTGGCACGTGTATATTACTGACCGCCCAGTCATTTACTCGGAAATCGACGTTGAATTCCCAGCCCAAGCACGACCGCCGCTGGACCCGGCGCAAGGAAGCCAGGCCCGCCGAGCTGATGTCGGCCGCTCTCGACCTGTTCGTGGAGCGCGGCTATGCCGCCACGCGCCTGGACGAGATCGCGGCGCGCGCCGGCGTCAGCAAGGGGACGCTGTACCTGTATTTCTCCAGCAAGGAGGAGTTGTTCAAGGCCGTGATCCGCTCCGGCATCGTGCCGCTGATCGAGCGCGGCGAGCGCCTCGTGGACGGCCACCGCGGCAGCTCCTTCGAGCTGCTGCAGGAAATCGTGCACACCTGGTGGGAGTCCATCGGCGACACCAAGCTCGGCGGCATCCCCAAGCTGATGTTCTCGGAATGCCGCAATTTCCCGGAGATCGGGCGCTTCTACTACGAGGAAGTCATCAGCCGCGGCCACCAGCTGGTGCAGGCCGTGCTGGAAAAGGGCATGAAGAGCGGCGAGTTCCGGCGCATCGACGCGAACTATGCGATGCGCATGATCCTGGCGCCGCTGGTCTACCTGCTGCTCTGGCGGCACTCGTTCGATTTCTGCGACGGCAAGCCGGTGCATCCCGAGAAATACCTGGACCAGCACCTGGACCTGCTCGTGCACGGCCTGAAGCCGGGTGCCGGGCAGGGATCAGGCGAGAAGAAACGCGGCGAGACCGCGAAGATCATCAGCATGGAAAAAAGGGGGAGACGATAAGATGAAGCGCATTTCGTTCCTGGCCGCGGCCCTGCTTGCCGGCCAGGCTGCTGCTGCCGATCTGATGTCGATATACCGGGAAGCGCAGGTGCAGGATGCGACGTATGCGGGGGCGAAGGCGCAATACATTGCGGCGCAGGAAAAGCTGCCGCAGGCCAAGTCGCTGCTGCTG
>DASUFB010000031.1:0-18410 GCA_036274775.1 Burkholderiales bacterium | reverse complement strand
ATCACGCGCTCGATCGCCGACCAGGCGCGCACCATCCGCATCCCGGTGCACATGATCGAGACCATCAACAAGATGAATCGCATCTCGCGCCAGATCCTGCAGGAGACCGGGCAGGAGCCCGATCCCGCGCTGCTGGCCGAGAAGATGGAGATGCCGGAAGAGAAGATCCGCAAGATCCTCAAGATCAGCAAGGAGCCGATCTCGATGGAGACGCCGATCGGCGACGACGACGATTCGCATCTCGGCGATTTCATCGAGGATCAGGCGACCATGGCGCCGTCGGACGCGGCGGTCTACACGAGCCTGCGCGACGCGACCAAGGAGGTCCTGGACACGCTGACGCCGCGCGAGGCCAAGGTGCTGCGCATGCGCTTCGGCATCGAGATGAGCACCGATCACACCCTCGAGGAAGTCGGCAAGCAGTTCGACGTGACGCGTGAGCGAATACGCCAGATCGAGGCGAAAGCCCTGCGCAAGCTGCGCCATCCGTCCCGGTCCGAGCGCCTGCGCAGCTTCCTCGATAACAACTGACGCAGGGCACCGACGAGACGAAATGGAATGGCCGGGATCGCCCGGCCATTTTTTTGGTATCTGGTATATCGTTGCACGGGCGGGCCTGTAGCTCAGCCGGTTAGAGCAGAGGACTCATAATCCTTTGGTCGTGGGTTCGAGTCCCACCGGGCCCACCAACCAAATCACTCCGGGATCAATGCCAGGGCAGGCGGGCACTGGCACGATGCGGAAGCGGGTCAGTGACGGCGCTCGACGGCCGACGGCGCGTCATGCGCCGGGAAAGCGCGGGTGCGTTCGCTTCCCCGCGCAGTCGCGTCCGCCGGAAAGAAACCGAGGAGGGGCAATGGTGGATGTGAAGGCATTGGTGTTTGACGTGTTCGGCACGCTGGTCGACTGGCGCACTTGCGTGGCGCGTGAGTCGAAAAAGGTGCTGGAGCCGCTGGGCCACAAGATCGACTGGATCTCGTTTGCGGACGCCTGGCGCGGAGAATACCAGCCTGCGATGGAGGAAATCCGCTCGGGGCGGCTGCCCTACGTGAAGCTCGATGTCGTCCACCGCCGCATGCTCGACCGCATCCGCCCGAAGTTCGGCCTGCAGGACTTGGACGACGCGACCATGGTCGAACTCAACCTGGCATGGCATCGGCTCGACGCGTGGCCCGGCGTCAGCGCCGGCATGCGCCGGCTGCGCCGGCGTTTCCTGCTCGCGCCCTGCTCGAACGGCAACATCGCGCTGATGGTCGATCTGGCGCGGCACAACGATATCTGGTGGGACGCAATCCTGGGTTCGGAGATCGCGCGGGACTACAAACCCAAGCCTCGCGTGTACCTTGCCACGGCCGAAGCCTTCAACCTCAAGCCGGAGCAGATCATGATGTGCGCGGCCCACAGCAACGACCTCGCGGCCGCGGCGAAGCAGGGTCTGCGCACGGCGCACATTGCGCAAGTGGACGAATACGGCAAGAACACCGGCGAGGCGGCGCCGTTGCAGCCGGTCGACGTGTCCGCCCGGAACTTCGAAGAGTTCGCGGCGAAGATGGCGCCGTAGGGCCGCGGCCGCAGGAACCGTCCGGCCAGGAGCCGGGAGAACAGGAAGCGAGATGCCAAGAGCGATTGTGATGCGCTCGTCCGGCGGGCCGGAAGTGCTCCAGGTGCAGGACGTCGAGGTCGGAAAACCGGGTCCGGGGCAGGCGCGGTTGCGCCAGACTGCGGTGGGTGTGAACTTCCACGACATCTACGTCCGGACCGGGTTGTACAAGACATTGCCGCTGCCGGGGATCCCTGGCCTGGAAGCGGTCGGCGTGGTGGACGCGGTCGGGCCGGATGTCAGGCAGGTGCAAATCGGCGATCGCGTGGGCCTGCTCACGACGGCCTATGGCGGTTATGCGGAAGTGCGCCTTGCCGACGCCGACCAGCTCGTCAAGCTCCCGGCTTCCGTCGACGACGGCACCGCAGCGGCAACATTGCTTCGTGGGCTCACTGCCCTGATGCTGGTGCAATACGTGCACAAGATCGAGCCGGGTCAGACGGTGCTGGTGCACGCGGCTTCCGGCGGCGTGGGGCGCCTAGTTTGCCAGTGGGCGCGGCACCTGGGCGCCACGGTCATCGGCACCGCGGGCAGCGAGGAGAAGGCGAAAAGCGCGCGCGAGAACGGCTGCGACCACGTGATCCTCTATCGCACGGAGAACTTCGTCGACAGGGTGCAGGCCATCACGGGCGGGCGGGGCGTGGACGCCGCTTACGACGCGGTCGGAAAAGATACTTTCATGGGCTCGATGGCCTGTCTCGCACGCCGCGGCCACCTGGTCAACTTCGGGCAGGCCTCCGGCCCGGTCGACCCCGTTCCGATGACCCTGCTGTTCCAGAAATCCAATTCGGTGACGCGGCCGAATCTTTTCCACTACATCGACGCGCGCGCGCGGCGCGAACGCATGGCGGCCGCGCTGTTCGAGGCACTTGCCCGCGGCATCGTGACGCCGGGCAGGATCCACGAGTACAGCTTCGAGGACGCCGGGCGTGCGCAAGGCGAGATGGAAGGGCGCAGGACGGCCGGTGCCGTCATCCTCAGGACATGAATGTTCGCATCGTCGCCAGCGGCGGCCTCGACCGCCGCTGGTGGACATGTTCTCCCGGTACGAAAAATAGGCATACAATTTCCCCGTACTGCGCGACCCCCGCTTCAAAAAGAGGGAATGCCATGAGGTTGCAGCTGACGGATCGCGTTGCGCTCATCGAGTGGCCCGAGGGCAGCGGGGCACCGTGGGTGGAGTTCTCCGGACAAATCTACGGCCCGGAAGACCTGCTGCCGTTCGAATCCCGGCGGACTGCCCGCGACTTCATCCTGCGGCAGATGCAGTCGACGTACGGCCTGCCTGTCTATTGGCCGGCGCTGGCGATCGAGTTCGTTTTCCCCGTCTCGGAGGAGCGCCCCGGCAAGCAGCCCGCCTAGTGCCGCGGCCGGACATCGGCGGCGCTCAGGCTTCAGTAGTCGTCCTTCTCCTCGATGTCGTCCACGTCGTCGTCCTCGTCGTCGTAGAAGTCCTCCTGCTCGTCCTGCCAGTCGCCGGAGTCGATGACTTCGTTCACGATGTCCGTGATGCGCGCGCGCACGTCCTGTTCCGCCTGGCCTTCTATGCCCTCGGTTTCGACGTAGACGTCCTCGTCGTCGTCGATGGACACCGTCGCGTCCGGCCATTCTTCCTGGAGCGCCTGCAGCAACTGGTCCTTGAAGCGCTCGTATTCCTCCTCGGAGGCCACGCCGAGAAGGTCGTGATTGGCGAAATAGGCAATGGAGAAGTTCGAGGCCATGTCTTGTGCGCGCCGACGGTGAGGGGGGCGAAATTCATTTTCCGCGTTTCGCCGGCTCGCGTAAACCGTGCCGCGCCGCCAGGTGCTTCCGGCGAATGCGGAGCATGTCGCGTGCCAGTTCCCGGTGGGTGACGGATGAGCGACGCGGCCGGATTCTACGCGAACGCGACGTGGCCGCTCAGGGGCGCGCGGGATTGTCCCCCAGGACGAGGGGCAGGGCATGCCGGCGGGGTTTGCGTACGTCGTCGAGATAAAGCGCCGGCACCATTTCCCAGGCGTATTCGTTGAAGCGGGCGAGCATTTCCTGCAGGCGCTGCGGCTCGCGGTCGGCCCGGTTGTCTTCCTCGGACGGATCGTCCTGCACATTGTAGAGCTCCTGTCGCACCGGCAGGCGCGAGTAGACGATCAGTTTCCAGTCGCCGATCATCAGCGCGCCGCGGAAGTCTTCCATACCGAGCAGCATTTCCTTGCGCGGATTGGGCCTGGCGCCGGTCAGCGTGTCCCACTGGTCCGTCCCGTCGAGCAGTGTGGCGGGATCGGGTTTCGCGCCGGCCAGGTGCAACAGGGTCGGAAACATGTCCGTAACGTGCATGCGCTCGGTCACGACGCCGGCTGGAATCTTCCCCGGCCAGGACGCCAGCGCAATCACGCGCAGCGATCCCTCGTAGAGGCTGCCCTTGCCGTCCCGGTACGGGCCGTTGTCCGCAACCTGCCTGGGCACGTCGCCGTCACCGCTCGGATATTTGTGCGGCAATGCTCCGCCGTTGTCGCTCTGGAACACGATCAGCGTGTTCGCCGTGAGCTTCTTCCCGTCGAGCGCCGCGGTGATCGCGCCGACGGCATCGTCCAGCGCCGATACCATTGCCGCGTAAGCGCGCCGCCGGACGTCCGGGATGTCCTTGTGCAGGTCGAGGTAGGATCGCGGCGCCGCGAGCGGAGCCTGGGGTGCGTGGAACGCCACGTACAGGAACAGGGGCTTCGACATGTCGTGGCCTTCGATGACGCGCGCGGCTTCCCTGCCGAGCAGCGTGGTGCAATAACCCTCCTCTTTCACGGCCCGTGCATTGCGGTGCCAGTCCGGCTCGTTCGCCTGGTCGGTCTTGCGCAGGCAATCGAGGTCGCCGTTCAGGCTGCCATAGAAGGAATCGAAGCCGCGCTGCGTGGGCAGGTATTCCTGCCGGTAATGGCCGAGCTGCCACTTGCCCAGCATGGCGGTGCGATAGCCGGCCGCCTTCAGGGCCTCGGACAGCAGGTGCTCGCTCGTGGGCAGGCCGTACTGGCTCCAGGGCAGGATGGACAGCGACTGCAGCCCGTAGCGCATCGGGTAGCGGCCCGTCAACAGGGCGGCGCGCGCGGCGGTCGAATAGGGCTCGGAATAGAACCGCTCCAGGCGCGCGCCCGCGGCGGCGAGGGCGTCGAGATGGGGCGTGCGGATGGCACCGCCGTGAAAGCCGACGTCCTTCCAGCCGAGGTCGTCGGCCAGGAGATAGACGATGTTCGGCGGCGCCTCGGCGCGCACGCCGTCCAGCAGGACACATCCCGCCAGGACCAATGCGAATCGCAGGGCCCGCGTCATGCCAAGCCTCCATCGGATGCGCGGATGTTACCCGAGTTTGCGAACGGCGCGTCCGACCGAGCGCGGTGGCGTTAGGCGCTACAATCGGGCGAGCCATGGAAGATCGTACCCTCATCAGCAACGTGCTCGGCCAGCTGGGCCGGCGCCTGTGGCTGGGCCGCATGATCCGGGAGACGACAGTCTGCGCGTGCGTGGTCGTTTTCTGCCTGATCTGCTTTCGCCTGGTCGAGCCTGCGCTTGCCGGCGGCACCCCGTTTGCCGAAAAGTCGGCATGGACGATGCTGGCCGCGGTGTTTCTCGCCGCCACCCTCGATTGCGCACGGCGCCTGCGGCGGCGCGTAAGCGCGGCGGAAGCCGCGGCGGCGGCCGATGCGCGTGCGAACCTGCGCGATGAGCTGAAGTCCGCGCAGTGTTTCCTGGCGGTCGTGCCGCCGCAATCCGCCATGCAGGCCCTGCAGCTGAGCCGTGCTGCGGCCACGGCAAGCCGCCTCGACCCGGCGAAGCTCGTGCCGCTGGGCATGCCGCCTGCCGCACGGACGGCTGCCGCGGCCGCCGCAATGCTGATCGCACTCACCTGGATGGCACCGCATCCGATGGTCGCGGACGTTGCTGCCGGAGAGCGGGGCGTGCGTGCGCCGGTGTCGGGCTTGCGCGCGCTGCTGGACGGTGCACCCGAGGGCGACGCACAGGTCGCAAAGCTGAAGCTGGCTCTGGAGACCTTGGACAAGGACGCGGCCGATTCGCGCGAGCAGGCGCGGGCGCTCGCCGACGCGCGAGATGCCATGGACCAGGCCGACATGGAGGCCGCCCATGCCCGCGAGACGCTGGAGCGGCTCGCCGCTTCGCTGCAGGACGATCCGAAGCTCGAGGGCGTCGAGCGTGCCCTGCGCTCCGGCAACCTGGACGACGCCAGGTCGCAGTTGGCAAGCATGACGTCGCAGCCCGTCGATGCGAAAGACCAGGCCGTGCAGGCCGGGGCGGGGCCCGACGCCGCCGCGGGAGAAGCGGCGCAGGCACGCGACAGCGAGGGCCGCGACCTGGGCAGCAGCGCGGCATACGACCAGGAGGCGATCAAGCGTCTCGCGCAGGCGCTGGACGACGCGCGCGAGCGCATCGAGGTGCAGAACCGCGTGAATGCCCTGAGGCGCCGGATGGACAGCCAGCTGCTGCCGGTGAAGCAGAGCGGCCAGATCACGGCGAACCGGTTCGGCAACCGCACCACCGACGTGAACCCGCAGCCTTCCCCGGAGACGGGCAACGTCGACGTGCGCGGCGGCGCGATGTTCCACGAGGCTGCCGCCACGCGCGGGAGCGAGCAGCAGGACCACGAAGGCAGCACCCGGGGCGATGCGTCCGGCGAGTCCGAAGCGCAGCCGCTGCAGGGTGACGCGACCCGGCGGCTCGATGCGCAGCTCAAGCTCGAGACCATCCGCAACGACCGCGAAGCCGGACAGGCGGACGCCGCGGGCGAGGCCGGCCGTCCCTACGTGATCACGCGCGAGCAGAAATCCGAGACGGCATACGCGGACGTGACCGCAGGCGCCTACGACCGTGCGGCGGCGATGGACCACGACACGGTGACGGTCGGCCGCCGGCGAGAGGTCAAGAGCTATTTCCTGAATCTACATGATGAAAGCGGGCAACGATGAATGCGGTAGCTGCGGATCACCAGGTACGTGAGTTCCGGGAGCGGTTCGAGAGCGTGCGCGACGAGGTCTCACGTGTGATCGCGGGCAACGACGCTGTCGTCGAAGGCGTCATGACCTGCCTGCTGGCCCGCGGGCATGTCCTGCTGGAAGGCATCCCCGGCGTGGGCAAGACCAGGCTGGTGCAGACGATGGCCGACGTGCTGCACCTGAAGTTCTCGCGCATCCAGTTCACGCCGGACCTGATGCCGGGCGACATCGTCGGCACGAGCATCGTGCGCGAGGACGAATCCGGCCGGAAGCACTTCGAGTTCCAGCAGGGGCCGGTCTTCGCGAACATGGTGCTCGCCGACGAGATCAACCGCGCCACGCCCAAGACCCAGTCCGCGCTGCTCGAGGCCATGCAGGAGAACAGCGTGTCCGCGGCCGGCCGCACCTACGCCCTGGAGCAGCCCTTCTTCGTGCTGGCCACGCAGAACCCGATCGAGATGGAAGGCACCTACCCGCTGCCGGAAGCGCAGATGGACCGCTTCTTCTTCAAGCTCAAGCTCGAGTTTCCGGACGTCGAGCAGCTGAACCTGATCGTCGAGCGCACCACGCGCCAGTCCGAGCCGGTCGCGAGGCGGGTGCTCGAGCGCGAGCAGGTCCTGCAGATGCGCGAAACCGTGCGCGCGGTCCCCGTGGCCCGGCCCGTGCAGGAGTACGCCATCCGCCTGACGCTGGCGACGCACCCGGAGTCCGGCCAGGCCCACGAGATGGCGAAGCAGTACGTGCGCTTCGGCTCCAGCCCGCGAGGCACTCAGGCGCTGATACTCGGCGCGAAGGTTCATGCGCTCATGAGCGACCGCGTCTACGTCTCGGGCGAGGACATCCGCGCCGTGGTGCTGCCCGCGCTGCGTCATCGCCTGCTGCTCAATTTCGAGGCGGAAGCGCAGCGCGTGGACGTAGATGCCGTGCTGGGGCGCATCCTGGAGTCCGTGCCGGGGCCGGCGCAATGACGCCCGTGTCGCGCCAAGCCGCGCGGGGCTGACGCTTGGCCGCCGCAGGCAGCCTGCTGGGCGAAGAGTTCCTTCGCCAGCTCGAGCGTCTGGCCATGCTCGCGCGGGCTCCAGTCGCCGGGCACCTGCGGGGCCATCATCGTTCGCGGCGCACGGGCTCCGGCATGGTGTTCGCCGACTACCGGCCCTATTCACCCGGCGACGACACGCGCCACCTGGATTGGGGCACCTACCTGCGGCTCGACCGGCTGATCCTGCGCCTGTTCGAGGAAGAGGCCGACCTGCCCGTGTACGTCTTCCTGGACGTGAGCGGCTCGATGGCCTGCGGGGAGCCTCCCAAGTTCGAGTTCGCGCGCAGGTTTGCTGCGGCGCTGGCTTACGTCGCGCTGGTCAACCATGATCGCGTGAGCGTCGTGGCGTTCGCCGACGGCATCGTGGAGGAGATGCCGGCGCGCAGGGGCCGCAGCCAGGTCTGGCGCATCCTGCATTTCCTGCAGCGCCTGCGGCCCGCGGGCGAAACCGGACTGCAGCCGGCCGTTCGGCGTTTCTTCGGCACGCGCAGGACACGCGGGTTGGTGCTGCTGATCTCGGATTTCCTCGACCGCGCGGGATTCGAGTCCGGTGTCCAGTCCGTGCGCGGACAGCGCCACGACGTGCAAGTGGTGCACGTCACCAGCCCCGACGAAACCTCTCCCGCGCTGGCCGAAGAAGTATTGCTCGTCGATGCCGAGCGGGAGGAGTCCTTGCAGGTGTTGGCGACGCCGGAATTGCTCGAAGCCTACCGCCGGGAGTTCGAGCGCCACCGCCTGGATATCGAGGGTTCCTGCCGCGCGCACGGCTGGGGCTACCTGCATGCCTCGACGCGCACGCCGCTCGAGGAGCTGATCCTCCGGACATTGCGGGAGCAGGGCCTGCTGCGATGAGCGCCGCCTGGGTTTCCGGCTATTTGCCGGTGCTGGTGTCGCTCGCCGTTGCGGGCGTCGTCGTCGCGCTGTACCTGGTGAAGCCGCCGCCGAGCCGCGTCATGGTGGCTTCCATCCTGATCTGGGAGCGCGTGCTGAAGCAGGCGCGTCGCGGCCGGGAGCGGCTGCGCTGGTGGCTGTCGCTGTTGCTCGCGACGTTCGTCGCAATCGCCCTTGCGGTTGCGGCACTGTCCTGGCGTCATGGACCCTGGCAGGGCCCACCGGTACGGCTCGCCGTCGTGGTGGACGATTCCGCGACCATGGCCGCGCGCACCGGGGACGGCGCGACGCGCCTGGAGCGCGCGCTCGAAGTGGCACGCGGGATCATCCGGTCGCACGGGGCGCGCAGCGAGGTCTGGGTGGCCGACACCATGCGGCGCATCGCGGTGCCGGCGTATCGCCGCCGCGAAGAAGCGCTGGCAGTGCTGGAGGAGCTGAAACCGACCCCGGGCTTCGTGCCGGCGCTGCCGCTGCCCGCGGAAAGCGACGGCGCGCAGGCATTCGTCGTCACCGACGGCGTCGCGCTGGGCCCCGTGCCCGCCGGCGTGCGCGTCGAATCGGTTTTCGAGCCCGCGGAAAACGTCGGCATCACCGCGCTGGACGTGCGAATCCCGCCGGCGGACGCTCGCAGTTGCCTTGCGTTCGTGGAAGTCACCAATGCCGGCGGCGGGCCGCGCCAGGTCGAGCTCACGGTCGCCGGCGTCGGCGGCAAGCGCATCTCGAAAATGCTCACGCTGGAGGCTCACGGCGTGCGCGGCGAAGTGCTGGACCTGTCGGATTTCGGCGAAGGACCGCTGCGCGCGTCGGTGCGCATGGACGCAGATGCGCTGGCGGCCGACGACGTGGCCTATGCTGCGATGCCCGCGCGCCGGGCGCTGCGCGTGGCGCTGGTGACACACGGCAACGTCTTCCTGGAGACCGCACTGCGTGCGCAGCCGCGCGTGCGCTTGCACGTCGTCGCTCCTTCCCGCTATGCCGGCGAAGATGGCTACGACCTCCTGGTCTTCGACCGCCACGCACCGAAAGCCCGGCCGCACCTGCCCGCGCTGGTGTTCCGCGCCACGCCCGCGGACTGGCTGCCTGCGGTGCGCGGCGAGGCCGCCGGCGTCTCCGTTGCGCAATGGAACGCATTGCATCCGCTGCTCGAGAACGTGTCTCTGCGCGACCTGGCCATCGGTCGCACCGCGCTCGTCGATCCCGGTACGTCGGTGTCCGTGCTCGCCCGCACGCCGGCCGGGGCGCCGCTGATCATGGTGCGCGAACGGGCACCGCGCTGGATCGAGCTGTCATTCGATCTGCAGGATTCCAATTTCGCCCTGCACGCGGGGTTCCCGGTATTCCTGGCCAATGCGGTCGACTGGATGCTCGATGATGCGGCCGTGAAGCCGCGCGCCCTTGGCACGGTGCACCTGCCGATCGCGCATGCGCGCGTGCTGGCGGTCGACGGGAAGGACGTGCCGGTGCAATCGGTCGCGGACGGCAGCCTTTTCGAGGCGGACGCCCCGGGGTTGTACACGGCCGTCGGCAGCGACGACCGCATGCGGGTCGCTGTGAACGTGCTCGACCGGCGGGTGACCGGGATCAACCGCTCCGTACTGGGAGCGTCCGGTCCGGCGGTGCACGCGGTGGACGGCGGAGGCTTGTCGTCCGGCATCGATTTCGCAGGCGTGCTGCTGCTCATTGCCGCGCTGCTCCTGCTGTTCGACTGGTGGGCGTGGACGCGCCGGATCACGGTATGAGCCCGCCGGTTTCCATCCAGACGCCATGGCCCGCCGTGCTCGTTGCGGCGATCCCGCTGCTGTATTGGTTTGCCCTGCGCGGCCGCAGGTGGCTCGGCAGGATGCACATGCTCGCCGTGACGACGCTGCGCGCGCTTGCCATCCTGTGCGTCGCGGCTGCGCTCATGCGGCCGCAGTGGCACGGCGGCACGGCGGATGTCTCTGTCGTCTATGCCATCGATGTCTCGCGCAGCGTGCCGTCGTCGTCCATCGAGTCCGCGCTCGAGTGGATTGCGCGCGCCGACAGGGAAGGCCGGCCCGCGCAGGCGCGCTACCTGGCGTTCGCGGACCATCCCGCGCTGTTGTCCAGGCTCGAGGACGTCCGCAGCCTTGCCGTGACCGATGGCGGCCGTGCGCCGCGCGGCGCCGACCCGGCCGTCGTGGACCAGTCGGCGACCAATCTGGAGCGGGCGCTCACGGATGCCTTGACGGGGCTGGACGCGGATCTCGCCAAGCGCATCGTGCTGATGACCGATGCAAACCAGACTGCCGGCGACGTCTGGCGCAGCCTGCCGGCGCTGCAGCGCGCGAAGGCGCGCGTGTTCGCGATTCCGGCGCGGGAGCGGGCCGACAGCGACGCCTGGGTGGCGGGCATCGACGTGCCCGCCGGCGTGAGCGCCGACGAGCCGGTCAGCATCGTCGTGCGCGTCGTCTGCGCGACGCAAGCCGTGGCGCGCGTGTCGCTGCGCGGGCCACGGGCGGTCATCGGCGCACGCGAAGTGCGGTTGCAGCCTGGCGTCACGCGCGTGGCGTTCGCGGCACGGCTGCCGCGCGCCGGCGCACAGACGCTTGGCGCCGAAGTGGCGGTCGCCGGGGATCCGGTGCCGCAGAACGACCGGCTGCACCGGACCGTCTGGGTACAGGAGCGTCCGCGCGTCCTGCAAGTGGAGGGCGGCGGGGACGGCACCGCCCGCTACCTCGCGGACGCGCTGCGGGGGCAGGGCATGGTGGTGCAAGTCGTCGCGCCGGACGGGCTTCCCACGTCTGCGCAGGCCCTCGCCGGCTACGACGCGCTGGTCCTGAGCGACGTGCCCGCGAAATCGATCCCGCCTGAGGCCATGCAGACCATCGAATCCTACGTGCGCGATGCCGGCGGCGGCCTGCTGTTCGCAGGCGGCGAGAACGTCCATGGCGAGCTGGGCTACGCCGGCACGCCAGTCGAGAAGGTCCTGCCGGTCGAGTTCCGGGCGCGCGAGAAGCGCAAGGACCTCGCCATGGTGATCGCGCTCGACCGCTCCTATTCCATGAAGGGCCGCAAGATGGAGATGGCGAAGGAGGCCACGCGGGCGGCGCTCGACCTGCTGGAGGAGCAGCATCGGTTTGCCCTGGTGGCCTTCGACTCGCAGACCTATATCGCGGTGCCCATGCAATACGTGCGCTCGCGGCGCAAGGCCGAGGACCAGATCAGCCGCATCCAGGCGAGCGGCCAGACCAACATCTATCCGGCGCTGGGCATCGTCTATCGCATGCTGCAGAAGGTCGATTCCAAGGCCAAGCACGTGATTCTGCTGTCCGATGGCGACACGCATCCGGCCGACTTCGAGACGCTAGTCAAGCGCATGGCGGCCGAGAAAATCGTCGTGTCGACGGTCGCGGTCGGCGCAGACGCCGATCGCGGCCTGATGGGCGACATCGCCAGATGGGGGCACGGCAGGGCGTACGTGGCGGAGAACGCGGACGCGATCCCGCAGATCTTCATCGACGAGGCTTCGCGCGCGGTGAATTCAAGCCTGCTGGAAGAGTCCTTCAGGCCGGTGGCGCGGCATCGCGCTGCCGCCCTGGAGGGAATGGACGCGTCGCGCCTTCCGGAGCTCAAGGGCCTTGTCAGCAGCAAGGCCCGCGACCACGCCGAGGTTGTGCTTGCGGCGCCATCGGGCGCGCCGCTGCTCGCGCGCTGGCAGTACGGCCTGGGTACCGCGGTCGCGTTCACCTCGGACGTGAAGAACCGCTGGGCGGCCGGATGGATCGGCTGGCCGGGCTACGGCAGGTTCTGGGCGCAGCAGGTGCGCGATCTCATGCGCCGTGATACGGGCGAGGCGCTCGATTTCCGCGTGATGCCGGAAAGCACAGGCACGCTCGTGCGCCTGTCCGTGCTGGCGTCCGACGGGTCGTTTCGCAACCACCTGCAGCCGAAGGTGCGGGTCACGCGTGCCGACGGCGCTGCGGCGTCGATCACTCTGGAGCAGACAGGCCTGGGGCGCTACGAGGCGCACCTGCCTGCGCGCGCGCCCGTCGGGTCGGAACGCTACGAACTGGTGGAGGTGGCAGGGGCATCGTCGCGGCTGCTGCGTCGGGCCGGGGTACGCGTGCTGCACCAGGATTTCAAGGACGAGTACCGCAGCCTGCCCGCTGACACGGCACTCCTCGAAGCATTGACGGGTGCCACGGGCGGGAAGGTCAATCCCTCGATTGCGGAAGTGTTCGATCGCGGGGGCGCCGAGGGCCGTGCGCGGCTGCCGCTGTGGCCCTGGCTCGCGGGCCTCGCCCTGCTCGCTTATCTGCTCGACATCGCCGTGCGCCGCTCCCCGCTTGCCTGGCGCTGGCTGGAGCCGCGCAGATCCGCTTAGCGTGCGCCGAGGCTCAGGCGCAGGCAGATCCTGTTGCGGCCCGAGGTGTAGCTGTACTCGACGTTCTCGGTGAGCCCGATGGTGATGAAGATGCCCAGGCCACCCACGCGGCGCTCGCGAATGGTGGAATCGATGTCGGCGCGCTGGCCGGCGGCGAACGGGTCGAACGGCGGAGCCGAGTCCTCGTAGGTCAGATCGAGCCTGCCGGCGTCTTCCTGGAAGGTGATGGATACAGGCGCGTCACTGTCGCCGCGGTGCCCGTGAGTGACTGTATTGGTGAACAATTCCTCGACAATTAGCGTCAGTTTGTGGCGATCCTCGCGACCCAGCCCGGCCATGGCGGCGAAATCCTCGATGAGCCCCTTGACCTCCTCGAACGCGGCCAGCCGCGCGGGAAAGACGCGATTCAGGCGGTGCATTTTTTTCTCAAGTCGTACAGGCATTTGTTGCCTGCCGCAAGGGACGGGCCTGCTGCTATGATGCCGACGTGCACGCTTCTTGCACCAGCGTTCCACGACCGCCGGCATTTGCCGGCGACACGTTCCAGACCAGACGAGGGTGCCATGACCAAAGTATCGACAATCCAGAGACATATGCTGGTTTTCGGCCTGCTATTGCTGGCCGCCGCGTGGTGGTGCAGCCACGCGCTCGCCGACGATGCGGGGCGCATCAAGGTATCCAAGGGCGACGTCAAGATCGAGCGTGACGGCAAGCTCATGGCTGCGCCGGTGGGTACCGTCGTCGAAGTGAGCGATGTCGTGAGGACGGGCGCCGACGGCTCGGTGGGCATCACTTTCCACGACAACAGCCTGTTGTCGGCGGGCCCGAACAGCGAGCTGGTCGTCGAGAAGTTCGTCTTCGACAGCACCACCCACCAGGGTGAATTCGACACCCGGCTCAGGAAGGGCACGCTCGCCGTCGTGTCCGGCAAGATCGTCAAGCAGTCGCCGGAGGCCATGCGCATCAAGACCCCGGCGGCCATCATGGGTGTGCGTGGCACCGAGTTCGTCGTGAAGGTGGACGAGCCCGCCGCCAACTGATGCCGCGTTTCTTCCTTGCGGCGGCCGCCATCGTTGCGATGGCGGCCGGCTGCGCGCAGACCACGGGCGTACCGCAGGCGGCGCGCTGGGACAGATCCGCGCAGCCCATCGAGCCCGAGGCCTTGCGGCCGGCGGCCGCGCCGTCGCGCAACGACCTGGTGGTGCTGCTGCCCAAGCCCAACGGCACCATCGGCGGCGTGGTCGTCCGCAGCGACGACGGCAAGGAAATCCTGCTCGACAAGGCCTACGCCGGCGCTCACATCGACGGCCCCGGCGAGATGCAGCCGATCACGTACACGGCCGACCGGGCGAACCGCGAGTTTTCCTCGGTCGTGGCGGCGCTGCCCGGGCGGCCGGCGACCTTCCTGCTGTACTTTCTCGAAGGCAAGGACGAGCTCACGCCCGAGTCGGAGCGCGAGGTCGGGCGCGTATTCGCGGAAATCGCCGCGCGGCCGTACCCGGAAATCCTGGTGATCGGCCACACGGATGCGGTGGGCACCATGCAGTTCAACGACCAGCTGTCGCAGCAGCGCGCGCAGCGCGTGCGCGACGAGCTGGTCAAGCGCGGCATCCCTGCCGATCGCATCGAGGTTTCCGGCCGCGGCAAACGCGAGCCGCTGGTGCGCACGCAGGAGGGCGTGTCCGAGCCCAAAAACCGGCGCGTCGAAATCAACGTGCGCTGAAGGCCGCGTCCCGGCGCTCACCGCAGGCCTCCGTTCCAGCGCAACACCAGGATCGTGAGGTCGTCGGAGCGCTCGGTATCGCGCACGAAGCTGCGCACGTCGTCCCTGATCGCGTTCACCAGCTGCACCGCGTCGGTGGAGCCGGCCGCAGACTCCAGCACGCCGGCGAGCCTCTGGCGGCCGTACAGCTCGCCGGCGGCGTTCATCGCTTCGGTCACCCCGTCCGTGAACAGGCACAGCGCTTCGCCGGGCTGCAAGCGGTAGCGCTGGGCCGCGTACTCGAAGTGTTCGATCACGCACAACGGCGGGCCGGCTTCGCCCGCCATGCGCACCGGCTCCCTGCGGCCCGGACGCAGGCACAGCGGCGCGTCGTGCCCGGCATTGCACCAGGAGAGCTCGCCGCTGCCGAGGTCGAGGATGCCGGCGAACACCGTCACGAACAGCATCTCGGGATTGTCCCGCGCGATTTCCCGGTTGGCCGCGCGCATGACCCCGCCGATGTCGGCACCGTGCTCCAGCCTCAGCGCCGCGCTCTTGTACAACGCCTTGCTCACCGCCATGAAAATGCTCGCGGGCAGGCCCTTGCCGGCGACGTCGCCGACCATGAAAAACAGCCGGTCGTCGTCGAGCTTGAAGAAATCGTAGAGGTCGCCGCCCACGGATTTTGCCGGCTCGATGAGCGCCTGCAGGCTGAAGCGCGCGTCACGGTAGAACTTGGCCGAAGACGGCGGCAGCATGCCCATCTGGATGCGTTGCGCGGCTTCGAGCTCACCGGCCGCCTTGGCCGCTTCCTCGCGCTCCGTCTGCAGCGCCTGGCGCAGCGCGCGCCGCTGCCGGTCCGCTTCGGCGAGCGTACCGGTCAGCATGGCGCCGAACACCACCAGGCAGGCAACGGCCGGCCATGCGACGTCGGCCAGCATCAGCTTCCATTGGTAGAGCGCAAAGCCGGCTGCCATCAGGCTTGCGACGAGCACCGCGAACATCAGCGCCGCGGCGCGCGGCTTCACGACGGGCACCGCCAGGATCAGGACGAGGCCGCCCGCGAGCATCATCAGGCGCTCGAGTTTTTCCATGAACAGGGGCCGCTGCAGCAGGCTGCCCTCGAATATGCCCTCGAGGATCTGCGCGTGAATCTCGATGCCGGGGATGCGCTCGCCGGTGGGGATGGTCTGGTAGTCGAGCAACCCCAGGCCGGTCGCGCCGACGAGCGCGATCTTGTCGCGCAGCTGCTCCGGATCGACGCGCCCCTGCAGCACGTCCACCGCGGACACGAAGCGGTCCTCGTCGTGCGGGCCGAAATGCACCCACACCGTGCCGTCGGCGTTGGTGGGCACGAAGACCTCGCCCACGCCCATGCCCTCGACGCGATCCGCGTCGGCCGCGACAACGAAGCCAGGCAGGCCGAGCGCCAGCCGCAGGACTTCCATCGACAGTGCCGGCGTCAGCACGCCGTCCACGGAGGCGAGCAGCGGCACCCTGCGCACGACGCCGCCGCTCGGGTCGACGCTGAGCAGGCCGTGCCCCGGGGCCGCGGCATCGAGCATTTCCAGGCTGCGCAACGTGCCGGCGAAATGGCGCAAATGCGGCGCGGGATCCGAGCCCTTGACGCGAAAGGGCGCGCTGCGCGGCCGGGCGCCCGGCTGGCTGTGCTCGACGCCGGCGATACCGAGCGCGACCGGGCTGCGACGCAGGGTGGCCGCCAGCACGGAATCGTTGCTCGGCAGCTGCGCGAGCCGCCTGGCCAGCCTGGTGTCCATTCTCTCGACGAGTCCCGCGATGCTGGCCGGGGACATGCGGTCGAGCTCCGGCATGAGCACGTCCACGCCGATCGCCGCCGGGCCGTTGCTGGCGATCGCGTCGATGATTTCCGCCACGGTGGTGCGCGGCCACGGCCACTGGCCAAGGTCCTGCAGGCTTTTCTCGTCGATCGCCACGATGACCGCCGGCGCAGAGGTACGTTTCCGAGGCAGGGCCTTCTGGTACCCGTCGAACAGCGCCATGCGCACCTGCGCCATCGGCGGCAGATCGGGGTACAGCGACAGCACCATCATCAGCGCGAGCAGGGATGCCGCGAGCGGCCGGCCGTGGCCGCCGGTCAGCGCCCGCAGCAACCCGCGCGGCATCGCAGTCCCGGGCGCGCCTTCCGGGGAAACCGGCGGAGGCGCGTTCACACGTCGATTTCCATGCCGTCGAAGGCGGCGCTGATCGCGAGCGGCCGCCCGCTGCGGGTCAGCTGCTCGAAGCGGATGGTTTCCTTCAGCACGGACTGGATGCGCTCGTCGTTGAAGGCGGGCTCGTGGTGGAACATGCACAGATGCCGGACGTTGGCCATCTGCGCGAGCTCCACGCCGACGATGTTGCTCGAATGTCCCCAGTCCTCCTTGACCGATACCGCGTCGAGCAGCGAGTACATGGCGTCGAATATCACCAGGTCCGCATCACGGAAAAAGTCGACGAAGGCCTTCGTTTCGGCCGGGTCCTCGAGCTTGTGCTCGGAATCGGTCGAATACACGATGGCCTTGCCGTCGCGTTCGAGGCGGTAGCCGTACGAATCCCCGGTGTGCAGCTGCAGCTTCGGCGTGACCTTGAACCCCGCGATGTCGGCGGGCGTCCCCGCCTCGAGCTTCACGAACTCTATGCTTGCCGCGAGGCGCGAGAAGTCCACCGGAAAGCACGGCGCGGACTGCTGCAGCCGGAACGCCTTCTCGATCACGTCGTGGCAGCCGAAGATGCGTATGCGCGTACCGGGGACGTAGGCCGGCGTGAAGAACGGGAAGCCCATGATGTGGTCCCAGTGCACGTGCGACATCAGCACGTTGATCGTCGCCGCGCCGGCCTTGCCCTGCGCCATCACGTGTGCGCCGAACGCACGGGCGCCGCTGCCCATGTCGCACAGGAGGTATTCGCCACCGGCGGCCTCGACTTGCACGCAGGGCGAATGGCCGCCGTAGGTGTGCGACACGGAGAAGTCAAGCTCGCGGTCGATGAAGTCGCGGACCTTCTCCGGGGAATCGACGCCGCTCGCGATGGCCTGCAGCAGCGCCGTCTCGATCTTGCGGCGGATGTCGGCCGAGGTCAGCGCGACCGGGATGGAGCCGCGCGTTCCCCAGAAACGGACCAGCATGGTCCCCCCCGGCTAGTAGGCTTTGAGGGCCGCAGGCGAGAGCCTGGCAAGCGCGTCGCGCACGCTGGCGAAGGTCTCGAACACCAGCGTGAAGCGGCTGATCTCGAAGATTTCCTTCACCACCGGCTGCATGGCGGCGACGACGATGGTGCCGCCCTGCGCCTTGGCCTGCTTTTCCGCCAGCATGAAGCAGCGCAGACCGGCGCTGCTGATGTAGTCCACGCCGCCCAGGTCCAGCACCAGTTTCTCGCCGTCGCGGCTGCAGCGGTCGACGAACGGCACCAGGCTGTTGCGGAAATCCTCGCTGTTGGCGTGATCGATGCGCCCCTCGGGCGAGAGCACGAGGACGTCACTGTAGGTCTTGTTCTTGATTTCCATGTTTCCCGTTCCCGGCGTGTCCGGCGGGCGGCGGGATGCCGCGGCCGGATGCGTCGCGTGCAACGCCGGTCCGTGCCGCCGTCGGGCGCCAACTCGTGGCGAGCGCTTCCCCCTTGAAAGCGCAGGACGGTGCCGGCCTTGCAGGCTATATTAAACCCGAAACGGGGCGTCCGGGCTGGCCGCACGCCGCCGCACATCGCCGGGATCAGGAGAAAACCGGGAAGGTTTCGAAGTTTCCGGACAGCAGCCGGTCGACGCCCGGGCAGTGCAGCCAGCCGTCCATCACGCTGGCATAGACGCGCCGGAAGTCGGTGGTGAATACGAGGTTGTCGCCCTC
>DASUFB010000030.1:0-39175 GCA_036274775.1 Burkholderiales bacterium | reverse complement strand
CCGCCGACATGGCCGGCGACCATGCCACCGTCGGCGATGCCGGCGGCCGCCACGCCGGCTGCGAGGTCGGGCGTCGATGCGGATGTTTCGTCGGACATGCTTCCTCCTGTGCGGCCGGCCTCAGGCGGCCAGCGCCGGCCTGCGCCCGATCCACGGGCGCGCGGCCTCGAGCTGGGCGCCGAGGCGGATGATCGTGGATTCGTCGCCGTAGCGGCCGACGAGCTGCACTGCGAGCGGCAGGCCGCCGCCGCTTTGCCCGAGCGGCAGCATGAGGCCAGGTTGCCCGGTCAGGTTGAACCAGACGGTGAAGGGCGAGAACTCGAACACGCGCTTCCAGTATTCCTGCAGGTCGTCCATGGTCATGTCGAGCCAGCCGAGCTTGACCGCGGGTGACGCCAGGCCCGGCGTGAGCAGCACGTCCCAGTCGGCATGGAAGGCGGCCATCTGCCGGCCGAGCCGGTGCGCCGTCTGCGTCGCGCGCACGTAGTCGGGCGCGGAGACGCCCTCGCCCATTTTCGCGGTCAGCCAGGTGATGCGCTCGACTTCGCCCTCGCGCGCGGGCCGGCCCGCCGTCGGGTGGCTTGCCAGGTTGACCACCGTGTTCGCCGCGGCAAGCGTCAGGAAGGTCGGCACGACCGCCGCGCCTTCCACCTGCGGATCGCTCTCCTCGACGTGGTGGCCGAGCTCACCGCACAGCTTCACGGTCTCCGCGAGCAGGCGCAGGCACTCGGCATCGACCTTCGCGCCGTTGGGCGCCTTCGTGGTCCATGCGATGCGCAGCTTCACGGGCTTCGCGGTCACTTCCTCCAGATAGGGCCGCGGCGGCAGCGGCGCGACGTAGGGGTCGCCCGCGCCCGCACCGCGCGTGGCGTCGAGAAGCGCCGCCGAATCGCGAATCGTCAGGCTCACCGCATGTTCCGTGGAAACTGCGCCGAGGCCCTCGCCGGCGAACGGTGCGAAGGTGTTGCGCGCGCGCGTGGGTTTCAGGCCCACCAGCCCGCAGCAGGCCGCGGGTGCGCGAATCGAGCCGAAGCCGTCGGAGGCGTGCGCGATCGGCAGCATGCGCGCGGCGACGGCGGCCGCGGCGCCGCCGCTCGATCCGCCCGAGATGTGCGCCGTGTTCCAGGGATTGCGTGTCGGGCCGTGCAGCTGCGGCTCGCAGGTGAGCGACAGACCGAGCTCGCAGGTGTTCGTGCGCCCGAACACCACGAGGCCGGCTTTGCGCAGGCGTCGCATGTGCTCGCTGTCCGCCGTCGACGGCGGCGTGTCGGCGAAGAACTTCGAGCCCCGCGTCATGCGCACGCCGGCGATCGGCGAGGTCAGGTCCTTCATCAGGAAGGGCACGCCGCGCAACGGGCCGTCCGGCAGCCCGTCGGCGATCATCCTGCGGCCGTAGTCGTAGAGCTTCATGGTCACCGCGTTGACCGCGGGGTTTCTCGCCTCCACGCGCTCGATCGCGGCTTCCAGCAGCTCCTCCGGTGAAACCTGCCGCCGCCGGACGAGGTCCGCAAGCCCCAGCGCGTCGTATTGCTCGTACTCCCTGAAACCGGCCATCCCGCCCCCTCCCGGAAACGCCAAAGCGTATCGCCAATCGATGGCCGGCGAAAGCGCGGCGTTCCCGGCGCGTCTCGCCGCGATGGACATGCCCCTTGTGCCGGCCGCGGACAGGCCTCACGTTCCCCCAATCGCCGGAAATCCGGCCTGCTCGATGCCCCCGCAATGCGCACCACCTTCCGCATCGCCCTGATCATCGTCGCCGTGCACCTGTACATGGCGTGGCGGCTCGTCCCCGACATGCCCTACGGTAGGCTGGGCACCGCGATCATTGCCCTGGCGCTCGGCTTCTCGGCCTGCGTCATGCCCTTCGGCGAGTTCGCGCGACGCAACAAGCTGAGCCCGCTGTCGGACTACCTGGCCGGCGCGGGCTTCGTCGCCATGGGATTCTTTTCCTCGCTGCTGGTCCTGACTCTGCTGCGCGACCTAGTACTGCTTGCCGCCTACGCCACGAGCGGCACCTTCTCCGATGCGACGACGCTGCCGGCGCTGCATGCCTGGAGCGCGGCGGCCGTTCCCGCGGCGTCACTGCTGATGACGCTGGTCGGCTACGCCAACGCCAGGCGGCCCGCCGCGATCCGCACCGTCGAGATCCCGATCGCGAACCTGCCGCGGCGGCTGCACGGCTTCAGCATCGCGCAGATCACCGACGTGCACGTCGGCTCGACGATCAAGGCGGATTTCGTCGGCCGGATCGTGGACGCGGTCAACGTGCTGCGCCCGGACATGGTCGCGGTCACCGGCGACCTCGTGGACGGCGGCGTGCGCAGGCTCGCGCCCCACACCGCACCGCTCGGCCGGCTCGCCTCGCGGCACGGCACCTTCTTCGTGACCGGCAACCACGAATACTATTCCGGCGCGCATGCCTGGATCGCCGAGATGCGCAGGCTCGGGCTGCGCGTGCTGCTGAACGAGCACGCGGTGCTTGACCACGACGGCGAGAAGGTCGTCGTCGCCGGCGTGACCGACCTGAGCGCGCACCGCTTCGATCCGGAGCACCGCAGCGACCCGGGCCGTGCGCTCGCCGGCGCGCCGTCGGCCTCCGTGAAAATCCTGCTCGCGCACCAGCCGCGCTCGGCGTTCGCCGCCGCGAAATCGCCCTACGACCTGCAGCTTTCGGGCCACACGCACGGCGGCCAGTTCTTTCCCTGGAATCTGGTCGTGAGGTTCGTGCAGCCGTTCGTGTCGGGACTGCACCGCCTCGACCGGATGTGGGTTTACGTGAGCCGCGGCACCGGCTACTGGGGCCCGCCGAAACGCATCGGCGCGCCGGCCGAGATCACTTTCCTGCGGCTGGTGCCGGCGAAGCCCTGAGGCGCGGCATTGCGCTTCGCCGGGCGCCTGCTACACTGGCGGCGGGCAACTTTGAAAGGAGGTGATCCCGTGCGAGTCAGACAAGGCAGCACCGGCCGGCGTCGTTCGGCAACTGGATCCACCGCAGGGTTCGGGAGCTCGACCGGCAGCTGAAGGCCGGAGCGCCTGGCAGTAACGGAACGCCCCGCGCGCCAGAAGCGTCCGGGGCGTTTCTTTTCCCGGTGCCGTGACGGGCCCGGACACGAAGGCAGCCCCTCCGCGCGGGTCATGCCCCGTCTTTCAGCGCCTCCTGCGCCTGCCCGCGGCGCCACGCAGCGCGCTGCGGTCCGGCAGCGACAGGCCGCTGCCCTGCAACGACAGATGCTCCGCCCGGTGCAGCAGCGCCAGCTCGCGCAGGCACCTTTCGCCCTTCGGCGTGAGCTCGACCTCGACCACGCGCTGGTCGCCGCGGCCGGTGCGCCGCGCGACCAGGCCGGCCCGCTCGCAGCGCGAGACCAGCGACACCATGCCGTGATGCTTGGCCTGCAGCCGTTCGGCAAGTTCGCCCACGGACGCCCACTGCCTGCCCGGGAATCCCTTGACCTGCAGCAGCAGCTGGTACTGAAGCGGCGTCACGCCGCGGCTGCGGCAGATCTCCTCGCTGATGCGCAGGAAGCTCCGCAGCCGGTAGCGGAACAGCGCGAGCGCCTCGTACTGCGCCTTCGTGAGCGGCGCCGGCGCCCGCTTGCCCGGCCTCTTCCTCGTCGCGGCTCCCATGCGACAAAATATATCACGATATGATATATTTGAGCTGCGGTGTCCGCATGAAGGAGCCTCACCCATGATCGTCACGGCACTGACTGAAATGTTCGGCCTGCGGCATCCCGTCGTGCTGGCCCCGATGGGCGGCGTCTCCGGTGGGCGCCTCGCCGCCGCGGTGACCAACGCCGGCGGCCTCGGGATCGTCGGCGGCGGCTACGGCGATCCGGCCTGGTTGCACGCGGAGCTGTCGCGCGTGCGGCAGGAAGCCGCCGGGCCGTGGGGCGTGGGCCTCATCACCTGGTCGATCCAGCGCGGCATGCTCGAGCTGTGCCTGGAATACCGGCCGGCGGCGTTCATGCTGTCGTTCGGCAACCCGCAGCCGTACGCGGCGGCCATCAAGGCCGCGGGCTGCAAGCTCATCTGCCAGGTGCAGAACGTCGAGCAGGCGCGCGCGGCGCGCGGCGCCGGCGCAGACCTCATCGTCGCCGAAGGCGGCGAGGCCGGCGGGCACAGCGGCCTGCGCGCCACGCTGCCGCTCGTGCCGGCGGTGGTCGACGCCGTCGCGCCCACGCCGGTGGTGGCCGCCGGCGGCATCGCCGACGGTCGCGGGCTCGCCGCGGCGCTCATGCTCGGCGCACAGGGAGCGCTGATCGGCACGCGCTTCTATGCATCCGCGGAAGCGCTCGGCAACGAGGAGGCCAAGCGCCGCCTGGTCGCGGGCCGCGCGGACGATACGGTGCGCACGCCGCTGTTCGACATCGTGCGCGGCTACGCCTGGCCGCCGGAGAACCAGGGCCGCGCGCTGCGCAACCGCTTCGTGGACGCCTGGGAGGGGCGCGAGCAGGAGCTCGCCGCCGCGGCCCAGTCCGAGCGCACCGCCTATCAGGCCGCCGCCACGAAGGGGGATTTCGACACCGCGGTGGTCTGGGCAAGCGAGGCGATCGACCTGATCCACGGCGTCGAGGGCGCTGCGACGCTCGTCGCCCGCATCGGCGCCCAGGCCGAGGCCTGCCTGCGCGCCGGGGCGGCGCTCGCACGCTGAATGCATCGGGAAAGCGGCAGATGAACGCTCCGCACGATCTCAAGCAATGGCGCAAGGCGCAACGCGGCGAGCTCGCGGCGCGGCGCAATGCCGTGGATCCGCCCCGCCGGCGGCAATTCAACCGTGCGATCACGCGCCTCATCGTGCAGGGCTTCCCGGTGCTGCAGGGCATGATGGTCGGCTTCTACCAGCCGATGCAGGGAGAGTTCGACCCGCGCGCGCTCATGCGCGTGCTCAGGAGGTGCGGCACGCGCGCCGCCCTGCCGGCCGTGGCGCAGAAACGCCACCCGCTGCAATTCCGGGAATGGTGGCCGGGTGCGGGCATGGCCACCGACGCCTGCGGCCTGCCGGTGCCCGACGGGACCGAGGTGGTGCATCCGGACGCGCTGCTGATCCCGGCGCTGGGCTTCGACGAGCAGGGCTACCGGCTGGGATACGGCGGCGGCTACTTCGACCGCACGCTCGCACTGTGCAGGCCGCAGCCCCTCAAGATCGGCGTGGCCTTCGAGCTGTCGAGGATGGCCAGCATCCATCCGCAATGCCACGACGTGCCCATGGACTTCATCGTGACAGAGGTGGGCGTCTACCACGCAGGCCCGGCCGGGCTCGATCGCATCCTGCTGCCGAGCCGCGTCTTCGAGCTGGCCTGCGAGATCATCTGGCGGCGCGACCACGCGCGCCACGAGGCGGATGCCGGGGCTTATGCCTCGCCGCCGTGCTACGCGCACGAGATCGATCCGTTCTACCGGGACGACGGGGACGGCGAAACCCGCCGCTAAAGTCCGGCGCCGGCGCTGCCGTAGTGGCAGTCGATGAGAAAGCGCCTGCTTCCCCTGGGCATCAAGAATCCCATGCGCACCGAGCTGCCGGCCCTGATCGGCCTGCAGGCGATCGGAACCCCGTGGTTCAACGAAGGCCACCGGGCCGACCTGCTGGCCATCGCGCTGGTGTCCCAAGCCATCGCTCCCCAGGGCAGCTACATCTACGTGATCGCTGACGAGCTGGTCGAGGCGCTGCGGCCTGCCGCGCCCGACATCGCGGTCGTGCGCCCCCTGGTCGTCGACCTCAGCGCCTGGCTGCAGGTGCAGCCCAACGGGCGCGTCGATGCCGCCATCGACGAGTTGATGCGCCCGCAGCGCAGGCGCGCCTGAGGCCGGGCGGCTTCGGCGGCGTCGCTTCGCGGCCTCCGCCGCCGGAGCGCGCGAGCAAGCGATTCGACATCCTGCAGCCGGACGAGTGCGCCAGCGGCTGGCCGACCTCGCCCGTCCGGATGCTCAGTGCGGCGTTCGCGGCGCGACACTGACTGCCGTGCACGCACATCCCTCGCCCGGCTCAATACTTGTAGGACGGGCTGTAGGTCCAGCTCAACTGGAAGCCGATGTCGGGCGTGCTGCTGAGGTTGCCGGTATTTTCAGTCACGGCGAAGGAAACCACCGAGCCGTCGATGCGGTGCCGGATGCCGAGCGACACCTGATACTTGGTCTCCAGCAGGCCCTGCAGGTCGGTATCTTCGTGCGTCAGCACGCTGGGACTCACATAGAACTGGCCGATGATCCCGGTGCGCCGCGTCAGGCTGTATTCGTAACCCAACAGATAGGTCGGCACGACCTGCGTGCGGTCGCTGGAGCTCAGGGCGCTGCCGCGCGTGCGCACCGCGGCTGCGCTCGCGTAGGCCGCGTGACGCCCGGCGAACGCCTGCAGCGTCGCCTGCAGGCCGACGTCCGCATAGCCGGTCGACAGGAACTGCCGCTTGCCGTCGATGGGCACCTTGACCGCGCTCTCGATCACCAGGTTCCACGGCGCGGGAGCAGCCTGCAGCGAATAGCGCAGCCCGATCGTCGGATCGAGCACGCCACCCTCGGGCAACGTATCCAGATAGGTGGCCTGGTTGCCCTTCAGGTCGAGGAGGACGTTGGTGTCGTTGCGCGCAACGGCCGGGCGGCCGAACGAATGGAAGCCGAAAGCCTCGTGGAAGTCCTCGATCATGCCGTCCATGAACCCGCCGCCGTAGTGCACTGCGCTGAGCGTGGTGTTCACGCTCCAATGCCGGGTGAGCTGGCGCTCCAGCGTGACGTCGATGATGCCCAGCTCGAGGTCGACCAGGTAGGCTTCCCCCGGCAACGCGCGGATGGCCTGCGCGTCCGCGGGTCCGAGCCGGCGCCGCCCGGGCAGCGATTCCAGGTAGCTTTCCACGTTCGGGCTCAGCACCCAGGTGTTCTGGTAGCCGAGCAGGACCTCCATGTTCCAGTCGCCCGGCGCGCCCCATTGCACGCTCGCGGGCTGCATGTCGAGGCGCAGGAACCCGAAAGGCGAGAGATCGCGCTCGCGCAGCAGCCCGTATTTCTCGTAGGCCGCCGGCGGCGGCCGGGGCCCATCCTCGGTCTGGGCCCCGGCGGGACATGCCAGCCAGGCGACGAGCCACAGCGCGGACGGCCGGATGCTTCGCAGCATTCGAAAGCAGCGGCCTGCGGTTGCCGCGTAAACGACGATGAACATGTGACGGCACTGCCCGGGCTGCCGGATGCGCCGCTCCGGCAGCCCTGTCCCGCCCGTTCTCCGGTCAGGCCGTGATCCAGCCGTAGAAGCGGTTGCTGGGATCCGCGCCCTCGTCGAGGTAGCTCATCTTGATGCGGCTGAGGTAGTCGGCCGGGATCTCGTTGCGCCTGGCGGCCACGTCCACGCCAAACACGCGCGCAGCGTTCAGGCCGAAGATTTTCTCCTTGACCTCGCGCGTGAGCGGCGCGTAGCCGTGCTTCTCGATGAGCTCGTCGGGGATGCGGAAGCGCCGGAAGGCCTCGATCTGCCATTGCGGGCTGCCGTACCAGATGGAGTCCGTGCCCCAGAGCACATGATCGTCGCCGAACGCCGCGATAAGCTGGCCGATCAGATGCGCACAGGCCGTGGGATTCGTGGACACGAGCTGGCCGAACGTCGAACCCATCTCCATGTAGATGTTGCGGATGCCGGGCTCCTTCTTCTTCATCTCGCAGAACTCCGTGGTCCACGGCACGTTGCCGTCCGGCGTGGGCGCCGCGGCGTTCAGCAGGCCCGAGTGGTAGGCAAGAAAATCGATGTCCGGAAAATCCTTCGCCGCCTTGATGAGGTCGCGTGGATGGTTATAGTCCGCCACCGTGCCCAGCGGCAGGCCCTTGTGCACGCAGAAGCGCTTGATGCCGAGCTGGCGGATCTTCTCGAGCATCGGATAGGCGATCTCCTCGTCGTCGACGAACCAGCCGTGCTCGAAGCCCTTTGGACAGGCGCCGCTGTAGGCCTTCCAGGCATCGACCTTCAGCGTCTCGGCCTGCATGTCCATGAAGTCGAGATCGGCCTTGCCGAGCTGGGGCGTGCACAGGCCGTGCGCGAGCATGCGCCGCGACTGCGTGAGCCGGTTGATCTCGTCGCGGATGTGAGCCATCTCCTTCGGCGGCACCACGGCCTCGTTCGGATACGGCCCCGGCGGGGTAGAGATCAGGCCGATCGCCGTCTCGCTGTCGAGGAAGACCTCCTTGATGAAGTTCTGCCACGACAGGTCGGCAAGGGTACCGGTATCGGAAGCGAGCTTCGGGTTGAAGCGCTTCGAGTTGCCGCGCAACCGCATCAGGCCGCCCTTGCTGACCGCGCCGCGACGCGAGGCTTCGGCGTTCGCCGGGTCGTAATGGTCGCCGACGTAGTGCAGCTGCACGTCGAAAATGAAATGGGGCGCGCCGCCGGCTTCCTTCGCGGCGGCAGTCTCCGCGGCCTCCGCCACGCCCACGTCGAAGAAGCGGCCGAACACGGCGTTCATGGCCATGAAGGACATCGCCATGCCGCCGCTCGTGCGCAGGAACTCGCGCCGGCTCATGCCCAGCCGCGGCGCCAGCCTGCCCGCCGCCGCGAGGATGCGCATCTCGACCTCGCGCTGGGCCGGCGTCTGCGGCATCGGCGGAAACTCCTCGTTCGACACCAGCCGCGTGGGGATGGGCGTTTCGGATTGCAGGCCGCGGCGCATGCCGGGCAGTATCCGGAATCCAAGGCGATTCGGCTTCATGTTCGACTCCTCTTCGTGGACTTTGACGGCGGGTTGCTGCAGCGCCCGCGCGCACCCGGTGCGCGGGATGTCCCGAGTGTAGGCCGCGCCGGGATGATGTCAACTTCGGCCGCCCGGCAAGCGGGGCCGAAATGAAAACGGGCGCCCGCAGGCGCCCGTCTTGTCCGGAGCACTTTGCAACCGATCAGGCCGTCACGCGTAGGAGGCCTCGGTGTTGTTGTTCGTGTTGCCCCCGCGCTTCGACCCCGGCTTGGGTCCGGTGGCCTTGGGCGGCACGTACGCGGACAGCCGGCAGCTGATGCCCTCGATCTTCTTCTCGCCGGAGAAGCGCGTCACGCGGCAGCAGATCACCTCACCGGCGTGGGACAGCTCCGCGATGTGGTTCAGCACGGTGTTCTTGGGCATGCGCAACGCCTTGGCGATATCGGTATCCAGTTGCTCGCCATGGGTTTTCAGGTACTGGAGGATAGACGTATTCATATTGGGGGAATTACCTGGGAGGCCTTTCGATAGAGCTTGGCAGTGTGCGCCAGCAGCAGTTTCAGGGCAAGGCTCTACTCCGGATTCTTTTGGGGATACGTGCGAATTTCCGCAATATTCTTCTTGACTTCGGTGCGAATTCTGCCTGGCGGTGCCGCAATTCGCCGCAAACGCCCGCTGCCCCTGCCCGGGAAGAGGCAAAACATGGTCGCCAGGTCTGCAACCCCGGCCCCTCATGCCGGCGCCGATATTGCGTTGCCACACCCAGCCGTGCGCGCCATGCAGTCACATGGCTCGCGTCGCCGTGCCGCCCGCCTTCGCCGGTGAAATCGTGCTCGACAACAGCTAGGTGCGCGCGATTCGCGAAGCGGCGCGCACATGTCATTTGGTAAGAGTCGCCGCGAGCGCCTTGCCAGCCTCACGCAAGGATCGCGCTTCTGAAACTAACCCGGCGGCGCCCGGTCTAGTCAGTACCATCGCTGTCCATAGAGACGTCATGCAGGGAGTCAACGAATCGCAAAGGCAGCAATCATGAAATTCACCAGCAGGAAGCGGGCGGCACAGGCCGTCCTGGCGACGGCAGTCGTCGCAGCCACCCTGAGCGCCACCAGCGCATTCCCCGCCGTCGTCGACGGTGACCGGCTGAACCACGCCGACAGGGAACCGGGCAACTGGCTGACCTACCACGGCACCTACAAGTCGTGGCACTACAGTCCTCTTGATCAGATCAACACGCACAACATTGCAAGGCTCGAGGAGTCCTGGTCGCACGTGGCTTCGCGCGCGAACCGCGGCCTGCAGGGCTTCCCGCTCGCCGTGGACGGCGTCGTCTACTACTCGAGCCCCTACGACCAGGTCTATGCGCTCGACGGTGCCACCGGCAAGATGCTGTGGACCTACAAGCAGAAGCTCAACGAAGACCTCGTGGCGCGCCAGACGCACTCGCCGTACAACCGCGGCATCGCCGCCGGCTACGGCAACATCTATATCGGCACGCTGGACGGCAAGCTCGCCGCGATCGACGCGAAGACCGGCAAACTGAACTGGGAAACCAAGCTCGTCGACTCCGAGAAGCTGACGGTCGGCTTCACGGGCGCGCCGCTGCTGGTCAAGGACAAGATCATCATCGGCTCCCAGGGCGGCGAATGGCCGTACAAGGGGCCGATCTTCGCCGTGAACGCGAAGTCCGGCGAGAAAGTCTGGGAATTCGACACCGCCGGCGGCAACGAAGGCAACGGCGACGCGAAAGACACCTGGGGCAACGACTCCTGGCGCGTGGGCGGCGGCGGCGGCTGGATGACCGGTGCCTACGATCCCGAAACGAACACCGTTTGGTGGGGCACCGCCAATCCCGACCCGCTCTACGACTGGTCGGGCGACAAATGGAAAACCGAGGGACCGCGTCCGGGCACCAATCTCTACACGTCGTCGGTGCTGCTTCTCGATCCCGACACCGGCAAGCTGAAGGCCTATCACCAGGAGATCCCGCACGACGCGTGGGACTTCGACTCGGCGGTGGGAGAGTTCATGTTCATCGAGCACGGAGGCAAGAAATACGTCGTGCACCCGAACAAGGGCGGGTTCATTTTCGTCTACGACCGCAAAGGGGACCTGCAGAACGTGTACAAGGGCGTGGACGCCATCAACTTCGTGCGCGACATCGATCCGAAGACAGGCGAGCTGATCGGGCGCCGGGATCTTTCCGAGGGCGAGCACAAGAACCTGTGCCCCGCGATCTCCGGCGGGTACAGCTGGCCGAGCGGCACCTACGACCCGAAGACGAAGCTGTTCTACCGCGTCGGCTTCGAGTGGTGCGAGGACCTCACGGTGATGAAGACCGAGCCGATCACCGAGCCGGTGGTCCAGCTCAACATCGGCGCGAACTTCACGACCCACGGCCCCGGCAACGGCAAGCCACACGGGGAAATCCGTGCCCGCGATCCGGTCACGGGGAAGGTCAAGTTCGAGATCCCGTTCGATGTGCCTCCGCATGCCAGCCTGCTCAGCACGGGCGGTGACCTGCTGTTCGTGCCCGGCGCCGACGGCATGCTGATGGCCTACGATGCCGCAACCGGCAAGAAGCTGTGGTCGCACAACGACGGCCAGGGCCACGACGGCGGCATCATCAGCTACATGGCGAAGGGCAAGCAGTACATCGCCGTCATGACCGGGTGGGGCAGCCTGGTCAGCGACGATTACGCGACGCTGTGGGGGTCGCCCTGGACCAGCATGCCGAAGGATGCCGGCGTGCTGAAGGTATTCGCCATCCAGTGACGAAGACGGCAGCAGGGTGTCCGGCGCCCGGGTTCCGGCGCCGGACATTGTGCGCGCCGGCTCGCGCATAATAGCGGCGCATAAGCGTGCCGCCGGTGCGCGACGAAAGCCGGCGTCGCGCGCATCGTGCCCACGCACCGGAGCCCTGCGTCATGCGTACTCTGCTGCTGTTGCTGCCGCTGTTGCCGTGCCTGCCCGCCTTCGCGGGCGAAACCGTGCTCGAAAACGACTACGTGCGCGTGACCCGTGATGCCGCACCCTGCGCGGCCGGCGGGGGTGCCGGCTGCGGCGCGCGCGTGATCGTCGCACTGGACGGCCTTGTCCTCGCGTGCGGCCCCGCGCGGCGCGAACTGGCACGCGGTGACACTGCCGTCCTCGCGCCGGATGAAGCCTGCGATGCGCCCGAAGGCGCGTATTTCGAAGTCGCCATCAAGCCGGGGCATCCCGCAGCGACCGCCCCGCCCGTGCACATCCCGCCCGAAAAGAACGCGATCCGCCACGAGGAGGCGGATTTCTTCGTGTTCGAGGAAAAGCTCGCGCCGGGCGACACGCGCGCACGGCACAGCCACAGCCAGCGCGTGGTCATCCAGCTCAACCGCGCACGGCTGAAGCAGTGGCCCGACGGCGCGCCGGAAAAGATCGTCGAAACCGTCCCCGACCGCGCGGCCTTCAGCCCGCCGGTCGTGCATGTCGTCGAGAACATCGGCGATGTCCCCCTTCGTGGTGTCATCATCGAATTCAAGCCTTGATTTTTCTAACGCCTGTCACCTCCATCCAACACAGAGGCACAGAGAAAAACAGGATCGAAAAGCCCACAAAGGTAAAATTCGCCCGGTACTCGATCATCAATCCCGCTTGTGTTCCTTTGCGTCTCTGTATTGGGTGGGGCAAGAAGCAGCAGAAAACCTAAAGGAGAACAAATTAATTACCCGCCCCTGCCACTTGCATTCTCGGTTTTCTCCGTGCTCTCTGTGCCTCTGTGTTGGGTGGAGGCAGTAGCGCGCAGCGCACAGACGTCAACCGTGCGAGACTAGATAGCCACGCAACCCACTTTCCGAGGAATCCCATGACCCGACGCAAGCTCGGCCGCTCCGGCCTGGAAGTCTCGCCCATCGCCTTCGGCGGCAACGTGTTCGGCTGGACGGCCGACGAGGCCGCGTCGTTCCGGCTGCTGGATCGCTTCGTAGACGAGGGCTACAACTTCATCGACACCGCGGACGTGTACTCGAAGTGGGTGCCGGGCAACAAGGGCGGCGAGTCCGAGACCATCATCGGCAAATGGCTGAAGAAGTCCGGCAAGCGCGACAAGGTGGTGATCGCCACCAAGGTCGGCATGGAGATGCCGCCCGGCAAAAAGGGGCTTGCGCCCGCGTACATCGCGCAAGCCGCCGAGGATTCGATGAGGCG
This sequence comes from Burkholderiales bacterium, assembly GCA_036274775.1. Classification (GTDB taxonomy): domain Bacteria; phylum Pseudomonadota; class Gammaproteobacteria; order Burkholderiales; family JACQAP01; genus JACQAP01. The sequence continues at coordinate 26,336 of DASUFB010000030.1, read as the reverse complement.
CCTGCAGACCGACCGCATCGATCTCTACCAGTCGCACGAGGACGATCCGTCCACGCCGATCGGCGACAGCCTGGGCGCCTACGACAAGCTGATCAAGGCGGGCAAGGTGCGCGTCATCGGCGCCTCGAACTACAGCGCCGAGCGCTTCCAGGAGGCGCTCGACACCAGCAGCAGGGGCGGGCTGCCGCGCTACGAATCCATGCAGCCGAACTACAACCTGATCGACCGCGCGGACTTCGAGAAGAAGATGCAGTCCGTGTGCGTGAAGAACGACGTCGGCGTCATCAGCTATTTCTCGCTGGCAGCCGGCTTCCTGACCGGCAAGTACAGGACCGACGCCGACCTTTCGAAGAGCGCGCGTGGCGGCATGGTCAAAAAATACCTGAACGAGCGCGGTCGCCGCGTGCTCGGTGCGCTGGATGCCGTGGCAAAGGACGAGGGCTCCACGCCCGGACGCGTGGCCATCGCCTGGCTGCTCGCGCAGCCCGGCATCACCGCGCCGATCGCGAGCGCGACGTCCATCGCGCAGCTCGAGGACCTGTTCGCGGCCGCGAAGCTTCAGCTCGACGCCGCGTCGCTGAAGAAGCTCGACGAAGCCAGCCGCTGACGGCGCGGGACGGCGGTAACGTCAATCGTCGTCGTTCCCTTCGTCGTCGTCATCGTCATCCACGCCGGGCGGCGCGGGTTGCACACGCTCGCCCTTGTGGCTCAGCACGACGATTTCCGCATCGTCGGAAGCATCCTCCAGCGCGGCCAGCAGGTCCGGCACGGAGCCGCCCCAGCCCTTGGGCAGGATGACGACGATCTTGTCCCCGGTGAGCGCGATGAATTTCTGCAGGACGCTGGCCTGAACGGCCTCATCCGCATCCGGCACGGCCTGCGTCGCGTTGCCTCCGTCGCCTGGTTCGTCCACGGCTGTGGATGCATCGGCCGCATCCGGTGACGGCTCCGTGCGCTCACCCTCTTCGTCGTTCATGACGATCTCGTCGGGCCCCTGGTATTGCGCGCCGTGGTCGACCGCGCCTTCGTCGTCCCCTGCCTGCGTACCCGACACGTCGCCCGCCACGGATTCTGCCATTTTGGCCGGGACCGGATCATTGCCGGCCCATGCCGTGGCCGCCATCCATGCCAGCATGCATGTCATCAGCAACAGTGCGGTTCTCATCGCCACCTCCTTTCGGATGTACGGGCCCGCCCTGCGCAGGCCCCTGAAAAAGGGACACATGACAGCGGCGTCGGTTCGGGATGCCGCCGGGAGTTTTTGAGACGGAAAGTTCAGCTGTCGCCGGCAGGCGCCACCCGACCGGCGACGGATACGCCGCGAGCGACTCAGTTCCTCGGGCGGCCATTGCCGTGATGGCTCTGGTGCGCCGGCCGCGAAGGCCGGACCGCGCCGGCAGACCGCGGTGCGGGCATCGGGCCTTGCGGGCGCGCCACCGGGCCCGACGGCACGGCGCGCCCGGCGCTCGCATAGTTGCGCGGATCCTGGTTGCGCATCACCGGCCTTTGTCCGACACCGCCGAAGGCGCGCGGGCGCGCCTCGTTCGCAGGGCGGGGCGGCGCCGTCATGGCCCGCCCGGCCTGGGGACGTGGCTGTGCCGGCGCGGCCAGCCTGCGATCGGAGAAATTCCGCCTCGGGGTGTCGGCGCCTGGCATGCCGGCAGACGGCGCGATCGGACGGCCTGGCGTGAAGCGCGGTACCGGCGCACCGTCGGGACGCGACGCGCGCTGGCGGAAATCCGGCGCGTCGGCGGGCCGGGCCGGCGCGGGCCGCGGCTGCGGACCCAGCGTCGCGCTGCCTGGGCGTGGCGGGCTGCCGCGAAAGTCGCGGCGAAACTCGGGGCGGCCGCCGTAGTGACGGGGATGCCCGTACTCGCGGCTCAGCACCGGGTCGCGATAGGGCACGCCGTGCCGGTGCACCGGATCGTGCGCCCAGACCCCTGGCGGGACATGCGGCGGCGGCGGCACGGGACGGTAGTAGTGATTGTTGACGTTGACCACGGTCACGTGGCGGCGCGGCCAGTCGCAACCGCCAAAGAAGAACCCGGCACCGACGACGATGCCGCTGCCCCAATAGAAGCCCGATCCCCAGGCCGGATACGCGTAATAGCCCGGCCACGGCCGCCAGAACACGGGCGGGTAGGCGGGATACCACCACGGGCCATAGATGACCATCGGGTCGTAGTAGGGCACGTACACGACCTGCGGATTGGCCTGCTCGATGACGATGCTCTGCCCCTGCGGCTGCACGCGGATGTTGTCGTTCGATTTCAGGTTGCCCGCGGCCATGGCCTTCTGGCGCAGCTGCTGCACGCTGTCCATGACCTGCTGCTGCTGCGACAGGAAGGCGTCGCCCAGATCTTCCATCCAGTCGAGCTTCTCATCCATCATCGCCAGCACGTTCGGGAACGCGACCAGCGACTTCACGCTGGGGTCCCAGCTCTGCTGCTCGACGGCCTTCACGGCCGCATCGCCGGACAGGCCCGGATTCGCCTTCGACCAGCGTGCGGCCTGCACGACCTCGATCGGATATGTCGACGCCATGAGGATCTGCGACAACAGCGCGTCAGGATACAACGCGATGGGCGCGAGCATCTGGTCGATCTGCTCCTGCGAGAACACCTGCTGCTGAGCGGGCTGGGCAGCCACCGGTACCGCTTGAGGCTGCGGTTGCGCGACCTGCTGCGGCGCCGGGCCGAGCTCGACGGTCCGTCCCGGACCGCCGGCCGCCTGCGCGAACGCAACGCTTGCGCACAACGGCAACACGACTGCTTGCGCGAACTGGAAACGGGCACGGTTCTTCATGTTGGCTCCTCCATGCGGCGCATCCCCATCCCTCATGAGCATGTAGAACGAACCGGAATGTGCCTGGTTGACGGATTGGACTTGCGCGCGAATGGCGAGTTGCGGCGCAGGCGTCCGCGTGACCTTAGGTGACAATTCCACGGCCGTGACACAGCGTGACGTTGCGTGACAATCGGCCGCAATGGCCGGATTCCCGAATCTCGACATCCGCCGCATGAATGCATGCCGGCCGACCAGACGGGGCCGCAAGTCCGAACGCATGCAAAACACATACGGTTGCCGCACAATCGGGAGTATTCAGCGCATGCAGCCTACCGCAGGAAGAAGCTCGCTGAGATGGAGATCGCCACGAGGGAGGTCATGGACCAGCACGTCTGGTCCGGCGAAAAGTCGCTCGAAACCGGCCTCACGCAGGAGCAGATGATCGAGAAGATCCGCCAGGCCAAGGCGAAGCAGCGCACCGCCGCGGACAAGGCCGGCGGCAATTCCACCGCCGGCGCGGACGGCGGCTAGCCGGCTTTCGCGCGGCTGCGCCCGCGCGCGGGATCCTTGCCCATGGCGCGCTCCAGCCGCGCGCTTTCATCGACCAGCCAGGCGACGAAATCCTCCACGTCGCGGCGCCCGCGCGAGGCGGCGGAGCGCACGATGAAATGGGCGCGGTCCGTCACCCTGTCGGAGCGGAACGGTGACGCCAGCGAGCCGTCGGCGATCAGGCTCCCGACCAGGGGCAGCCGGCCGATTCCCACGCCCTGCCCGCCCACCGCGGCCGCCACGACCTGGTCGTACTGGCTGAAGCGCAGCACCCCCGCGGGCTTCAGGCCGGGCACGCCCGCGGTCTCCAGCCACACGTCCCACGACAACCAGGGAATCGTCACCTCGCCGGGATCATAGTGCAGCAGCGTGTGGTGCTTCAGGTCGGCCGGCGCCTTCAGCGGCCGCGACCGGTCCTTCAACAGGCGCGGGCTGCAGATCGGCAGGATTTGCTCGCCGAACATGCGGACCGCTCCCGGCGGCGCGGCCGGCACCGGGCAGTAGCGCACCGCAACGTCGATGTGCTCGCGATCGAGGTCGAGCACCGCGTTCTCGGCGGAAATGCGCACGTCCACCTCGGGATGCGCTTCGCGGAACGAGGCCAGCCGCGGAATCAGCCAGAGCGAGCAGAAGGCCATCGTCGCCGTCACCGTGACCATGTTGCGCGCGTCGTCGGGCGCAATGCGCTGCGCCGCCTCGCGCAGCGTGCGCAGGGCGATGTCGGCCGCACGGTACATCTGCAGGCCGGCTTCGGTCAGCGCGAGCCCGCGGTTGCGGCGCGTGAAGAGCGGCACGCCGAGACGCTGCTCGAGCGATTGGATTTGCCGGCTGATCGCCGACTGCGTGACGAACAGCTCCGCGGCCGCCCTGGTGAAGCTCAGGTGGCGCGCGGCGGCCTCGAAGCCACGGTAGAAATCGAGCGTAGCGACGGGGTCAGGTTTCCTTGCCATGCGTCCGGCTCATGCGAAGCATTCCAAAAGGTCGTTTGTACCCCTTGGGTGCGCTGCGGAAAATCGGCTCCGTAATGATTTAACGGAATGTCCGCAAGGTCAACCACCTGCCGGACCGGCCATAAGGAGGCCACATGCAGATCGAGATCGACCAGTCGACCCTGGCCCTCGCCACCGAGGGCCTGCTCTCGCTCAAGGACGCCACCGGCACGCGCGTGCAGTGCCGCGCCGGCAGCCTGTGGATCACCCAGGAAGGCGACGTCAGGGACACCGTCATCCGCGAGGGCGAAACCCTGACCATCCGCAAGGCGGGCCGCACCCTCATCGGTGCGATCGGGGAATCTAAGCTCACGTTGCTGGGACCGGATGCGCCGGAAGCCGCCACCCGGCGCCGCAAGCCACGCGCCCCGGCCGCGGTTTCCGAAAACGCCCCGTGCTGATGCCCGTCGCGGCACCGGCGTCGAAGCCGCGCGCGGCAATGGCAGCCGTGCGCCCGGCCCTGCCGTGGGACGGAGCGGACCTCCAGCAGTTCATCCGCGAGCTGTCGCCGGAAAGCCGCCATGCGCGCTTCATGATGGGCGTTCGCGAGCTGCCGGCCGATATGCTCGGCCGCGTCTTGCATCCGTATCCGGGGGAAGCCGCGATCGTGGCGACCGCGCCCACCCTCGACATCATCGGTCTGGCGCAATACGCCGCAGATGACGGCGGCTGCGAGGTCGCGCTCGTGGTGGCGGACGCCTGGCAACGGCAGGGGTTGGGAACACGGCTGCTGGGAACGATCGCACGGCTCGCCGCCGAGAACGGCGTGCGCGGCTTCCACGCGGACGTCCTGGCGGACAACCACAAGATGCTGGGCCTGGCGCGGAAATTCGGCTGCAGGATCGCGACCAATCCGCGGGCGCCCTACCTCGTGCGCATCTCGAAACGCCTGGACATTGACATCCGCGTGGCCGGCGAGGGCCGCTAGGACGGCTTCGCCCGCGCGGCATCGGCCCCGACCTTCGCACGATCCAGAACCGTCATCGCGCTGGCGACGAAGCTGGCGGCGTCAGACAGGTTCGACGGGATGATCAGCGTATTGTTGGCCTTGGCGAGCTCCTTGAACGCGGCGACATAGAGCTCGGCGACTTTCAGGTTCGCGGCACTCAGACCCGCTTCCGAGGAAACCGACTGACCGACCACGCGCACGGCCTCGGCCTGCGCTTCGGCGATCATCTTGATCGCGCTCGCCTCGCCCTGGGCCTTGTTGATGGCGGCGGCCTTGTCGCCCTCCGAGGAGAGGATCTTGGCCTGCTTCTCGCCGTCCGCGAGGTTGATCTCTTCCTGGCGCTGGCCCTCGGATTTGGCGATCAGCGCGCGCTTCTCGCGCTCCGCCGTGATCTGCGCCTGCATCGCGCGCAGGATCGCTTCCGGCGGCGTCAGGTTCTTGATCTCGTAGCGCAGCACCTTCACGCCCCAGGTGCGCCCCGCCTCGTCGAGCACGGCGACGACCTGACGGTTGATCTCGTCACGGGATTCGAAGGTGCGGTCGAGCTCCATCTTGCCGACCTCGCTGCGCAGCGTGGTCTGCGCGAGCTGGGTGATCGCCAGCACGTAGTTGCTGGTGCCGTAGCTCGCGAGCCGGGGATCCGTGACCTGGTAGTAGATGATGCCGTCGACGCCGAGCTGGGTGTTGTCCTTGGTGATGCAGACCTGCTCCGGCACGTCGAGCGGCACTTCCTTGAGCGAATGCCGGTACGCAACGCGGTCGACGAACGGCACGATGAAGTTCAGGCCCGGGTCCAGGGATGCATGGAACTTGCCGAGCCGCTCCACGACCCAGGCGTTCTGCTGTGGCACGACCTTCACGCCTTCGACGATGAAGGCAATGGCCACGGCGAGGATGAAAAACGGAATCGCAAACCCGTGCGTGGGTGGATACACGAACACCATCGCGGACAAGACCAGGGCGACGACTAGCTTCGGGATCATGGCGGCTCTCCTGTCGGATTGCGGGATGTTCAAGCCGGGCGTGTCTGCGAAATCTTCAGGCGGCTGCCATCGGTCGCCACCACGTAGAGCAACGTCCCGGGCGCGACGGGCTCCGTGCCCAGCACCTCGGCGTCCCACGTGGTGCCGCGATAGCGCACGCGCGCCAGGCGCTGGGCTTCGCTGATCCAGCTGTCGATGCTGACCGTCTGGCCGACGTCGTCGGCGCCAGCCTTCGGGGACGCGGCATTGACGCGGCTGTGGTAGCGCTTGACGAGCACGCCGCCGACGATCGCCGCGACGGCCGCGATGAAGGCCTGCACCCAGAACGGCTGCTCGACGTAGGCGATGGCCGAACCGACGCCGGCCGCGATGCCGAGGATCAGCAGGTAGAAGGTGCCGGTCACCAGCTCGACGACGACCAGCAACAGGCCTGCCAGCAGCCAGATCAACGCAGGTTGCATTGCCTCCCCTCCGGTTCCCGATGGCACAACGGGGCCGGTCCATGACGGTTTCATGGCGTCCGGCATCCGTCCTGCAATGATACGCCGGTGGCGCCGGCGCGGGCCGCCGGGCTATTCGTTCGGGACCAGCAGCGCCGTGGAAATGACCACGCCCGGCACGACGCGGCCCATGCGGGCACGCTTCAGGAAGTAGTGCGCGAGCTTGTCGTTCTTCAGCGGAAATTCCTTTTCCCTGTCGCCGCGCAGCCTTCCCTTCACGATGAGCGAGGGCTTGTCGTGCACCACGGTGGCGAACAGCCTGTCCTCGTCGTCCAGGCCCATGACGATGGTGCCGCGTCCGCGCGGCTGGTACTTCAGCTCGTCGATCACGAACAGCAGCAGCCGGCCGCCCTCGGACAGCGCCGCGACGTAGTTGCCCTTCGCGTCCCGGTACTTGAGCGGCGCGATCGGCACGTGGCCTTCGTCCACGCTCATGAACTCGCGCCCGGCCTTGCGGTTGGAGATCATGTCGCCGACCGTCGAGAGGAAGCCGTAGCCCGCGGTCGTGGCGACCAGGACCTTGTCTTCCGGTTTGCCGGACAGCGCATGCACGATGTGCGCGCCATCCTGCACTTCCACCAGCGAGGAGGCCGGCGCGCCGTCGCCGCGCGCCGGCGGCAGCTGTCCCGCTTCCGCCGTGTACGCGCGCCCCTTCGAGTCGAGAAAGATCACCGGGTCGACGGTGCGGCACTTGATGAGGTAGGCAAGCCCGTCGCCTTCCTTGAACGACAGCGAATTCGGATCCACTTCCCAGCCCTGCCGCGCCCGCACCCAGCCCTTCTTCGAGAAGATCACCGTCACCGGCTCGTCCACCACGGGCACTTCCAGCTCGGCCTTCTCGGCTTCCTCGATGCGCGTGCGGCGCCTGTCGCCGAAGGTCTTCGTGTCCTCCTCGATCTCGGAGACGACCAGGTCTTCCAGCGCCTTTCTGTTCTTGAGGATCTTCTCGAGGTCCTTCTGCTCCTTCTGCAGGTCCTTCAGCTCCTGCTCGATCTTGATGTGCTCGAGCCGCGCCAGCTGCCGCAGCCGGATCTCGAGGATGTCCTCGGCCTGGCGGTCGGAGAGCTTGAAGGCCTTGATGAGGTCGGCCTTGGGGTTGTCCGCGTTGCGGATGATCTTGATGACCTTGTCCACGTTGAGCAGCACGATCATGCGGCCCTCGAGGACGTGGATGCGGTCGAGCACCTGCTGCAGGCGGTGCTTCGTGCGGCGCGTGACCGTGGCCAGCCGGAACTGGACCCATTCGTGGATCACGTCGCGCAGGTTCTTGCCAGTGGGCCGGCCGTCGAGGCCGACCATCACCAGGTTGATCGGCACGTTGCCTTCCATGCCGGTCTTGGACAGCAGCATGTTGATGAAGTCGTTCTCGTCGACCTTGGAGGTCTTGGGTTCGAACACCAGGCGCACCGGGTGGGTGCGGTCCGACTCGTCGCGCGCCTTGTCGAGCATGGACAGCATGAGCTGCTTCTCTCGCGCCTGCTCGGGCGTGAGCGATTTCTTGCCGGGCTTGGGCTGCGGGTTGGTGATGCCGTCGATTTCCTCCAGCACCCTGCGCGCCGAGGTACCCGGCGGCAGCTCGGTGACGACGACCTGCCACTGGCCGCGCGCGAGGCGCTCTATTGTCCAGCGCGCACGCACGCGCACCGAGCCGCGGCCGGTGGTGTAGGCCTCCTTCAGTTCGGCGCGCGGCGTGATGATCTGCGCCCCCCCGGGAAAGTCCGGCCCCTTGACGTGCTTCATCAGTCCGGCGATGGAGATCTCCGGGTCGCGGAGCATCGCGATCGTGGCGGCGGAAACCTCGTTCAGGTTATGGCTGGGAATCTCGGTGGCCATGCCCACCGCGATGCCCGAGGCGCCGTTGAGCAGCACCACGGGCAGGCGCGCCGGCAGCACCGTCGGCTCCTCGCGCGTGCCATCGTAATTCGGGATGAAATCGACCGTGCCCTGCTCGATCTCCGAGAGCAGCACCTCGGCGAACTTCGTCAGGCGTGCCTCGGTGTAGCGGTACGCCGCCGCCTCGTCGCCGTCGCGGGAGCCGAAGTTTCCCTCGCCGTCGATCAGCGGATAGCGCATGGTGAAATCCTGCGACAGGCGTACCAGCGCGTCGTAGACCGACTGGTCGCCGTGCGGATGCAGCTTGCCGAGCACGTCGCCGACGACTGCGGCCGACTTGGTGCGCTTGGTGCCGGCGCGAGTGTTGCTGGTCCACATCGTGTAGAGGATGCGGCCCTGCACCGGCTTCTGGCCGTCGCCCACGCGCGGCAGCGCGCGGTCCTTGACCGTGGCGATGGCGTACTGCAGGTACTGGGTGGAGGCGTACTTGCCCAGCGGCAGCGCGTCGCCGAACTCGCCCGACATGGGCGCGAAATGCGGCGGCAGGCCGCCGCCGGAACTGCCCGCGGCGGACGGCGGAACGCCCTTTTTCTTCATCTTGTCGGCGACAGCAGTATCGCCTTCGCCGAAGAGGTCTTTTTGATCAGCCATTGAAATTCAGTGATCAGTAATCGGAATTTTACGACCGGAAGCTTCGCAGTGACCGTGCGCCGATTGCCGCTCAATGTTCACTGCCTTCAGGAAATATCCGCCTCGACGAGATTGCCGTAGGTCTCCATCCACTCGCGACGCAGGGAGGCGTTTTCCTTTGACATCATCATGTTGAACGTCGAGGCATCGAGGCCTTCGTCGAATTGCACGGGTAGCATGCGCCGCGTGTCGGGATTCAGCGTGGTCTCCCAGAGTTGCTCGGGGTTCATCTCGCCCAGGCCCTTGAAGCGGCTCACGGTCCAGGAGCCCTCGCGCACGCCCTCGTCCTCGAGCTTCTCCTCGATGCCCGCGAGCTCCTGCCGGTCCAGCGCGTAGAGCTTGCGCGCGGGCTTGCCCTTGCCGTGCGCGGGCACGTCGATGCGGAACAGCGGCGGCTGCGCGACGAACACATTGCCGCCGTCGATGAGCTTCGGGAAATGGCGGAAGAACAGCGTAAGCAGCAGCACCTGGATGTGGGCGCCGTCGACGTCCGCATCCGCGAGGATGATGATCTTCCTGTAGCGCAGCCCGGACAGGTCCACCGTATCGCCGGCCTTGTGATGGTCCACGCCGATGGCGAGCGCGATGGCCTCGATCTCCTTGTTCGCATACAGGGTCTCGGGGCTGTCCTGCCAGGTGTTTTTGGGCTTGCCCTTGAGCGGCAGCACGGCCTGGAATTCCTTGTCGCGCGCCTGCTTGGCCGAACCGCCGGCGGAATCGCCCTCCACGATGAACAGCTCGTTGCGATCCGGATCCTCGGAGGCGCAGTCGGTGAGCTTTCCCGGCAGCACCGCGACGCCGGAGGACTTGCGCCGCTCGATCTTCTGCGCAGCGCGTGTGCGCGCGTTGGCCTGGCCGATCACGAGTTCGGCGATGCGCCTGCCCTCGTCCACGTGCTGGTTGAGCCACAGTTCGAACGGATCGCGCACCATTTGCGCGATCAGCTTCACGCCGTCGCGCGAGATGAGCTCGTTCTTCACCTGGCCCTTGAACTGCGGGTCGAGCATCTTCACAGCCAGCACGAAGGAAGCGCGCGACCACACGTCCTCGGGTACCACCTTGAGCCCGCGCTGGCCCATGGCATGGATGTCGATGAAGTTCTTGATCGCGTTGTAGACGCCTTCGCGCAGGCCGGCGACGTGCGTGCCACCATGGCGCGTCGGAATCATGTTCACGTAGGACTCGGTGACGAGATCGCCTTCCGGTGTCCACGCGATCGCCCACAGCGCGCCTTCGCCCTCGGCGAAGCTGTCGGACTCGGATTGCGCTGTGATGTAGCGCTCGCCCAGGAAGCTGCTCGCCACCGGGTCGTTGCCGGCGATGGCGGTTTCGAAATAACCCTTGATGCCCTCGGGGAAGTGCCAGGTCTGGGTCTCGATCTTCCCGTTCTTCTCGATGCCAAGCGAAAAGCGCACACCCGGCAGCAGCATCGCCTTGGCGCGCAGCAGCGCCGCGATCTCGGAAACCGCGAACTTCGGCGAGTCGAAATACTTCGCGTCGGGCCAGAAGCGCACGCGCGTGCCGGTGTCGCGCGGGCCGATCTTTTCCAGCGTCCTCAGCGGCTCCCTCACCTTGCCGTTGTCGCTGAACACGATGCGACTCCTCTCGCCATCGCGCTTGACCTCGACCTCGAGACGTGTGGACAGCGCGTTGGGCACGCACACGCCCACGCCGTGCAGTCCGCCCGCGATGCGGTAGGCCGCATCCTTGTCGGTCTTGCGGAACTTGCCGCCGGAATGCAGCGTGGTGAAGATCACCTGCACGGCGGGGACTTTTTTCTTGGGGTGGATGTCGACCGGGATGCCGCGGCCGTCGTCGGTCACTTCCGCGGAGCCGTCCTCGTAGAGCACGACCTGCACGCTCCTCGCATAACCGGCCAGGCCCTCGTCGGCGGCGTTGTCGATGATCTCGACCAGCGCATGGTCGGGGTTCACCGGGTCGGTATACATCCCCGGGCGATGCAGGATCGGGGATAAATCCTCGAGAATTTCGATGTCTTCGGCGGTGTATGCGCCGGGTTTCTTTGCCATGAGGCCCCTGGTTTGCGCCGCGCCTGCCGCGGTCCGGCGCGTATTCTATTCCATGCCGCGCCCGGGTCAGCCCGATACCTTCGCGCGTATGCGCGGCACGCGCCTGGGCTTCTGCGCGGGCACCTGCAGGGCGGGCACTTCCAGGAACTCGTCGCGCACGAAATCCAGGAACACCCTGACCTTGCTCGCGAGGAAGCGCGCAGACGGATAGACGGCGTGGATTTCCACCGGGGCGGGCGTGCAGTCGGCCAGCACCTGGACCAGGCTACCGTTGTCGAGGTCGTGCTGCACGAACACGGAAGGCATGTTGGCAATGCCTATGCCTTCCAGCGCCGCGGAACGGATGGTGAGCGCGCTGTTCGCGCGGAAATCCCCGGCAACCCGCATCGTGGCCTGCCCCTGCGGGCCGCCGAACTGCCACTCGTTGGTAAAGAGATAGTTGTAGGTGATGCAGTTGTGAGAAGCCAGATCCCCGGGCGTCTTGGGCGTGCCGCGCGCGCGCAGATAAGCCGGGCTGGCCACGCACACCCGCGTGACGCGGCCGATGGTGCGGGCGACGACCTGGGAATCCGCCAGTTCGCCGAAGCGGATGGCGACATCGATGCCCTCCTGCACCAGATCCACATAGCGGTCATTCAACGTCAGGTCGATGGCCAGCCCCGGGTACATGCGCCGGAAACGGAATACCAGGGGAAGCATGTAAAGCTGGCCGAAAGCGACCGGCGCATTGACTCGCAGCAGGCCGGTCGGGCTGTTCTGCAATTCCGTGAGGCTGCCCTCGAGGTCCGTGATCTCGTCCAGGATGTGGCGGCAGCGATCGTAATACTTGCGCCCGGCTTCGGTTGCGCTGAGCTGGCGGGTCGTGCGATTCAGCAGGCGTACCCCCAAATGTTCTTCCAAAGCAGTGAGTTGCTTGCTGACCGTGGGCTGGATCGTGCCCAGCTCCCGGGCCACGGCGGAGAAGTTACCCGTCTCGACTACCCTGACGAACAACTTCATTTGGTATAGCCTGTCCATGCACGGGCTAAATTATCACTTTTTTTGCATAAATCCTATTCATTTTTACGATCTGGCGCTCAAGACTCCATAAACGTATATTGCGACTTGTAGCTTATGCAATTTTTTGGAGATGAACATGAAATCATTCTTCGAATCCCTGCTTCGCTTGTATGAATTCGATGGCCCCAAGTCAGTGACTTCGACCATGAAGGCGAAATCCGGTATCGAAGGGCGGCCGCTGGAAGTGGGCAGGACGGACGAAAGCACCTTTCCGTACCTGCCTTGATTCCGGGAAATCAAGTACTTGGGGTTATGGCTCAAATGCTTCTGCGATCCTGGTCGTGAAACGATCCTCCCCCACGTAACTCACTCCTCCTCTTGTTGATTACGTGGTTCAGAGGGGCGCACATGCGCCCCTCTTTTTTTTGCCCTGGATCGGACTCCTAGTTAGCAATTACTCCTGCTGTGCAGGCCGTGAGGCTTTAATGCCGTACTTCGCGGCCCAGCCCAGGCCGCTCCAGGTATCAGTGCGGGGCCGATACTCGCAGCCGACCCAGCCGGCATAGCCGATTTCGTCCAGCAGGTCGAACAGGTAGGGATAGCTGATTTCGCCCACGGAGGGTTCATGCCGGCCCGGAACCCCGGCGATCTGCAGGTGGCGCAGCATCCCGACGTTCTCCCGCAGGGTCTCGGCGAGGTTCCCCTCGAGCATCTGCATGTGATAGCAGTCGAGGTGCAGATGCAGGTTGGGGCTGCCGACTTCCGCCAGGATGCGCCTGGCCTGCCCGGTATGGTTCAGGAAATAGCCGTGCATGCCCTGCGTGGTGTAGTTCGGCCCGCCCTGGACGATGCCCATCTTCTTGTTGATGGGCTCGATCACACCTGCGATGCCGTGGTCAGCCAGCGCGGCCGCCGCATGGCGCAGGTTGCCGACGTAGGTGCGCTCGGCCTGCGCATAGTCCGCCCCCGGCCCCACGACGCCGGCCATGAGGTGGACGGTATTGCAGGACAGCGCAGCCCCGTAGTCGATCACCTTCGCCAGGCTGTCGCGAAATTCCCTTTCCCGGCCGGGCACCGCGGCCAGTCCGCGGTCGCCCGCATTCCAGTCGCCGATGGGCGCGTCGAACAGCACCATTTCCAGCGCGTTCGCCCGCAGCCGTGCGGCGAGTTCATGCTTCGGATGGTCGTACGGCACCTGGAATTCCACGGCCCTGAAGCCGGCCCGGGCCGCTGCTTCGAAACGGTCCAGGAAAGACAGCTCGGTGAACAGGTAATGCAGGTTCGCTGCGAATCTCGGCATGGGTCTGGAAAGCTCCTCGGGAAGATGCCGGCATGGCCGCCGACTCGGTGCCGGCCGGCGCTGGCGATTGCAATGGAATCCCTGTATACACTCGCTTGCACCAGGCGCAAGTTAGCATCCACTGCCTGCCGACACCAACCGGGGATTCGTCGTGGGAAAGAAAAGCGCACGGAAAGCCGACGCGGGCGACAAGCCGGGAAAGCGCGGCAAGAAGAAAAAGTACCATGCTTCGGCGATCGAGGACGCGCTCTCGTGCCCGCCCACCGCGAAGTTCTTTCATGAGCTTGTCGTCGGCAACGGCATCGGCGAGCACGCTGTCGAGGACGCGGCGGAAGCCTACCGCAAGGCCTGGGACTCGCGCCGCGAGAAAGCGCTCGAGGCCGCGCAGGCCCACCGCCCCGACAACGAAAAGGATTGCGGCAAGAGCGAGCACCTGATCCTCGGGCCGTTTTTCGGGCCGCAAAGCTGGCGCGTGGAAGGCGACGACCCGCAGCGCGCCACGACCTGGAGCTGGCTCGGCTTCCAGTCCGTGCATTTCTGTCGCAGGAATTGACCCGGCGGTCAGCAGAGGCGCTGCCCAAGCATCCCGCCCATTTTTTCGCAAGGGCGTCGCGTGGATTTCCTGCAAATCCGATATCCACAAAATCTGTGGATAACCTTGTGGATTGCGCGCGGCATTCGCGGTGAACACGCATTGCCGCGTGACTTCGTGTTAGTGCTGCCTAAATTTTCAGCAAGCGCCCGTCCGAGGTAAGATTCGCGCACAAAAAATTTTGTCAGGGACTTTTCCCATGCGCATCACCGACGTCCGCACCCTCGCTGTCGAGGTCAAACTCGCCAGGCCCGTCTACGACGCCAACTACACGATGGCCACCAAGCCCGCGCTGCTCGTCGAAGTCGAAACGGATCAGGGCCTTGTCGGATTGGGCGAAGCGGCGCACTTCGGCGGCCCCATGGCCTCGACCGCGCAGGTCATCGAGCGAGAGCTGCGCGACTACCTGGTCGGCGAGGATCCGCGCAACCTCGAATACCTCTGGGAAAAGATGCACAAGCGCGCGTACAAGCACGCGCGCGGCGGCGTGGTCATCGCGGCGATGAGCGGCATCGACATCGCGCTGTGGGACCTGCGCGGCAAGATGGCCGGCATGCCGCTGTGGCAGCTGCTCGGCGGCTTCCGCAGGCGAGTGCCCGCTTACGCGACAGGCGGCTTCTACTCCCAGGGCAAGGGCGTGAAGGAACTGGTGAGGGAAATGGAGTCGTACATGAAGCACGGCTTCCGTGCGGTCAAGATGAAGGTCGGTCGCAACGCGGGCGTCGAGATGTCGCCGCTGCGCGTCATGGACAACCGCGGCAAGTGCGAAGTGTCTTTGGCTGACGACATCGAACGCGTTGCCGCGGTGCGCAAGGCCATCGGGTCCGCCGTCAGGCTCATGATCGACGCGAATGGCGCCTGGGACGTAGCGACGGCCGTGAAAATGGGCCGCGCAATGGAGCCCTACGACATCTACTGGTACGAGGAACCGGTCTGGCCGGACGACGTCGCCGGCAGCGCGGAAGTCGCTTCGAAGGTCGGCATCGCCATCGCGGGCTACGAGACCTGCAGCTACGGCATCGTGGATTTCAACGACTACATCAAAGCACGTGCCGTGCATTTCGTACAGCCGGACGTGGCCTGGGCCGGCGGGCTCACCGAGTCACTCAAGATCGCGCACATGGCGCAAGCCGCGAACATGCCCATCGCGCCGCACATCCACGGCTCGGCCGTCGCCGTTGCCGCAGCGGTGCACCTGCTGGGCGCGGTGCGCAACGGCTCCATGGCGGAAACCGTCTTCCCCGCGCATGCGCTCATGAACGAGCTCGTGAAGCAACCGCTGCTGGTGGACAACAACGGCGACATCACGCTGACCGACGCGCCCGGCCTGGGCATGGAGCTCGACCCGAAGGTCGTGAAGAAATACCGGGTCAGCTAAAAACTGCTGTCACCACAGAGGCACAGAGAGCACAGAGGAAAAACCAAGAACGAGAATAAGGAATGCAAGGACAGGCACAGTTCCGACATGAGCCCCACTGCTGAAGCCAGCGTTCGCATCGAGTCATTTCACTCGTTTTTGCTTTCCTCTGTGCTCTCTGTGTCTCTGTGGTAAAAGAAGCTTTATCCTATTTCTTGGGCTGCCAGTTGCGTGCAAGCTCCTGAGCTTTGGCAAGCTGGTCGGGGGACAGCTTCGAGGCGATGAAATCGCGCACCTTGCTCACGCGCTCGCCCTCCTCGCCCGAGAGTTGCGAGGCTGCGAGGTTGCTCCACATGTGCGCCATCACTGCGTCCTGCGGCACGCCCTTTCCTTCCCACAGCATCCAGCCGAGGTGGCTCTGGGCGCGCGGTTCGCCCTTTTCCGCGGCAAGGCTGTACCACTTCAGAGCCTGCTCCGGATCGGTGGCCACACCCTTGCCGTCCTCGTAGAGATAGCCGAGCAGGTATTGCGCGTACGTGCTGCCCTTCTCGGCTGGCGCGCGGTACCACCTGGCGGCTTCCGCGTAGTCCTGCTGCACGCCCTTGCCGAAGAAATACAGCGCGCCCAGGCTCTCGGATGCCTCGGCCACGCCCGCTTCCGCTGCAGCCTTGTACCACTTCGCGGCTTCGTTGCCGTCCGCGGCGACGCCCTTGCCATCCTCATATAGATAACCGAGCATGTACTTCGACTGCGCATCGCCCGCATCCGCGGCCTTGCGGAACCACTCCGCCGCCTTGGCGTAGTCCTGCGGGGTGCCCTTGCCCTGGTAGTAGGCCCACGCGAGGCTCGGATACGCAGATGCCTCATTCTGCGCAGCCGCCTTCTGGAACCACTTGACCGCCTCGTCCTCGTCCTGGGCGACACCCTTGCCAGAATAGTAGAGGAACGCGAGGCTCGCCTGCGCGCGTGCATCGTTCTGGTCCGCGGCCTTGCGATACCACTCGGCGGCCTTCGCATAGTCCTGGGCCACGCCCTTGCCCTGATCGTACATCCAACCCATCAGGTACTGCGGATACGGGCGCCCCTGCTGCGCCACCTTCGCATACCATTTCGCGGCCTCGGCGTAGTCCTGCGGCACGCCGCGGCCGAAGAACACCATCGACGCCAGGCTTTCCTGCGCGTCGACGTTGCCCTGCTCGGCCGCCTTGCGGAACCATTGCGCGGCCTGCGCCGGATCCGGCGCAACGCCCTTGCCCTGGTCGTACAGGTAGCCCAGCAGATACTGCGGATAGGCCTTGCCCTGGTTCGCGGCCATCGTGTACCACTTCGCAGCCTCGGCATAGTCCTGCTTCACGCCCTTGCCGAAGAAATACAGCCCGCCCAGCGTTTCCTGCGACTCGACCTGGCCTTTTTCCGCCGACTGCCTGTACCACTTGACGCCCTCGGCGAAATCCTGCACGACGCCGCGGCCGTTGTAGTAGCTCTCACCGAGATAGAACATCGCGAGGGGATCGCCGTCGGCCGCCGATTTCCGGAACTCTTCCATGGCGGCCTTGTAGTTGCCGCCGGTGTAGGCGTCGTAGCCCTTGCGGGTGTCGGCCGCCGCCGCGGCGCAAAACGCCATCAGCAGCAGCAGGACCAGGATCCTGCACATCGCTTTCTCCTCTGAATTTCGTATTCTCGCGGCGACGCTCGCGCGGCATCGGGGTTCGCCAGCGCGTGCTCGGCGGCGGTTGCCCGGCCAGCCGCCGGGGTTTCAAGTTTAAACCGTTTCGCGTGCGTGCCGGGCGCCAGCCTTGACAGCACCGGGGACGGCACCTATCCTCGGCCCCGCCCGAACCCAAACGCTCCTGTGTATCCTCACGGCGGATCGCACCGCCGACCATATTCCCGATGAAAGAAGCCCTGCTCTACCTCATCTCGTCATTCTGGATCGGCGCGGTCCATGCTGCGACCCCCGGCCACGGCAAGACGATCGCCGCCGCCTATATCGTCGGCGCGCGCGGCAAGCCGGTCGATGCCCTGATACTCGGCATTTTCGTGACGCTGTCGCACACGAGCGGCATCGTTCTGGTCGGCATTCTTGCTTCCGTCGGCATGCCCGGCATGGTGCCGCAGCGCATCGAAGCCTGGCTCGCGCTCGCCACCGGCGTGCTGGTCATTCTCATCGGCCTGTGGACGCTATGGACACAGCGCGAAATGATCATGCAGCTGCAGGGCGTGCCTCCCGCCCATGCGCACGACCATGCACACGAGGCCCCGGCAGGCGCCGATGCCGCCGCGCCAGCGATGCATTTCCGGCCGCACGCCGACGACCATGGCCACGCGCATGCCCACGGCCACACGCACGCGCACGACCATGGGCACGACCATGCCCACGGCGACCATCACCACGGGCCGGGCGGCCATCATCACCATCACGACGAGGAAGCCGGCTACCACAGCCACGGCTGGGGCTTCAAGCATACGCACGACCTGAAGCTCGCAACCACCAATCGTCCCAGCCTCATCGTGCTGATCGGCCTGGGCATCGCGGGCGGGTTGCTGCCCGACCCCGCGGCGCTGGGCATCCTGCTGAACCTGCTGGCGCAGGGCAAGGTCATGCTCGGCCTGGGCACCGTCGTGGTCTTCAGCGTCGGCTTCGCGGCCACGCTCGTCATCGTGGGCGTGATCGCCGCCAAGGTCGGCCAGAAGATCCTCGACTGGCTGGCCGGGCCGTGGGCGATGCGCCTGCAGGTCGCAACGTCTCTGCTCATCGTCATCGTCGGCGTGGTGCTCACGTTCAACGCGTGGCGCACGCTCGGCTCCCTGGCCTAGCGGGCGCGCAGGCATTCCGCGGCGGCCGGCACGGCCGTCCCCGCCGCACCTACTTCGCGGCGGCCGCCTTGAGCATCCCGACGAAGCCGCTGATGTCGGCGTACCAGACGTTGCCGTCCTTGTCGATGGCGACGGTGTAAGGCCGCGCATCCTTGCGCGGCAGCGCGAAGAGCTTGAACTGGCCATCACGCAGGCGGCCGATGCCGTGGCCCCGTACCATGCCGAACCAGATCGACCCGTCCGCCGCGGCCGCCAGCCCCGAAAGTCCAGACCATTCTCCCGGTACATCGTATTCGGTGAACTTGCCATCACTGAATTTGGCGATCTTGTTGCCGCGGAACTCGAGTATCCAGACGTTGCCCGCCGTGTCCGTCGCAACGTCGCTGGGCGAGCTGCCGCGGGTCGGAAGTTCGATTTCGGCGATATCCTTGCCCGGCTCGATCCTGACGAGCCGATTGGCGCTTTGCAGCGTTCCCCAGGCGACGCCCTTCGCATCAACCGCAACCCCGTAAGGTGCGCCCTGGTCGGATTTCACCATGTGCCGGTCGAGCCCACCGTTCTTCAGGCGGGTGAAGCCGAACGCGGTGCTTTCGGCGAACCATACCGCGCCGTCCGGCGCGATGGCGAGCCGGCCCAGGCGCGAAATCGACGTCCCGAGCGGGAACGCCTTGATTCCGCCGTCCGGCTGCATGCGCAGAATCTGGACTTCGGACGGATCCGTGAACCACGCCGCGCCTTGCGCGTCGACGGCCAGGCCTACCGGCTCAACGCTTTTCTTACCCTTCGGCAGGCGCCGGAGCTTGCCATCGCGGATCATGCCGACAGCGTCGGCGGAACTGATCGTGAACCAGACGGTGCCATCGTGCGCCGCAGCCACCGTCGTCGGGATGTCGCTCGCGACCGTCATCGGGTACTCGACAAAATCGCTGCCCGAACCCGAGCCGTGCCACGACTTCCAGAGCACGGCAGCGATGGCGGCAACCGCGACGGCAACGACGATCCAGGCAATACGGCGCAGGGGGGATTGGCGGATGCTCATCGGTTCCTTGGAAGTCATCAACGAATGGCGGCATTCGCGCCGCGGGAGCGACGCATCAGCCAGCGCGTTGCGGCAGCACCGGCGATGATCAGGACAACGAGGAAAGCCAGGCCACCCGCAAGGCTGACCGGGTCGGTCTGGGCCAGCAGCGAGCCGCCTTGCTCCGCGCGCCGCCATGTTTCCCCGTAAGGACTCAGCGAGAAGCCTGCGTACAGCGTCGAGGGATCGTGCGGGTCACGCAACAGCAGCCCGGACTCAAGATGCACCGGCAGCGTGCTTTCGACCTGTTTCCAGGACTGCCCGCCGTCGGTACTGCGGAATACGCCGCGATGCGTCGAGACCACCATGATTTTTTCGTCGGCGGAGACGGCGATGCCGCGCACCGACAGGCCGGTGTCGGAAATCGCGTTGCCACGAACCGTCCATTTCGATCCGGCGTCGTCGCTCACATAGACCTGAGCCGCCACTACAGCCCAGAGTCGATCGGACTTCCCGGCATCCGCTGAGATCGCATCGACCCTGCCTGCGGGCAACCCGCTCGCGGGCCGGCTCCAGCTGTCACCGCCGTCCGCACTCGTCCAGATGTCGCCGCCGACGACCGCGTAGAGCTTTTCGGGTGTGCCGGGCGCAACGATCAGCGAGACCACCGCATCATCCGGCAAAACGCCGTCTCCCGATCGCGTCCAGGTCTTGCCCTTGTCGCCGCTGACGAACAGGCCATGCGCGCCCGCAAGGTAAACCCGGTCGCGCCGGCCGGTACTGCGCGCGAAGGACCGTGCGGGCGCCGCGCCTGCGGGCGCGAAGACGTCGCGCCAGCCGCCTTCCTGCTCGAAACGGAAGATGCGCGTGCCGGTCGAGGCCAGCGCACCCTTGCCGTCCGCGTCGAACACGACGGCAAAGACGGCGCCTATCATTGCCGGCGCCGATTCGGTGACCCAGTCACGGCCGCCGTTCCTGGTCCTCAGCAGGCGCGCGTCGGTGCCATAGAGCAATTGCGCCGGGTCTTCGGGATGGATAGCCACGCCGAGCGCACCGCCGATGAACAGCCCGGCATCGGCGGGAAACCAGTTGGCGCCGAAATCGCGCGTGCGAAACAACCCTCCCCACGCGCTCGGATCGTGCGCACCGGCGGGCGCGGGCGCCAGTGCGGCCGCGGCCAGCGCCAGCACCAGGGCGATACGCGGGAGCACCTCGGGACGGGAAACGGTAAACATAAAAAATGCGAGGAGCCGATTCCGGCTCCTCGCATCGAAGTGTACTACCTTTGCGTCAGGCGCTTACTTCTTGCGTGACTTTTCGCCCGGCGCCAGGGTGAGTTCCGCCAGACGGCCGCCGTTGATGCCCACCCAGGAATTCTTGGTGAGCGGATAGCCGTCGGTATAGGACAGCGGCTCGTGGCCCGTCACGCAGTTCTGGTAGCCGCCAGTGATCTTGTAGCACTGCTCATAGGCGAGGAACTGCTGCACGGTGTCGGTCTGCTGCGGGTTGGCGATGTTCCAGTCGCGGATGCCTTCCCAGGACGAGTAGGCGTCGCTGCCGAACACCAGCTTGCCGATGGAGGTCGGCACTTCCAGCAGTTGCGAGCCCGCAGTGTGCGCGCGGAACGCCGGGTGGATCTTCACGCCGGGCAGCACCTCGTATTCACCGTCGACGATCACGGCCTTGCCGCGCAGAACCTTGGAGTAGATGCCGTCAACAGTCTTGGCCGGATAGCCGCAAGCCGGGGTGCGCGCGCAGCCGCCGGGCGAGTCGTTCACGGCGCGGATGCGCTCGTGGCCGGGATAGTTCAGCGCCCATTCGATGCCGCGCAGCTCTTCCTTCTGGATGTAGATCACCGCGTTCGGGAACTCGTCCAGCGAGCCGGCGTGGTCCCAGTGGCCGTGGCCCAGGATGATCTTCTTGACGTCCTTGGCATCGAACCCGAGCTGGGCGATCTGCTTGGACAGCGGCGCCCAGTGCTGGGTACCGGTCATCTTGTGGTACTCGGTCTGGTTCCAGCCGTTGTCGTACAGCATCAACTCGTTGCCGCACTTGATGACGCCGACGTTGACCGGCAGGTCGACCGTGTTGATGTTGTTGGCCTTGTTGGTGCTGCCCGGCACGAATGCGCGGTCCGGCATGAACGCACCGAACGGCACGCCCATGAAGCGGCTGTTTTCAACCAGCCATGCGGAACACACGTCGGCGGCTTGCGCCACCGGGGCCCCGACGGCCGTCGCAACCAGGCCGGCCGCGATCATTGCTTTTTTTAGACTCATCATTTTCTACCCCTCCTTGACGTTGAACTGCTTGTTTACAACTTCTTCAAGAACAGCCTCGCTTCCAGCGATGCCAGGCACTGCGCACTTCCGAAACCGTGCACTCAGTTCGGCTTGAACTCGCCGGGCCAGAGTACCTCTCCGACCTTGAGAGTCAGCCCTGACGCCTTCTCGGACATCGCCTGGGCCTCGATCAGATGCTCGTCCTTGCCGTCCGCGGCGACCTTTACCATGACCGCCGAAGCGTCGCGGTACAGCCTCACGGCTTCCCGGTACTCGCCATGCAGCGCCTTCATCGATGCCGGCGGCTGCAACTTGTCCAGCGCGGCGCTCGCCGCTTCGAACGCCGGGGTCAGCGGCGCAACCCGCTGCCTTACCGCATCGCGCTTGATGTCGCCCATCTTGTACGCAAGGCCCGCGAATATCATCTTCACCGCGTCCTGCTTCACCTGCGCGTGGATTGGCCACAGCGCCCGGGCATATGCTTCTTCCTCCGCACTCACCGGGGGGCGCTCGGCGCGACCGGCCGACGCGCTTGTCACCGCCTGCTCGGCCTTCGGCTTGGCCGACTCGCGAATCGCGGCAACCGCCATCAACGCCACCAATCCCATGACCAGCGCGCCGATGCCGAAGCCCTTGAGCGCCGCCACCCGCGCGGCGCGCGGCGACCCGATCACTTCAGTTTGCATCGCGCGGATTTAAACCTTTAACGCAGCGAGCGTCAATGCTGCACCGCAAGCCGTATCTTACAATCAACATCTTACGATTCATGTGTTTATCTTATTGCGGTGTCCATTTCGGATTGGCGCCGAACAAGCCGTCGACGTAGCCGATGTAATAGATCAGGAACAGGCCGAAGCCCAGGGACAGCAGCCCGGAAGCCACCCGCAGGTAGGCGTTGAAGCGCGGAAAGCGGTTCATCGAATACGCGAAAGGCGCGGCGATGGCCACCGTGATCAGCATCATCCCGGCGACGGTGCCCACGCCGAACAGGAACAGGTAGACGAGGCCCACCCAGGGATTGTCGATGGCAGTGAGTACCAGCAGTGCCAGCGCGGCGGAGCCCGCGAGGCCGTGCACCACGCCGACGACCAGCGGCCGCGCGAGCTGGTAGGCGCCCAGGCCGCCGAGCTTGCGGTCGAGCCATGCCTGCGGAGTCTGGTCGTCGCGGTGCCCATGCCCCATTTCGCCGTGGCCGTGCACGTGGCTGTGCGCATAGTCGCCGTGGGCGTGCGTGTGCCCGTGCAGCAGCGAGCCCGGTGCCACGTTGTCGCGGATCCACTGGTTGAGGCCGGTGAGGTTCATGAACCCAAGCAGCACCAGCATCACGCCCACCGCGAATTCCATCGCCAGCCCCAGCCTCGGGGGGATGGTGATCGTGAACAGGATGATCGCGCCGCCGACCAGCATGACCGTCAGCGTGTGGCCGAGCCCCCACAATGCCCCGACCATGGCGGCTCCGCGCATCGAGCGCTGCCGGCTCACGATCGTCGACACGGCGATCACGTGGTCGGCGTCCGTGGCATGGCGCATTCCGAGGAAAAAACCGACCGCGAGAAGCGAAAGGGTGGTGCCCAAGGCTGGTGGATCCGGCCGATCGGCCGAACGGGTTTTCGTGGCGCGGTGAAACTACTCCCGAGGTCCGGTGGCGTCAAGTTTCGTCATGAAAATCATGAAACGCATTTGCGGGTTTTGCGCAGGACCGGCATGCTGGCGCTGGCCGAGAATGGTGATTTTCCGAATTCCGCAACCGATCACGAGGACGGGCCATGAAAGCCATCCGTCACCCGAGCCGATTCCTGTTGCTCCCCCTGCTGCTGGCGCCGTTCCTCTGCCCGGCCGCCTCCGAGTGGTCCGGCGATCTGTCGCCCATCGGGCCAGGTGACTGGAACCGCGAGCACGCCGCGCACCTGCTGGAACGCGCGGGCTTCGGCGCGACGCCGGAGGAGATCGCCAAGTTCGCCGCGATGACGCCCGAAGCCGCGGTGCGGCGGCTGGTCCGTTACCAGGACATCCCCGACACGCTTGCGCCTTTCGACCATTCAGGCGTGTTCGACCCCGGCCTCGACCCGTTCCCCGCGTCGCGCCCCGCCGCCACGGACCTCGCCAAAGCGACCGGCGAATCGATGGGGGTGAAGGTCAAACCCTCCGGCAACCGCCGGCTGCAGCCGGTCGCGGACAAGTTCTTCTACTGGCTGCGCGCGAGCCGCCTCGAAACAAACCGCGTGGCCTACTGGTGGGCCAACCGCATGCTGACGAGCAAACGCCCGCTCGAAGAGAAGATGACTCTGTTCTGGCACGGGCACTTCACGACCAGCGAGGAGAAGGTCCGCGACTACCGCAAGATGCTCAAGCAGAACGAGTTGTTCCGCGCACGGGCCACGGGCAACTTCCGCGACCTGCTGATCGCGGTCGCGCAGGACCCGGCCATGCTCGCCTACCTCGACGCAGGCGTGAACGTGAAGGGCGCCCCGAACGAGAACTTCGCGCGCGAGATCATGGAAATGTTTTCCATGGGCGTGGGCAACTATAGCGAGACCGACATCCGCGAGGGCGCGCGGGCCTTCACGGGCTGGAACTTCGCGGGGCTCGACTTCGTCGTCACGCCGGCAAAGCACGACGACACGCTCAAGAAGTTCCTCGGCAGGGAGGGCAGGTTCGACGGCGTCGGCGTGATCGATGTCATCCTGGCCCAGCCGGTCACCGCCGAATACGTCTCCGGCAAGATCTACCGCTTCTTCGTGCGCCAGGACTTGCGGCCGGAGCTGCGCAAGCAGCTCGGGAACAAGCTGCGCGAAGGCAACTACGAGATCGCGCCGCTGCTCGAAACGATATTCCTGTCGAAGGATTTCTACAGTCCCGAGGCGATGGCCACGCATATCAAGTCGCCGGTCGAGCTGGTGGTGTCCACGTACCGCAAGATGGGGCTCACGACGGTGCCAGGGGTGCCGGATTTCAACGACGTGACGGAAGCGCTCGGCCAGAAGCTGCTCTATCCGCCGACGGTGGCCGGCTGGGCGGGCGGCAAGAGCTGGATCACGCCTGGCCTGCTGCTCGCGCGCGGCAACTTCGTCTACGACACGCTCTACCCCAACATCAATTTCCTGCCCTCGGACCGTTACCCGCTGTCGGACTACAAGATCGCCGAGGTCAACGAGAAGCTCGCCCTCGGCTTCGACGTCACCACGGCCACGAAGCCCGATTCCAAGGAGCTCACCTCGATGTCGATGCAGGCCGACCGCGACGAGGACTTCAACACGCGGCTGGCGAGCTTCCGCGGCTGGCAGACGGCGTTGCAGCGGGTCAAGCCGATCCCGCGCACGACCGCACGGCTCGATCTCTCGTCCATGGTGCTCGGCGCCGGGTGCAAGACGGCACGCGAGGCGACCGACTACCTGCTCGCGCGCTTCATTTCCGTGCCCGTGGACGCCGGCATGCACGAGCGCCTGGCGAAATTCCTGGAGGGCGAGCTCGGCACCGCCGATCTCGCGGCGGCGTCGACCTACCTCGAGGAACCGCTGCGCACGACGCTGCACGTGATCCTTTCGCTGCCCGAATACCAGCTCGGATGATCCCGGCCATGAACGCATTCCCGCAAACGAAACCCTGGACCCGCCGCCAGCTCCTGCGCGCCGGACTCGCCGCGCTGGGCGCGTCCGCGATGCCGCTGGCGTTCTCGCGCGCCGCGCTCGCGGCGGCGAAGGCCCCGTCGGACCGCATCCTCGTCGTGCTCGAGCTCTCCGGCGGCAACGACGGGCTGAACACCCTCGTTCCCTACGGCGATGACGCCTATTACCGGCATCGTCCAAAGATCGGCATCCGCGCGGACAAGCTGCGCCGGATCGACGATCACTACGGCTTCAACGCCGGCATGGCCGGCTTCGAGAAGCTCTACAAGGACGGCAGGATGGCCGTCGTGCACGGCTGCGGCTATGCGCAACCGTCGTTCTCGCACTTCACCTCGATGGCCTACTGGCACACGGGGGCACCCAACAGCGGCGAGGAGTACGGCTGGATCGGGCGGCTCGCGGATACCATGGACCCCCGCATCACGCCGAACTTCATCGTCAACATCGACGAAGTCCAGTCGCTCGCCGTGCGCGCACGCGACCATGTCCCGGTGGTCTTCAACGACCCCGATAAGTTCGGCCGCAAGGGCCTGTACCAGGAGCGCCCGCTGCTGGACAACCTGCCCCGGGCGGACGCTGGCGGCAACGTCTCCGAGCAATACCTGCTGGAAGTCGCACGCAGCGCGCGGCAGGCCTCGCAGCTCGTGCGTGACGCCTGGTCCGCGTATAAGACGCCGGTGGACTACGGCATCGTGCCGGTGCAGCTGCCGAAGGTGGCATCGCTGATCGCTGCCGGCATGCCCACGCGCCTCTACTACGCCGCCTACCGCCACAATGCCTTCGATACCCACGTGCAGCAGGCGGACCTGCACCAGCGGCTGCTGACTTACGTGTCGGATGCGGTGGCCGGCTTCATGAAGGACATGGAGCGCATCGGCCGGGCGGACGACGTCACGGTCCTGGTCTTCTCGGAGTTCGGCCGCCGCGTGCCGGAGAACACCAGCCTGGGAACCGACCACGGCACGGCCAACCACATGTACGTGATCGGCAAGCCGGTCCGCGGCGGCCACTACGGCAAGCCGCCCAGCCTCACGC
>DASUFB010000029.1:0-198157 GCA_036274775.1 Burkholderiales bacterium | reverse complement strand
TTACAGCCGCGACCTCATCGACCTGGCGATGATGCGCGCGGACCGGCGGCTCCTGGAGGCCAGCTGCGTGAAAGCGGAGGGGGCTTACGGCGATTCGGTGCGCAGCTCGCTGTCGCAGGCAGTGGACGCGCTGGAGGCGCGACGCGGACGGCTGGAGGAATGCATGACCGCGTTGAGCGTGGACGGTGTTACGAGGGCACAGCTCTGGCAGGCGATTCGAACGATGGCGCGACGGTTGCTCGCGTGACGAGAAACGAAAACGGCACCGGATGACCGCCGGTAACTGCCCGCCACCACCAATGTCAGGCGTCGATATGCGTAACGGCACCACGTTGCGCAGTATTCAGTCCGGAGAGCAGCACCGGTATGAGTTTCTGAAGATCGGCCAATCTGTTCGAGTCGGCCCTGAGCACCACGACCGCTATGTCGAATGCCGGTAGATTTTGTTGAAACGACAGATTTCGATCAACGGTGAGAAATACGTCGAATTCGCTGGCGGCGCGAGCGAGCAGTTCGCCGTTCTTCAGACCAGCCCAACCCATCTGTTGAGCGGACAATGCCTCATGTCCCGCTATATCGTGCGCCAGGCGTCAGTCGATGCATTCGTCGACAAATATCCTCAAGAGGCAGACGCCACCAGGCGGTCCTTCGCCTGCTCAAGAAATTGGACGACCTGATCCCGCGTAACGCTGGGAAATCCGGACAGGAAATCGTCAATCGAGTCTCCGGCTTCCAGGTAGTCCAAAAGTGTTTGCACCGGGACCCTGGTCCCGACGAACACGGCGGTTCCACCCATCACGTCCAGACTGCAAGAAATAACTGGCCTATCCATATATGGATAGCCTACCTTTGATTTATCGCCGAGTGCAACTTCGAGATCCAAACGATGCGCTTCATGATGGTAAGGAGCCAGATACCGCAGCCGCGATCTGATATGGAAAATTACGTCCGCAGAATATTCAGCTCAAACTCTGAGCATGCCGCGGAACCCCCTCGCGGCATAGTAGGACTGCGCGCCGTTGTGGTAGGTGAAGACCTTGCCGTAGCGCCGATCGCAAAAGAGCGCACCGCCGAGCTTCCGGATATTTGAAGGTGTTTGCACCCAGCTCGACGTCTTCAAATCGAACTCGCCGAGTTTCTGCAGCTCACGGTACTGCTCTTCCGTCAGGAGATCGATCCCCATGGCTTTCGCCATGTCGATGGCGCTGGTCTTCGGCCTGTGCTCTTTCCGGGACTCCAGGCCTTCGCGGTCGTAGCAGACGCTCCTGCGGCCTTCGGGGCTTTCCGCCGAACAATCGAAGAAGATGAACACGCCTGTCTTCTTGTCCTGGCCGACGACGTCCGGCTCGCCGCCGGATTTTTCCATCTCATCGAGCGACCGCAGCTTTTCGGGATCGGCGTCGAGCCTGGCTTGCACCTTGGACCAGTCGAGGGTTTTGTGGCGGGGCTTGTGCTTTTCAAAGCGAATTTTTAGAATTTTGAATAGATCCGCACATTGGTTGGCTTCCATCTCTAAAGATTGCTCTTGGAAGTTATTTGCTTTGCGAACAAAGCGGCTTCTTAGTCTTCAGAGTTTCCTTCAGGATAGCGGAAGGAAATGCTCAATCCCGTCGGTGTACGGTTGAATCCGCTTTCACGCTACTTTCTTATAAATGGCCGTTGGCTGACTAGCTCTTTGCTGATCAATTCTGGGTTGTCCGTATGCAAACATTGATTGTTTTGCAAATTGAGATGGAAGCGGAATTCTCTTCAGAACGTGACTTTGAAGCCGAATAAATCCATTAGCCGCTCGTTGGCAATTTGCCCGCAAGAAGCGTGCGACTTCCGATGAATTTAGGTAGTTACATAAATTCGAAATCTGCTCAGTATCTGAAGGCACCAGATAGTAAACAGAATGGCGCGGAAGGATACTGCCCACTTCATCAATGAAGAATCTTGGTGTTGCCGCAATATCTTTGCAAAGAATCTTCGGGCGCAAAATTTCTGAAAGTGGCGGGTTCTCATGAAAGGCGTACCACGGCTTTCTAGACACACAAGTGCGGCCAATCAATTTTGCGTAATTAATCTCACGACGAAGATAGTCCCCGAGAGAAAGCAGTTGGCCCTCAGAAAGCAAATCCCCCGAACGGGAATAAGGAACAAGCATGGATTGAGTAGATTTTATTGGTTCTTGCCACTTTAATTCTCGCCCAGATATGGTGGGGTAAGCGAATTTGCGTAGAGTGTCCGGCAACGCATTCTCGGGCAATACATACACTTCGTCGGCACCAGTAGCTACCCCGCAGCTAATTCGAATGAATGCGTCCGAAAGTACATGGGGGCCATCAAGACTCTCTGTATCTGAGAAAAAAGGAAGCCAAGACGCTCCGCCGAGTGGCAGCTTCGCAAAGCGTTTTGTTCCGTCACGAAGATGTAGCCAAGTACCTTCAGTGGACCTACCGACATTCAGTGTGGTGATCGCTGGATAAGTAACGAGGTCTCCAAACGTATCTTCAGGAAGGAGCGAAATTTGACTCAGTCCGGCGTTCGTGAGAAGCATCCGGAGTCGAGCGGCGGATTGAACGTAAGTAAATTTTTCTGGTGTGATGAAGACGAGGCGCCCGAGAGGCTTAAGCAGTCTAATGGCTTGCTCGAAAAACAAGGTATATAGATCGAATCGGCCCGAAGCCGTAGTGAACCGCTCACGGTATGCCAATCGTTCACTTTCTGACAATCCAAGGATTGATACGTAAGGCGGATTTCCAATCACATAGTCAAACTTCCGCGCAAGGCCATCGAGAAAATTAGCCTCCAAGAAACTGACTCGAGGATTGGAACCAATCCGAGCTTTGGCCTCCGAAATACGAACTGGATCAGAATCCACGCCGACGATATGGGGGATCTGCATCCCAAATTTCTGACCCCAACGTAGCACGCCCTCAATAAAGGCACCATCTCCGCAACCAGGATCCAGGAGGGCTGAATCCGCGCTCGGGGGCAGCTTTTCGAAGAGCATCGCTACCATTGTGTCCACGACTGCTTGGGGAGTGGGTACGAAGCCCTTCATTTCTCGTCCCCTTTGAGTGGAGCGTCATTCGATAGCCAGTCACCAGCCCCCACTCGTGAGATTTCAGAACTACGTGGAGTACAAAAGAGGCTAAATGTCATCTGGGCGCGCTTTGCTAATTGAAGTCAGGTCTTGGCATGCCCTAAATAATACTCGGCTAAGTTCTAAAGGTGCAGGGACAGGTACAGGCCTATAGATAGTCGGCTGATCCTCCGACACAGGTCGGAAGCAAAAAACACCGACAGCATCGCTTACAAGTGCGGCTTGTTCAGCCAAGCGAATGAGCCGAGAGTGATCAGCATCACTAATTACTCGGGCTGCGAGAAAGACATAGGAGCGCGGTTTTACGGAACGAAGCCAAGCTGTTAGGTCACCAGTAATAGTCGATGGACTCGTACCACTGCCCGCGAGGATGCGTGCGTACTCGGCCTTTAAGTCGATAGTCTTAAAACCAATCTCCTTAATTCGCTTATCTACATCGGCAGACCCGCCCCGTCCGATGGGTCTTTCGCTCGGGCTTCCGGGATGTTTAGGAGTACCAAGAGCCTTAGCTTCTAAAAGAAATTCTATTGGCCCTTGTCTGGGGAAAGTAACATCCAGATTGTGGCGTGGAATTATCAGCCCCGGAACCTTACCGCGGCTGTAAAGTTGTACGCCAGCGCAGTTCTCCAATAAGAGCGCAAGGAGATCATTGAAGAAATCGCCTTTGCCGTTTTGGAGATCCCCCATGTCGGCCAAACCACTTGCAACGTTGGCGTCGAAGGCCTCCATTGCTTTAATAAATAGGTCTTGAACCGAGGACCAAGACTTCGGCCTAGCCGCAATTGCTTGCTCATACGCCGCCTTTAGTGGCGCGCACCCCGGCTTCTGTGCCACAAGCTTGCTGGTCGCTCGCGCGCGGATGGGCTGAGCCATGTCGTAGGAATGCAGGTGGAATTATTGAAATTGTAAAGAAGTATTGATTTTTAGTGCCTTAGGACTCTGAACGTTAGCCCAGACAGTCGCGATCCGTTGTGTGCTTCGCAAGTTCGCCGCGCAAGTAAATTTCGGGTCGGAGATTCAGACTTTGATTGTGGTGTTACTTGAACGCTAACCTTTCGGGTCCGGATGAATGCTATCCACCCAATGCACCTGCTCCGGCTTCTCGACACCCGCAATATCCAGGTTCACCACCACCGGCTCCTGGCCGCTGCGGCAGAGCACGCAGGACAGGGGTTCGGTATCGGAAGCGTTGATTTCCTGATGGGGCACAAAGGGCGGGACGTGAATGAAGTCCCCCGGCCCGGCCTCGGCGACGAACTCGAGGTTCTCGCCCCAGCGCATGCGCGCCTTGCCGCTCACTACATATGTGACGCTCTCCACCGGCCCATGATGATGCGCGCCAGTCGGCTGAATGCCAGAATTGAGCCCGGCTAATTGCTAAAATCATGGGCCTGGAGGCTTGGCATAGACCTTCTTGAATCGGAGGGAGGGATGGCCAGGATTCTCCGACCGGAGTTGATATGCCGATCGAGCCTTCTCCCGGATCGGCGTGGGCAGGGCGTCGTACAGGGCGCGGAATTTCCCGGTAGTTCTGGAGCGCACGAGCCTACATCGGCTTTGTCTGGCCGGCGCGATGCTCGGCCAGCGCTTCCCGGGCCAGCTTCTCGAGGGCGCCCTGGGATTTGGCGAAGGCATCGCTCCAGCGCTGCTCGGCCGCCAGTTCCTGCAACAGGATGGCGGCAACGGCGTCCTGCTCGGAGGGCGGCAGCTTCTTCACCTCGCCGAGCGCCTTTTCCAGAAGATCCGTCATGGCAAAGCCCCTTTCATGGCGAGATGATACGCCTATCCGCGGTGGGACCCTTCTTTTACGTTTCAGGCAGGTAACTAAGTCGGGCTGGCTCAAGCACGCTCTCGCACATCTCGACACTGTGCCGCCAATTGTTCCGCGGTCCCTCGCTTTTCTTCGTGTACCTTCGTGTTCTCCGGCGGCATGCACATTACGAGTTGCGGTTGGCCAGCATTTTCGGGTGCACGCCGATGCGCCCGCTCCCGCCCCAAAATCAGGATCCTTTCGCCGAGTCCCGGGCGCCCTCGTGTTGAGAAGTAGTCTTTAGGCTCTAGGCCTTCGGTGCCGGATGGATATTGTCCACCCAATGCACCTGCTCCGGCTTCTCCACCGCCGGAATATCCAGATTCACCACCACCGGCTCCTGCCCGCTGCGGCAGAGCACGCAGGACAGCGGCTCGGTGTCGGAGGCGTTGATCTCCTGGTGCGGCACGAAGGGCGGCACGTGGATGAAGTCGCCCGGGCCGGCCTCAGCGACGAACTCGAGGTTGTCGCCCCAGCGCATGCGCGCCTTGCCGCTCACTACATAGATGACGCTCTCTACAGGCCCGTGATGATGGGCACCGGTCCTGGCCTTCGGGTGGATCACCACGGTGCCGGCCCACAGCTTCTCGGCGCCGCACTTCGCATGCGTGATCGCGGCGGCGCGGTTCATGCCAGGCGTCTGCGCGGTGTTGGTGTCCAGCTCGTTCGCCTTCACGACGCGCACGCCGTGGAACTTCCATTTCGATTCTGCCATTTGATCTGCCTGTCCTGAAAAATTAAATCTCACCACAGAGGCACAGAGGGCACAGAGAAAAACAAGAACGGGAAAAATTGCTATTTCGCCATGTGGAGATATCGTGTCGGGTCCATACACGTTCCCGAAATCTCAACATTTCCAATTTTCACCTTTCCCTTCCTATTGCTTTTCCTCCGTGCCCTCTGTGCCTCTGTGGTGATATTGATTTAGCGGTCCAGCGCTAGCCGGCGCGAAACAGCACCAGCAGCAGCACGGTCGGCACGATGGTGTTCACCAGCGCGAACGCCAGCCAGCGCCGCGGCCCCTTCTCGTTGGCGGTGACGTGGAAGAACGCCGTGACGCCGGAGGCGCCGACGACCATGCCGCCGACCGCGTACAGGATGGAGAACATGCGCAGCTCGCTGTGCCGCTGGTCGGGCGCCAGGCCGAGCTGCCAGACCAGATAGCCCGTCAGGCACAGGTTGGCGATGAACGGGATCCAGTAGACGACGAAGCGCCTGACCTGAACGTTCACGCGAGCGCCATCTGCAGCAGCCGCGCCACGTGCATGGCCGTGCGTCCCGTGCCGTCGTGGATCTGGTGCCGGCAGCTGGTGCCGTCGGCCACGAGCAGCGCGTCCGCATCCGCATTCCGGACCGCGGGCAGCAGGTTGAGCTCGGCCATCTTCATGCTGACGTCGAAGTGCTCGGCCTCGTAGCCGAAGCTGCCCGCCATGCCGCAGCAGCTCGATTCCACCGATTGCACGGCGAGCCCCGGCACCAGGCCGAGCGCCTTGCGCACCGCGGGCATCGCGTCGAAGGCTTTCTGGTGGCAATGCCCGTGCAGCAGCGCCTTTGCGCCCGGCAGCGGCGCGAGGTCGAGACGCAAGGTATCGGCCTGCGCGCGGGACGCGAGATATTCCTCGAACAACATCGCCGCCCGCGAGAGGCGCCCGGCTTCATCGCCCAGGCCCATGACGAGGTACTCGTCCCTAAGCGTCAGCAGGCAGGAGGGTTCCAGCCCCACGATCGCGGCGCCTTGCTCTACGTGTGGCGACAGCGAGTCCAGCATGCGCCTCGCCTCGACCTTCGCTTCTTCCACGAGCCCGGCGGCGAGGAAGGTCCGGCCGCAGCACAGCGGCCGGCCACCGTCGCGCGGCTGTGCGATCTCGACCTGGCAGCCGGCAGCCGCAAGCACCTCGACGGCCGCAATCGCGTTCTCGCGCTCGAAGTAGCGGTTGAAGGTATCCACGAGCAGGACCACTTTCTCCCCGGCGCCGGGCCGCGACACGGGCAGCGGCGCGCTCGACCAGCGCGGCAAGCTGCGGCGCGCGCTGAAGCCCGCGAGCTTCTCGCCGAGCCACGCCGCGCCCGGCAGCGCCTGGCCCAGGTTCACCAGCGGCGCGATCCGCGACAGCGCAGGCGCATAGCGCGGCAGGTACGCGACCAGCTTCTGGCGCAGCGTGAGCCCGTGGCGCCGCGCATGCTGGCGCTGGAACTCGATCTTCATTCGCGCCATGTCCACGCCGGTCGGGCATTCGCGCTTGCAGCCCTTGCAGCCCACGCACAGCTCCATGGTCTCGCGCATCGCGTCGGAAACCAGCGCATCGGCGCCGATCTGGCCGGAGAGCGCGAGCCGCAGCGTGTTCGCGCGCCCGCGCGTCAGGTGCTTCTCGTCGCCGGTAGCGCGGAACGACGGGCACATGGTGCCGGCGTCGAACTTGCGGCAGTGGCCGTTGTTGTTGCACATCTCCACGGCCGGGCCGAACCCGCCCCATTCCGACCAGTCGAGCCCGGTGTCCACCGGGCGCACCTGGTAGCCGGGCTTGAAGCGGAACAGGCTGCGGTCGTCCATGCGCGACGGATGCACGATCTTCCCCGGGTTCATGAGGCCCTTCGGATCGAGCAGGTCCTTGATCTCCTCCAGCGCGGCCGTGAGCCGGCGCCCGAGGATGGGCTCGATCCATTCCGAGCGCACCAGGCCGTCGCCGTGCTCGCCCGAGTAGGCGCCCTTGTATTCCTTCACCATCGCACAGGCTTCCTCGGCGATGGCGCGCATTTTTTCCGCGCCGTCGCGGCGCATGTCGAGCACCGGGCGCACGTGCAGGGTGCCCACGGAAGCATGCGCGTACCAGGTGCCCTTCGTGCCATGCTTCTCGAACACCTTCGTCAGACGGTCCGTGTACTCGGCGAGGTGCTCCAGCGGCACCGCGCAGTCCTCGATGAAGGACACCGGCTTGCCGTCGCCCTTCATGGACATCATGATGTTGAGGCCGGCCTTGCGCACTTCCCAGATGTCCTTCTGCAGCGCGGCGTCCGTGACCTCGACCACGCTGCCGGGCAGCCCGAGGTCGCCCATCAGCTCGACGAGGCGCGCGAGCTTTGCGGCCTGCGCCGCGCGGTCCGCGCCGGCGAATTCCACCAGCAGGATCGCGTCGGGCTCGCCCTTCAGGAATTTCTCGACGATGGGGCGGAACGCGGCGTTGGCACGCGCCAGCTCGATCATCGTGCGGTCGACGAGCTCGACCGCGTCCGGGTCGAGGCCGACGATGTGGCGCGTCAGGTCCATCGCCTGCCAGAAAGTCGGGAAGTGCACCACGCCGAGCACCTTGTGCGCGGGCAGGGGCGCGAGCTTCAGCTTCACGCGCCGCGAGAACGCGAGCGTGCCTTCGGAGCCGACCAGCAGGTGCGCGAGGTTGTGCGGCGCCTGCGGCTGGACCATGTCGAGGTTGTAGCCCTGCACGCGGCGCAGCACCTTCGGCCAGCGAGTTGCGATTTCAGCGGCTTCGCGGTGCGCGATGGCGTGAATTTTTTCCACCAGCGCGCGGTAGGCCGGCGAACCGCCCGCCACGTCGGCGTCCGGACCGAAGACGAATGCCTCGCCGCCGGACAGCCAGGCCTCCACGCCGAGGACGTTGTGCACCATGTTGCCGTAGCGGATCGAGCGCGCGCCGCAGGAGTTGTTGCCCGTCATGCCGCCGATGGTGGCCTGCGCGGACGTGGAGACGTCCACCGGGAACCACAGGCCATGCGGCTTCAGGTACGCGTTGAGCTTGTCGAGCACCATGCCGGGCTGCACGGTGATTTCCCGAGCGGTCGCATCGAATTCGACGATGCCGGCGAGGAATTTCGAGCAGTCGATGACCAGCGCCGCGCCGACGGTCTGCCCGCACTGCGAGGTGCCGGCGCCGCGCGGCAGGATCGGCACGCCTTCCTCGGCCGCGATCTGCAGGGCGATGCGCGCGGCCTCCTCGGTGCGCGGAACCACCACGCCGATCGGCTCGACCTGGTAGATGGAGGCATCCGTGCTGTAGCGCCCGCGCGAGAACGCATCGAACAGGACTTCGCCCTGCAGCTCGCGGCGCAGGCGCTGCGCGAGCGCGCTGCGCGACAGCAGGGAGGTCTGGATGCGTGCGGGTGCGTTCAAATCGGGGGTCCGGTTGCGCTCTCCTGGCCATGATAGCGCACTGCCGCAGGCGGGGCGGCGGCCGACTTGTGACGATGCGGGAATTTGAGTAGTCTGGAAAGCTCCCTTTTCAGCGGGATGCCTACATGACCCATCGCAGCGGCCGTCACTTCCTGCAGATCCCCGGGCCGACCAACGTGCCCGACCGCGTCCTGCGCGCGATCGATTTCCCGACCATGGACCACCGCGGCCCGGAGTTCGCGCTGCTCGGCCGGGAAGTCCTCGACGGCATGAAGACGGTGTTCAGGACCAGGGGCGACGTGGTGATCTATCCCGCCTCGGGCACCGGCGCATGGGAAGCCGCGCTGGTGAACACGCTGTCGCCGGGCGACCGCGTGCTCATGGCCGAAACCGGGCAGTTCGCCACGCTGTGGCAGAAGCTCGCGGCGCGGCTCGGCCTCGTGGTCGACTTCATCCCCGGCGACTGGCGCCACGGCGTCGATGCCGCGCTCGTCGAGCAGAGGCTCGCCGCCGACACGCAGCATGCGATCAAGGCGGTGTGCGTCGTGCACAACGAGACCTCGACCGGCGTCACCAGCCGCATCCCGCTGGTGCGCAAGGCCATCGACGAGGCGAAGCACCCGGCGCTGCTGATGGTCGACACGATCTCCTCGCTCGCGTCCATCGACTACCGGCACGACGAATGGGGCGTGGACGTCACGGTCGCGGGATCGCAGAAGGGGCTCATGCTGCCGCCCGGGCTGTCGTTCAACGCCATCGGCGCAAAGGCGCTGGCGGCCTCGAAAGCGGCAAAGCTGCCGCGCTCGTACTGGAGCTGGGACGAGATGCTCGGCCCCAACAAATCCGGCTACTTCCCGTACACGCCCGCGACGAACCTGCTGTACGGCCTGCGCGAGGCGTTGCGCATGCTCGCCGAGGAGGGGCTCGACAACGTGTTCGCGCGCCACGCCCGCCACGGCGAGGCGACGCGGCGCGCAGTGCGCGCCTGGGGCCTGGAAGTCCTGTGCGTCGAGCCCGAGGAATACAGCAACGCGCTCACCGCGGTGCTGCTGCCCGCCGGCCACGACGCGGACAAGGTGCGCAGCATCATCCTCGAGCGCTTCGACATGTCGCTCGGCACCGGCCTGGGCAGGCTGCAGGGGAAGGTTTTCCGGATCGGCCACCTCGGCGACTTCAACGACCTCACGCTCGCCGGCACCCTGTGCGGCGTGGAGATGGGGCTGAAGCTCGCGGGCGTGCCGGTCAAGGACTCCGGCGTGCAGGCGGCGCTGGAATATCTGGCGCATCCCGACGGACGCGCCGCGAACCAGCCGAAGATGCGC
Source organism: Burkholderiales bacterium (assembly GCA_036274775.1). GTDB lineage: Bacteria > Pseudomonadota > Gammaproteobacteria > Burkholderiales > JACQAP01 > JACQAP01. The sequence continues at coordinate 187,814 of DASUFB010000029.1, read as the reverse complement.
CTCGCCTGACCGGCGCCCCGCCATGGGCATCGGCAAGCTCTGGAAGATTCCGCACCGGCAGTTCCTGCTGGTGCTGACGGTGCTGCTCGGTATCGAGTTCGCCATCTGCGCAATCCATCCTTACGACCGCAAGGACTGGATGCTCGAGAACGTGCTGGTGGTGCTGTTCGTGGGCGTCATGTACTCGACCTACCGCAGGCTTACGCTGTCGCGCAATTCCTACCTTCTGATCTTCCTGTTCCTGTCGCTGCACCTGGTCGGCGCGCACTACACCTATGCGCAGGTGCCCTACGACCGCTGGTTCGAGGCGCTGACCGGGCGCACCTTCAACAGCCTGGTCGGCTGGGAGCGCAACAATTTCGACCGCGTCGTGCATTTTTCCTACGGCCTGCTGCTGGCGTACCCGGTACGCGAGGTGTTCCAGCGCGTCGCCCACCTGCGCGGATTCTGGGGCTACTTCTTTCCGCTCGACATCACCATGTCCACGTCGATGCTTTACGAGCTCGTCGAATGGGGTGCGGCGGAGATGTTCGGCGGCGACCTCGGTCAGGCCTATCTCGGCACGCAGGGCGACATCTGGGACGCGCACAAGGACATGGCCTTCGCGAGCCTCGGCGCGCTGATCGCGATGCTGATCACGGCGGGCATCAACTACTGGCTGCAGCGCGACTTCGCGGCGGAATGGAACGAGAGCCTGCGCGTCAAGGACCGCCGCCCGCTCGGCGAGGACGAAATCCGCCGCATGCTGAACCGGCGCGACGCGGCCTGACGGTCAGGCCAGTGCAGGGCGGAGCCGGGCCCGTTCGGGGTTTCAGGTTACCTCTCACCGCAATGCGACAATTGCTCGATCGCGCCGCGGAAGATAACTACTGCGCGGCCGCGCGCCGCAAGCGATCGCGCACCGCCTCCCACTCCGGCGCATCGGGCAGCGCCTCCACGACGATCATGCGGCAACCCGAGACGTCCAGCCGCCGCAGGCTGCCGTACAGCAGGCGCGCGTATTCCTGCGGGGACTGCGGCGCGACCTGCCACAGGGTCGCCGTCGACTGGTGCGGCCGGCCGCGGCGCGAAAGCACCGCGATCGGCGTGTCCGCATGCGTGCGCACGTACTGGTCGATCTGGTCCGCGTGCACGACCTTCAGCGGCAGCCGCGGCGCATAGTGGGATTCGAGCGAGCCCGGGACGCGCGGGCGGCCGGCCGCGGGATCGGCCAGCCCGGTGGCGAGCGCCGCGGCGATCTGCGCCGCAGTGATGCGCCCCGGGCGCAGCACGGCCGGTGCCGCGCGCGTCAGGTCGACGATGGTCGATTCGATGCCGACTTCGCAGGCGCCGCCGTCGAGCACGAAATCGATGGCATCGCCGAGCTCCTCGCGCACGTGCTCCGCGGTGGTGGGCGACAGCCTGCCGAAGCGGTTGGCCGACGGCCCCGCGATGCCGCCGCCGAAAGCCTTCAGCAGCCTTTGCGCGACCGGGTGCGAGGGTACGCGGATGCCGACGGTATCCTGGCCGCCGGTCACCAGATCGACGACCCGCGGCGCGCGCCGGAACACCATCGTCAGCGGACCCGGCCAGAACTTCTCCGCGAGCGTCCACGCCGCGCGCGGCACCTCGGCCGCCCAGTGCTTCAGCTCGGACGCATCGGCTATGTGCACGATGACGGGATGGTCGGCCGGACGGCCCTTGGCCGCGAAGATCTTCCTGACCGCCGCAGGGTTCGACGCATCGGCTCCCAGACCGTAGACGGTTTCCGTGGGAAACGCCACGAGCCCGCCCTCGCGCAGGATGCGCGCGGCGCGCTCGATGTCTTCATCGGAAACCATCAGACCGATTTCACCCCATCAAACCGATTTCACCACAGAGGTACAGAGTGCCCTCTGTGCCTCTGTGGTGAATGCATTTCCCCTATTGCGTGAGCAGGCGCAGCGCTTCCTCGTACTTCTCGGTGGTCTTGCGCAGCACCTCCGCCGGCAGCGCCGGCGCCGGCGGCTGCTTGTTCCACTTCTGCGCCTCCAGCCAGTCGCGCACGAACTGCTTGTCGAAGGAGGGCGGATTGGTGCCGACGCGGTACTGGCTCTTCGGCCAGAAGCGCGAGGAGTCCGGCGTGAGCGCCTCGTCGATCAGGTACAGCTTGCCGGACGGATCCAGGCCGAACTCGAATTTCGTGTCGGCGATGATGATGCCGCGCGTGGCGGCATATGCCGAGGCCTCCGAATACAGCTGCACGGTCTTGTCGCGCACCTGCGCGGCAAGCTTCGGCTCGATGATCTTCTCCATCTCGGCGAACGAGATGTTCTCGTCGTGCGCGCCGAGCGCCGCCTTGGTCGACGGCGTGAACAGCGGCTGCGGCAGCTGCTGCGCCTCCTGCAGGCCCTTCGGCAAAGGGATGCCGCAGATCATGCCGGTCTTCTGGTAGTCCTTCCAGCCGGAGCCGGTGATGTAGCCGCGCACGATGGCCTCGACCGGCAGCGGTTTCAGCCGGCGCACGACGAAGGCGCGGCCCTCGACCTGGTCGCGCTCGTTCGGCGCGACGACCGACGCCGGCGCGACGTCGAGCAGGTGGTTCGGGATCACGTGCGCGAGCTTCCTGAACCAGAAGTTCGACATCGCGGTGAGCACGTGACCCTTGCCGGGGATCGGCGTGGGCAGGATCACGTCGAAGGCCGACAGCCGGTCGGTCTGGATGATCAGCATGCGCTCGGTGTCGATCTCGTAGAGGTCGCGCACCTTGCCGCGATGCATGAACTTCAGCGACTTGAGGCTGGTCTCGTGCAGGGGCTTGGCTGTAGTCATGTCGTCATCCCGTGGCAGGTCACAGCTCGGGCAGCTTCGCGGCCTTGACGGCCTCGGCCTGCTTCGCGCGGAAGGCCTGGAGCTTTTTCGCCAGCCCCCCGTCGTTCAGCGCCAGCATGGCCACGGCGAACAGGCCCGCGTTGGCCGAGCCGCCGTCGCCGATCGCGAACGTGGCGACCGGGATGCCCTTGGGCATCTGCACCATGGAAAGCAGCGAATCCAGGCCGCCCAGGTGCTTGGATGGAATCGGCACCGCGAGCACCGGCAGCGTCGTCAGCGCGGCCACCACGCCGGCCAGGTGCGCCGCGCCCCCGGCACCGGCGATGAAGCATTGCGTGCCGCCGGCGACGCAATCCTGGACGAACCCGGCCAGAAGCTCCGGCGTGCGGTGCGCCGACAGCGCGCGCGCCTCGAACGACACACCGAAATCCCTGAGCTGCTTCGCGGCGTGCTGCATCACGTCCCAGTCGTTGGTACTGCCCATGAGGATGGCGACGGTGGGTGCGTCCTTGCGCTTCGGGGATTTGCTGCTGGCCATGTGCTCTCCTGCCTCCAAGAAATGAATTGCCCGGACCGTTCGTCGCCGGTCCGGTGGGCCAATACGGCCCGTCAGTTCACCACCACCGCGCGGATCTCGCCCTTCGCGTACTTCTCCGCCATGGCCTCGAGCGGAACGACTCGCAGCTTCGCGGCCTGCCCCGCCGTGCCGAAGGCTTCCATGCGCGCCCTGCAAATCGACCTGGCGGCGAGCATCGCCTCCTTGAGGTACTTGCGGGGGTCGAACTCGGATCTGTCCTTGTTGAACGCGCGGCGGATCGCGCCGGTCATCGCCAGGCGGATGTCCGTGTCGATGTTGACCTTGCGCACGCCGTGCCTGATGCCCTCCTGGATTTCCTCGACCGGCACGCCGTAGGTCTCCTTCATCTCGCCGCCGTTGTCGCGGATGACCTTCAGCCAGTCCTGCGGCACGGACGAAGAGCCGTGCATGACCAGGTGGGTGTTCGGGATGCGCTGGTGGATGGCCTTGATGCGGTCGATGGCGAGGATGTCGCCGGTGGGCTTGCGGCTGAACTTGTAGGCGCCGTGCGAGGTGCCGATGGCGATCGCCAGCGCGTCGACGCCGGTCTGCTTGACGAAATCCGCGGCCTGGTCGGGATCCGTGAGCAGCATGTCGTGCGTGAGCGCGCCCTCGGCGCCGGAGCCGTCCTCCTTGCCGGCGCTCATGGTCTCGAGCGAACCGAGGCAGCCGAGCTCGCCTTCCACGGACACGCCTACCGCGTGCGCCATGTCCACCACTTGTCTTGTCACGCGCACGTTGTAGTCGTAGGGTGCCGGCGTCTTCATGTCCTCCATCAGCGAGCCGTCCATCATGACGCTGGAGAAGCCGGAGCGGATGGAGCGCTGGCAGACGGCGGGGTTCGCACCGTGGTCCTGATGCATGACCACCGGAATATCCGGGTACATCTCCACGGCGGCCTCGATCAGGTGGCGCAGGAAGGGCTCGCCGGCGTACTTCCTCGCACCCGCCGAGGCCTGCATGATCACCGGGCTGGAGGTTTCCTGCGCGGCCTGCATGATCGCCTGGATCTGCTCGAGGTTGTTCACGTTGAACGCCGGAACACCGTATGAATACTCCGCCGCGTGATCGAGCAGTTGTCGCATCGAGATGAGGGCCATGATCTATTCCGATTCCACGGATTCCGGTTTATGCGACATCACGATATTCACGGTAGTTACGACATTCACGATATTTAGTTCCGACATAACCCGAAGGTTAGTCTCCACTGAAACTCCGCTTCGCTCGTTTTAGCTCCGACGTAACCTGAAGGTTAGTCTCCACTGAAACTCCGCTTCGCTCGTTTTAGCTCCGACGTAACCTGAAGGTTAGTCTCCACTGAAACTCCGCTTCGCTCGTTTTCACGGCCTTTACGGTTTCCTGTTCTCGCCCACCTTGACGATCTTCATGGTGTTGGTGCCGCCGGGCGCGCCGATGGGCTCGCCGAAGGCGATCACGATGAGGTCGCCCTTGGCCACGAGGCCGGAGGAGACGAGCTGATCCTCCGCTTCCTGCAGGAGCTGGTCGCGGTCGTGGCCGATGTACTTGATCATCAGCGGGTAGACGTCGCGGAACAGGCTCAGCCGGTAACGCGTGGAGACTTCCGGGGTGAGCGCGTAGATCGGCACGCCGCAGTTCAGCCGCGAGATCCACAGCGCGGTCGAGCCCGACTGCGTGAGCGCGGCGATGGCCTTGACCTTCAGGTGGTAGGCGGTGAACAGCGCCGCCATGGCGATCGACTGGTCCACGCGCGTGAACACGCGGTTCAGAAATTCCCGGTCCAGGGTCACGTCGGCGGACTTCTCGGCTTCCAGGCAGATGCGCGCCATGGCCTCCACGGTCTCTACCGGAAACTTGCCGCTCGCAGTCTCCGCCGAGAGCATCACGGCATCGGTGCCGTCCAGCACCGCGTTGGCCACGTCCGACACCTCGGCGCGCGTCGGCACCGGGTTCTGGATCATGGATTCCATCATCTGCGTGGCCGTGATGGTGAGCTTGTTCTTCTCTCGCGCCGCGCGGATCATGCGCTTCTGCAGCGCCGGCACCGCGGCATCCCCGACTTCCACGGCGAGGTCGCCGCGCGCGACCATGATGCCGTCGGTGGCGTCCAGCAGCTCGTCCATCGCCGCGATGGCCTCGGCGCGCTCCATCTTGGCGATCAGCATCGAACGGCCGCCGGCCGCGCGCATGAGTTCCTTCGCCATGTACATGTCCGCGCCGCTCTTTGGGAAGGACACGGCGAGGAAATCCGCCTTCATCGCCACGGCGGTCTTGATGTCCTCCATATCCTTGGCGGTCAGCGCCGGTGCGGTCAGTCCTCCGCCCTGCCGGTTGATGCCTTTGTTGTTGGACAGCTCGCCGCCCACGCGCACGGTGGTCGTGATCCGGCTGCCCTGCACGCGCTGCACGTCGAGCACCAGCCTGCCGTCGTCGAGCAGCAGCACGGAGCCCGGGGAGACGTCGCGCGGCAGCTCCTTGTAGTCGAGGCCGACCTTTTCCTGGTTGCCCAGAGCGCATTCGGCGTCCAGCGTGAAGACGTCGCCGCGATTCAGCGTGATGCGCCCCTTCTCGAACTTGCCGATGCGGATCTTCGGGCCCTGCAGGTCGCACATGATGCCAACCGTGCGCTCGAGCATGCGCGCGACCTCGCGCACGAGCTCGGCGCGGGCGAGGTGCTCCTCCTTCGTGCCGTGGGAGAAATTCATGCGCACGACGTCCACGCCGGCGGCGATCATGCGCGTGAGGACTTCGCGGTCGCTGGAAGCAGGGCCCAGCGTGGTGACGATCTTGGTGCTGCGTTGGGCGGTCATGTGGCTATGCCTGGCCTTTCGCGCGGGCTTCGAGTATTTCCACGGCGGGCAGCTTCCTGCCTTCGAGGAACTCGAGGAAGGCGCCGCCGCCGGTCGAAATATAGCCGATCCTGTCCCCGATTCCGTATTTCGCGATTGCGGCCAGGGTATCGCCGCCTCCCGCGATCGAGAAGGCCGGCGAATCGGCGATCGCCAGCGCCAGCGTCTTCGTGCCTTCGGCGAACCGGTCGAACTCGAACACCCCCACGGGCCCGTTCCAGACGATGGTGCCGGCACGGCCGACGATGCCCGCCAGCTGCTGCGCCGTGCGCGGGCCGATGTCGAGGATGAGGTCGTCGGCGGCCACGTCGCGCGCATCCTTCACGGTCGCCTTCGCGTCCGCCGAGAATTCCTTGGCGCAGACCACGTCCACGGGGATCGGCACGCTGCCGCCCCTGGCCTTCATGGCCTCGGCGATTTTCTTCGCCTCGCCCGCCAGGTCGGCTTCCGCGAGCGACTTGCCGACCGGCATTCCCGCCGCGAGCAGGAAGGTGTTGGCGATGCCCCCGCCGACGATGAGCTGGTCGACCCTGGCGGCGAGCTCGGCGAGGATCGTGAGCTTGGTGGAGACCTTGGAGCCGGCCACGATCGCGACGAGCGGCCGCCCGGGATTCGTCAACGCCTTGCCGAGCGCATCGAGCTCCGCCGACAGCAGCGGGCCCGCGCAGGCCACGGGCGCGTACTTCGCGATGCCGCAGGTCGTCGCCTCGGCGCGATGCGCCGTGCCGAAAGCGTCGTTCACGTAGACATCACAGAGCGACGCCATTTTCCTGGCGAGCCCGTCGTCGTTCTTCTTCTCGCCCTTGTTCACGCGGCAGTTCTCGAGCAGCACGACCTGGCCGGGCTTCACGTCGACGCCATCGACCCAGCCCGCCTTCAGCGGCACGGGCACGCCGAGCAGCTCCGACAGGCGCTTCGCGACCGGCGCGAGGGAATCCTCGGGCCTGAGCTCGCCCTCCGTGGGCCGGCCGAGGTGTGAGGTGACCATGACCGCCGCCCCCGCATCGAGCGCGTGCCGGACGGCGGGCACCGAGGCGCGGATACGCGTGTCGTCGGTAATGGTGCCCGCATCGTCCTGCGGCACGTTGAGGTCCGCGCGGATGAAGACCCGCTTGTTGCGCAGGTCGAGATCGGTCATGCGAAGGATGGTCATGTCTGCAGTGCCGCCGTCGGAACACAAAGGGCACAGGGTGAGCCCTGTGCCCCCGTTTTGCCGGCAGCGGCAATCCTATTTTGCGCTCATGAACGCAACCGTCGTGTCGAGCATGCGGTTGCTGAAACCCCATTCGTTGTGGCTCCCGCCGTCCCGCCGCAAGAGCTCGAGGGACTTAACCTGCCTGTATCCGGGCAGGTTAGCGTCCACCGCAACGAATGGGGTCCACAGGTTGTTCATCTACTTGGCTCCCATGAAGGCAACGGTGGTATCCAGCATGCGGTTGCTGAAACCCCATTCGTTGTGGCTCCCGCCGTCCCTGCAGGACTTAACCTGTCCGCATGCGGACAGGTTAGCGTACGCCGCAATGAGTGGGGCATTGCCACGCATTTTACTTTGCCGCCATGAAAGCAACCGTGGTGTCCAGCATACGATTGCTGAAGCCCCACTCATTGTCATACCAGGAGAGGACTTTCACCAGCGTGCCCTCGGACACCTTGGTGAGCGTCGAGTCGAACACCGACGAGGCCGGGTTGTGGTTGAAGTCGACCGATACCAGGGGGTCCTTGTTGTATTCGAGGATGCCCTTCAGCTCGCCGTCGGCCGCCTTCTTCACGGCCGCGTTGACCTCGTCCACCGTGGTCGCGCGCTTCGCGACGAAGGACAGGTCCACCACCGAAACGTTGATGGTCGGCACCCGTACGGCAAAGCCGTCGAGCTTGCCGTTCAGCTCCGGCAGCACCAGGCCCACCGCGGCCGCGGCGCCGGTCTTGGTCGGGATCATGGACATCGTCGCCGAGCGCGCGCGCCGAAGGTCGGTATGGTAGACGTCGGTGAGCACCTGGTCGTTGGTGTAGGCATGGATGGTGGTCATGAGGCCGTTGACCACGCCGATGCTGTCGTGGAGCGCCTTGACCAGCGGCGCCAGGCAGTTCGTCGTGCAGCTCGCGTTCGAGATGACCGTGTGCGAAGCCTTCAGCGTCTTGTGGTTCACGCCGAACACGACGGTGGCGTCGACGTCCTTGTCGCCGGGAGCCGAGATAATCACCTTCCTCGCGCCGGCGGCCAGGTGGGCGCCGGCCTTGGCCTTGCTCGTGAACAGGCCGGTGCACTCGAGCACGACGTCGACGCCGAGATCCTTCCAGGGCAGCTCGGCGGGATTGCGCTGCGCGCAGACCTTGATCTTGTCGCCGTCGACGACCAGGAATTCGCCGTCGACGGAAACCTCGCCGGGGAACTTGCCGTGTGCCGTGTCGTATCTGGTGAGATGGGCATTGATCTTCGCGTCGCCCAGGTCGTTGATCGCCACGATCTGGATGTCGTGCTTCTTGCCGCCTTCGTAGTGCGCCCTCAGGATGTTGCGGCCGATGCGTCCGTAGCCGTTGATTGCAACGCGAATGGTCATGGGCCAAATCTCCGATCAAAAGCGGATTTTACTGTAGTCGGTAGCCGGTCACAGCCCCGGCTGCGGTCGCCGTCGCGCGTTGCGCGGCCATGGGCGGCCGCCTATAGTGGACAAGCGGCCTCGCACAGGCCATGCGAGAGCAAGGCCGGCATCGCGGTGGGAATTCCCGCCCGCGGGCAGCGCCGGCGTTTCGGCGAAAGGCCGCCGCCGGAACGAATTCCGGCCTGCAACGGTCTTTCCCCGTGGCCGGCTGCGCCTCGTCCCCGGACGGGCGCGGGCGAAGGCCTGAACATGGAGCCCCGTGTCCTCCCTGACCCTCCGCAACGTGCGCAAGGCGTTCGGCACCGTCGAGGTGCTCAAGGGCATCGACCTGCACATCGAATCGGGCGAGTTCCTGATCCTGGTGGGGCCGTCGGGCTGCGGCAAATCCACGCTGCTCAACATCATCGCCGGCCTGGACGGCGCCACCTCGGGAGACGTGCTGATTGGCGACAGGGTGGTCAACGACGTGAATCCGAAGGACCGTGACATCGCCATGGTGTTCCAGTCCTATGCGCTTTACCCGAACATGACGGTGCGCCAGAACATCGCGTTCGGGCTGGAGATGCGGCGCGTGCCCAGGGCACAGCGTGAGGAAATCGTCGAACGCGTCGCCGCGATCCTGCGCATGGGTGAGCTGCTCGACCGCAAGCCGGGGCAGCTCTCCGGCGGCCAGCGCCAGCGCGTGGCCATGGGGCGCGCGATCGCGCGCGACCCGCAGCTGTTCCTGTTCGACGAGCCGCTGTCCAACCTCGACGCGCGGCTGCGCGTGGAAATGCGCGCCGAGATCAGGCAATTGCACGAGCGCCTGAGGGCCACGACCGTCTACGTTACGCACGACCAGATCGAGGCCATGACGCTCGGCAGCCGCATCGCCGTCATGCAGGGCGGGGAAGTGCGCCAGTTCGGTACGCCGCAGGAAATCTACGACCGGCCGGCGGACCTGTTCGTGGCCGGCTTCATCGGCTCGCCGCCGATGAATTTCATCAGGGCCGGAGTGGTCGAGGACGCCGGCGGCACGGCGCTGCGGCTCGAAGCCGCCGACGGCGGCTTCCTGCTGCCTCTGCGAGACGCCGGCGCGGCGCTGCGCGGGCGTCGCGGCAGGCAGATCGTTCTCGGCATCCGGCCCGAGCAGGTGAGCGGCGGCGAGGGCAGGCACGAGGCGCGAAACCTGTTCGTGCGCCGCTTCGTCGTGGAGTTCGTCGAGCCCACCGGCCCGGACACGCTGGTGTTCGTGCGCATCAACGGCGAGCCCGTATGCTGCCGCGTCAAGCCTGACCAGGCCGCCGCTCCGGGGCGATCCATGGAGCTCGCATTCGATCTCGGCCGCGCGGCGCTGTTCGATCCGGACAGCGGCAGGCGCCTCGACTAGTCAGCGGCGGCGGTAGCGCACCATCACCCGGGGTACGAAGGCCACCGTGGTCAGCACGCCGGCGACGAGGCCGATCGCATCGATCGTGCCGTTCATGCCCGCGCCGTCCCGCTTCCGAGCAGCGTGACGAGCCCGCGCAGCGCCGGCGTCTGCGCCAGGATCACCCAGGTCGGCACGGCGGCCACATAGGAGGAAAACCGGCCCTTCGCTTCGAAGCGCCGGCGGAAGGGCGAGCGCGCGAAATAGTCGCCGAGGCGGGGCACGATGCCCCCGCCGATGTAGCAGCCGCCGCGGGCGCCCAGGGTCACGACCAGGTTCGCCGCCGCAGTGCCGAGAATGCCGCAGAACATTTCCACCGCCGAGGCGCATTGCGCATCGCTGCCCGCGAGCGCCGCCGCCGTGATCCTGTCCGGCGTCAGCAGCTGTGCCGGCACGCCGTCCAGCGCGCACGCGGCCTGGTACAGGTTCTCCAGGCCCATGCCGCTCACGACGCGTTCCGTGGACACGTGGTCGTGGCGCCGCTGCAGCCAGCGCAGCACGCCGAGCTCGCGCTCGTCTGCGGGCGAGAACGCGACATGGCCGCCCTCGCCCTGCAGCGCCACGAAGCGGTCGCCGCAGGGGATCAGGCCGGATACGCCCAGGCCCGTGCCCGGGCCGATGACGGCAAGCGGCGCGCCGGCGACCGCGTTGCCGCCGCCGACCTGCGCCAGCTCCGCGGGCCGCAACACCGGCACGGCCAGTGCGAGCGCGGTGAAGTCGTTGACGACGTGCAGGCGCTCCAGCCCCAGCGAGACCCGCGTCTGCTCGACGGAAAATCCCCAGGGACCGTTGGTGAGCTGGATGAGGTCGCCGGTGATGCCGGTGGCGACGTCGAGCGCCGCCTCACACACCGCCGGATCGCCGCAGCCCTGCAGGTAGCTGCGCACGGCCTGCTCAAGGCTCGCGAAATCCGCGCAGCGCACGGTCTTTTCCTGCTGCGGCTCGACGGAACCGGCGGCGACCAGCGCGAAGCGTGCATTGGTGCCGCCTATGTCTGCGACCAGCCGCATCGCTTCGCCCATGGTCCGGCCCCGCCGGGTGCCCGTCAGAGCCCGCGCCTGACGGCCTGCGCCACCGCCTCGGCCGTGATGCCGAAATACTTGAACAACTCGCCCGCCGGAGCGGATTCGCCGAAGCGGTCCAGGCCGACGACTTCGCCTTCCAATCCGACGTACTTGCGCCAGAACTCCGTGACGCCGGCTTCCACCGCCACGCGCCGGATGCCCCTGGGCAGCACTGCGTCGCGATAGCCTGCGTCCTGGCGGTCGAACACGTTCGTGCACGGCATGGAAACGACCCGGACGGCGATTCCCTCCGCGGCCAGCGATTTCTGCGCTGCCATCGCGAGCGCGACCTCGGAGCCGGTGGCGAGGATCACGGCGCGGGGCGACGGTGCATCCGAGAGCACATAGCCGCCGCGCGCGATGTCGCCGATGCGCTGCGCGTCGCGCGGCTGGAACGGCAGGTTCTGGCGCGAGAACAGCAGGCAGGCCGGTCCGTCGCGGCGCTCCAGCGCGGCGGTCCACGCGACCGCGGACTCGACCGTGTCGCACGGGCGCCAGACGTCCATGTTCGGGATCAGGCGCAGGCTCGCCGCGTGCTCGATGGGCTGGTGGGTCGGGCCGTCCTCGCCCAGGCCGATGGAATCGTGGGTAAACACGAACAGGTTGCGCAGCTTCATGAGCGCCGCCATGCGCAGCGCGTTGCGCGAATAGTCGGAGAACGTCAGGAAAGTGCCGCCGTAGGGGATCACGCCGCCGTGCAGCGCCATGCCGTTCATGATGGCCGACATGCCGAACTCGCGCACGCCGTAGTAGACGTAGTTGCCGCCGGCGGCCCGCGTCACGCCGCGCGAACCCGACCACAGCGTCAGGTTGGAGCCGGCCAGGTCGGCAGAGCCGCCGACGAGCTCGGGCAGCGCCGGCGCGAGTGCCTCGATCACGTTCTGCGAGGCCTTGCGGCTGGCGATGGTCTCGCCCTTGGCGTTGGCCTTGGCCACCAGCTCGTCCGCATGCCGGCGCCAGTCTTTCGGCAGCTCGCCGGCGACACGGCGCCTGAATTCGGCCGCCTCGTGCGGATACGCGCGCGCATAAGCCGCGAGCTTCTCGTTCCACTGCGCTTCCTGCCGCGCGCCCCGCGCCTTCGCATCCCAGCCGGCGTAGACGTCGGCGGGAATCTCGAAGGGCGGATGGTTCCAGCCGATGTTCGCGCGCGTAGCGGCGACCTCCTTGTCACCCAGCGCGGCACCGTGCGCGTCGTGGCTGCCGGCCTTGGTCGGTGCGCCCTTGCCGATGACGGTCTTGCAGCAGATCAGGCTGGGCCTGTCCGCGGCTTTCCGGCTTTGCTCGATGGCGGCGCGCACGGCGTTCACGTCGTGACCGTCGACGTTGCGCACGACGTGCCAGCCGTAGGACTCGAAGCGCGCGGGCGTGTCGTCGGTGAACCAGCCCTCGACGTGCCCGTCGATGGAAATGCCGTTGTCGTCGTAGAAGGCCATGAGCCTGCCCAGCCCCAGCGTGCCGGCGAGCGAGCAGGCCTCGTGCGAGATGCCTTCCATGAGGCAGCCGTCGCCGAGGAAGACGTAGGTATGGTGGTCGACGATGACATGCCCCGGCCGGTTGAATTCCGCGGCCAGCAGCTTCTCGGCGAGCGCCATGCCGACTGCGTTGCTGATGCCCTGGCCGAGCGGACCCGTGGTGGTTTCAACACCCGGCGTCATGCCGTGCTCGGGATGGCCGGGCGTCTTCGAGTGCAGCTGGCGGAAACGCTTGATCTCCTCCATCGGCAGCGCATAGCCGGACAGGTGCAGCAGGGCATACAGCAGCATCGAGCCGTGGCCGTTCGATAGCACGAAGCGGTCGCGGTCGGGCCACTGCGGATTGGCCGGGTTGTGCCGCAGGTGGTGGTTCCAGAGCTCCTCGGCGATTTCCGCCATGCCCATGGGCATGCCCGGGTGGCCGGAATTGGCCTTTTGCACTGCGTCCATCGCCAGCGCGCGGATGGCGTTGGCAAGATCGGTCCTGGTTGCCATGACTTCCCTGAATGGTTCCGGAGAGATGCGGGTGCGCACCCGGCAGTGCGGGACGCAGTCGCCGTAGTTTAGCCGAGGAAATCCCCGGCCGGCCGCTCATTCCTCGCTGCGGCGGGGCAGCCTCACGCCGAGCTGCTTGAGCTTGCGGTACAGGTGGGTGCGTTCCAGCCCGACGCGCTCGGCGACACGGCTCATGTTGCCGCCCTCGCGGTTGAGGTGGTACTCGAAATATACGCGCTCGAACGCGTCGCGGGCCTCCCGCAGCTCGCGATCGAGCGGCAGCGCCTGGACCGGGCTCGGCAACGGCGCATCCAGCGTGGCCAGCGCGTTGGTGACGTCGGCCACGCCGATTTCGGTGCCGGCCGCGAGCTGCGCCACGGTCTTGACCACACTTTCGAGCTGCAGCAGGTTGCCGGGCCAGTGATAGTTGCGCAGCGTATTCAGCGCGGCGATCCCGAAGGTGTGTGCCGGCACCTCCCTGGCCTCGACGGCGCGGGCGAGCACGAGGCTGGCGAGCTCGGGGACGTCCTCCGCGCGCTCGCGCAGGCTGGGCACGCGCACGATGACGCCGGTCAGCAACGCGTACAGCCTGGGATCGAGCTTGCCCGACGCGACGCATTGCGCGAGGTCCACGGCGCTCGACGCCAGCAGCCGCGTGTTGTAGCGCTCCAGCTTCTGCGCCTGCGCGAGGAGGTGCTTCTGCTGCGCGGCGGTGAGCTGCGCCGGCTCGCGCAGGAACAGCACGCCCTCGGCGGCCTGCCCCACGAGGTTGTTCTCGGGATGCTCGAAGACGGCGAAATCGTCCGGCGCCACCCAGGCGGTGTTGGGCTGATGCAGCAGCTTCGCGCATTGTTCCATGCCGGCGCCCGGCTCGCCGACGAACAGCGTCGGCGACTTCAGCGCGCGCAGGCGCTCGAGCTGCATGCGCAGCTGCTCGACCGCACGCGACCGGCCGACGGCTGCGGGAATCGCCGGCGCGCTGCTTTTCAGGCTGCCCTGCTTGAGCGCGGTGCCCACGGTGGTGAGCAGCTTCTGCAGGGCGATGGGTTTCTCGAGGAAGGCATAAGCACCGATGCGCGTGGCCTCGACCGCGGTGTCGATGGTGCCGTGTCCCGACATCATGACGACCGGCATGGTGAGCTGGCCGCTGCTTGCCCACTCCTTGAGCAGCGTGATGCCATCGGTGTCGGGCATCCAGATGTCCAGCAGCACGAGGTCCGGCCGCAGGCGCGCGCGAATCTGGCGCGCCTCGCCCGCATTCTGCGCCAGCCGCACCTGATGGCCCTCGTCGCGCAGAATCTCCGACAGCAGCTCGCGTATGCCGACTTCGTCGTCGACGATCAGGATCTGGCTCATCTTCCGGCCTGCCGGTTCATGCGCAACGGCGCCGTGCGCGCCTGGGCCGCCGGCAGCACGATGGTCACGGCGGCACCGCCCGCGGCATCGTTGGCGATGGTGATGCCGCCATTGTGCTCCTCGACGATCTTGTGCACGATCGCGAGCCCCAGGCCGCTGCCGCGCGCCTTGGTCGTGACGTAAGGTTCGAACGCGCGGCCCAGGACCGCGTCGGGAAACCCGGGACCGTTGTCGCGCATGGTGAGCTGCACGCCGGCCGGCGTCGCCTGCGTGCACACCATGATCCTGGGCCTGCCCACGTCGGCCACCGCCTGCTCCGCGTTCTGCAGGAGGTTGTGGAACACCTGCCTGAGCTTGGCCGCGTCGCCGGAGACCAGCGGCAGGTCGGCCGCGAGGTCGAGCCGGATTTCCGGCCGCGACGACGCATACAGCTCCATGACCTCGCGCGCGAGCTGGTTCAGGTCGAGCGGCTGCAGGTCGGGCACCGGTGAGCGCGCATAGAGGCTGAACGCGTCGACCATCGCCTTCAGCGCGGCCACCTGGTTGACGATGGTCCGGGTCGACCGCTGCAGGATCTCGGCCTGCGCGGCATCCAGCTTGTCCGCGAGACGGTGCTGCAGCCGCTCGGCGGAAAGCTGGATCGGGGTCAGCGGGTTCTTGATCTCGTGGGCCAGGCGCTGCGCCACCTCGCCCCACGCGGCCAGGCGCTGTGCCTGGCGCATGCGCGTGATGTCGTCGAACACCAGCACCATGCCGGACTGCGGGCCGGCCGGCAGCCCGGAGCCGCGCAGCAGCAGGACCTGCTGGCCGGACAAGCCGGAAAGCTCGACCTGCGTTTCCCGCAGCCCGTCCCTGGCCTTGGCCAGCGACTCGACGATGGCCTTGCCGACGGTCGCCAGACGCGGTTCGCTCTGCGCCCACTCGTCCGGGCGCGTTCCGAGCAGGGCACGCGCATCCACGCCGAGGATCTGCTCGGCGCTGCGGTTGGCCGAGCGCAGCCGCAGCTGCTCGTCGAAGGACATGACGCCGGTGGAAAGGCTGCCGAGCACGCTTTCCAGGTAGACCTTGGCCGAGGCCACCTCGGCCTGGTTGCGCTGGGCCTCGGCCTGGGCGTCGGCGAGCTGCATGGTCATGATGTTGAAGGATTCGGTCAGCAGCCCGAGCTCGTCATGAGACTTCACGGCATGGCGCTGGCTGAAGTCGCCCTGTGCGACCGCGCGCGTGCCCGCCGCCAGAACGCCCAGGGGGGCCGAAAGCCGGCCGCTGAACAGGATCGCGAGCAGCAGCGCCGACAGCAGCGCGAGCAGCAGCGAAAGCGTCAGCGTCATGGCGTAAAGCCGCTTCAGCCCGAGCCGGGACAGGGACAGCTCCTGGTAGTCGCGGTAGATTTCCTGCACGGTCTGCGCGTCGTGCGCGAGCGCGGGCGGTACCGGCTGGACCAGCTGCAGCAGCGAGGTCGCCCCCGTGATGTCGTTGATCGGGATCAGCACGCGCAGCTGCAGCCCGCCTTCGCCGACCGCCTCGATCGCGCTGTAGGGCTGCTGCATGCGCGCCCGCACCACCACCGACGGCGAAGGCAGCTGGGGGACGAACCCGGTGGCGTCCGCGCTCGAGAAGGCGATGACTCTGCCGTCTGTGCGCAGCAGCGTCGCCTCGCTCACCGCAGCCTGCTCGCGCAGGTTGTTCAGCGTGGCGAGCTGGCGCGAGGCGGTGCGCTCCGCCAGCGTGAGCGCCATCGACTCGGCTTTGTTACGCAGTTCCCTCAACATGTTGTCCAGGTTCACGCGGCCCAGGCTCAGGCCGCCCTCGAGCGCCTTTTCCACGCGCACGTCGAACCAGGACTCGATGGAGCGCGACAGGAACTGCACCGACACCGCATACACGAGCACGCCGGGCAGTACCGCCACCAGGGCGAACAGCAGCACGAGACGCAGCGTGAGCTTGGAACCGAACACCCGCGCCTTCAGGCGCCGGCGCAGCAGCAGCAGCTGGTAGCCCACCACCAGCATGAGCGCGAGCGCAAGCGCTATCCCCAGCGCCAGCAGCAGCGGCAGGTCGCTGGAGAACCACGGCATCTTCGCGCCGGTCCCCGACAGCAGGTAGAACATGGCTGCGCCGAGCGCGAGCGAAAGCACGATCAGCAGCTGCATGCCGCGGCTGGACAACGATCGCCGCAGTGCGCGCGCGCGCTTCATCGCACGATCGTCCACCGGAACCAGGCCGACGCGAGGTTCCAGTCGCGCGAGGCGAGCGCGTTGAACTGGAACGGCCTGGGCAGCTGGGAAACGTCGAGCCGCATGCGGATGGCGGCCTCGTATACCTTGCCCTCGTCGAGCAGCTCGGCGTTGGCGAGGAAGCGCGACCGCAGGCGGCCGAGCAGCGCCAGCGCCTCGTCGAGCGTGTCGAAATTCTGGTGCAGCGCACCCATCGACAGCCGGTACTGGCGCGTGAGCGCGTTGTAGGACAGGCGGTAGCGCTGGTCGAACTCGAGGACGGTCTTGTTCCAGAGGTACAGCGTGTACCAGCGCGGCCGGATCAGCTCGAACTCCACGACGAAATGCAGGGGCAGGCCCTTGTTGAGGGCGTCCTCCAGCGTGTGCGTGAGCCCGACCTCGAAGTTCGCGTCGATGTAGTAGTCGCCGCCGCTGCGCGAGATCTCCGCCGACTTGACGTGGATGCCCTCGCCCGCGGCGGCGGCCATCCCGCACCAGGCCAGGCACAGCGTGAGCAGCCAGCGCGACAGGTCATTCCTTGCGCAGCAGCGCGTAGTAGAAACCATCGTGCTCGTGGTCCGGGAGAAGCAGTCCGTCGCGTCCCGGCATTCCTCCCAGGAGGCGTGCATCGCCTTGGCGCGCTGTGAACGCGCTTATTGTTTCGTGGTCCTCCTCGCCGAAGATCGAGCAGGTCACATAGAGCAATTTACCACCACGGGCGAGCACCTTCCACATCGCATCCAGCAGGCGCGCCTGCTGCAGCGCGAATCCGGCGACGTCGGCCGCCCTGCGCAGCCATTTGATATCGGGATGCCGGCGCACGACTCCCGAGCCGGAGCACGGTGCGTCGAGCAGCACGCGGTCGAACGGGCGGCCGTCCCACCAAGCTTCCAGCGCGGCCGCGTCCGCGGCCTGCAGGCGCGCGTCGAGGCCGAGCCGGTCGAGGTTCGCGCGTACCCGCTGCAGGCGCTGCGGATCGGCGTCCAGCGCCGTCATGTCGACGTCGGCAAGCTCGAGCACGTGCGCCGTCTTGCCCCCCGGCGCGGCGCAGGCGTCGAGCACGCGCATGCCGCCGCACACGTCCAGCAGGGGTGCGGCGAGCTGCGCGCCCGCATCCTGGACCGAGACGTCGCCTGCGTCGAAGCCGGGCAGGCGCGACACGGGAACCGGCCGGGCCAGCATGAGCGCTCCCCGGTCGAGGACGCGTGCATCGAGCCCGGATTCGCGCAGGCGCTGCAGATACGCCTGCGCGTTGCCGCGACGCGAATTCACGCGCAGGCTCATCGGCGGATGCAGGTTGCCGGCCTCGAGGACGCGCGCGGCTTCGCCTGCGAATTCGCGCACCAGCCGCCGCGTCCACCATCCGGGGTAGGAATAGCGGCCTTCGTCGCCCGCGCGTGCTTTCGCAAGCAACTCCTCGCGGCGGCGCAGGAAATTGCGCAGCAGGGCGTTGGCGAACGCCCTGACGTGTTCACCGCCGATGCGCGCGGCGCTTTCCACTGCATGGTCCACCACGGCATGGCTCGCTGCGGAAGTAAACTCGAGCTGGTAGAGCGCGGCGAGCAGCAGCGCGCGCAGCTGCGCGTCGGCGACGGGTCGCGCGGCGAGCTGCGCGACGACCGCACGCAGGGTGCCGAGGTGGCGCAGCGTC
This sequence comes from Burkholderiales bacterium, assembly GCA_036274775.1. Classification (GTDB taxonomy): domain Bacteria; phylum Pseudomonadota; class Gammaproteobacteria; order Burkholderiales; family JACQAP01; genus JACQAP01. The sequence goes on along the minus strand of DASUFB010000029.1, from coordinate 169,360 downwards.
CCGTAGCAGATGTCCTGGACGGCGCCGCGCTCGCCGGCGGTCAGCTCCCGGTAACGCTGCCAGGTCGCTTCCAGCGCGGCATTCAGGCTCGTGCCCGCCAGCACGTCCGCGACCACCCTTGCGGCGCATTGCTGGACGAGCAGCATGATGCGCCGCCGCCTAGGCGCCGAAGCGCGCGTCCGGCGTGAGCGCCGCGCCGCGCAGGAATTCCGCGGCCGACAACCTCTTGCCTCCGGCCTTCTGCAGTTGCGCGACGTCGAAACCGCCGCTGCCGCAGGCCACGCGCAACCCGGTCGGCCCGGCCTGCAGGATCCGGCCGGGCTCGCCGTACTCGCCCGCGCAGGCATTGCCGCGCCAGATCTTGACGCCCTCGGCACCGAGGGCGGTGAAGGCGCCGGGGAAGGGGTCGAAGGCTCTCACCTGCCGGCCGATCTCGGCGGCATCCCGATGCCAGTCGATTCCGGCCTCGCGCTTCTCGATCTTGTGCGCATATGTCACGCCGTCTTCGGGCTGCGGCACCGGCTGCGCACGGCCGTCCGCAATGCGCGGCAGGATGTCGACGATGCACTTCGCGCCGAGCGCGGCGAGCCTGTCATGCAGGGAACCCGCGGAATCTTCTGCAAGGATGGGCAGCGCGGACGCGGCGTACACGGGACCGGTATCCAGCCCCTTCTCCATGCGCATGATGGAAATGCCGGTTTCGCGGTCGCCCGCGAGAATCGCGCGCTGGATCGGCGCCGCGCCGCGCCAGCGCGGCAGCAGGGATGCGTGGATGTTGACGCAGCCCAGCGGGAAGGCATCGAGCACCGGCTGCGGCAGGATGAGCCCGTAGGCGGCGACGACCAGCACCGGGGCACCGCTGGCGCGCAGCATGGCGAGCGCCGCCTCGTCGCGCAGCGTCGCGGGCTGCTCGACGCGCAGGCCCCCGGCGAGCGCCACCTGCTTGACCGTGGAGGGCAGCTCGCGCAAGCCACGGCCGGCCGGCCGGTCCGGCTGAGTGAGCACCAGCACAACCTCGAACTTCGCTTCGACCAGGGCCTGCAACGATGCCGCGGCGAACGCTGGCGTGCCGGCAAACGCGACGCGCATCAGAGGATTTGCCGCTGCTGCTTCTTGAGCTTGCCGACGATGCGCTTCTGCTTGAGCTGCGAAAGGTACTCGACGAACACCTTGCCCTTCAGGTGATCCATCTCATGCTGCACACACACCGCGAGCAGGCCGTCGGCTTCGATCTCGAAGGGCTTGCCGTCGATGCCCAGCGCGGCCACCTTCACCCACTCGGCGCGGGTGATTTTCTCGAATATGCCCGGCAGGGACAGACAGCCCTCCTCGCATTCCGCCTCGCCGCGCGAGGCGACGATCCTCGGGTTGATGAGGACCAGCGGCTGATCGTGCGTCTCCGATATGTCGATGACGATGACCTGCTTGTGCACGTCTACCTGCGTGGCCGCCAGCCCCACGCCCGGCGCGGCATACATGGTCTCGGCCATGTCGCGCGCCAGCCTGCGGATGCCCTCGTCCACCGCCGTAACCGGCGCCGCCACCTTGTGCAGGCGGGGGTCGGGGTAGTGGAGGATGGGCAAAAGAGCCATAAATGCTTGCTAATTTAACAAACTAGATGCAGAATTTAATGCAAAGTATCGAAAATGGTGCCGAACCGGGCGGGCGCCGACGCGAAAGGCATGGGGCCGGAACGATGGAAATGGGGGCCTAAGATGGGCAAATCAATTATATCGCTGCTGCTCGCGGCGACCTGGACCTGCGGTGCGCTGGCGGACGAGATCAAGCTCGCCGAAAACGCGCCGGATCGTTATGTCGTGGTCAAGGGTGACACGCTGTGGGGCATCTCGGGGAAATTCCTCAAGGATCCGTGGAGGTGGCCGGACATCTGGGGCCTGAACAAGGAAGAAATCAAGAATCCGCACTGGATCTATCCCGGCGACGTCCTCGTGCTCGATTTCACCGGCAAGACGCCGCACCTGCGCCGCGCCGGGGAAGGCGGGGGCGCCGGCGGATCCGAGAGCAGCGACGGTGAATGGCGATTGATGGACGCCAAGCTCAGCCCGACCATTCGCAAATCCACGCTCGCCTCGGCGGCCATCTCCAGCATTCCCGCCAGCGCGATCCAGCCCTTTCTCGGCAAGCCGCTGGTCGTCGGCGACCATGAACTGGAAGCCGCGCCCACGCTGGTTGCCGGCCCGGAAACGCGTGTCGTCCTGTCCGCGGGCGATTCCGCTTTTGCCAAGGGCGTCGTCTGGGAAGAAAACAACGGCTGGAGCGTATTCCGGCCGGGGCGTGTCCTGGTCGACCCGGACACGAAGGAAACCCTGGGACGCGAAGCCGTCTATCTCGGCGAAGGCCAGGTCACCGAGTTTGGAGAAGTCAGCACGGTGCTGCTCACCCACGCCGTCCAGGAGATCGTGCCGGGCGACCGGCTCGCGAAAGTGGCCGCGCCGCAGACCATGGCTTACGTTCCGCATGCGCCCGCCAGCCAGATCAGGGGGCGCGTGATCGCAGGGCCGGGTGACAGCGTTTCCGAGATCGCCTCGAAGCAGGTGGTGATCATCAACCGCGGCAGCCGCGAAGGCATGGAGATCGGCCACGTGCTGGCGTTGTACCACGACCGCCCGCCCGTCACGCCGGCCAATGCCGCCAGCAGCAAGGAAAAGATCAAGCTCCCGCCGGAACGCTACGGCATGGTTTTCGTTTTCCGCGTTTTCGAAAAAGTTTCCTACGGCTTGGTGCTGAACTCGACCCAACCCGCGAACGTGCTGGACGTCGTCCAGAATCCCTGAGCGCAGCGCCGCACGCATGGCGCCGGACCAGGAAACACTAGCCTGGCTCCGGCTCGGGCTGGTCTCCGGACTCACCCCCGCTTCTTTCCGCAAGCTCCTTGCCGTCCATGCCGGCCCGGAGGCGATCTGCGCCGCCGACCGGGCAGCGCTGTCGCGCATCGTGGCCGCGGACGTGGCCGCGGCCATCGTCCGGGGACCGGACCCGCAACGCCTGGACGCCACGCTGCGCTGGCTGGAAGACCCGGCCAACCGCATCGTCACGCTGGCCGACACGGAATATCCGCCGCTGCTGCTCGAAACGGCCGACCCGCCTCCGCTGCTGTACGTGAAAGGCAACCGCGACCTGATGCGGCAGGCGGCGCTCGCGGTGGTGGGCAGCCGCAACGCCACGCGGCAGGGCCAGGAAAACGCGGAGGCCTTTTCCCGCGAGCTGTCGGATGCGGGGTTCGCCATCGTCAGCGGCCTGGCTGTGGGCATCGACGCGGCCGCACACGCGGGCGGGCTCGCCGGAAGATCATCCTCCGTCGCGGTGATAGGCACGGGGCTCGACATCGTCTATCCGGCGCGCAACAGCGACCTCGCGCACCGGATCGCCGAAAGCGGGGCGCTCGTCTCGGAGTTCGCGCTGGGCACACCGGCTCTGGCGTCGAACTTCCCGCGCCGCAACCGGCTGATCAGCGGCCTGTCCCTGGGCTGCCTGGTCGTGGAAGCCGCGCTGAAGAGCGGTTCCCTCATCACGGCACGCTTCGCCCTCGAGCAGGGTCGCGAGGTGTTTGCGATTCCCGGCTCCATCCATTCTCCGCTCTCGAAAGGCTGCCACCAGCTCATCAAGCAGGGCGCGAAGCTCGTCGAGAGCAGCCGGGACATCCTGGAGGAGCTCGGCGCCGCGGATCCGCGCGCGCCGCTGCCGGATGCGGCGCCCGGCACGAACGACAATGCCCTGCTGTCGGCGCTCGGATGGGATCCCGTCTCGCTGGACGCGCTGTGCGAGCGCAGCGGCTTGACGCCGGATAACGCTTCGGCGATGCTGTTGGCACTGGAACTCGAAGGCGTGGTCAGCCGCGTGCCGGGCGGCAAGTTCCAGCGCTTGCGCTAGCGTGAGGAGCGTCCAAACCTCCAGACAGGGGATCATGTTCGACATCTTCGTCTTCCTGTTCGAGAACTACTTCCATGCCGGTGCCTATCCAGATCGAGAAACCCTCTCCAGACGCCTGTCCGCCGCAGGCTTCGACAGCAGCGACATCTCCCAGGCGCTGACCTGGCTCGGCGGCCTGGAGCGCGCCGGCAGCAGCCGCTTCCACGCGGTCTCCGGCAAGAGCCTGCGCTTCTACACAGAGCCGGAGCTGAGCTCGCTGACCGTCCAGGCGCGCGGCTTCCTGCATTTCCTCGAAAGCGCGGGCGTCATCAGCCAGCTGCACCGCGAGCTCATCATCGAGCGCGTCATGGCCCTGGACGAGCCGGCGGTCGACCTCGACAAGGTGAAGCTGATCGTGCTGATGGTGCTGTGGAGCCGCAACGAGGCGGTGGACTCGCTGGTTCTCGAGGAGCTCGTGTCCCCCGATCAGGAGCACTACCTGCAGTAGCGCAGGAACGCAGGGAATTCCCGCATGGGCAAGATGGCCGCGATCCGGTCGCGGGCGGCGGCGCTTGCTCCGCCGCCGCCAACTTCTTTATCATTCCGCCTCCTTTTCCGGCGGCAAGCCAAATGTCCCAAAGTCTGCTGATCGTCGAGTCGCCTTCCAAGGCCAAGACTCTGAAGAAATATCTTGGCCGCGGATTCGACATCGTCGCGTCCTACGGCCACGTGCGCGACCTCGAAGCGAAGGAAGGCGCAGTCGATCCGGCAGACGATTTCCACATGCGTTACGCGCTCGTGGAGAAGAACAGGAAGCACGTGGATACGATCGCGAAGGCCGCGTCCAGGGCCGCCAACATCTACCTGGCCACCGACCCGGACCGCGAAGGCGAGGCGATCGCCTGGCACCTCGCGGAGATCCTGAAGGGCAAGAAGCTGCTCAAGAACAAGAAGCTGAACCGCGTGGTGTTCTACGAGATCACGGAATCCGCGGTGAAGGACGCGGTCGCCCACCCGCGCGGCATCTCGATGCCGCTGGTCAACGCGCAGCAGGCACGACGCGCGCTCGACCACCTGGTCGGGTTCAACCTTTCGCCGCTGCTGTGGAAGAAGATCGGCCCGAGCCTGTCCGCGGGGCGCGTGCAGAGCCCCGCGCTGCGGCTCATCGTCGAGCGCGAGCGCGAGATCGAGAGCTTCAAGAGCCGCGAATACTGGTCGCTGCACCTCGAGAGCCACAAGGGCAAGCAGAAGTTCAGCGCGCGGCTGATCCAGTACCAGGGCAGCAAGATGGAGCAGTTCTCCATCGTCAGCGACGAAGAGCACCGCCGCATCGTCGCGGACATCGAGAAGGCCGCGAAGGGCTCCGCGAAAGTCGTCAGGATCGAGCGCAAGCCCAAGACCCGGCAGCCTGCGCCGCCGTTCACGACCTCGACACTGCAGCAGGAGGCCGTGCGCAAGCTCGGCATGAGCACGCGCGGCACCATGAGCACCGCGCAGCAGCTCTACGAAGGCGTGGAAATCGACGGCGGCACGGTCGGCCTGATCACGTACATGCGCACCGATTCGCTCGCGCTGGCCAACGAGGCGCTGGTCGAGATCCGCAGCTACATCAGGAGCAAGTTCGACGCCGACTACCTGCCGCCGGCGGCCGTCGAATACCGCAACAAGTCCAAGAACGCGCAGGAGGCGCACGAGGCGATCCGCCCGACCTCCATCGAGCGCACGCCCGAGTCGATCCGCAAATACCTCACGGCGGACCAGGCGGCACTCTACGAGATGATCTGGAAGCGCACGCTGTCCTGCCAGATGACACCCGCGAAATACGACACGACCTCGGTCGACATTTCCGCGGGCAGGCAGGACACGCTGTTCCGGGCGACCGGCCAGGTCCTCGTGTTCCCGGGCTTCATGGCCGTGTACCTGGAGGACGACGACGACGTCGAGCAGGAGCAGGATGCCCGGCTGCCGCCGCTGGAGGAAAGGGAAACCATAGCGGTGGACCGCCTGTACGGCGAGCAGCACTTCACGCAACCGCCGCCGCGCTACACCGAGGCGAGCCTGGTCAAGACGCTGGAGGAATACGGCATCGGCCGCCCCTCGACCTACGCGAGCATCATCTCGACGCTGCAGGACCGCGGCTACGCCCTGCTCGAGAAAAAACGCTTCGTGCCGACCGACATCGGCCGCCTGGTGAACGGTTTCCTCACGTCGCACTTCAACCACTACGTGGACTACGGATTCACGGCGCGGCTGGAGGAGGAGCTCGACGAGATCTCGAACGGCGAGCGCGAATGGGTGCCGGTGCTCAAGGAATTCTGGAGGGACTTCGCAAAGACGCTGAAGTCCAAGGAGAAGGTCGCCCGCGGCAGCCCGCTCGACGAGGCCTGCCCGAAATGCGGCAAGCAGCTGTTCCTGCAGAACAGCCGGCGCGGGCTGTTCGTCGGCTGCAGCGGCTATCCCGACTGCGACTACACGCGGCCCTGGGGCGACCAGCCCGCGGGCCCCACCGTGCTGGGCAAGGATCCCGCGAGCGGGCAGGACATCCTGCTCCTGAAGGGGCCTTACGGGTTCTACGTGCAGGTCGGCCCCACCCCCGAGGACAAGAGCATCAAGCCCAAGCGCGCGGCTTGGCCGAAAAGCATCCCGGTCGCATCCGCGGACCTCGACACGGCGCTGAAGATGCTCGCGCTGCCCCGCAAGCTGGGCGAGCATCCGGAGACGGGCAAGCTGGTGGAGGCGAACATCGGCCGCTTCGGGCCTTACGTGAAGCACGACGGCATGTTCAAGTCGATCCCGAAAGCGGAAAGCGTCCACGACATCACGCTCGCCCGTGCGGTGGAGCTGCTCGCCGAGAAGAAGGCCGCAGGCGGCGGCCGGCCCCTGGGAACGCACCCGGACGACAACCGGACGGTGGCGGTCTACAACGGCCGCTACGGACCTTACGTGAAGTACGGCAAGGTCAACGCCACGATCCCGGCGTCCATCGATCCGGAGAAAATCACGCTGGAGGAGGCGCTGGCGCTGCTCGACGCCAAGACGGCGAAAGCCGGCAAGGGCGCCAGGCCCGTCAAGGCGGCAAGACAGCCCCGCGCCACGACGGCCGAACCGGCGCGCGCGACGGCCGCGAAGACCAGAAAGCCGGCCAAGCCGGCGGGCAGGAAGAAAACGGCGGCAAAGGCCAAGAGCGGAAAACGAAAGTCCGCCTGAACGGCCTCAGATGTCGAGGTTGTGCACGCCGAGCGCATTCGTCTCGATGAAGGCGCGGCGCGGTTCCACCATGTCCCCCATGAGCGTCGTGAACATCTCGTCCGCGGTGATGGCGTCCTCGATCTGGGTCTTGAGCAGCCGCCGGGAAGCGGGGTCCATGGTGGTTTCCCAGAGCTGGTCGGGGTTCATCTCGCCCAGCCCCTTGTAGCGCTGCGTGGAGATGCCCCTCTCGACTTCGCCGAGCAGCCAGTCCAGCGCTTCCTTGAACTCGCCAACGCGCTTCTCGTGCTCCCCGCGCCGCACGAAGGCCCCCTCGCCCAGCAGTCCCTGCAGCACCTGCGACGTCTGCTTGATCTGCGCGTAGTCGCCGCTTCCCAGGAAGTCGCTGTCCAGATAGCCGACCCGCAGGTTGCCGTGCTGCATGCGCTTGATTGCCAGCACGTGCGTCTCGTTTTTCTGGTCGTACTGCGGTTCGATCACCAGCCCGGGCACGCGACACAGCTCCATCAGGCGGCTGGCGGAGCGCTGCGCGGCGTCGGCGTCGGCAAGGCTGATGTCCGGGTCTCGCAGCAACGCGGCGAGGATCACCGGATCGATGCGCTTGCCCAATCGCTCGATGACGGCCTCGGCGAGGATGTACGAGCGGGCGACCTCCTCCAGTGCATCACCGGCGAGCGGCGCGCGCCCGTTGCCTGGGTGCAGCTCCGCGTCCTTCAGCGCCAGCCTGAGCAGGTATTCCTTGAGCTCGTGGTCGTCCTTGAGGTAGCGCTCCTCCTTGCCGTGCTTGACCTTGTACAGCGGCGGCTGCGCGATGTAGATGTGGCCGCGCTCGACCAGGTCGGGCATCTGCCGGTAGAAGAAAGTCAGCAGCAGCGTGCGGATGTGCGAGCCGTCGACGTCCGCGTCGGTCATGATGATGATGCGGTGATAGCGCAGCTTCTCGGGCTTGTAGTCGTCCTTGCCGATGCTGGTGCCCAGCGCGGTGATCAGCGTGGCGATCTCCTGCGAGGACACGAGCTTGTCGAAGCGCGCGCGCTCGACGTTCAGGATCTTGCCCTTCAGCGGCAGGATCGCCTGGAACCGGCGGTCGCGCCCCTGCTTGGCGGACCCGCCTGCGGAATCGCCCTCGACGAGGTAGAGCTCGCACTGTGCCGGGTCCTTTTCCTGGCAGTCGGCCAGCTTCCCTGGCAGGCCGAAGCCCTCCAGCACGCCCTTGCGGCGCGTCATCTCGCGCGCCTTGCGTGCGGCTTCACGCGCGCGCGCCGCCTCGATGATCTTGCTGACGATGACCTTCGCGTCGACCGGCTTCTCGAGCAGCCAGTCATGCAACGCCTGCGAGACGGCGTCCTCGACCACCGGGCGGACCTCGGAGGACACCAGCTTGTCCTTGGTCTGCGAGGAGAATTTCGGGTCCGGCAGCTTGACCGACAGGATGCAGGTCAGCCCTTCGCGCATGTCGTCGCCGGTAGTCTCGACCTTGGCCTTCTTCGCGAGTTCGTTGGCCTCGATGTACTGGTTCAGCGTACGCGTCATGGCCGCGCGCAGCGCCGTCAGGTGCGTCCCGCCGTCGCGCTGCGGAATGTTGTTGGTGAAGCAGAGCACCGATTCCTGGTAGGAATCGTTCCATTGCATGGCGACTTCGACGCCGATGCCGTCGCGCTCGAAAACCGCGTGGAAGATGTTCGGGTGCAGGACGGTCTTGGCGCGGTTGATGTACTCGACGAAGCCCCTGACGCCGCCGGAGAAGGCGAAGGTCTCCTCCTTGCCGGTGCGCTGATCCTGCAGCTCGATGCGCACGCCGTTGTTCAGGAAAGACAGCTCGCGCAGGCGCTTGGCCAGGATGTCGTAGTGGAACTCGATGTTGCCGAAGACCTCCGGGCTGGGATGGAAGAGGATCTCGGTACCGCGCCTTTCGGTCGAGCCGATGACGGCCAGCGGCGCGACCGGATCGCCGTCGCGGAACTCCATCGCATGGGTCTGCCCGTCGCGGCGGATGGTGAGCTTCAGGGTGTCGGACAGGGCATTGACCACGGAAACGCCCACGCCGTGCAGGCCGCCCGAAATCTTGTAGCTGTTGTTGTCGAACTTGCCACCGGCGTGCAGCACGGTCATGACGATCTCGGCGGTCGATCGTCCCGCTTCGTCGTCCGGGTGGATGCCCGTGGGAATCCCGCGCCCGTTGTCGATCACGCTGACCGAATTGTCGGAGTGGATGACGACCTTGATCTCGTCGCAGTGCCCGGCCAGCGCCTCGTCGATCGAGTTGTCGAGCACCTCGAAGACCATGTGGTGCAGGCCCGTCCCGTCGCCGGTATCGCCGATGTACATGCCCGGCCGCTTGCGAACGGCCTCGAGTCCCTTCAGGACCTTGATGCTCTCAGAGTTGTATTCGGATGAGGACATTTCGGATGGATGTGGATATCAGATGCGCATCGGCATCACGACGTACTTGAAGTCCTTGTTGCCAGGGACCGTGATCAGCATGCTGCTGTTGGCGTCTCCCACGGCGCAGTCGACCTCCTCGGCCCCGAGGTTGTTCAGCACGTCCAGCAGATAGACGATGTTGAACCCGATGTCCAGGGGGTCGGCGCCGTAGTCGACGGCGAGTTCCTCCTCGGCCTCCTCCTGCTCCGCGTTGCTGCAGATGATGCGCAGGCTGTTGGCCGTGAGCACCCAGCGTACGCCGCGGAATTTCTCGTTGGACAGGATCGAGGCGCGCTGCAGTGCCTGCTGCAGCACCGTGCGGCCGACCGTGAAGTGCTTCTTGTAGCTGGCCGGAATCACGCGCGTGTAGTCGGGGAACTTGCCGTCGACCACCTTGGAGACGATGTTGATGCCGGCGAACAGGAAGCGGACCTGGTTGGACAGCAGCTCGATTTCCAGCTCATCGTCGACGTCGGCGAGCAGCTTGGCCAGCTCGAGCACGGCCTTGCGCGGGATGATGACTTCCGATCTTTCGACTTCGCCGTCGAGCGTGGTCGTCGCGTAGGCCAGCCGGTGCCCGTCCGTGGCGACCAGCGTCAACTGCCTGCCTTCGGCGACCAGCAGCAGGCCGTTGAGATAGTAGCGGATATCCTGCTGCGCCATGCCGTACTGCACGAGCGCGAGCAGGCTGCGGAACGCCTTCTGCGGCAGCTTCACGCGGGCCGCAGCCGGACCGCTTTCGGCGAGCTTCGGAAAATCCTGGGCGGGAAGCGTCTGCAGGTTGAAACGGCTCTTGCCTGCCCTGACCTGCAGTCGTCCCTCCTGGCCGTCCAGCGTCACCGCCGTATTGTCCGGAAGCGACCTCAGAATGTCCTGGAGCTTGCGCGCGGACACGGTGACGGCCTGCTCGCCAGCGGGTTTCGCGAGCTTCGCGGACGTCGAGATCTGGATCTCGAGGTCGGTGGCCACGAGGTTCAGGTCCGCCCCCTTCGTTTCGAGCATGACGTTGGACAGGATGGGCAGCGTGTGGCGGCGCTCGACGATGCCCGAGACAGCCTGCAGGGGTTTCAGCAGGATGTCCTTGTCTATGTCGAGTATTTTCATTCTTTAAACCCTGATAGGAATAATAGAAGTGGGCAAGTCTGTTGAATCAGCCGGCAATATCAGGTGCGACAAGGACTTTTCCGGATGTATAACTGCACACGAAGCCGTGGATGAATTGTGGATGGTTCTGCGCTTCTGGCATTTTGCGGAGTTTTCAACAATTCATCCCGGGGTTTTCAACCGCGCAGCGTCTGCAGCAGTGCACCAAAATCACGCGAAATTTCAGGGTTGCTGCCGCGCAGGTCCTGGATCTTGCGGCAGGCGTGCAGCACCGTCGTGTGGTCGCGCCCGCCGAAGGCATCGCCGATGTCCGGCAGACTGAGTTGGGTCAGTTCCTTTGCCAGCGCCATCGCCATCTGGCGCGGTCGCGCCACCGTCCGCGAGCGCTTCTTGGAGTACATGTCCGAGACCTTGATCTTGTAGTAGTCGGCAACGATGCGCTGGATGTTGTCGATCGACACCTGCCGGATCTGCACGGCCAGCAGGTCCTTCAGCGCCTCGCGGGCGAGATCCAGGGAAACCTTGGCATTGGCGAATTTCGCGTAGGCGAGCACGCGCTTGAGGCCGCCCTCGAGTTCGCGCACGTTGGACTGGATGTGGTTCGCGATGAAGAAGGCCACGTCCTCGGACAGCTTCACGCGGTCCGACTCGGCTTTCTTGAGCAGGATGGCGACCCTCATCTCCAGTTCCGGCGGCTCGATAGCCACCGTCAGCCCCCAGCCGAACCGCGAGATCAGGCGGTCTTCGATGCCGGCAATCTCCTTGGGATAAGTGTCGCAGGTGATGATGACCTGCTTGTGGGCTTCGATGAGCGCGTTGAACGCGTAGAAAAATTCTTCCTGCGTGCGGTTCTTGCCGTTGAAGAACTGGATGTCGTCGATCAGCAGCAGGTCGAGCGAATGGTAATACTTCTTGAACCCGTCGAACGCCTTGTGCTGGTATGCCCTGACGACGTCGGACACGTATTGTTCCGCATGGATATAGCGCACGTTCGCCGACGGATTCAGCTTCAGCAGCATGTTGCCGATCGCCTGGATCAGGTGTGTCTTGCCCAGGCCGACGCCGCCGTAGACGAACAGCGGGTTGTAGGCGACCCCCGGGTGCTCGGCGACCTGCAGCGCCGCCGCGCGGGCGAGCTGGTTTGCCTTACCGGTGACGAAGGAATCGAAGGAAAACGACGGATTGAGCCGGGTTTGCTCGCCGACCTTGGGCCGGTGCGGCGGGGCGCCGGAGGCGGCTTTCCTGGTTTCCGCGGGTTCGGGCGCCGGTCTTTCGCCCAGGCTGAGGACGACCTCGACCGGCTTGTGCAGGAATTCCGAGGACAGCCGTTCGATGTCAGTCAGGAATTTGTCCTTGACCCATTCCAGCACGAAGCGATTCGGCGCGGAGATCATCACGTTTTCTCCGTCCAGATGTACCTGCAGGGGCTGAATCCAGGTCTTATATTGTTGCGCCGGAAGGGCTTTTTCGAAATGGCGTAGACAATGGTTCCAGAAGCTGTCCATCGGCGCTGGGCTGTAATTTTATTGGCGGCTGATGGCAGTCAAAGACCGCCGGAAAGGAGACGAGAAGTCTACCAGTAACCGCACGAGTTATCCACAGGCCCGAGTGACGCGGCACAGGTTGACAAACCCACGCTAAAACCCGTGTAATACCGCGCTTTTTCGGCGACAAACCGGAGCCAGCGAATCATGAAGCGTACCTACCAACCTTCCAAGACGCGTCGCGCACGCACGCACGGGTTCCTCGTGCGCATGAAGACCCGCGGCGGACGTGCCGTCATCAACGCCCGCCGCGCCAAAGGCCGGGCACGTCTGGCGGTCTGAACCCCTCCCGCCAGCGGCTGCCACGCCAGGCAAAGCTGCGTGGCCGGGTACAATTCACCGGTTCATTTGCGTCGAGGCGCCAGGGAAAGTTCTTTGTCGTCTCCCGCAGGAGCAGTCCCCCCGGGGGCCCGGCGCGTCTGGGCATCGTGATCGGTCGTCAGACCGCGCCCCTTGCGGTCGTGCGCTCGCGCATGAAGCGCCTGATCCGGGAAGTCTTTCGCAGGGTCCGCCAGGATCTGGGTTCCGTCGACGTCGTCGTGAGGGTTCGCCGCCCGGCGGCGGGCCTGGAACTGGCCGCAGCCCGCAATGAACTGAAAGAGCTATTGCGAGACACAAGCTGATGCGGGCCGCGTTCCTGTTTGCCATCCGGATGTATCAGTTCTTTCTGAGCCCCTGGCTCGGCAAGGGCTGCCGCTTTTATCCGAGCTGCTCGGAGTACGCGAAGGGCGCAGTTACGAGATACGGCGCGGCGCGCGGCGGCTGGCTGGCGACGCGGCGCTTGCTGAAGTGCCATCCCTGGCATCCGGGCGGATGCGACCCGGTACCCTGAGACGATCAATCCATGGATAGCCTGCGCTTAGTTGCGGCGATGGTGTTCGCCGTGTCGGTTTTCCTGCTGTTCGAGGCCTGGAACAAGGACCACGCGCCGGCGCCCGCACCGGAACGCCCGGCGCAGCAATCCACGCCTACGCCCTCCCCCTCCTCCCTGCCGGGCGCCGCGACTCCGGCGCCCGCGACGCCATCCGCCTCCATGCCGGGCGCAGCCGCGGCGGCATCGAACCAACCGCCGATCGTGGTGCGCACCGATGTGATGGTCGCGGAGATCGATCCCGTCGGCGGTGACCTGCGCAGGCTCGAGTTCCTGCTGCACCGTGACAAGGTGGACAAGGAAAAGAACTTCGTCCTGCTGCAGAAGGACGCATCACATACCTATGTCGAGCAGAGCGGCCTCATAGGCGGCGATTTGCCGAACCATACGACGCTTTATACCTCCGGTGCGTCCGGATACGAGCTGAAGGAGGGGTCGGACGAAGTTGTGGTCGAGCTGACGGCGGCGTCGGGAAAAGCCGCCGGCGTCACCAAGAAACTCGTTTTCCACCGCGGCAGCTACGTGATCGACGAGAGCTTCCGAATCACCAATCGCGGGACCGCGGAGATCAAGCCGTTCGCGTATTTCCAGCTGCTTCGCGACGGCGCTCCGGCGGCCGGGGATTCGAAGATGGTGCCCACCTATACGGGGGCGGCGGTTTATACCGACCAGACGAAGTTTCACAAGGTCTCTTTTTCCGACATCGACAAGGGCAAGGCCAACGAGCTTCCCAAGCACGTGACGGACGGCTGGATCGCGATCGTGCAGCACTATTTCGTCGCCGCCCTGCTGCCCGACGGCAAGGTCGACCGCGAGTTCTACGCGCAGACGGCGGGCAGCGGCTACTACCGCGCGGGCGTCATCGTCCCCGTGGGCGCCATCGCACCCGGTGCGACGGCGTCCGTCGACATGCGCCTGTATGCCGGCCCGCAGGAGCAGGACAAGCTCGCGAAGCTGTCGCCGGGCCTGAACCTGACGGTCGACTACGGGTGGCTCACGATCATCGCCACGCCGCTGTTCTGGGTGCTGTCGGCGATCCAGAAGTGGACCAACAACTGGGGCGTCTCCATCATCCTGCTGACGGTCATCATCAAGCTGATTTTCTTCCCCCTGTCGGCGGCGAGCTACAAGTCGATGGCGAAGATGCGCGTGATGGCGCCGAAGATGCAGAAGCTCAAGGAGCAGTACGGCGACGACCGCCAGCGCCTGAACCAGGCGATGATCGAGATGTACAAGACGGAGAAAATCAATCCGCTGGGCGGCTGCCTGCCGATCGTCGTGCAGATCCCGGTGTTCATCGCGCTGTACTGGGTGCTGCTCGCGAGCGTGGAGCTGCGCAACGCGCCGTTCATCTGGTGGATAAAGGACCTGTCCGCGCAGGACCCGTATTACATCCTGCCGGTGCTCATGGGCGCGACCATGATCATCCAGACCTACCTGAACCCGACGCCGCCCGATCCGGTGCAGGCCAAGGTCATGAAGATCATGCCGGTCGCGTTCAGCATCTTCTTCTTCTTCTTTCCCGCAGGCCTGGTGCTGTACTGGCTGGTGAACAACATCCTGTCCATCGCGCAGCAGTGGCAGATCACGCGCATGCTAGAGCGGCCGAAGTCCGCTCATGCGCAACGCTGACACCGTCGTCGCGATAGCCACGGCACCGGGCCGCGCCGGCATAGGCGTCGTGCGCGTTTCCGGCTCGAAGGTGCGGGAAATATCCGTTGCCATCGTGCGTCGTGCGCTGCGGCCGCGCAGGGCCACCCTGTGCGATTTCGTCGATGCGCGGGCGAACGTGCTCGACCGCGGCATCGCGGTTTTTTATCCGGCCCCGAACTCCTACACCGGCGAGGACGTGCTCGAGCTGCAGGGACACGGCGGCCTGGCCGTGCTGCAGCTGGTCATGCGGCGCTGCCTGGAGCTTGGCGCGCGCCCGGCGCAGCCGGGCGAGTTCACGCAACGCGCGTTCCTGAACGACAAGCTCGATCTAGCGCAGGCCGAAAGCGTTGCCGACCTCATCGAAGCCAGCTCTGAAGCCGCTGCGCGCAGCGCACTGCGCTCGCTGACCGGCGAGTTTTCGGGACGCGTCCACGAGCTCACGCGCTCGCTCGTCGACTTGCGCATGCTGATCGAAGCGACCCTGGATTTTCCGGAAGAGGGCATCGATTTCCTGGCGCGGGCGAACGTCCCGCAAAAGCTGCAGGCGATCCGGGACGGTGTCGCCAGTCTGCTGGAGCGGGCCGCCCAGGGGCGCCTGCTCAGGGAAGGCATCAGCGTCGTCATCATCGGCCGTCCCAATGTCGGCAAGTCCAGCCTGATGAACCGGCTCGCGCAGCAGGAGCTGGCAATCGTCACGGACGTTCCCGGCACCACGCGCGACACGCTGCGCCACGAAATACTCATGGAAGGCGTGCCGATCCACCTCGTGGATACGGCGGGCTTGCGCGAGACCGCGGACGTTGTGGAAAGCCTGGGCATCGAACGAACGTGGCACGAGGCGCGAGGCGCAGCGATCGCGCTGGTTCTCGTCGATGCCGGCGAAGGCATCACGGACGCCGATCGCCAGATTCTTTCCACGCTGCCCGAATCCACAAATAAAATAATAATATTCAATAAGATAGATATTACTGGCGATCAGCCTGCGCGTGCTGATTCGGCGCAGGGTCCGACAGTCCGTCTGTCGGTCCGCACCGGCGCAGGTCTGGACCTTCTTCAGGCGGCGATCCTGGATGCGGCCGGCTGGCGCCCGGCTGACGAAAATCTTTTCTCTGCGAGGGAGCGTCACCTCCAGGCGCTGCGTGAAGCTGCCGTGGCGCTGGAAATGGCGGCGCTCGAAGATTCGCCCGAATTGATCGCCGAGGGACTGCGGATCGCACAGCAGGCGCTGGGGCGAATCACGGGCGAGTTCAGTGCGGACGATTTGCTCGGCGAGATTTTTTCGCGCTTCTGCATCGGCAAGTAGCCGTGCTCGAGACAAGCCTCCTCTGCGCCTTTGCCTTTCTGGCCGGCTTTGTCGATGCCATTGCGGGCGGTGGGGGGCTGATCCAGGTGCCGGCGCTGTTCGCTTTTTTTCCCTCGGCGCCGCCCGCGATCCTGCTGGGAACGAACAAGCTGGTCGCTGTGACGGGGACCACCCTGGCGACTCTCCGCTACCTCTGGTCGGTACCCGTTTCGTGGAAGCAGGTTGTTCCCGCAATGACGATTTCGGGTGTGGCCGCAATGGGCGGGGCAAAGACGGTCATGCTCCTGAATCCCGGAGCGGCCCGACCCATCCTGCTGGTGCTGCTCATCGCCATGGTTGCCTATGCCCTGGTGCGACCAGCGCTCGGGCAATCCGACGGCAGTACCGAAAAGCTTCCGTCCGCGCTGTTATATCTCACGGCTGCCTTGTTCGGCTTTTATGATGGTTTCTTCGGCCCCGGCGCCGGCAGTGTCCTGATGTTCGTCCTGGCAAGATTTTTCGGCTACGGATTCCTCAGGGCGGCCGCAACGACCAAGCTGCTGAATCTCTCCAGTAATTTCTGCTCGCTCTTGCTGTTCCTGGCGACGGGAAATGTACTTTACCTGGTTGCCCTGCCGATGGCCGCGTGCAATGTCGTCGGCGGTTTTACGGGCGCACACCTTGCGGTGCGGCTGGGAAACCGGTTCATCCGCTGGATTTTCATGATCGTTTGCCTCGCCTTGATAGCCAAGCTCGTCGCTGACCTTTATCGCGGGGGCTGATGTTTCACGTGAAACGTCGGGTGCCGGGAATGTTCCACGTGAAACCCTGTCCCGTCCCGGCTCGATTGGGTATCATCCCGCCCTCGCGCGAAGGGCCCGAATGCAAACCCAGATTTTCGACGTCATCGTAGTAGGGGGTGGCCATGCCGGCACCGAGGCGGCGCTCGCGTCGGCGCGTGCGGGCGTCCGCACTTTGCTGCTCACCCATAACGTCGAAACCTTGGGTCAGATGTCCTGCAATCCGTCCATTGGAGGTATTGGTAAAGGCCATCTAGTCAAGGAGATAGACGCTCTTGGCGGCGTCATGGCCATCGCCGCGGACGATGCCGGCATCCAGTTCCGGATATTGAATTCCAGCAAGGGTCCCGCAGTGCGCGCCACGCGGGCGCAAGCCGACCGCTTGCTCTACCGTCAGGCCATCCGGCGGCGGCTGGAGAACCATCCCAATCTCACGATTTTCCAGCAGGCCGTGGATGACCTTCTCGTCGAATCAGGGCGGGCCGTCGGCGTCGTGACCGAGCTTGGGATCGCGTTCCGGGCCCGTGCAGTCGTGCTGACGACGGGGACTTTCCTGTCGGGATTGGTCCACGTCGGGCTCAAGAATTACCAGGCCGGACGCGCCGGCGATCCTCCCGCGATCCGCCTGGCGCGGCGCTTGCGGGAACTCGATCTGCCGGCAGGACGGCTCAAAACCGGGACGCCCCCTCGCCTGGATGGCCGGACCATCGACTATTCCGTCATGGTCGAGCAGCCGGGCGACGATCCGCAACCCGTGTTCTCCTTCGTTGGCTCCGTAAGCCGGCATCCCCGTCAACTGCCCTGCTGGATTACGCAGACTAATGAAAAGACGCATGAAATCATCCGCGGCGGGTTGGATCGATCGCCGATGTTCACGGGCGTCATCGAAGGCATAGGGCCGCGTTACTGCCCCTCCATCGAGGACAAGATCACGCGCTTCGCCGACAAGGCATCGCACCAGATTTTCCTGGAACCGGAAGGCCTCACTACTCACGAGGTTTATCCGAACGGGATCTCGACCAGCCTGCCGTTCGATGTGCAAGTGGCGCTCGTGCATTCGATCAGGGGCCTGGAAAACGCGCATCTCACGCGGCCGGGCTATGCCATCGAGTACGACTATTTCGATCCCCGCTGCCTGAAGTCGTCGCTGGAGACTAGGGCGATTCCCGGATTGTTTTTCGCCGGCCAGATCAATGGAACGACGGGCTATGAAGAAGCCGCCTCCCAGGGATTGCTTGCAGGGGTCAATGCGGCGCTGCTGGTGCGGGAGCTGGCGGCCTGGTGCCCGCGGCGGGACGAGGCCTACCTCGGCGTGCTGGTCGACGACCTCATCACGCGCGGCGTCACCGAGCCGTATCGCATGTTCACCAGCCGCGCCGAGTATCGCTTGAGCTTGCGCGAAGACAATGCGGACATGCGGCTTACGGAAACGGGGCGCCGCCTGGGACTGGTCGACGACGAGCGCTGGCGCCTGTTCGAGCGCAAGCGTGAGGCAATCGAGCGCGAGCGCGCTCGCCTGAAGTCGACGGTCCTGAATCCGAAGCTGCTGCCGCCGGATGCGATGCAGGCATTGTTCGGCCAGAAGCTGGAGCGCGAGTATTTCCTGGAAGAGTTGCTGCGCCGGCCGGGCGTTCACTACGGGGACCTCACGGCGCTGCCGGGTGCGGGTCCCGCGCTGGAAGACGACAAGGCCGCCGAGCAGGTCGAGGTCAGCGTGAAATATCACGGCTACATCGAGCGTCAGCGCGAGGAAATTTCCCGGCACGAGCAGTTCGAGAACACGCGCCTGCCCGCCGACCTGGACTATCGCGGCGTGCGCGGCCTGTCGGTCGAGGTGCAGCAGAAGCTGAACAAGCAACGCCCCGAAACCGTGGGCCAGGCCGCGCGCATTTCCGGCGTGACGCCTGCCGCCATTTCCCTGTTGCTGGTGTATCTGAAACGCGGCTTCGGCGACGCGCGCCAGGATGCGGGCGCGCTGCCGCAGGGGCGCGAGGCGGGAAGCCGTCTTTGAGCAGCGCTGGCGAGTGGGTCCGGCAGGGCGCGGCCAGCCTTGGCATATCCCTGACGCCGCGCGCCCTCGAGCAGCTTTCCGCGTACGTGGCACTGCTGTCCAAATGGAACCGCGTCTACAACCTGACTGCGATTCGGGATGAGCGCAGGATCGTGAGCCATCACATACTCGACAGTCTCGCGGTACTGGCGCACCTGCCGCAGGGAGACCTGCTCGATGTCGGCAGCGGGGCCGGCCTTCCGGGGATCCCGATCGCGATCGCCCAGCCGGCGCGCAAGGTCACGCTGCTCGATTCGAACCAGAAGAAGGGGGCATTCCTGCGCCAGGCCGTCGCCGAGCTCGGTCTCGCCAACGCGCAGGTCGCGACCGGCCGGGTAGAAGATTTCCATCCCCCGCGCCCGTATGCGGTCGTCATCGCGCGTGCGTTTTCGGATCTGCCCGACTTCCTGGGCCTGGCCGGGCGCCTGTGCGCGCCCGGGGGCGCGATGACCGCGATGAAGGGCCTCTATCCAGCCGCGGAAATCGCGCAGCTTCCGGCGGGCTGGAAGATCGAATCGGCGCCGGCGCTGGAAATCCCGGAAGTCGGCGCGTCGCGCCACCTCGTCGTCTTGCGCGCAGCCGAGCCCGTCGGCTTCCCGACCTGAATCCGATGCCGCGCATACTCGCCATCACCAACCAGAAAGGCGGCGTCGGCAAGACCACGACGAGCATCAATCTCGCCGCCAGCCTCGCGACGGTCGGCCGCAGGGTGCTGCTGGTGGACCTCGATCCGCAGGGCAACGCCACCATGGGCAGCGGCATCGACAAGCGCAAGCTGGGCAAGACCGTCTACCAGGTGCTGCTTGGCGAAGCCGACATCGGGGACGTGTGCACGAAAAGCCCGAGCGGCGGCTTCGACGTGGTTCCGGCCAACCGCGAGCTCGCCGGCGCCGAAGTCGAGCTGGTGAACCTGCCGGGACGCGAGGCCAGGCTGAAAAACGCCCTGGACCAGGTCGCAGGCCAGTACGACTACGTGCTGATCGATTGCCCGCCGGCCTTGAACCTGCTGACGGTGAACGGCCTGTGCGCCGCAAATGCCGTGATGATTCCGATGCAGTGCGAGTACTACGCGCTCGAGGGCTTGAGCGACCTCGTGCAGACGGTCAAGAAGGTGCGCGCGAACCTGAATCCCGGCCTCGAAATCGAAGGCCTGCTGCGTACCATGTACGATCCCCGCAACACGCTGGCGCAGCAGGTGTCGGAGCAGTTGCAGCAGCATTTCGGGGACAAGGTCTACCGCACGGTGATCCCCCGCAACGTACGCCTGGCGGAAGCGCCCAGCCACGGGCTGCCCGCGCTTGCCTTCGACCGGCAGTCCAAGGGCGCGCAGGCCTACCTCGCGCTGGCCGGGGAGATGCTGGGCAAACAGCCTTAGGAAAACGCGAATGGTCAAACCCAAGGGACTGGGCCGGGGGCTGGATGCGCTGCTCTCCGGCGACGAGGAAAAACCGGCCGACACGACCGCGGAGCTGCCGGTCGGTGCATTGCGGCCCGGCAAGTTCCAGCCGCGCACGCGCATGGATCCGCAGTCGATCGCCGAGCTCGCCGACTCGATCCGTGCCCAGGGACTCATCCAGCCCATCCTGGTGCGTGCCGTGGACGGCGGCAAATACGAGATCATTGCCGGCGAGCGCCGCTGGCGGGCCGCGCAGCTGGCCGGGCTGACCCAGGTGCCAGTGGTCGTACGCGCGGTGCCCGACAAGGCTGCGCTGGCGATGGCCCTCATCGAGAACATCCAGCGCGAGGACCTGAACCCGCTGGAGGAAGCCAACGGCATCCGGAGGCTGATAGAAGAATTCGGCATGACCCACGACGCGGCCGCCCAGTCTGTCGGCAGGTCGCGCAGCGCGGTGACCAATCTGCTGCGGCTGCTGAACCTGTCCAGGGCCGTGCAGGACCTGCTCATGCAGGGCAAGCTCGAGATGGGACATGCGCGCGCGCTGCTGGCGGCCAGTCCTGCCCGCCAGGCCGAGCTCGCACACCAGATCGTCAGCCGCGGGCTGTCGGTGCGCGAGGCGGAACAACTCGTCAGCCGGCCCGAGATCACGGCACGCAATGCCGGTCGCAAGTCATCGAGGAAGGATCGCGATCTCGTGGCGCTGGAGGAAGAGCTTGCCGAGATCGTCGGAACGGCAATCTCCATCGATGCCTCGCGTGGCGGCAAGGGCAAGGTCGTCATCAGATATACCAGCCTCGACCAGCTCGACGGCATCATCGCGCGGCTGCGCGGGTAAAGGCCGCGCGCGCCGTTTTTTGATCCCCGCCGTTGACCGTGAAACTTGGGGGCGGGTAGAATCCGCGGGCTTTGCAAGTACCGCCCCCGTTTCGCCTGTCAATCATGATTTCCCTGTCATCCGCCTGGACGAACAACCGTCCGGTCCGCACCGTCCTGCGCTGGCAGGCTGTTCTGACCGGAATCGCCGCTATTGCGGCCGCCTGCCTCGGCGGCGTGCATGCGGCCGTCTCGGCGGTGCTCGGCGGCACGATCAGCATGGCGGCCGGGCTGCTGTTCGCCGCCATCGCGGTCGAGCGCCGCGGGCGCAGCGCGGACAGCGTCCTGATGACCGCCTTCAAGGCGGAAGGCGCGAAGATCGCGTTCATCGTGGCCGCGCTCTGGCTGGCGCTGGCGGCGTACAAGAACGTGGTGGCGACGGTCTTGATCGGCGCGTTCATTCCGACCGTGCTGGTTTCCAGCCTGGCTCTTTTCGTCGGCAACAGGCAGCACTGAGCCGCAGACGACAGACAAACCCCCGGGACCCGCAGCAGACCATGGCCACCGAGCAACTCACTCCCACCGAATACATAAGCCACCATCTGTCGTTCATGACCAAGCCCATCGGCCAGGGCGGGTTCTGGATGATCAACGTCGACTCGCTGGTGGTGTCGATCATCCTCGGGGTCATCGGCGTCGGCCTGTTCTGGCTGGTGGCCCGCAAGCCGACCTCCGGCGTGCCCGGCAAGCGTCAGGCTCTCGTTGAGCTGGCGTTCGAATTCATCGACGAGCAGGTCAAAAGCATCTTCCATGGCGATCGCCACAAATTCATTGCGCCGGCCGCATTCACGGTGTTCTTCTGGGTGCTGTTGATGAACGCGATGGATTTTCTGCCCGTGGACATCGTCGGCAGGATCGCGACGGACCATATTTCCGAGCACGGCTTCCGCATCGTGCCGACCGCGGACGTCAACACGACGTTTGCCCTGGCACTGTCCGTCTGGCTGATGATGATTTACTACGCCATCAAGGCGAAGGGCCTTGGCGGCTGGATCCACGAGCTGTTCTGCTCTCCGTTCGGCTCCAATCCGCTGCTGTGGCCGGCGAACGCCCTGTTCAATCTGGTCGAGTACATTTCCAAGCCGCTCTCGCATTCGTTGCGGCTGTACGGAAACATGTACGCCGGCGAGATCATTTTTCTGCTGCTCTGGCTTTGGGCGGCGACCGGACTGACCGGTGTGGCGGCCGGCATCGCCTTCGGATTGGGCTGGTCGATTTTCCACATCCTGATCGTCGTGCTGCAGGCCTATATTTTCATGATGCTGACCGTCGTCTACCTGGCGATGGCGCACGAAACCCACTGAACCACTTCAAACGCTTTACCAACGAAAGGAAACAGAAAATGGAGAACGCGCAACTGCTGGCCATGGTCCAGGCTTACACCGCCGTCGGCATCGGCCTCATGATAGGTCTGGGTGCCGCCGGCGCATGTATCGGCGTGGGCATCATGTGCAGCCGTTTCCTGGAGGGTGCCGCGCGCCAGCCCGAGATGATCCCGGCGCTGCAGGCCAAGGTGTTTCTGCTGCTGGGCCTGATCGACGCCTCGTTCATCATCGGCCTCGGCATTGCCATGCTGTTTGCATTCGGTAACCCCCTGCTCGCGGTCATCGCCAAGTAGCTCACCGCTTTTCCCGGCTTGGGGAGAGGACTATGAACCTGAACTTTACGATGATCGCGCAGGGGCTCTCCTTCCTGCTGTTCATCGGCTTCACGATGAAATTCGTCTGGCCTCCGCTGCTGAAGGCCATCGAAGCGCGCCAGAAGCAGATCGCCGAAGGCCTGGCCGCCGCCGAGCGCGGCAAGCAGGATCTGGAGCTGGCGGCGAAGCGCGCATCCGAGGAACTGCAGCGCGCGCGCGCGCAGGCCAACGACATCCTGTCGCAGGCCGAGAAGCGCGGTGCCGCCATGGTCGAGGAGGCCAAGAACGCCGCCAAGGCGGAAGCCGACCGTATCGTCGCCGGCGCGAAGGCCGAAATCGAGCAGGAAGTCTTCCGCGCCAAGGAATCGTTGCGCGCCCAGGTGGCGGTGCTCGCGGTGACCGGCGCCGAGAAGATCCTCAGGCGCGAGGTCGACGCCAGGGCCCATGCGCAGCTGCTGTCCGGCCTCGAAGCGGAGCTGAAGTAGCCGATGGCCGAGCTCGTCACCATAGCGCGGCCCTACGCAGAGGCGGTCTTCCGGATCGCCAAGCAGGGCAACGCGCTGCAGGCCTGGTCGGACGCGCTGGCGCTGATCGCCGGCGTGTACCGAGATCCGCAGATGCAGGCGGCCATGGCGAATCCCAGGGTCAGCTCCGCGGACATCGAGAAGCTGCTGCTCGCGATCTGCGGCGAGCGCATCGATGCAGTGGCGCGCAACCTCATCCAGCTGCTCGTTCACAATCGCAGGCTGGCGGTCGTCGGCGAGATCCGCGAGCTGTTCGAGAGCCTCAAGCTCGAGGACGAAGGCAAGCTCGATGCGAAGATCAGTTCTGCTTACCCGATGGACGATGCGCAGCGCAACCAGGTCGTCGGCCTGCTGTCCGCGCGCTTCAAGCGCAAGATCAACGCCACCGTGACCGTTGACCCCGACCTGATCGGCGGCGTCAAGGTCGAGGTGGGCGACAAGGTTTGGGACGCTTCCGTGCGCGGCAGGCTGCAAACCATGGCTGCGAATCTCACGAAATAAATCAGGAGTCACCTCCATGCAGTTGAATCCCTCCGAAATCAGCGAGCTGATCAAGAACAAGATCCAGAACCTCGCGACGTCATCCGAAGTGCGCACGCAGGGCACGGTCGTATCCGTGACCGACGGCATCTGCCGCATCCACGGACTGGCGGACGTCATGCAGGGCGAGATGCTGGAATTCCCGGGCAACACCTTCGGGCTGGCGCTGAATCTGGAGCGCGATTCCGTCGGCGCGGTGGTGCTGGGCGAGTACCAGCACATCTCGGAGGGCGATCCGGTCAAGAGCACCGGCCGCATCCTGGAAGTGCCCGTCGGCCCGGAGCTGATCGGCCGCGTGGTGAACGCGCTGGGTCAGCCCATCGACGGCAAAGGCCCGATCACGGCCAAGGAGACGGACGTGATCGAGAAGGTTGCGCCGGGCGTGGTGTGGCGCAAGTCGGTGTCGCAGCCGGTGCAGACCGGACTGAAGGCCATCGACTCGATGGTGCCGGTGGGCCGCGGCCAGCGCGAGCTGATCATCGGCGACCGCCAGACCGGCAAGACCGCGGTGGCGGTGGACGCGATCATCAACCAGAAGGGCAAGGACCTGTTCTGCGTCTATGTCGCGATCGGCCAGAAGGCCTCCACGATCGCCAACGTGGTGCGCAAGCTCGAGGAGCACGGTGCGATGGCCTACACCATCGTCGTCGCCGCGAGCGCCTCCGAGTCGGCGGCGATGCAATACATCGCGCCGTATGCCGGCTGCACGATGGGCGAATACTTCCGCGACCGCGGCCAGGATGCGCTGATCATTTACGACGACCTGACCAAGCAGGCCTGGGCCTATCGCCAGGTGTCGCTGCTGCTGCGCCGCCCGCCGGGCCGCGAAGCCTATCCCGGCGACGTGTTCTACCTGCACTCCCGCCTGCTCGAACGCGCCGCGCGCGTGAACGAGGCCTGGGTGGAGCGCTTCACCAGCGGCAAGGTCAAGGGCAAGACCGGCTCGCTGACCGCGCTGCCCGTCATCGAGACCCAGGCCGGCGACGTCTCGGCCTTCGTGCCGACCAACGTGATCTCGATCACGGACGGCCAGATTTTCCTGGAGACCGACCTGTTCAACGCCGGCATCCGCCCGGCGATCAACGCGGGCGTGTCGGTGTCCCGCGTCGGCGGTGCCGCGCAGACCAAGATCATGAAGCGCAAGGATACGGGCGGCGGCGTGCGCCTGGCGCTCGCACAGTATCGCGAGCTCGCGGCGTTCGCGCAGTTCGCTTCCGACCTAGACGAAGCCACCCGCAAGCAGCTCGAGCGCGGCCGCATGGTGACCGAGCTCATGAAGCAGCCCCAGTACCAGCCGCTGCAGGTCTGGGAAATGGCGCTCACGCTGTTCGCGGTGAACAACGGCTACTACGACGACATCGACGTCAAGAAGGCGCTGGCTGCGGAAAAATCGATGCGCGACCACATCAAGACCAGGTACGCCGCGCTCGCCGGCCGCATGGACAAGGAGCTGTCCGGCGACGACGAGAAGGCGCTCACCGAAGCGATCAGGGACTGGAAGAAGAACGGCACGTACTGAAGGGGCAGGCGACGGCGTCCAGTCTCATTAAAGGCAAGACATGCCAGGCACAAAAGAGATACGCACCAAGATCAAGAGTGTCCAGAACACTCGCAAGATCACCAAGGCGATGGAGATGGTCGCGGCGTCCAAGATGCGCAAGGCGCAGGAGCGCATGCGCGCGGCCCGGCCCTACGGCGAGAAGATCCGCAACGTCGCCGCGCACCTCTCGCACGCGAACCCGGAATACCGCCATCCGTTCACGATCGAGCGCGACACCGTCAAGCGCGTCGGCGTCATCGTCGTCACCACGGACAAGGGCCTGTGCGGCGGGCTGAACACCAACGTGCTGCGCATGGTGCTGAACCAGTACAAGCAGTGGCAGGGCGAGGAAATCGACGTCTGCTGCATCGGCAACAAGGGGCTGGGCTTCATGCAGCGCCTGGGCGCCAACATCGTGTCGCAGGCGACCGGCCTGGGCGACCGCCCGCGCCTGGAAAGCCTGATCGGCGCCGTGAAGGTCATGCTGGACAGCTACACCAGGGACCGCTTCGACCGCGTGATCCTGTTCTACACCAGGTTCCTGAACACCATGAAGCAGGAGCCGGTGATGGAGCAGCTGCTGCCGCTCTCGGGTGATCGCCTGGGCTCGCCGGAAGGCTCCTGGGACTACATCTACGAGCCCGACGCGAAGGTGGTGCTGGACCAGGTGCTTACTCGCTACATCGAAGCGGTGATCTACCAGGCCGTGTCGGAAAACATGGCTTCCGAGCAGTCCGCGCGCATGGTGGCGATGAAGTCCGCCTCCGACAACGCGGGCAAGCTGATCGAGGAGCTGACGCTGGTCTACAACAAGAGCCGGCAGGCCTCGATCACCAAGGAACTGTCCGAGATCGTCGCCGGCGCAGCCGCGGTATGACGCGGCTGAAGATGTGACCCAACGGCGGTCTGACGCAAACGAATCCAACGAACACGCAATTCAGGAAAACACCATGAGCCAAGGAACCATCGTCCAGTGCATCGGCGCGGTAACCGACATCCAGTTTCCCCGCGACGCGATGCCCAAAGTCTATGACGCGCTGTTGCTCGAGGAATCCGGCGAGGCCTCGTTCGCAGAGAAAGGCCTGACCTTCGAGGTCGAGCAGCAGCTCGGCGACGGCATCGTGCGCTGCATCGCGATGGGCTCCTCCGACGGCCTGCGCCGCGGCATGAAGGTGAAGAACACCGGCGCGCCGATCTCGGTGCCCGTCGGCCACGGCACGCTGGGCCGCATCATGGACGTGCTGGGCCGCCCGATCGACGAGGTCGGCCCGATCAAGACCGACGAAAAGCGCTCGATCCACCAGGTCGCCCCCGCGTTCGCGGAACTGTCCCCGTCGGTGGACCTGCTCGAGACCGGCATCAAGGTGATCGATTTGATCTGCCCGTTCGCCAAGGGCGGCAAGATCGGCCTGTTCGGCGGTGCCGGCGTGGGCAAGACCGTGAACATGCTGGAGCTGATCAACAACATCGCGAAGCAGCACTCGGGCCTGTCGGTGTTCGCCGGCGTGGGCGAGCGCACCCGCGAAGGCAACGACTTCTACCATGAAATGTCGGAGGCCGGCGTCATCAAGCTCGACAACCTGGGCGAGTCGAAGGTGGCGATGGTGTTCGGCCAGATGAACGAGCCGCCGGGCAACCGCCTGCGCGTGGCGCTCTCGGGCCTGACCATGGCGGAAAAGTTCCGCGACGAAGGCCGCGACATCCTGTTCTTCGTCGACAACATCTACCGTTTCACGCTGGCCGGCACGGAGGTATCCGCGCTGCTGGGCCGCATGCCCTCCGCGGTGGGCTACCAGCCGACGCTGGCCGAGGAGATGGGCAAGCTGCAGGAGCGCATCACCTCGACCAAGACCGGCTCGATCACCTCGATCCAGGCCGTATACGTGCCGGCGGACGACCTGACCGACCCGTCGCCCGCGACGACCTTCGGCCACCTCGACGCGACCGTCGTGCTTTCCCGCGACATCGCCTCGCTGGGGATTTACCCCGCGGTGGACCCGCTCGACTCCACGTCGCGCCAGGTCGACCCGAACGTCATCGGCGAAGACCATTACACCACGACCCGCGCGGTGCAGGCCACGTTGCAGCGCTACAAGGAGCTGCGCGACATCATCGCGATCCTGGGCATGGACGAGTTGTCGCCCGAGGACAAGCTTGCCGTGTCGCGCGCGCGCAAGATCCAGCGCTTCCTGTCGCAGCCCTTCCACGTCGCCGAAGTGTTCACCGGCTCGCCCGGAAAGTTCGTGCCGCTGAAGGAAACCATCAAGGGCTTCAAGATGATCGTCAACGGCGAATGCGATGCGCTGCCCGAGCAGGCGTTCTACATGGTCGGCGGCATCGAGGAAGCCTTCGAAAAGGCGAAGACGCTGAAGTAAGCGAAGGGCGCCGACTCAGCGAAAGAAACCATGGCCAACACCATTCACGTCGACGTCGTCAGCGCCGAGGAGCAGATCTACTCGGGCGAGGCGGAATTCGTCGTGCTTCCCGGCGAAGCCGGCGAGCTCGGCATCTATCCGCGCCATACGCCGCTGATCACGCGCATCAAGCCCGGTGCAGTGCGCATCAAGCCCGCCGATGGCGGCGAAGAGAACCTGATTTTCGTCGCGGGCGGCATCCTGGAAGTCCAGCCGGCCATGGTCACGGTGCTTGCCGATACCGCGATCCGCGGTCACGACCTCGACGAAGCCAAGGCGCTGGAAGCGCAGAAACGCGCGGAGGAAGCCCTGCGCAGCGCCAAGGACAGGCAGGAAGTCGCCACCGTCGAGGCCGAGCTGTCGATGCTGGCCGCACAGCTTGCGGCCATCCGCAGGCTGCGCCGCAAGTAACGCATCCTGCTTGCCATGACATGCACGAGGGGCGGCCGCGGCCGCCCTTCGTTTTTGTGGCGGCCGTTCTTTGCCGGGACGCGTTGACAAAGGGTCCGCCGCGCCAATACTCTCACCCATCCTTGCCTTTCACCCGCAATGAGGCCCGCCATGTTCCGAAGAGCCCTCGTGCTCGCGTCGCTGCTTCTCGCCACCCTGGCGGCGGATGCCAAGGAGACCGTGAAGATCGCCTTCATCGGGCCCCTGACGGGCGGCGTGTCGGCAAATGGCCTCGGCGGGCGCAATTCGGCAGACCTCGCCGTGCGGCTACGCAACGCCGACGCCGGCGCCAGGTACACCTACGAGCTCACCGTCCTCGACGACGAATGCAAGCCCAACATCGGGGTGCAGGTCGCGACCAAAGCCGCCGCCGATCGCAAGATCGTCGCCGGCGTCACTCATTACTGCTCGGCGGTGGCCATGGGCACGGTGGACGTCTACCACCGCTTCGGCCTGCCGGTGATCGTCTGGGGGGCGGTGCTGCCCGACATCACCTACGCGAACGACTACAAGGAAATCCACCGCGTGAACGGGACGATGATCAACCAGAACGACGTCGCCGCGAAATTCATGGTCGGGCTCAAGTACCGCAAGTGGGCGGTCATCCACGACACCACCGACTACGGCAAGGGGCACAACAAGTACTTCTCGGAGGACATCGCGAAACTGGGCGGCACCATCGTCGGCACCTTCGGCGTCAGCGCCGACCAGCAGGATTTCAACGCCGAGCTCACCAAGATCAAGGAGCTCAAGCCCGAGGTGATCTACTTCGGGGGATTGACGCCGATCGGCGTGCGCATCCGCTCGCAGATGGACAAGCTCGGCATCAAGGCCGTGTTCCAGGGGACATCGGGCATCGTGTCCGACGCGTTCATCGAAGGCCTGGGGCCGCTCGCCGAGGGCACGCTCGCGTTCAGGGAGGGCGCGCCGGCGGAGAAGCTGCCGGGCGGGAAGTTCTTCCTGGAGCAGTACCAGAAGCAGGGCTATTCCGAGGGCCCGGAGGCCTACGGCGCCTTCGCCTATGCCGCGGCGAACCTGATCATGGACGCCATCGAGAAAGTCGGCCCGGACCGCCGCAAAGTCGCGGCCGAGCTGCGCAAGACGAAGAACCACCAGTCCATCGTCGGGCCTGTGACCTTCGACGACCACGGCCAGAACATGGTGCCGCTGATCACGAAGTTCGTGGTCCAGGACGGCAAGTGGATGGTCTGGGAAGACAGCGAATACGCCAGCGGCAAGCGCAAGCTGCCGCGTGCGCCCTGAACGCGACGTTCCGGGTGAACCCGCGGTAGGCGCATGGATCCTGCGGTCGCCGGCCAGTACGTCCTCAACGGGCTGATGCTGGGCATGATCTACGCGATGGTGGCCGTCGGCTTCACGCTGTTCTTCGGCGTGCTCGACGTCATCAAGTTCTCGCACGGCGACGTGGTCATGGCCGGTGCGTTCACGGCGCTCGCGACCCTGGGCGGCCTGTCCGCCGGCGGGGTGGTGTCCGCGGCCGTCCTCGTCGTCGCGGCGACCGCCGTGGCGGTGGCTGCCATGGCGCTGCTCGGCGCGCTGATCGCGCGCACGTTGATCCTGCCCCTGCGCAACGCGCCTTCGCTCAACACGCTGCTCATCACGCTGATGCTCGGCCTCGCGCTGCGCGAAGCCGTGCGGCTGTTCTATCCGAACGGCTCCAATCCCAAGCCGTTTCCGCGCCTGCTGCCGGCGGACGCCTGGTCCGCCGGCGGATTTTCGCTGCGCGCGGACAGCGCCATTCTGCTCGTCGCGGGACTCTCGGCCATCGTGGCAGTGCACCTCATCATCCATCGCACGCGGCTCGGGCTGGCGATCCGCGCGGTCGCGCAGGACCCGGAGACCGCGCGCGTCATGGGCGTCAATTTCGAGGCGGTCGTGATGATCACGTTCGGCATCGGCTCCGCGCTCGCTGCGCTCGCCGGCGTCGGCGATGCGCTCTACTACAACGAGATCAACTTCGGCATGGGGCTGTGGCTGGGCGTCATCGGCTTCAGCGCGGCCGTGGTCGGCGGCCTGGGCAGCCTGTACGGGGCGATCCTCGGCGGTTTCCTGTTTGCCGCGTTGCAGACCGTGGGCGCGATCTGGTTTGCGGTTCCGGCCTACAAGGACGTGTTCGCGTTCGGCGCCGTCATCCTGCTGATGGCGTGGAAGCCCACCGGCCTGATCGCGGAAAAATCTGCGGAGCGGGTATGAGTGCGACGCCAGGCAGGTCGTCGCTGCCGGTCGCCGTCGCCGGCGTCGCCGCCTGCGCGGCAGCCTGCTGGGCCTTCCTGGAAGCCGAATCGCAGTGGGTCGTCGCGGCGCTCGCGGCGGGCGTCCTGGCCGCACTGCCCGTGCTGGACAGGACCGGGCTGCGCGCACGCTTCGACGCGGCCGTGCACGCGCGGCGCGCGCTGGCCCCGGCGCTCGTCGTGACGGCCGCGTTCGCGCTGGCCCTGGTGCTGCGCGATTCGCATTTCGCTCTGCTGATGCTCGCGAGCGTCGCGCTGTATGTCACGGTCTGCCTCGGGCTGACCCTGCAGTTCGGCTTCGCCGGCATCGCCAATTTCGCCGGCGCCGCGTTTTTCGGCATCGGCTGCTACAGCGCGGCGATCCTCGCCGCGAACACTGCGCTGCCGCACCTGCTGGCCGTGCTCGCCGGCGGGCTCGCTGCCGCCGCGGTCGGCAGCGTCCTGATCCTGCCGATCCTGCGCACGCGCGGCCACTACGCGGCGCTGGTCACCATCGCCTTCGGCATCCTGTTCAGGACCTTCCTGGAGGTCAACGACGTCCTCGGCGGTCCGCAGGGGCTCAAGGTGCCGGGCATGCGCATCCTCGGCTGGTCGTTCAACGATCCGCCGCCGCTGCCCGGCGGCGTCGAGGCGTCGTTCTACCTGAACTACGTCATCGTCGCCGTGGCACTGGCCGCCGGTGCCTTTGTGCTGGTCAAGCGCATCGAGTCCTCGTGGATCGGCCTGAGCTTCGATGCGGTGCGACTGGACGAGACGGCCGCCGCGGTCTGCGGCATCGACATCGCGAGGTGGAAGATCCTGGCGTTCGTGCTGGGTAATTTCCTGGCCGGCACGGCGGGTGCCGTCTACGCCATGATGAGCGGGTTCATCGCCCCCAACAGCTTCACGTTCGGCGATTCGCTGATTCTCGTGTCCATCGTCATCCTCGGAGGAGTGGGCAATCCCCTGGGCGTGATCCCCGCTGCGCTGCTGCTGCTGATCCTGCCGGAAAAGCTGCAGGCCATCCAGGAATACCGCTTCCTGATCTACGCCGTGCTGGTCATCCTGATCCTGCTGTACCGGCCTCAGGGCCTGCTGCCGCGCCGGTTGCGCGAATACTCCGCGCCGGGGCCGCGCCCGTGAGCGCCGTCCTGACCGCGCAGGGCTTGACCGTGCGATTCGGCGGGCTCACGGCGCTGGATGCGCTCGACCTCGAGCTGCGCCCGCGCGAGGTTCTCGGCCTCATCGGGCCGAACGGTTCGGGCAAGACGACGTTCTTCAACGCGCTGACCGGCCTGTACCGGCCCGCGGCGGGCCGGGTCGTCGTGGACGGGCGCGATCTCACGGGGGCAACGCCGCAGGCGATCAGCCGCGCCGGCGTTGCGCGCACCTTCCAGCGCTCGCGGCTGTGCCTGTCGCTGTCGGTGTTCGACAACCTCATGATCGGTGACCACCGCAACCTCGACCACGGACTGTGGGCGAACCTCGTGCGCCGGCGTTACCTGGCGCGGCAGGTCGGGCAGGCGCAGGCCAGGGCACGCGAGCTGCTGGCAATATTCAGCGCGCCGCTTGCCGGGCGCATGTCCGAGGCCGTGGCGGCGCTCAGCATGATCGACCGCCGGCGCGTCGAAATCTGCCGCGCGCTGATCGGCGGCCCGCGCATCCTGCTGCTCGACGAGCCTTCCGCGGGCATGACGCACGACGAGACCCACGAGCTCATGGCCGACCTGCTGGCCGTGCGCGAAAAGCTGCCGTCGCTCGCCGTGATCCTGATCGAGCACGAGATGAACGTCATCGAGCGCGTGACCGGCCGCTGCATGGTGCTCAACTACGGGCGCAAGATCCGCGAAGGCAGCTATCGCGAAGTGGCCGCCGACGCGCAAGTGCGCCAGGCCTACCTCGGCGAGGACTGACATGGCCGGCTCGCTGGTACTCGAGAACCTGCGCGTGGGATACGACGAGGCCGACGTGCTCGCGGGCGTGTCGCTCGAGGTCCGGCCGGGCGAGATCACGTGCATCCTCGGGGCCAACGGCGCCGGCAAGAGCACGCTGATCCGCGCCGTGCTGGCGCTCACGCCGCCGCGCGGCGGGCGCGTGCTGCACGACGGCGAGGACATCACCGGCTGGCCGACGCATCGCATCGTCGGGCGCGGCATCGCCTGCATCCCCGAGGGGCGCAAGGTGTTCCCGAAGATGACGGTGGTCGAGAACCTGCGCATCGGCGCCTACGCGCGCACGGCCGCGCAGGCGCAGGCCGGCATGGAGCGGGTGTTCGAAACCTTCCCCCGGCTCCGGGAGCGCAGGACGCAGCTTGCGGGTACCATGTCCGGCGGCGAGCAGGCGATGCTGTCCATCGGCCGCGGGCTCATGGCCGCGCCGCGGCTGCTGATCATCGACGAGCCGTCGCTGGGCCTGTCGCCGCTGTACGTGAAGGAGAATTTCAACGTGATCCGGCGTATCAACGAGACCGGCGTGACGGTGCTGCTCGTGGAGCAGAACGTCAGGCAGACGCTCGCCATCGCCCACCGCGGCTACGTGCTGGCGCAGGGCAGGGTCGCGGCGCAGGGCGACGCGGCAGCCCTGCGGGACGACGCCGAAGTGCGCGCCGCGTATTTCGGCAGGCAATCAGGAGGCGGCCCGGCATGAGTACGGCAACCAGCGCGATCGACCTCACGCGGCGCATCGTGCGCATGAATACCATCAACCCCCCAGGGCAGGAGGAACAGTGCGCCCGCCACCTGGGCGCGCTCCTGGAAAAGGCAGGCTTCGCCACGCGCTACCACGAGTTTTCGCCGGGGCGCGCGAGCCTGGTCGCGACCATCGGCGGCTCCGCCGAGCGGCCGCCGCTGTGCTTCACTGGGCACATCGATACCGTGCCGCTCGGCGCCGCGCGGTGGAAAATGGACCCGTTTGCCGCCGATACCGACGGCGGCAGGCTCTACGGCCGTGGCACGAGCGACATGAAAAGCGGCGTGGCGGCGTTCGTCGTGGCGGCCGTGAACCTCGCCGGCAAGCTGCAGCGCACGGCCGGCCTCGAGCTCGTCATCACGGCCGGCGAGGAAACCGGCTGCCAGGGCGCTTTCCATCTGGCGCAGACCAGCGGCGCGCTGGGCCGCGCGGGTGCCGTCGTGGTCGCCGAGCCGTCGTCCAACTATCCCTTCGTCGGGCACAAGGGCGCGTTCTGGCTGAATGCGCGCACGCGCGGGATCACCGCGCACGGCTCCATGCCGGAAAAAGGCGTGAATGCCGTGTTCAAGGCCGCACGCGCCGTCGCCGAGCTGGAGAAATTCCGCTTCGACGACCCGCCGCACGGGCTCATGGGCCAGGCCACGCTGAACGTCGGCACCATTCGCGGCGGCCTCAACATCAATTCCGTGCCGGACGAGGCGGTCATCGGCATCGACATCCGCACCATCCCCGGCCTGAGCCATGCCCGGCTCGGTACGGAGCTGCAGCGGCGGCTCGGCCCCGACGTCGAGCTGGAAACCCTGCTCGACCTGGAAAGCGTGTACACGGAGCCGGCCCACGCCTGGATCCGGGACGTGTTCGACGTCATGCAACCCATCCTCGGCGCACCGCCCGAGCCGCGCGTGGCGGCCTACTTCACCGACGCTGCCGCGCTGAACATGGCTTACGATTCGCCGCCCACCGTCATCCTCGGCCCCGGCGAGGCGCAGATGGCGCACCAGACCGACGAATACTGCGAGCTGGATCGCATCGGGCAGGCGGTGGCCGCCTACGAGGAAATCGCGCGGCGCTGGTGCGCGGCCTGATGTCCGATGCTTTCTCCGCCAGCGCACCGGCCCGGCGCATCACCGCGTTGCTCGACCCGGACACGCTTGCCCGCGGCCAGGCGCAGGCGTTCGGCTCGCTGATCGCCGGCACCGGCGCCATCGGCGGCGAAGAAGTCACCGTCATCGCCACGGACCGCCATGTCGCGGGCGGCTCGCTGGGCGTTGCCGAGGCGCAGGCGCTGGCCACGCTCATGCAGCAGAGCCACGCGGCGCAGCGGCCTTTCCTGATGTGCCTGGATTCTGCCGGCGCGCGACTCGACGAAGGGCTGTCCGCACTGGGCGCCTTCCGGCAGCTTTATCGCCAGATGCTCGACCTGCGCCTGGCCGGCCTTCCGCTGCTGGCATTGGTGGGACGCGATTGCTTCGGCGGCGCGAGCATGCTTGCGGCGACCTGCGAAAAGCGCGTGTACAGCGAGGTTTCGCGGCTGGCGATGTCCGGACCCGCGGTCATCCAGGCCCTGGGCGGCGTGGCGCAACTCGACGCAGCGGATGCCGACGCCGTGACGGCGCTGATGGGCGGGCGGGCGCGCCAGCGGCTCGTTCCGACCGACACGCTGTGCGCGGATACTTTCGAGGCCTACCGCGCGGCCGCGCGCACGTGGATGGCGGACCGCTCGCGCGGCGCAAAACCCGACCTGCATTTGCAGCACACGCGCCTGGGTACGCGCCTGCTGGCGCAGGACCTCGTGCCCTCGGCGCCGGTTCCCGCAGGCGAAAACCTGCCGGACGTGTTGCGCGAGATCATCCCGCAAGGCATGGTGGTGCACGTCGCGGACGGCGTGCTGGTCGGGCGCGAAGGCAAGACGACGCTGAATGCGCTGTTCGGGCTGGTCGACGGCAAGCCGGTGGATGCGATCGCGGCATGGACGCTCGCCGGCGAATGCCTGGCCTTCGCGAACGAAAGGCCCGGCGAGGCGGTCACGGTATTCCTGGACTCGCCGGGGCAGGCCCCGACGTTTCGCGACGAGAAGCTGATGCTGTCGGACTACGTCGCGCATCTCGCGCTCGTGCTGAGCAGCCTGCGTTTGAAGGGCCATCGCCTGACCCTGCAGGTGCTCGGCGACGCGGCGGGCGGCATCTATGTCGCGCTCGCGGCACCCGCGATGCGCGTGGTGGCGCTGCCCGGCGCGAACGTGCAGGTGCTGCCGCCGGCCGCCGTGGCGCGCGTGCTGCGCCGGCAGGAAGCGGCTGGCGGCGTCGAGGACTACATGCGCGCCGGCGTCATCGATACCCTCATCTGAGAAGACCCATGACCGCGAATTTCTACGAGGCGCTGGCGGCGGTGCTGCAGGCCGATCCCGGCCGCCCGCTGCTGGAGACCGAGGACGGCCGCGTGCACGTGCGCGCGGACGCCGAGCGCGAATCGGCGCGCTACGCGCGCCTGCTCGCCGAAGCCGGGGCGCGGCCGGGCGACCGCGTCGCCGTGCAGGTGGAGAAATCGCCGGCCGCGCTGTTTCTCTATCTTGCCTGTCTGCGCGCGGGCTGCGTCTACCTGCCGCTCAACACGGCATACCAGCGCGGCGAGCTCGCCTATTTCCTCGGTGACGCCGAGCCCGCAGTCATCGTCGCGCGCCCCGAGTCGGCCGACCTCATGCGCGAGCTCTGCAAGGGCCGCGCGCGCGTGTACACGCTCGACGAAAACGGTAGCGGGTCGCTCACGGAGGCCGCGACGCTGCCGCAGGAATTCGCGCCGGTCGCACGTGGCCCCGACGATCTCGCCGTCATTCTTTATACCTCGGGTACCACCGGGCGCTCCAAGGGCGCCATGGTGACCCACGGCAACCTCGCATCGAACGCGCGCGTGCTCGTGGATGCCTGGGCCTTCTCGGAGCGCGACACGCTGCTGCACGCGTTGCCTATCTTCCACATCCACGGCCTGTTCGTCGCCAACCACTGCGCGCTGCTGTCCGGCGCCAGAATGCTCTGGCATCGCAAGTTCGATTCCAAGGCCGTGCTGCGCCACCTGCCGCGCGCGAGCGTGATGATGGGCGTGCCGACGTTCTACACGCGGCTGCTCGCGGAGCCAGCCTTCGGCCGCGATGCCTGTGGCGGCATGCGGTTGTTCATCTGCGGCTCCGCGCCGCTGCT
The DNA here is from genome assembly GCA_036274775.1 of Burkholderiales bacterium. Lineage (GTDB taxonomy): Bacteria > Pseudomonadota > Gammaproteobacteria > Burkholderiales > JACQAP01 > JACQAP01. Next base: position 133,063 of record DASUFB010000029.1, on the reverse strand, counting down.
GCCGGAGACGTTCGCGCAATTCGAGTCGCGCGCGGGCCAGCGCATCCTCGAGCGCTACGGCATGTCCGAGGCCGGCATGATCTGCTCGAACCCGCTGGACGGCGAGCGCCGCAGCGGCAGCGTGGGCCGGCCCCTGCCGGGCGGTCAGCTGCGCATCGCCGGCGAGGACGACCGGCCGCTGCCCGCCGGCGGCATCGGCGGCATCCAGATCCGCGGGGCGAACGTGTTCGCCGGCTACTGGCGCATGCCCGAAAAGACCCGCGAGGAATTCACCGCCGACGGCTGGTTCCGCACCGGCGACGTCGGCACGATGGATGCCGGCGGCTACGTTTGCATCGTCGGGCGCGCGAAGGATCTGATCATCAGCGGCGGCTACAATGTCTATCCGAAGGAAATCGAGCTGGCGATCGATGTCATGCCGGGCGTGGCGGAATCGGCGGTCATCGGCGTGCCGCATCCGGATTTCGGCGAGGCCGTGACGGCGGTGGTCGTGCCCAGGGCCGGCGCGAAGCTCGACGCCGTGCAGCTCATCGCGGCATTGAGGCGCGACCTCGCGAACTACAAGGTGCCCAAGCAGGTGCATTTCGTCGACGACCTGCCGCGCAACGCCATGGGCAAGGTGCAGAAGGCGCTGCTACGCGAGCGCTACGGCAAGCGCGGCGCCCGCTGAGGAGGCGGCAATGGACTGGGAAGGCGGCAGGCGCAGCGACAACGTCGAGGACAGGCGCGGGATGAGCATTCCCGGCGGCATCGCCGGTGGGGGCATCGGCGTGGTCGTCATCGCGCTCATCGCCATGTTCCTCGGCGTGGATCCGCGCCTGATCCTGCAGGAGGCGGGGCAGCCCCGGGCGCCGGCCGCCACGACGCGTTCGGCGCCCGTCGATGCGGGGCAGGAAAGGCTCAAGGATTTCGTGTCGGTGGTGCTGGCGGACACCGAGGACACCTGGGGCGACATCTTCCAGCGCGGCGGCGCGCGCTACGAGCGGCCGAAGCTCGTGCTGTTCACCGGCGCGGTGCGCTCCGCCTGCGGGCTGGCGCAGTCGGCGGTCGGCCCCTTCTATTGTCCCGGCGACCACAAGGTCTACATCGACCTCGATTTCTACCGCATGCTGGAGCGGCGCTTCGGTGCACCCGGCGAATTCGCGAAGGCCTACGTCATCGCACACGAGGTCGGCCACCACGTGCAGAACCTGCTGGGGACCTCCGGGAAGGTGCAGGCGGCGATGCAGCGCTCCAGCCGTGAGCGCGCGAACCAGCTGTCGGTGCGCATGGAGCTGCAGGCCGACTGCTACGCAGGCATCTGGGCACATCACGCCAACCGCTCGCGCCACATCATCGAATCGGGGGACATCGAGTCGGGGCTGAACGCCGCCGCCGCCATCGGCGACGACCGCCTGCAGATGCAGGCCCAGGGCTACGTTTCGCCCGAGAGCTTCACGCACGGCACCTCGGCGCAGCGCGTGCAGTGGTTCGGGCGCGGCTGGGAAACCGGCGAGCTGTCGGCCTGCGACACGTTCCGCGCGGGCCGTTCCTAGCGCGCCGCTACAGGGGCACGTGGAACAGCGTCCACAGCATCCGTGTGGCCAGCACGAACAGGATCACAGCGAAAATCTTCTTCAGCCGCGTCACGGGCATGTTGTGCGCGAGCCTCGCTCCGTAGGGTACGGTGACGAAGGTGCCGATGACGATGCCGGCCAGTGCCGGCAGGTAGACGTAGCCCAGACTGAGCGCCGGCAGATGGTCCTTGCCCAGGCCGGTGGCGATGAACCCGATCGACCCGGCGACCGCGATCGGCAGGCCCAGCGCCGCCGAGGTGCCGATGGCCTGGCGCATCGGCACGTTGCACATGGTCATCAGCGGAATGGTCATCACGCCGCCGCCCACGCCCACGAAGCTCGAGACCGCGCCGACGACGAGCGATACCGCCACCATCCCGGCCTTGCCGGGAAGCTGCCGCGAGGGCTTGGGCTTGCGGTCGGCGAACATCCTCAGCGCCGAGTAATAGACGAAAATCACGAAAAACACGGCCAGGTATTTCGAGTCGAGCTGGTCCGCCACGAACGCGCCGAGCAGCGTGCCCACCACGAGTCCCGGCACCGCCATGCGCAGGATGTCCCAGCGTACGGCGCCGTGCCGGTGATGCGCCAGCAGGCTGGACAAGGACGTGAACACGATGCTCGTGATCGATGTGCCCAGCGCAAGGTGCAGCAGGCGGTCGGCGGGGAAGCCCTGCAGCGTGAACAGGTAGACCATCAGCGTGACGAGGATGAGCCCGCCGCCGATGCCGAGCAGGCCGGCGAAAAAGCCGACAAACAGCCCCATCAGCAGATAGGCGAGCCACCACCATTCCATCCTGGCTCCGCCTAGAGCAGCTGCAGGATGAATTGCGCCTCGCCCTCGCTCACCGGAGTGATCGACAGGCGGTTGCCGCGCTGGAGCACGCGCATGGAGGCGAGTTCGCGGTGCGTCTTCATTTCCGCCAGGGATAGCAGGCGCGTCTTCTTGACCAGCGTCACGTCGACGTTGAACCAGCGCGGGTTGTCGCGCGAAGCCTTGGGGTCGAAGTACTCGCTCTTGCGGTCGAACTGGGTTTCGTCGGGATAGGCGAGCCGGGAGACTTTCGCGATGCCGGCGATGCCGGGCTCCGGGCAGCTCGAATGGTAGAAGAACACGCCGTCGCCGACGGCCATCTGGTCACGCATGAAATTGCGGGCCTGATAGTTGCGCACGCCCCACCACGCAGCGCTCCCGCGCGGTGATTTTTCCAGGTCGTCGATGCCGAAGACATCGGGTTCGGACTTCATCAGCCAGTAGTTCACGGTCTATGACCCATGTCGCGCGTGGCATACGCCGGAAGCGGCGAAAAAAAAGAGTCCCGGGTCACCGGAACTCCGTCTTGCGCCGGGCCGTCGCGAAGCCGCGCGGCTTTCCGGTCCGGCATCTTGCCTCGATGCGGTTGGGGTGCCCCCCGCGTTTCCCGCCAGACCGGCATCTTGAACCTGAGGTTCAAGGCGGTCGCTTTCCGAGCGCATCAGGCGCTTCCGGCTGGGGACGCGCACAACAGCGCTGCTTTAGTCAGCAACCAGGATTACTAACATTGGTCCAAAGAATCTCGGCCTGGCGGACAACGCAGGGGACATTGACTGGGCGTCAGAACAACTCATCCTGACCGTTCATTGCCTGGTCGATGGCTGACTGCATGCGCGAGATTCTACGCTTAAAGTCGCCCAGATCAAATCCGCCGTCCACGCGGGTCGAAAGGTGCTCGTGCGCGATGTTCAGCGCCGCCATGATGGCGATGCGCTCGACGCCGATGACCTTGCCGGCTTCGCGGATCTCGCGCATCTTCGCGTTCAGGTAGTCGATCGCCTTGAGCAGATCCTTCTGCTCGCTCTCGCTGCAGGCGATGCGGAACTCGCGCCCCATGATGCTGACGTCGAGGCTGCCCTTGGTCTGGGTGCTCATTCGCCGCCTTCCGGAATCTGCGTGAGCAGGGATTCCAGCTTGATTCTCGCCGTGTCCACCTTCTCCGCCAGGCGCTTGTTCTCGTTCTGCACGGCCGCCAGGTTCTGACGCAGCTGGGAGTTGTCCTTGCGCAGCTTCTGCGTCAACTGGATGAGCTGGTTGATCTTGTCGTCGAGGGTGGTGAGCTCGGCTTCCATCACCACACTATAGTTACGAAAAGCGTGAAAAGTCAACTGCTAACGGATTTCTTTGAAAGTATTTTGGCACATTTAGGGTGAGTGCCCGCTTACCGTCTCGATCCGCACCCTTCGCCTGTACGGAGGGTTGGCATGCCGCACGGGCGCGTTGGGTTAGAATCCATGCACGTTCTCGGGTGCCCCGGCGGTTTGCGGGGTCAAACGGGAAACAGGTGCGTGCGGGCCGACACCCATCGTCCGGATCCGCGCAATTCCTGTGCTGCCCCCGCAACGGTAAGCGACGAAGGGGCGTGCCAGCATGCCACTGCACGGTGCGTCGAGGTGAATCCGACGGCCGGGCGGGAAGGCGGCACGTCCGTAGCGCAAGCCCGGATACCGGCCCGCTGGACGCGAACGGAGATTCCGCGCGGGGCGGGCATCCGGTGGCGGCATCCCCTTCACCAGCCTTTTTCCTGCAGGAACTCCCCACAACAACTTCGCGCATGCGGCGGGCTTGCGCTCACAGGGGACAATCATGGGAAAAAGGCAATGCCACGCGCTGCTGGCCGGCTGGCTGGCGGCGGCCAGCGCCTGCGCGCAGGCCGGGGCGGATCTCGTCACGGATGAAGTGGTCGTGACGGCGACGCGGTTCGAGGATACCTCGGCGGACAAGCCGGTGAGCATCACCGTCATCACGGCGGACGATATCCGCAAGTCCCCGGCGCGCACGCTGCCTGAGCTGCTGGGCTACCAGGCTGGCATCAGTGGGCACGACCTGTTCGGCAACAATGCGTCACAGACTACCGTGGACATGCGCGGCTTTGGCGCGACCGCGGCGCAGAACACGCTGGTTCTGCTCGACGGGCGCAAGATGAACGACATCGATCTCTCGGGCGTGCAGTGGTCGGCGCTGCCTCTTGATTCCATCGAGCGGGTGGAGATCATCCGCGGCAGCGGCGCCGTGCAATACGGCGACGGTGCGGTTGCCGGCGTCATCAACGTCATTACCCGCAAGCCCGGAAAGGACGGTCCCCAGGCCACGATCTCGGCCGGCGCCGGTAGCCTGGATACCTATCAGGCACGGGTCAGCGGCGAGATCGGCAACGATACAGCGGGCCTTCGCGTAGGCGGCGCTTACTACGATTCGAAGGGTTACCGCGACAACAACCGCGATATCCAGTCGACCGCTTCAGCCGAGGGACGCTGGAACGCCGCGATCGGCGATCTTTCGCTCCGCTTCGCTGGCGCGGACGAGAATCTGCGCTTGCCCGGGGCGCGCACTGTCCAGCCGAGCATCGGGTTGAACGAGCTGGAATCCGACCGCAAAGGCACGTCGACGCCCAAGGACTATGCCTTGCGCAACGACGACTTGTTGCAGTTCGACTGGTCGCGCACGGACGGCTTCGTCTCGGAGGTGGTCGGCGTTTCCTACCGCAAGAAGGGGCAGAAATCCTATTTCGACTTTGGCGGTTTTCCGGACTATCGCGAAATCGACCTCGATGTGCTTGCCTTCACGCCGCGCGCGCGCCTGGACCATGCCGGCTGGGGCGTGAACGGCAATTTCGTCATCGGCTTCGACCTGTATAGATGGAACTACGATCTCGCGCTGACGTCGTCTCCTGCGGCCATCGCGCAGCCAGTGCACAGGGTCGACGCTCGCCAGGACAACCAGGCGCTCTACGTTCTCGAGACGCTGATGCCGGCCAAGGGAACGACAATTACCGGCGGCGCGCGCATCGAATGGTTCCGCATCAATGCTAACGACACTTACGATCCGACGGCGCCGAACCCGACGTTCATCAGCTCGGGGTCGCCGAGTGGCGAACAGAACGAGCGCCAGTTCGCCTGGGAGCTTGGCCTGCGGCAGGCCCTCACCCAGCAATGGTCGACGTTCGCGCGCGCCACGCGGGCCTATCGCTTTGCGACTGTCGACGAGATCTACGAAACCACGGCCCTGTTCGAGACGTCGTTCCAGTTCCTCAAACCGCAGACATCGCTGACCTACGAGATAGGCGCCGACTGGCGTGGTGAGAAGGCGGACGCGCGCGCCGGAATATTCCAGACCGACGTCAAGGACGAAGTCCATCTCGATGCATTCACCAGCGGAGTGGGCAATACCAACCTGCCGCCGTCACGCCGCCGCGGTATCGAAGTCGAAGCCGGCGCGCGGCCCGCGGAGCGTGTCGACGTCAGGCTGACCTATACGTACACCGATCCGAAGTTCCGTGACGGCGAATTCCCGGGCGGGCCGTTCTCGATCACCAATGTGAACATCGCAGGCAAGACCGTGCCGCTGGTGCCCAGGCACAAGGTTGCGTTGAACGCGAACTGGGGCATCACGCCGGCGACATACCTGTCCGGGGCCGTGGCTTATGTCAGTGATCAGTACATGGACAATGACGAGGCGAACGACTTTGGCACGAAAATACCGGCGTATACCGTGGTCGACCTAAAGCTTACCCAGCAGTTTGGCGCACTACGACTGGGTGTGGCCGTGAATAACGCACTCGACGAAAAATACTACAACTACGCCGTGCGTTCACAGTTTGTTCCGGATCGCTACAATGCCTATCCGCTGCCCGAACGGACGTTCATGGCGTTCCTGGAATACCGCTTCGGCAAGTAGCGGCCCGCGGCTCCCGGCGGGCGTCCTGTCGGCGTGCGCCGGGATTTGTTATTGTGCGGCCATGCAGCAGCTCACCAGCACACAGCTCTATGGCCGCCTGCTCCGGTACGTGAAGCCGTACTGGGGCGTGTTCCTGCTGTCAGTCCTGGGCATGCTCATCACGGCCGCGACGGAGGTTGCACTGCCGGTTGCGGTCAAGCCCTTCCTGGATGGCACATTCGTGCAGAAGGATCCCTTCCTGATCCGCTGGGTGCCGGTGTTCATGGTGGTGCTGTACGTGATCCGCGGCGCCGGCGCCTATATCGGCACCTACGCGAGCGCCTGGGTCGGCAACAAGGTCGTGATGGACCTGCGCGACATCATGTTCCGCCGCATGCTGGCACTGCCGCTGGGCTACTTCCACGACCACACCACCGGCAACCTGATCTCGCGTTTCACCTTCGACGCGGCGCAGGTGACGGCGGCCGCCACCAACGTGGTCACGGTGCTGATCAAGGACTCGGTGACCATCGCCGGCCTGCTCGCCTACCTGCTGTACATCGACTGGAAGCTCACGCTGCTGTCGCTGGTCATGGTGCCGGCGATCGCGGTAGTGGTCAGGTACTTCAACGTGCGCCTGCGCAACATGAGCCGCAAGACGCAGGACGCCATGGGCGACATCACGCAGGTCCTGCAGGAAACGATCGAGTGCAACAAGGTCGTCAAGACTTTCGGCGGGCAGGACCACGAGGCGCGACGCTTTGCCGATACCAGCAACCGGCTGCGCAGCTTCACCATGAAGCAGACGGCTGCCGCCGCCGGCAACGTCCCCATCGTGCAGCTGCTGGCAGCGGTGGCCGTGGCCGTGGTGGTGTACTACGCGACCGTGCAGGCGCAGTCGGATGCGACCACCGTCGGCGGGTTCGTCTCCTTCCTGGCCGCCATGCTGCTGCTCACGCCGCCGCTGAAGCGGCTCACGGGCGTTGCCGAGCACCTGCAGCGCGGCCTCGCCGCTGCCGAGAGCGTGTTCGCGCTGGTCGACGAGCAGCCGGAAAAGGACGCGGGCGGCGTGGAGCTCGCGCGCGCGCGCGGCGAGATCCGCTTCCGCGACGTGAGCTTCCGCTACCCGCGCGCGGACCTGCCGGCGCTGGAGGGCATTTCGCTGCTGATCCATCCCGGCGAGACCATCGCGCTGGTGGGTACCTCGGGCGGCGGCAAGACCACGCTGGCGAACCTCGTGCCGCGCTTCTATCACCCCGACGCCGGCACCATCTCGGTCGACGGCCACGACATCGAGACCCTGACGCTCGCGAGCCTGCGCCGGAACATCGCGCTGGTGAGCCAGGAAGTCGCGCTGTTCAACGACACGGTGGCGGCCAACATCGCCTACGGGCAGGCCGCCGGTGCGAGCCGCGAGGCCGTCGAGAAAGCGGCCGCCGCGGCGCACGCGCTGGACTTCATCCGCGCGATGCCGCAGGGCTTCGACACGCTGATCGGGGAAAACGGCGTGCGCCTGTCGGGCGGCCAGCGCCAGCGGCTCGCCATCGCGCGCACGGTGCTGAAGGATGCCCCCATCCTGATCCTCGACGAGGCGACGTCCGCGCTCGATTCCGAATCCGAGAAGCACGTGCAGGCGGCCCTGGAGACGCTGATGCGCGGGCGCACCACGCTCATCATCGCGCACCGGCTCTCGACCATAGAGAAGGCCGACCGCATCGTCGTGCTGGACCATGGCCGCATCGCCGAGGTCGGCACGCACGCGGAGCTGCTCGCGCAGCAGGGCATCTATGCCAACCTGCACAGCATCCAGTATTCCCCCGGCAAGGCCGAGAAGGACCTCGCAACGGCCTGACGCGGGCAGGCGCCCGGCGAACTCCGCGCACCCGCGGATGTCGATGAATGGAATCCGCGCATCGCGACTGGACAGGAGCAGGCAATGATCATCAAGAGGAAAGGTTCCGCCGCCTGGAAGGGCGGCCTCAAGGACGGCAGGGGCACGGTATCCACGGAAAGCGGCGTGCTCTCGAAGGCGCAATACGGGTTCACCACGCGCTTCGAGAGCGCTGCAGGCACCAATCCGGAGGAGTTGCTCGCCGCCGCACACGCAGGCTGCTTTTCCATGGCGCTGTCGGCGCAGCTCGGCGAGGCCGGGATGAAGGCCGAAAGCATCGATACCACGGCCACCGTGAGCCTCGAGAAGGTGGAAGGCGGGTTCGCCATCACCGCCGTGCACCTCGACCTCACCGCGAAGATTCCCGGCGCGGACAAGGCGGCATTCGAGAAGGCCGCGGGCAACGCCAAGGCGGGCTGCCCGGTATCCAAGCTGTTCAACGCGAAGATCACGCTGGACGCGAAGCTGCAGAACTGACGGCGGCCGGTCGCGGCGCTCGCCTATAATGCGGGCGTGAACGACCCCACCGAATGCCGGCAGGAGCCCGGGCGTTTCCAGCCGGTGATCGATCGCAACCGCTGTGAAGGCAGGCAGGCCTGCGTGGCGGTCTGCCCTTACGGCGTGTTCGTCCTGGGCACCTTGTCCAGGGAAGATCGCGCGGGCCTCACGCTGCGCGGCAAACTGAAGGGCTTCGTGCATCGCTGGCAGCAGGCGTTCGCGACGAACGCCGATGCGTGCCATGCCTGCGGCCTGTGTGTGGCCGCCTGTCCCGAGGATGCCATCACGCTCGCGCGCAAGCGCTGATATCGCGGCACCGTCGCACATCTGCGGACGGTGGCGGGCAATGTCCCGGTAAAACTTGCAGCCTGGCGGTAAATCCTGCGCCGCACCGCTCGCCGCCGGAGGGCCGCTTCGCACGCCGCGGGCTTGGATTTCAAGCCGATACGCGCGGACCCCGGCGCCGGCGAGCGCTGGCACATCCATTGCGGACAATCCAACGCGGAAGAAGACGCCGGGCGTGCGACCCGGCACCACGTCCGCAGTCCGCAGCCAGGAGGAGATCGCATGCAAACCACCAGAACGCAAGACGCGGCGGCAGAAACGAGCACCCCTCCCGCATTTCGCATCATGCGCGGGCCCTCGGGCCTGTGGGAGGTCATGGAAGACGGGCTGCACGATGCGCTCGCCCTGTTCAGGGCGCCGCAGGCCGCGCTGTCCTACGCCTGCGACCTCGCCGCGGCCCGCAAAGGCTCCCTCGTCGTGGTCTTCGACCGCCTGCCCGTGCATCCGCGTGCGGCGAGCCTGCAATAGCCGGCGGCGGCATGCGGGGATTCGGGAACACATCGCCGGGCACGACGGGGCTGGCCATGCTGGCCTGCGCCTGCGCAGTCCTGCTGCCGGCCTGCAGCAGCGGGCCGGCTTTCTATGACGACCCGTCAGCCATTGCCGTGCTGGACGCGACCCAGAACAACCCGGTGCACGGCGTGGTGACGTTCGTGCGCGTGAAGGACAAGGACCTCGCACAGGTCAACGTCAACATGGCCGGATTCCGGCCCTCGACCGCTCACGGCCTGCACATCCACGAATACGGCGATTGCACGGCGCGCGATGCCGCGAGCGCAGGCGCGCATTTCAATCCCGGGGCTGCCGACCATGGAGGGCCCGACGGCGGACCGCTGCATGCCGGCGACCTCGGCAACGTCGTGGCGGACGACCGCGGCAACGTCTATGCGAGCCTCAAGGTGCCGGGCATCGCGTTCGGCAGCGGCGGGGACAGCATCGTCGGGCGTGCGATCGTCGTGCACGCCGTGGCGGACGGCTACAAGACCCGGCCCGCAGGCAATTCCGGCGCGCGGCTTGCCTGCGGCACGATCACGCGAAACGCAGATCGACGGGCCTATTCACCGTCGTGAGGTCCGTGCTGAGTGCTGAGTGCGCGGGCAACTCTCGCCCGCGTCCCGGCTGCCGCGCGGCTCCGGCTAGTGCGCCTTCTCCCAATTCGGCCCGGCGCCGACTTCCACGGCGAGCGGCACGGCGAGCGTGGCCACGCTGTTCATGAGACCGGGCAGCTCCTCCTTCACCGAGCCGAGTTCGCCCTGGGGCACTTCCAGCACCAGCTCGTCGTGCACCTGCATGATCAGGCGGCTGCCGATCCCGGATGAAGCGATCCAGCCCTGGACCGCTATCATCGCCAGCTTGATGAGGTCCGCGGCGGTGCCCTGCATGGGCGCGTTGATCGCGGCGCGCTCCGCGCCCTGCCGGCGCGCCGGGTTCGCCGCCTTGATGTCGTTCAGGTAGAGCCGGCGGCCGAACACGGTCTCGACGTAGCCCTGGTTGCGCGCGGCCTCGCGCGTGCGCTCCATGTAGTCCTTCACGCCCGGGTAGCGCAGGAAATAGCGCTCCATGTACTGCTGCGCGGCGGCGCGCTCGATGCCCAGCTGCGAGGCCAGGCCGAACGCCGACATCCCGTAGATCAGGCCGAAGTTGATGACCTTGGCGTAACGGCGCTGCTCCGCGGTCACGGCGGCGGCATCCACGCCGAAAATTTCCGAGGCGGTGTGCCGGTGCACGTCCTGCCCGGTCGCGAAGGCCTGCAGCAGCCCCTTGTCCTGCGACAGGTGCGCCATGATGCGCAGCTCGATCTGCGAGTAGTCCGCCGAAACGATCAGCGAGCCCGGCGGCGCGATGAAGGCCTCGCGGATGCGCCGTCCTTCCGCCGTGCGCACGGGGATGTTCTGCAGGTTGGGCTCGTTGCTGGAAAGCCGGCCGGTCACCGCGACGGCCTGCGCGTAGTTCGTGTGCACGCGCCCGGTCGCGGGGTTCACCATGCGCGGCAGTTTGTCGGTGTACGTCGACTTCAGCTTGGACACGCCGCGGTACTCGAGGATCAGCTTCGGCAGCGGGTGGTCGAGCGCGAGCTCCTGCAGCACGTCCTCGTCGGTCGAGGGCAGCCCGCCCGGGGTCTTCTTTTTCACGGGCAGCTTGTGCTTCTCGAACAGGATTTCCTGCAGCTGCCTGGGCGAATTGAGATTGAAGGGCTGGCCCGCCTGGCGGTGCACCTCCTGCTCCAGCTCCAGCATGCGCGCGCCCAGCTCGCGGCTCTGCTGCTCGAGCAGCTGCGTGTCGAGCAGCACGCCGCGGCGCTCCATCGCGAACAGCACGCCCATGACCGGCATCTCGATGTCGCGGTAGACGCGTGCGAGCTTTTCGTCCTGCCCGATCTGCGGGAAGAGCTTGCGGTGCAGCTGCAGCGTCACGTCGGCGTCTTCCGCCGCGTACTGGGTGGCGCGCAGGACATCGACCTGCTCGAAGGGGATGCGCGCGGCACCCTTGCCGGTGACGTCGTCGTACGTGATGGTGCGGATGCCCAGGTGGCGCGCGGCGAGATCGTCCATGTCGTGCGGCCGGTGGCTTTCCAGCACGTAGGACTGCAGCAGCGTGTCGTGCTCGATGCCTTCGAGGCGCAGGCCGGCGTTGGCGAGCACGTGCCTGTCGTACTTGAGGTTCTGCCCGACCTTGCGCCGGCCGGCGTCCTCGAGCCAGGGCTTGAGCCGCGCCAGCACGAGCTCGCGCGGCAGCTGCTCCGGCGCGCCGGCGTAGCTGTGGCCGACCGGGATGTAGGCCGCCCGCTGGGGTTCGACCGCGAGCGAGACGCCGACGAGCTGCGCCGTCATCGGATCGAGGCCGGTGGTCTCCGTGTCGATGCAGGTCAGCCCGGCCGAGGCGGCGCGCGCCATCCAGGCGTCGAGCTGCTGCACCGTGGCGACCGTCTCGTATTCGCGTTCCTGCGCCGGCGCCGCGGCGGACGCGGACTCGCCGGCGGCGTCCTGCAGCTCGCGCAGCCAGGTCTTGAAATCCAGCCTCTCGTACAGGCGCGCGAGCGCGGCGACGTCCTGCGGCCGCGGCGCGAGCTGCCCGAGCCCCACCGGCAGATCGACGTCGCACTTGATGGAGAGCAGCTTCCTCGCGGTGGGCAGCCAGGGCAGCGCCTTGCGCAGATTCTCGCCGACCGCGCCCTTCACCTCGCCGGCGTGGGCGACGAGGTTGTCGAGCGAGCCGTACTCCGCGAGCAGCTTCACCGCGGTCTTGGGCCCGACCTTGTCGACGCCGGGCACGTTGTCCACGGCGTCGCCGATGAGCGTGAGGTAGTCCACCATCTGCGCGGGCTTCACGCCGAACTTCGTTTCCACGCCGGCCTCGTCGAGTTCCTCGAAGGACATGGTGTTGACGAGCTTCACCATCGGGTTCACGAGCTGGGTGATGTCCTTGTCGCCGGTCGAGATGACCGTGCGCACGCCGAGCGCCTGCGCCCGGTGCGCCAGCGTGCCGATGACGTCGTCCGCCTCCACGCCCTCGACCAGGAGCAGCGGCCAGCCCATCGCGCGCACGCACTCGTGCAGGGGCTCGATCTGCCGCGCCAGGTCGTCGGGCATCGGCGGGCGGTTGGCCTTGTACTCGGGATACCAGTCGTCGCGGAACGTCTTTCCTTTTGCGTCGAATACGCACGCTATATAATCCGCGGGCGTTTCCTTGCGCAGCTTCTGCAGCATGCTGAGCACGCCCCTGACGGCGCCGGTCGGCTCTCCTTGCCCGTTGCGCAGGTCCGGCAGAGCATGGAATGCGCGATACAGGTATGAAGAGCCGTCCACCAGCACAAGCGTTTTCATAGACGATCGGAGCGGAAACCAAAGTGAGCGAAAAACAGAAGGTGCCGATTCCGCTCGCGCCCGAATTTGTCGAGAAGACCTGGTCGGCGCGGGAATCCTGGCGGGTGTTCGGGATTATGGCAGAGTTTGTCGAAGCCACCGAACGCCTCGCGCACGTGCGGCCCGCGGTCAGCATCTTCGGCAGCGCGCGCACGCCCCCCGGGCATCCCTACTACACGCTCGCGGAGAACATCGGCCGCCAGCTCTCCGACGCCGGCTTCTCCGTCATCTCCGGAGGCGGGCCCGGGCTCATGGAGGCGGTCAACAAGGGCGCATATGCCGGCCGCTCGCTGTCGGTCGGCCTGAACATCCAGCTGCCGCACGAGCAGGCCACCAACCCCTATCAGGACGTGAGCCAGACCTTCCGGCATTTCTTCGCGCGCAAGGTCATGTTCGTGAAGTTCGCCTGCGCCTACGTGGTGCTGCCCGGCGGGTTCGGCACGCTCGACGAGCTCGGCGAGGTGCTCACGCTGGTGCAGACCGGCAAGGTGCGCCGCATCCCGGTCGTCCTCGTGCAGGGCAGCTTCTGGCGCGGGCTGATCGACTGGATAGGCGACCGCATGGTGTCCGAAGGCATGATCGATCCGGGCGATATGAGCCTCATCAAGGTCATCGACGACCCTGCAGAGGTTGCCGGCATGATCTTCGACCACTACGAGAAGCGCGGTTTCGCAATGACGACCGCCGAGCGCGAGGCGCAGCTCAATCTTTAGGGAAGGTCTGGATAGGCTCCGAGTGCGCGACCGGCGCGAATTTTTTCGAGGAAAGACTGTGGGGACGATAGTAGGTAGTGCCCGATTCCGGTGTGTTTGCACGGCGATTGAGAAAAATCGCGCGGTCCCTTCAGCGAGACGAATGTTTGTCGGGTTGTGCCAAGTGCGGCGTCTGCGTTGTTGCCCGGTTTGTTGGGGCTTCAGCCGCAACGCGCGTCGCGAAACCTACCCAGACCTTCCCTAGACCGCGCGATGTCCGTCTTCACCACCGTCACGACCGCACAGCTCGCCGCCTGGCTGAAAAACTACTCGATCGGCGTACCCACGGCGCTGGAAGGCATCCTGTCTGGCATCGAGAACACCAACTACTTCGTGACCACGACGCACGGCCGCTACGTGCTCACGCTGTTCGAAAAGCTCACGCCCGCGGAGCTGCCGTTCTACCTGAATCTGATGGCCCACCTGTCCAGCCACGGCCTGCCCTGCCCGAAGCCGATCGCCAATCTGCAGAACGCGCTGCTGGGCGAGTTGAACGGCAAGCCCGCCGCGATCGTGTCCTGCCTCTCGGGCCGGCCGGTCATGGATCCGGCGCCCTCACACTGCGCGCGCGTGGGCGAGGTGCTGGCCGAGATGCACCTCGCTGGGCGCACCTACCCCGGCCAGCTCGAGAACCTGCGCGGCCCGGCGTGGTGGACGGCCTGCGCGCCGGAGATCTATCCCTTCCTGAAGCCCGAGGACGCGCAGCTGCTCGAGTCCGAGATCCGCTACCAGGCGGCGTGCGAGCGCGCCGGCCTGCCGCGCGGCGTGGTGCACGCGGACCTGTTCCGCGACAACGTGCTGTTCGACGGGGAGCGCGTCGGCGGCTTTATCGATTTCTATTTTGCCTGCATAGACTGCTTCGTCTACGACGTGGCCATCACCGTGAACGACTGGTGCGTGGACGCGCAGGCGAGGCTGGATCCCGCGCGTGCGGACGCGCTGCTCGAGGCTTACATGGCGGTGCGGCCTTTCACCGAGGCCGAGCGCGCGGCGTGGCCGTGGATGCTGCGCGCCGGAGCCCTGCGCTTCTGGGTCTCGCGCCTGTACGATTTCCACCTGCCGAGGCCGGGGGAGCTCACGCACAAGCACGATCCGGAGCGTTTTCGGCGTATCCTTTCCAACCACCGCGCCGCGGCCGCCCGCGCCGCCGCGGCCTGAACGGGGGCATGCCGACATGAACATCGAGAAAGTACCCGCGTCCCACGGCCTGAAGTGGGTCGTGCAGGGCCTGGTCCTGCTGCGCAGGAATTTCTTCGTCTGGGTACTGTTCGTGCTGCTGCTGTGGGCCCTCGTGTTCGTGTCCTCGCGGCTGCCGTTCGCGGGCCTGGCGCTCGCGGTGCTGACGCCGGTGTTCCTCGGCGGCCTCATGATCGGCGCGCGCGCCGTCGAGAAGGGCGACGAGCTCGAGATCACCCACCTGTTCGCCGGGTTCCGCACCCACACGCTGAATCTGCTGGCGGTCGGCGCCTTCTATCTCGTCGGCAACGTCGTCATCGTCATGATCATGGGCGGGATCGGCGGCGAGGCCATCGAGCGGATCGCGGCCATGCAGGGACAGGAGATGGACCCGGAGGCGCTGGCGAAGTTCGTCGGGCCGGCGATGATGGCGCTGCTCGTGGGCATGGCGCTGTCGGTGCCGCTGACCATGGCCGTCTGGTTCGCGCCGCTGCTCGTCGTGTTCCAGGACGAGAAGCCGGCGCCGGCCCTGCGCCAGAGCTTCGGCGCCTGCCTGCGCAACATGCTGCCGTTCTTCGTCTACGGCCTGGTCATCTTCGTGCCGCTGGTCCTGCTCATGCTGCCCTTCAACAAGATGGGCGTGGACCGCAACCCCGGGCTGTGGATCGTGGCGCTGCTCGTGCTGCCGTCGATCTATACCAGCTACCGCGACATCTTCCGCGACGCCTCCGGGCCGGAAGCCCCGGCCGCGACGCCTGCCTCCTAGCCGTCAGGCGGGAACGAGTCTGGCGTATTCGAGCGCCAGCCACTTCATGCCGGCATCGCGGAAGTTCACCTGCACGCGGGCGTCCGCGCCACGGCCCTCGGCGGCCACGATGACGCCGGCGCCGAACTTCGCGTGCGTCACGCTCTGGCCCACGCGCAGGCCGCCGGCCGCCGGCTGGCCCGGCGCGAAGCGTGGCGCGGCGGGTGCGTCGACGGCGCGCGGCTCGATGGTACGCGGTGTGGCGAAGCCGAAGGTCTTCGCCGTGTTCACGCGACGCAGCAGTTCCGCGGGAATCTCGTCCAGGAAGCGCGAGGCGATGTTGTAGCGGGTCTGGCCGTGCAGCATGCGCGTCTGCGCGTGCGTGAGATAGAGGCGGCGCCGCGCGCGCGTGATCGCCACGTACATCAGCCGCCGCTCCTCTTCCAGGCCTTCCTGCTCGGAAATGCTGTTCTCGTGCGGGAACAGGCCCTCCTCGAGGCCGCTGATGAACACGGCGTGAAACTCGAGGCCCTTGGCCGAGTGCACGGTCATGAGCTGCAGCGCGTCGGCGCCGGCGGCGGCCTGGTGCTCGCCGGCCTCCAGCGAGGCATGCGCGAGGAACAGGTTGAGCGCGGCCATGCCCTCCGAGCCGATCTCGCCGTCCTCCGTGACCTGGGTGATGGGACCGTCCGCAGCGACGAACGTCGTGGCCGCGGTCACCAGCTCGTTCAGGTTCTCGATGCGATCCTCGCCCTCGCGCTCCGTCCGGTAGTGCGCGAGGAGTCCGCTGTGCTCGACCACGTGCTCGACGATCTCCGGCAGCGGCAGGCGGGCCGCGGCCTCGCGCATCGCCTCGATGTTGCGGATGAAGGCGGCGGTGCTCGTGCCGGCCTTGCCTCCCAGCGTGTTGGCGCAGGCCGCCTGCCACAGCGGGATGCCGCGGCCCTCCGAGGCCTCCTGAAGCTGCTCGATGCTGCGGCTGCCGATGCCGCGCGCGGGGAAGTTCACCACGCGCAGGAAGGCGCCGTCGTCGTCCGGATTGGCCACCAGGCGCAGGTAGGCGAGCGCGTGCTTGATCTCCTGGCGCTCGAAGAAGCGCAGCCCCCCGTAGACCCGGTAGGCGATGCCGGCCTTGACCAGCGCGTGCTCCAGCACCCGCGACTGCGCGTTCGAGCGGTACAGCAGCGCCATGTCGGACAACGCGATGCCTTCGCCGCGCAGCATGCGCGCCTCGTCGACGATGTAGTCTGCCTCCTCGAGGTCGGTCATGGCCTCGTACACGCGCAGCGCCTCGCCCGCCCCCTCCGAGGTCCACAGGTTCTTGCCCAGCCGCGCGCGGTTGTGGTGGATGAGGGCGTTGGCCGCGTCCAGGATGTTGCCGTGACTGCGGTAGTTCTGCTCGAGCTTGATGACCTTCCCGATGCCGAAATCGCGTTCGAAGTCGAGCATGTTGCCCGAGCGCGCGCCGCGGAAGGCATAGATCGACTGGTCGTCGTCGCCGACTGCGAAGATGCCGTTGCCGGGTCCTGCCAGCAGCCGCAGCCACAGGTATTGCAGCCGGTTGGTGTCCTGGAACTCGTCCACCAGGATGTGGCGGAAGCGCGCCCGGTAGTGCGCGCGCAGGACCTCGTTTTTCTGCAGCAGCTCGAAGCAGCGCAGCAGCAGCTCGGCGAAGTCGACCACGCCCTCGCGGTTGCATTGCGCGTCGTACGTCTCGTAGACCGTCACCAGGCGCCGCGAAAAATCGTCGTAGGCCTCGACCCTATCCGCGCGCAGGCCCTGCTCCTTGGCGTTGTTGATGAAATGCTGGGCCTGCTTGGGCGGGTACTTCTCGTCGTCGAGGTTCATGCCCCTCATGACGCGCTTGAGCATGGCCAGCTGGTCGGCCGAATCCATGATCTGGAAGGTCTGCGGCAGGCCGGCGTCACGGTAGTGCGCGCGCAGGATGCGGTTGCACAGCCCGTGGAAGGTCCCGACCCACATGCCGCGCGTGTTGATGGGCAGCATGGCGGAGATGCGGGTCAGCATCTCGCGCGCGGCCTTGTTCGTGAAGGTCACCGCGAGCAGGGACATCGGGCCGACCTGGCCGGTCTGGATCAGCCAGGCGATGCGCGTGGTGAGCACCCGGGTCTTGCCCGAGCCGGCGCCGGCGAGGATCAGGGCCGAGGAATGCGACAGGGTGACGGCTTCGAGCTGCTGGGGATTCAGGCCTTCGAGGAACGACATCGGGACGGGACGGGCTGCGGTTGCGATCCGGGATTATAGGTTAACCATGGCAACCTGCTAGCGCCGGTAACCTGGCTTCGCGTTTACCGCCGGATCAAAATCGAACCACGAAGGACACGGAGAGCACGGAGGAAGGCAAGAACGAACACCAGGACGAAAATCCGCAACAAGTCTTCCAGCCGGCCGGAATTCTCGTTGAAGTCCGCTCGCGTCTTTCTGGTTGGTTTTTCCTCCGTGTTCTCCGTGTCCTCCGCGGCTCAAGCCGTCGATCTCCTACGCGGGCGCGCCGCGCGCCTTCCGGCCTTCGGCCACCAGCTCGCGGATGACGGGGGTCAGGATCAGCTGCATCGCGTATTCCATCTTCGTTCCCGGCACGACGATGGTATCCGGCCGCGACAGGAAGGAATCCTCGATCATGGCGAGCAGGTAGGGCGCGTTGAGCCGGGCGGCGTCCGCCATGCGGATGACCACGAAGCTCTCCTCCTGGCGCGGCACGTCGCGCACCACGAAGGGGTTGGAGGTGTCCACCGTGGGCACGCGCTGGAAGTTGGCGTGCGTGCGCGAGAACTGCGGCGTGATGTAGTGCACGTAGTCGTACATGCGCCGCAGGATGGTCTGCGTGACCACGTCGATGGAATAGCCGCGCGCCTGCATGTCGCGGTGGATTTTCTGGATCCATTCCAGGTTCACCGTCGGCGTCACGCCGATCAGCAGGTCCACGTGGCGGGCGACGTCGACCCTGTCCGTGACGATGCCCCCGTGCAGGCCTTCGTAGAAC
Organism: Burkholderiales bacterium; assembly: GCA_036274775.1. GTDB lineage: Bacteria > Pseudomonadota > Gammaproteobacteria > Burkholderiales > JACQAP01 > JACQAP01. Next base: position 114,543 of record DASUFB010000029.1, on the reverse strand, counting down.
AGCAGGTCCGTGGGTTCCGGCAGGGCGGCCCATTGCGTGAAAGTGCCGGCCTTCTGGCCGAAGCGCGCGGCGCGCTCCTCGTTGTGCAGGTAAAGCCGGGCCGTGCCGCCGCCGCGGCGGCTGTATTCGCCGAACAGCGCCTCGAGCTCCCCGAACAGGTTCGCCTCCGGCCCGAAATGGCTGATGATCTGCCCGCCCATCTGCTCGTAGGCCTCGATGAGCCGGTGCATCTCGTCGCGCTCGTAGCGATGGAAGCTGTCGCCCTCGATCAGCGCGGCCTCGATGCCCTCGAGGCGGAAGATGCTCTCGAACGTCTTGCGCACGGAGGTGGTGCCGGCGCCGGAGGAACCGGTGACGGCGATGATCGGGTATTTGCGTGACACGGCGGCCGGCGCGGGGGCGGGGGAGGAAGCTGCCGGCGATGGTACAACGAAAAACGCCCGCGGCAACGGCGCGCCGCGGGCGCTCATGCGCGCGGCATCACTGCCGCGAGGCGACGGGGTCGAGCTTCGGGTTGACCTGCCTGAGCCGTGCGCCCATGGCATTGGCTTCCTGCTCGCTGGAGAAGCCCGCGAGCCGCACGCGGTACCGCTGCCCGCCGTCGGACTGCTGCGGCTGGATGCGCACCGGGTAGCCGTCGCGGCGCAGGCTGTCGTAAAGCGCAAGCGCCTCGAGCTGCTGCGCGTAGCTTGCCACGTAGAGCTTCCAGCGCCCGCCGCGGCGCAGTGCTCCCTGGCCGTCGGCGATCTCGGTCTCGGCCGCCCAGGCCTTGAGCTGCTCCATCGGCACCGGCGAGACGGAAACCTCGCCCGCCACCGGCGCCTGCAGGTAGGTCAGCGGGTCCTTCATCTCCACGGCCTGCGCGCCGGCGCGCGCCACGGACACCTTGCCCTCGATGAGCACGAGCACCTCGCGGTCGCCGAGGTTCTTGCCCCAGATGTCGGTGCCGCGGATGCCGGCGGTGAGCGTGGCGAACTGCACCGTGATGTCGCGCGCGGTGCGGCGCTTTGCAGCGGCATCGGTCGTGAAGCGGAAGGCGCCTTCGAGCACCTTCAGCGTGGCGGCGATGAACCCCTGCGCGGGCTTCTGCTTCAGCTCGGCCAGCCGCAGCCGGCCGTTCTCGCCCAGCTTCACCGTGCTGCCGTCGGCGAGCCGCAGCAGCAGGCGCGATTGCGCGCCGGTGGCGATCTCATCCTGGCTGCGGAGCTGGATGCCTGCAGCGAGCGGCTGGCGCTTGCCGTCGCGCACGACCCAGGCCGGCGACTGGACGCCTTCGACGACGGCATCCGGCGCGGCCTGCGCGATCCCGGCTGCAGCCAGCAGCAGCGCGACGGCTGCGGTACGCAACGATGGCATGTGGACTCCCCTGCACGGTCGGCGACGGTGCAGGATACGCGCAAATGCGCCGGACGGATGCAGGGGCGCGATATAATCGGTTGCTTTACAACGCCTTGCCGGATATTCCATGCAGCCGCATTACCAGCCCGCCGACATCGAGCAGCAGATCCAGCAGGAGTGGACGGACAGGAAGGCCTTCCGCGCGATCGATGCCTCCGACAAGCCCAAGTACTACTGCCTGTCGATGTTTCCCTATCCGTCGGGCAAGCTGCACATGGGGCATGTGCGCAACTACACCATCGGCGACGTGCTCTCGCGCTACCACCGCATGCGCGGCTTCAACGTGCTGCAGCCCATGGGTTGGGACGCCTTCGGCCTGCCTGCGGAGAACGCGGCGATGGCCAACGGCGTGCCGCCGGCGAAGTGGACCTACGACAACATCGCCTACATGAAGAAGCAGCTCAAGTCGCTGGGCTTCGCCATCGACTGGGAGCGCGAGCTGGCCACGTGCAAGCCCGACTACTACCGATGGAACCAGTGGCTTTTCCTGCGCATGCTGGAAAAAGGCATCGCGTACAAGAAGACGGGCACGGTCAACTGGGATCCGGTCGACCAGACGGTGCTCGCCAACGAGCAGGTCATCGACGGCCGCGGCTGGCGCACCGGCGCGCTCGTGGAAAAGCGCGAGATCCCGATGTACTACCTCGCCATCACCCGCTACTCCGAAGAGCTGCTCTCGGCCCTGGATGCGCTGCCGGGCTGGCCCGAGCGCGTGAAGACCATGCAGGCGAACTGGATCGGCAAGAGCTTCGGCGTGCGCCTGGCGTTTCCGTACGAGCTGGACGGGCGCAGGGAAAAGCTCTGGGTGTTCACCACGCGCGCGGACACGCTCATGGGCGTGACCTTCTGCGCGGTCGCGGCGGAGCATCCCCTGGCGGCCGAGGCGGCGAAGCGCGATGCGAAGCTCGCGGCCTTCGTCGAGGAATGCAAGCGCGGCAGCGTCATGGAAGCCGACATGGCGACCATGGAGAAGAAGGGCATGCCGACGGGGTTATTCGTCGAGCATCCGCTGACCGGAGCCAGGGTCCCGGTCTGGGTCGGCAATTACGTGCTCATGAGCTACGGCGAGGGCGCCGTCATGGGCGTGCCGGGCCACGACGAGCGCGACTTCGCATTCGCGAAAAAGTACGGGCTCCCCATCGGGCAGGTCATCGACGCCGGCGGGCAGCCGTATTCCACGGAGCAGTGGCAGCCGTGGTACGCCGAGCACGGCGTGTGCGTGAACTCCGGCAGGTATGACGGCCTGGATTTCGCGCGCTCCGTGGATGCCATCGCCGCCGACCTCGGCGCCAGGGGCCTCGGCGAGAAAAGGGTCACCTGGCGCCTGCGCGACTGGGGGATTTCCCGGCAGCGCTACTGGGGCTGCCCGGTGCCCATCGTGCACTGCCCGAAATGCGGCGACGTGCCCGTGCCCGACGACCAGCTTCCCGTGGTGCTGCCCGAGGACTGCGTCCCGGACGGCAGCGGCAACCCGCTCAACAAGCGCGCGGATTTCGTGGACACGTCCTGCCCGAAGTGCCGCGGCCCGGCGAAGCGGGAAACCGATACCATGGACACCTTCGTCGACTCGTCCTGGTATTTCCTGCGCTACGCCTGCGCGGATCAGGACCGGGCCATGGTCGACGCTCGCGTGGACTACTGGCTGCCGGTGGACCAGTACATCGGCGGCATCGAGCATGCCATCCTGCACCTGCTCTATTCGCGCTTCTGGACCAAGGTCATGCGCGACGAGAAGCTGGTGAAGCTCGACGAGCCGTTCACGCGCCTGCTCACGCAGGGCATGGTGCTCAACGAGGTCTTCTCGCGCAAGACCGGCACGGGGCGCATCCAGTACTTCAACCCGGCGGAAGTCGAGCTCAGGTTCGACGAGGCCGGCAAGCGCATCGGCGCCGTGCTGCGCGCCGACGGCCAGCCGGTGGAGTCCGGGGGCATCCGCACCATGTCGAAGTCGAAGAACAACGGCGTGGATCCGCAGGCGCTGATCGAGAAGTACGGCGCGGACACCGCGCGCTTCTTCATGATGTTTACTTCACCGCCCGAAGATACGCTCGCCTGGAACGACGACGGCGTGGAGGGGGCCTACCGCTTCCTGCGGCGCCTTTGGAAATTCGCGGCCGAGCATCGCGGCGCGATCGCCGGCGCGCCGGGCGCGGACGGGGCGGACCGCGCCGCACGGCGCGAGCTGCACCTGCTGGTGCAGCAGGCCAACTTCGACTACGAGCGCAAGCAGTTCAACACGGTGGCTTCCGCCACCATGAAAATGCTGAACCTGCTCGAAGCCGCCGGCCCCGCACAGGGCGCGCTGCTGCGCGAGGGCATGAGCGTCCTGCTGCGGCTGCTGTCGCCGATCGCGCCGCACATCGCGCAGGCGCTCTGGAGCAGCCTCGGCTTCGGCGCCGACATCCTCGACGCACCCTGGCCCCGGGTCGACGAGGCCGCGCTCGTGCAGGAGCAGGTCGAGCTGGTGCTGCAGGTCAACGGCAAGCACCGCGGCGCGATCGAGGTCCCGCGCGCGGCCGACAAGGCGCAGATCGAGCGCTGCGCGCTGCAGCACCCGAATGCGCAGAAGCACATCGCGGGGCAGGCGGTGAAGAAGGTCATCGTCGTGCCGGGACGACTCGTGAACATCGTCGTTTGAATGAAAGAAAAGCGGACTTGGGACTGAGGACTCGGGACTTGGAAAAAGCCAGCGGCGCGTCGGAGGTTCATGGTCCGTCGGGAACCCGAATCCTGGTCGCTGCTGCATTCAGGATGATTTCTCGCTTCGTCCCAAGTCCCGCGTCCCGAGTCCTCGCCATGGCCGCGCTTTGCATGGCCATGGCGTCGTGCGGCTTCCACCTGCGCGGCCAGGCGGCGATCCCGTACAAGAGCATCTTCATCGAGACCACGAGCTATTCGCTGTTCGCGAACGATCTCGAGCGTGCGATCCGCGCCGGCAGCGAAACCAAGGTCGTGCACAAGCGCGATGACGCCGAGGCCATCCTCAGGATCATCGCCGAGGTGCAGGACCGGCGCATCCTGTCGCTGTCCTCGGGCGGCCGCGTGCGCGAGTTCGACCTGCGCTACGTCGTCACCTACCGGCTGCTCGACCGCCAGAACCAGGATCTCGCGAAGCCCGGCACCATCGAGCTGCACCGTAACATGACCTACGACGACACCGAGGTCCTGGCCAAGGAATCCGAGGTCGTCCTGCTGTTCAAGGACATGAAGTCCGACGCCGTGCAGCAGATGCTGAGGCGCCTCGTGGTGGCCAGGCCCGTGGCTTGAAGCCGGGGCCGGGCCTATATAATCCGCGCAACCGCCATCCCGGAATTCCCATGCCACCCGAAGGCTCCGTCGGCGTCGTCACGCCCAGCATCGCCCGCTTCGACGAGCCGATCGTGCTCAAGAGCGGCGCGCGCCTCGACGCCTACCAGCTCGCCTACGAGACCTACGGCACGCTCAATGCGGAGCGCAGCAACGCGGTCCTGGTGTGCCATGCGCTGAATGCCTCGCATCATGTCGCGGGGGTCTACGCGGACGACCCGGAGAACGTCGGCTGGTGGGACAACCTGATCGGCCCGGGCAAGCCGGTCGACACCGACCGCTTCTTCGTCGTCGGCGTGAACAACATCGGCGGCTGCCACGGTTCCACGGGGCCGGCGAGCATCGATCCCGCGACCGGCCGGCAATGGGGTGCCGATTTCCCGGTGGTCACGGTGGAGGACTGGGTGGAGGCGCAGGCCCGCCTGGCGACGCGGCTCGGCATCGGGCGCTTTGCCGCGGTCATGGGCGGCAGCCTCGGCGCCATGCAGGCCCTGCAGTGGGCCATCAGCCAGCCGCAGCGGCTTGGCCACGCCATCGTGATCGCGGCCGCCCCGAAGCTGTCGACGCAGAACATCGCCTTCAACGAGGTCGCGCGCCAGGCGATCACCACCGACCCGGATTTCCACGGCGGCAACTATTATTCCCACGGCGTGGTGCCGCGGCGGGGCCTGCGCATCGCGCGCATGATCGGGCACATCACCTATCTGTCGGACGACGCCATGGCCGAGAAATTCGGCCGCGAGCTGCGCGAGGGCAGGTTCAAGTTCAACTTCGACGTCGAGTTCCAGGTCGAATCCTATCTGCGCTACCAGGCGGACAAGTTCGCGGAGCGCTTCGACGCCAACACCTACCTGCGCATCACCAAGGCGCTCGACTACTTCGATCCGGCCGCGGCGTTCGGCGGTGACCTCAACGCCGCCCTGAAGCAGGCAAGCGCCGGCTTCCTCGTGGTCTCGTTCACGTCCGACTGGCGCTTCTCGCCGGCGCGCTCGCGCGAGATCGTCAGGGCGCTGCTGCACAACCGGCTGGACGCGAGCTACGCCGAGATCGACGCGCCGCAGGGGCACGACGCCTTCCTCATGGAAGACCCGCGCTACCACAACCTCATCCGCACCTATCTGGGCAGGATCGTGCCATGAACCGGACCGGCACGCCCGCGTCCCTGGCCGGACGCTCCGACTACCTCGCGATCGCGCAGTGGATCCGGCGCGACGCGCGCGTGCTCGACCTGGGCTGCGGCGACGGCTCGCTGCTGCGCCACCTGCGGGACGCGCGCGGCGCGTCGGGCTATGGCATCGAGATCGACGACGGCAAGGTGCTCGCCTGCGTCAGGAACGGGGTCAACGTGCTGCAGGGCGACCTGGAGTCCGGGCTGTCCGGGTTCGAGGACGGCTCGTTCGACTACGTGATCCTGTCGCAGACTCTGCAGGCCATCCGCCACACCGAGCGCATCGTGCGCGAGATGCTCAGGGTCGGGCGCGAAGGCATCGTGACCTTTCCGAACTTCGGCTACTGGCGCCCGCGCCTGCAGGTCACGCTGGGCAACATGCCGGTATCGAAGGCGCTGCCCTACGAGTGGTACGACACGCCGAACATCCACCTGTTCACGATCGACGACTTCGAGAAGTTCTGCGCGAAGCACGGCATCCGCATCCTCGAGCGCAACGTCATGACGGACGGCAGCCGGGTGACGTGGATGCCGAACCTGCGCGGCTCGCTCGCGGTCTACCGATTCGACCGGGCCTGACCGGGCGGCATGGCGCAACCCACGACGCTGCGGTCGCTGTTCACGCGCCGCATGCTGATCTGCGTGTTCACCGGTTTCAGCTCGGGCCTGCCGCTGTACCTGCTCATCAACCTGCTGCCGGCGTGGCTGCGCACCGAGGGCATCAACCTCAAGGTCATCGGCGCGTTCGCGCTGATCCAGTTCCCCTATACCTGGAAGTTCCTGTGGGCGCCCGCGCTCGACCGTTACGTGCCGCCGCTGCTGGGCAGGCGGCGCGGCTGGATGCTCGTCACGCAGCTCGGCCTGATGGCGGCGATCGCCTGGCTGGGCACGTTGTCGCCGCGCGAGCAGCTTTCCTGGATCGTCTACGCGGCGACCGTGGTGGCTTTCCTGAGCGCCACGCAGGACGTCGCGATCGACGCCTACCGGCGCGAGCTCCTCGGCGACGCCGAGCTGGGCCTGGGCAATGCCGTGCACGTCAACGCCTACCGCATTGCCGGCCTGGTGCCGGGGTCGCTTGCGCTGATCCTGGCGGACCACCTGCCGTGGGCGGCGGTGTTCGCCATCACTGCGCTGTTCATGCTGCCGGGGATGGCGATGACGCTGCTTGTGTCCGAGCCCGCTGCGGCCGCGGCACCACGCACGCTGCGCGCCGCGGTGGTGGAGCCCTTCCGCGAGTTCTTCGGGCGCGCCGGCGTCGGAGCCGCCCTGCTCGTGCTGGCCTTCGTCTTTCTCTACAAGCTGGGCGACAGCATGTGCACCGCGCTTGCCACGCCGTTCTACCTCGACATGGGATTTTCCAAGACCGACATCGGCGTCATCGCCAAGAACGCGGGCCTGTGGCCGAGCGTGCTGGGCGGCCTGCTCGGGGGCCTGTGGATGCTCAGGCTGGGCATCAACCGCGGGCTGTGGCTGTTCGGCATCGTCCAGGTCGTGTCCATCCTCGGCTTCGCCTGGCTCGCGCATGCCGGGCCGTTCCCGCAGGTCGATGCGCCGCAACGCACGGCGCTGGCGCTGGTGATCGGCTTCGAGGCGCTGGGCGTGGGGCTGGGCGCCGCGGCCTTCGTGGCCTACATCGCGCGCGCCACGCATCCTGCCTACACGGCCACGCAGTTCGCGCTGTTCTCCAGCCTCGCGGCCGTGCCGCGGACCTTCCTCAACGCGACCACCGGCTGGCTCGTGGAGCAGCTCGGCTGGTTCACCTTCTTCGCGCTGTGCGTCGCGCTGGCCGTGCCGGGCATGCTGCTGCTGCTGAAGGTCGCCCCCTGGAGCGGCGACCGGCCGGCGCCTGCACCGGCTCAGAGCGCGTAGTCGTAGTCGATGGTGAGCGGCGCGTGGTCGGAGAAACGCTGGTCCTTGTAGATCGACGCTGCGGTCGCCATGGCGGCGATGCCCGGCGTGGCGACCTGGTAGTCGATGCGCCAGCCGACGTTCTTGGCCCAGGCCCGGCCGCGGTTCGACCACCACGTGTATTGCTCAGGCCGCGGGTCGAGCCTGCGGAACACGTCGACGTAGCCGAGGTGGTCGATGACGCCGGAGAACCAGGCGCGTTCCTCGGGCAGGAAGCCGGAGTTCTTCTGGTTCGAGCGCCAGTTCTTCAGGTCGATCTCCTTGTGCGCCACGTTCCAGTCGCCGCAGATGACGATCTCGCGGCCGGCATTGCCCAGCCTGTGCAGCGGGTCGATGCAGCGCTCCATGAAGTTGAACTTGATCGCCAGCCGTTCCGGGGAGCTGGTTCCCGACGGAATGTAGAGCGAGACCACGCTCAGGCTTCCGAAACGCACCTCGATGTAGCGCCCCTCGGCGTCGATGTCGGGGATGCCGAGCCCGCTGATCACGGCATCCGGCTTCCGGCGGCAGTAGATGCCCACGCCGCTGTAGCCGGGCCGGTCCGCGCAGTGGAAGAATCCCTGCAGGCCGTGGGGATTGCGCATGGCGTCGGTCAGGTCCTTGTCCTGGGCCTTCAGCTCCTGCATGCAGATCACGTCCGCGCCCTGCCTGCCGACCCAGTCGAGGAAGCCTTTGTTGACGGCCGAACGTATGCCGTTAAGATTGAGGGTGATGATGCGCACGATCGCGTGTGATGAGTGATTTCAGGCAGGATTTCATCCGCTTCGCGCTGGCCCGCGGCGTGCTGAGCTTCGGCGAATTCAGGACCAAGGCCGGGCGGCTGTCGCCCTACTTCTTCAACGCCGGGTTGTTCAACGACGGGCAGACGCTGCGCGAGCTCGGGCAATTCTACGCGAAAGCCCTGCTGGCCTCGGATCCGGGCACGGACGTCCTGTTCGGCCCGGCTTACAAGGGCATCCCGCTGGTCGCCGCCACCGCGGTGGCGCTTGCCGAATTTGGGCGCAATCTGCCGTTCTGCTTCAACCGCAAGGAAGCCAAGGACCACGGCGAGGGCGGCATGACGGTGGGCGCGCCGCTCAGGGGGCGGGTGCTGATCGTTGACGACGTCATATCCGCGGGCACCTCGGTGCGCGAATCCGTGGAGATCATCCGGGCGGCGGGCGCGTCGCCCGCGGGCGTGCTGATCGCACTCGACCGCATGGAGCGGGGCACGGGCGCGCTGTCCGCGGCCCAGGAAGTGCGCGGACAGTTCGGCATCCCCGTCGTAAGCATCGCGACGCTGGACGACCTCGTGGCCTTCCTGCGCGCCCAGGGAGGCATGGCACGGCAGTTGCAAATGGTGGAGCGCTATCGCCAAGAGTACGGCGTGAGTGCCTGAAACCTGTCCCCGGCCGGATACCCGCCTGCCGGGTGTTTGGAGCGACTGCATGAAACCTCAGTTCGTCCTCGTTGCCGGCCTGCTTGCCGCGCTTGCGGCGACACCGGCGTGCGCCGCCGGCACGGGCGGTGCCAAGGGGCGCATGTACAAGTGCATCGACGGCAAGGGCAAGGTGTACTACTCGGACAAGATGAATCCCGACTGCGGGAACGGCACGGAGCTGAACCGCCAGGGCGTGGCCATGCCTGCCAGGGAAAAAAGCCAGCCCAAGCCCGCCGCAGGCGCCGCCGCCCAGTCCCCGCCCATGGCCAAGACCGACAGGGACAAGGAACGGCGGGATCGCGCGCTCATGGCGACGTATACCACCGAAGAGGAAATCGACGCGGCGCGCGACCGCAGCCTGGCGATTCCCGAGCAGGGCGTCAAGATCGCAGAGACGAAGCTCGGCAAGGCCAGCCAGCGCCTCACAGCCCTGAAGAAGGAAGCCGACACGCTGGCGGCGCAGAAGAAGACGCTGCCGCCCCACCTGCTCGAGGACGTCGCCGCCAGCCAGAAGGACGTTGCCGGGCTGGAGGCCGACATCGCGCAGCGCAAGGCGCAGTCGGAAGCCATCCGCGCGCGCTTCGCGGCCGACAAGCAGCGTTTCCGCGAGCTGAAGGGCACTGCGCGGGCGGCTTCCGCCGGCAGCAAATAACGGCCTTCAGCCCAGTTTTTTCTTCAGGATCTCGTTGACCTGGGCCGGGTTGGCCTTGCCGCGGCTTGCCTTCATGACCTGGCCGACCAGGGAATTGAACGCCTGGACCTTGCCGCCACGATAGTCGGCAACCTGCTGCGGGTTCGCCGCCATGACCTCGTCGACGAGCTTTTCGATCGCGCCGCCGTCGGAAATCTGCTTCAGGCCCCTCTTCTCGATGATCTGGTCGGCGGCGCCTTCGCCGGCCCACATCGCGTCGAAGACTTCCTTTGCGATCTTGCCCGAGATCGTATTGTCAAAGATTCGCGCAAGAAGTCCGGCTAAAGCGTTCGGAGAGATCGGACAGTCTTTAAATGTCAAATCCGCCTTGTTGAGCGCGGAACTCACGTCGTTTATTACCCAGTTTGCGACATGCTTCGCGTTGGCAACGTCCGGAGATTGGGTGAGATATTTGATATCCGTGCGCTGTCGCAATTCTTTCAGCACGTCCTCGAAATAATCCGCAATGTCCCGAGAGGACGTGAGGACGGCAGCATCCTGCGGAAACATCATGAGTTTAGTTTGATAGCGCTCTTTTTTTGCTTGGGGGAGCTCGGGGAGATTCTCCCGAATGAGTTCCGTCCAGTTTTCATCGATCTCTAGTGGCAGCAGGTCCGGGTCCGGAAAGTAGCGGTAGTCGTGCGCGTCTTCCTTGGTGCGCATCACGCGCGTCTCGCCGCGGTCGGGGTCGAACAGCACGGTGGCCTGGCGAATGCTCCCGCCGTCCTCCAGCGTCTCGATCTGCCAGCGCGCCTCGTACTCGATGGCCTGCTGCAGAAAGCGGAAGGAGTTCAGGTTCTTGATCTCGCGGCGCGTGCCCAGCGGGCCGTCCGGGCGGCGCACCGAGACGTTGGCGTCGCAGCGGAACGAGCCCTCCTGCATGTTGCCGTCGCAGATGCCGATCCAGCGCACCAGCGAATGCAGGGCCTTCGCATAGGCCACGGCCTCCTCGGCCGAGCGCATGTCCGGCTCGGAGACGATCTCCAGCAGCGGCGTGCCGGCGCGGTTCAGGTCGATGCCGCTCATGCCCTGGAAATTCTCGTGCAGCGACTTGCCGGCGTCTTCCTCGAGATGAGCGCGCGTCAGGCGCACGGTCTTCTCGCCGTCCTTGGTGCGGATGGCGATGCCGCCGCCCTGTACGACCGGCAGCTCGTACTGGCTGATCTGGTAGCCCTTGGGAAGGTCGGGATAGAAGTAGTTCTTGCGCGCGAAAATCGAACGCCGGTTGATCGTCGCGCCCACGGCCAGGCCGAAGCGGATCGCGCGCTCGACGGCGCCGCGGTTGAGCACCGGCAGCGTGCCGGGCAGGGCGGCGTCGATGACGCTCGTCTGCGTGTTGGGCGCGCCGCCGAAGGCGGTCGACGCCGGCGAGAAGATCTTCGACTGCGTCGACAGCTGCGCGTGGGTCTCCAGGCCGATGACGATTTCCCAGTTCATCGGGCTGCGCCTGGTGAGGCGTGAGGCGTGAGGGGCGAGGGGGAAAATCTCACTGCGAGAACCCCGCGGGGATGCGCTTGTGCCAGTCGGTCGCGAGCTGGTACTGGTGAGCGGCGCCCAGCAGCTTCGCTTCCTCGAAGTAGTTGGCCATGAGCTGCAGGCCTACCGGACGATTCTTCGCGCCGAAGCCGCAGGGAATGCTCATGCCCGGGATGCCGGCGAGGCTGCCCGGGATGGTATACAGGTCCGACAGGTACATCTGCACCGGGTCGGCGGCCTTCTCGCCGAAGCCGAACGCAACGCTGGTCGTCACGGGCCCGGCGATGACATCGCATTGCCGGAAGGCGCGCTGGAACTCGTCGGCGATCAGGCGCCGGACCTTCTGCGCCTGGATGTAGTAGGCGTCGTAGTAGCCGTGCGAGAGCACGTAGGTGCCGATCAGGATGCGCCGGCGCGGCTCCGGGCCAAAGCCTTCTGCGCGCGACTTGCGGATCATGTCGTCGATGTCGGCGTATTTCGCGGCGCGGTGGCCGTAGCGCACGCCGTCGAAACGGCTCAGGTTGGACGAGCATTCCGCCGGCGCGATCACGTAGTAGACGGGGATGCCGAGCGCCGCGTTCGGCAGCGAGATGTCGACCAGCGTCGCGCCCAGCTTCGCGTATTCGCCCAGCGCCTCGCGCACTGCCTTCTCGACGTCGGGCTGCAGACCCTCGCCGAAGAACTCCTTCGGCACGCCGATGCGCAGGCCCTTCGCGCCTTTACCGAGGTCGCGCGTGTAGTCTTCCGGGGCCTTGTCGACGCTGGTGGAGTCCTTCGCATCGAAGCCGAGCATGGCGTTGAAGACCAGCGCCGCGTCCTCCGCGCTGGCGGTCATGATGCCCGCCTGGTCCAGGCTGGAGGCGAAGGCGATCATGCCCCAGCGCGAGGCGCGCCCGTAGGTGGGCTTGATGCCGGTGATGCCCGAGAAGGCCGCGGGCTCGCGGATCGAGCCGCCGGTGTCGGTGGCAGTGGCCGCGGGCGCGATGCGTGCCGCGACCGCGGCCGCCGAGCCGCCGGAGCTGCCGCCGGGCACTGCCGCTTCGTCCCAGGGATTGAGCACGTTGCCGTAATGGCTGTTCTCGTTGGAGGAGCCCATGGCGAACTCGTCGCAGTTCAGCTTGCCGAGCGTCACCATGCCCGCGCGCGCCAGTTTCTCGACGACGGTCGCGTCGAACGGGCTCATGTATCCCCCGAGCATGCGCGAGGAGGCGGTCGACGCGAAATCGCGCGTGACGAAAATGTCCTTGTGCGCGACCGGCACGCCGGTGAGCGGCGTGGCCTCGCCGCGGCCGATGCGGGCGTCGGCTGCCCGGGCCTGGGCCAGCGTGACCTCGGGGCGCACGTCGAGGAAGGCGTTCAGCTTGCGGTGGCGCTCGATGCGCCCGAGGTAGAGCTGCGCCAGCTCCACCGCGGAAACCTGCCGGGCAGCCAGCGCCCGGCCGAGCTCGGCCACGGACTTTTCGAACATGCGGGCTACTCGATGACGCGCGGAACGAGGAACAGGCCGTCCCGCGCGGCGGGCGCGTTCTTCATCATCGCATCGCGCTCGGAAGCATCCGCGGCGACATCCTCGCGCAGGCGCTGACTGCCGCCCAGCGGGTGCGACATCGGCTCGATGCCCGTAGTGTCCACCGACTGCAGCTGCTCGATCATGCCGAGGATGTCGTTCAGCTGCGCGAGCGTGCGCGCGGCGTCCGATTCGGTGATCTCGATGCGCGCGAGCTGCGCGATGCGTGTGACGTCGCTCGGGTTCAGTGGCATGTGTCGAATGGCTCGTCGGGTCGCCGCAGGCACGCGCGGCCGGTTTGCGGCCTGTCGCCGCTCGGACGGTTGCGCCGGGTCGCCCGCGTTTCCCGCCCTGCATTTTGTTAACCGCAGCAGGGCGATAGGGTATCATACGCCATTCGATTTCCGCACTGCGGCACACTAGTTTCCCTTTACCCCGGGACCCTTAAATGTTCGGATTCCTCAACGGCTACTTTTCCAACGACCTGGCCATCGACCTGGGCACCGCCAACACGCTGATCTACGTCCGCGGCAAGGGCATCGTGCTCAACGAGCCGTCCGTGGTGGCGATCCGCCAGGAAGGGGGCCCGAACGGCAAGAAGGTCATCCAGGAAGTCGGGCTCGCCGCCAAGCAGATGCTGGGGCGCACGCCCGGCAACATCACGGCCATCCGGCCGATGAAGGACGGCGTGATCGCCGACTTCACGGTCACCGAGCAGATGCTCAAGCAGTTCATCAAGAAGGTCCACGATTCCCGCCTGTTCTCCCCCAGCCCGCGCATCGTCATCTGCGTGCCCTGCGGCTCGACGCAGGTCGAGCGCCGCGCGATCCGCGAATCGGCCTACGGCGCCGGCGCGCGCAAGGTCGAGCTGATCGAGGAGCCGATGGCGGCGGCAATCGGCGCCGGCCTGCCGGTAGAGGAAGCCACCGGCTCCATGGTGGTCGACATCGGCGGCGGCACCACGGAGGTCGGCGTGATCTCGCTGGGCGGCATCGTCTACTCCGGCTCGGTGCGGGTCGGCGGCGACAAGTTCGACGAGGCCATCATCAACTACATCCGCCGCAACTACGGCATGCTGATCGGCGAGACCACGGCCGAGGAGATCAAGAAGGAGATCGGCTCGGCCTTCCCGGGTTCGGAAGTCCGCGAGAAGGAGGTCAAGGGCCGCAACCTGGCCGAGGGCATCCCGCGCAGCTTCACCATCTCCAGCAACGAGATCCTGGAAGCGCTGACCGACCCGCTGAACAGCATCGTGAGCGCAGTCAAGTCGGCGCTGGAGCAGACGCCGCCCGAGCTGGGGGCGGACATTGCCGAGAAGGGCATGGTGCTGACCGGCGGCGGTGCGCTGCTGCGCGACATCGACCGCCTGCTGATGGAGGAGACCGGCCTGCCGGTCATCGTCGCCGACGACCCGCTGACCTGCGTGGTGCGCGGCTCGGGCCGCGCGCTGGAGAAGGTCGACAAGCTGGCCACGATCTTCACGAACGACTGACGAAGAACCGGTGAGGAGTAAGGGGTGAGGGGAGAGGGGTGAGCCACAAGCTGGTTTTTCGGAAATTCGCTCCGGCGCCTGGCAACTGCTTTTCCGCAACGCGGCCCCACCCCTTACCCCTCGCTCCTCACCCCTCGCGCCGTCCGCGACAGCGCTGAATGGAATACACGCCGCCGCCTTTCTTCAGACGGGGCCCCAGCCTCCTCGCCCGCCTCGCCTTCTTCGCCCTGCTGTCGTTGATGCTGCTGTACGCCGATGCGCGCTTCCACTACATGGAGGCGATGCGCAAGGCCATCGCGGTCGTGCTCTATCCGTTCCAGGAAATGGCCAGCCTGCCCGGCGAGGCCGCCTCGCGCGTGGAGAGCTTCTTCGTGTCGCAATCGTTCCTGCAGCGCGAGAACGACCGGCTCTCGCACGAGAACTTCCTGAACGCGGGGCAGCTGCAGACGCAGCGGGCGCTGGTCGCCGAGAACCGCCACCTGCGGCAGCTGCTGGAGATGCAGGAGCGCGTGGAGCCGAGCTCGACCGTCGCCGAAATCCTTTACGTCGGCCGCGACCCGTTCAGCCGCAAGGTGGTCATCGACAAGGGGTCCTTGCAGGGCATCGAGGAAGGCTCCGCCGTGGTGGACGACACCGGACTGGTCGGCCAGGTCACGCGCACCTTCCCGTGGACCGCCGAGGTCGCGCTGATCAGTGATCGCGAGCAGGTCGTACCCGCCCAGGTCGTACGCAACGGCCTGCGCGCAGCCTTGTTCGGCATCGGCTACGACGGCGCGCTCGACCTGCGCTTCATGCCGGTCAACGCCGACGTCGAGAACGGCGACGTCCTCGTGACCTCGGGCATCGACGGGGTCTATCCGGCGGGCCTGCCGGTGGCCGTGGTCTCGAACATCGAGCGCAACGCGGCCTACCCCTTCGCGCGCATCACCTGCACGCCCTCGGCCGGGCCGAACCGCAACCGCCAGGTGCTGGTGCTGTCGCGGCTCGCACCGCTGCCGGAATATCCGTCGGCCGCCGATCCGCGCAAGGGCAAGCCGAAGAAGGCGAGGAAGGGCGGATGACACAGCTGCCGCTGCTCGGGCGCGTCAGCCGCAGCGAGGAAATCCTGCTGCCGGTCAGGCCGGCCTACATCGCCGTCACGCTGGCGGCCGCGACCATGCTCAATCTGCTGCCGCTGACGGGCTGGGTGCTTGCGCTGCGCCCGGACTTCGTCGCGCTGCTGCTGCTGTACTGGGGTTTCCACCAGCCGCGCAAGGTCGGGTTCCTGCCGGCCTGGCTGCTGGGGCTGGCCATGGACGTGGCCGACGGCAGCCTGTTCGGCCAGCACGCGCTGGCATATTCGGCGATGATGTTCGCGGCCATCGCGTTGCACCGGCGCGTGGCCATGTTCGACCTGCGCCGACAGATCCTGCACGCCATCCCCATCCTGCTCGTGATGCAGCTCATCGTGCTCGGCGTGCGTCACGCGGCCGGGGGGGCGTTTCCGGGCTGGTGGTATTTCCTGCCCACCGTCACCGGCGCGATCGTCTGGCCGCTCGTCGACCTGCTGCTGAAGATGCCGCTGCGGCCGCGGCCCGATCCGGACGAGGCGTGAGCCGGCGCAGGCACATGCGGCCGCGGCGGAGCGCGGCGCGATGAACCGCACCGTCGAGCTGCGCGACCACCAGCGCGAGCTGTACTACTTCCAGCTCAGGCTCGCCATCGTCGGCGCCGCGGTGCTGTTCGCGTTCTTCGTGCTGCTGGTGCGCTTCTTCTACGTGCAGGTCATCCAGCACGACTACTACCACACGCTGGCCGAGCAGAACCGCATCTTCATCGTGCCGGTGGTGCCCAACCGGGGGCTCATCCTCGACCGCAACGGCGTGGTCATCGCGCACAACTTTTCCGCGTACACGCTGGAGATCACGCCCTCGCTCGTCGGCGACCTCGAGCAGACCATCACCGACCTGTCGGCGCTGGTCGAGATCACGCCCAAGGACCGCAAGCGCTTCCAGAAGCTGCTCGAGGAAGGCCACGACTTCGCCAGCATCCCGATCCGCACGCGGCTCAACGACGAGGAAGTCGCGCGCTTCGCCGTCAACAACTACCGCTTTCCCGGCGTGGAGATCAATGCCAGGCTGTTCCGCCACTACCCGAACGGCGAGATCGCCTCGCACGTGGTCGGCTACATCGGCCGCATCAGCGACGGCGACGTCGATCAGCTCAGGAAGGAGGGCACGGCGGCCAACTACAGCGCGTCCGACTACATCGGCAAGGTCGGGCTGGAGCGGCGCTACGAGAGGGACCTGCGCGGGGTCACCGGCTACGAGCACGTCGAGACCGACGCCAACGGCAGGTCGGTGCGCACGTTGCGCAGCATCCTGCCGGTCTCGGGCAACAACCTGACGCTCGCGCTCGACGCGAAGCTGCAGCAGGTCGCCGAGCAGGCCTTCGGCACGCACCGCGGCGCGCTGGTGGCCATCGAGCCCTCCACCGGCGGCGTGCTCGCGCTCGTGTCGAGGCCGGGCTTCGACCCCAACCTGTTCGTGGAGGGCATCGACCCGCAGAACTGGGACGCCCTCAACAACTCGCCCGACCACCCGCTCAACAACCGCGCCCTGCAGGGCGTCTACCCGCCGGGCTCGACGTTCAAGCCCTTCATGGCACTCGCCGGGCTGGAGCTCGGCAAGCGCAAGGCCTCCTTCACGATCAGCGACCCGGGCTATTTCGTGCTGGCCGGAGGCGGCGGCCACGTCTACCGCGACTGGAAGGCGGGCGGCCACGGCATGGTCGACCTGCACAAGGCCATCGTGCAGTCCTGCGACACCTATTTCTACGGCCTGGCACAGGACCTCGGCATCGACGCCATCCACCAGTTCATCGGCCAGTTCGGCTTCGGCCAGAATACCGGCATCGACATCGACGGCGAGGTCCCGGGCCTGCTGCCGTCGCAGGAATGGAAGCAGAAGCGCTTCCAGCAGAAGTGGTTCGTCGGCGACACCATTTCCGTGGGCATCGGCCAGGGCTACAACCTCGCCACGCCGCTGCAGCTCGCGTTCGCCACCGCCATCCTCGCCAACGACGGCCGCGTGTTCCGCCCCCACCTCGTCAAGCAGATCCAGGACAGCCAGACCGATGCGCTGACGCTGATCGAGCCGCAGCCGCGTGCCGAGATCAGGCTGTCCGGCGAGAACGTCAGGCGCGTGCGCGACGCCATGATCGACGTGACCCGGCCCGGCGGCACTGCGGCCTGGGCCGGCCTGAACGCGAAGTACCTGTTCGCCGGCAAGACCGGCACCGCGCAGGTCGTCGGCATGAAGGGCCAGAAGTACGACGAGAAGAACGTCGCGGAGCGCCACCGCGACCATGCGCTGTTCATCGCCTACGCGCCGGCGGACGCGCCGAAGATCGCCCTGGCCATCCTCGTGGAAAATGGCGGCCACGGCGGCAGCACCGCGGCGCCGATCGCGCGCCAGGTGCTCGACTACTACCTGCTCGGCAAGGAGCCCGCGCCGCCGAAGAAGGAAACCAGGCAGCAGGAACCACCGGAGGAACCGGAAAATGATTAACCGGCTGTGGGTCTACCTCACCAAGCACATCGACCGCTACCTCATGGGGCTGGTGGCCATCCTGCTGATCATGGGGCTCGTCACGCTGTTCAGCGCCTCGGGCAAGAGCTTCGACCGCGTGCTCGGGCAGGTCGTCAACATCTGCGCGGCGCTGACGGTCATGTGGATCGCGGCGAACGTGCCGCTGCATTACCTCTCGCGCATCGCGCTGCCGCTGTACGTCGTGGGCCTCGTGCTGCTGCTCGGGGTCACCGTCGCGGGCGAGGTCGTCAACGGCGCGAAGCGGTGGCTGAACCTGGGCTTCACGCGCATCCAGCCCTCCGAGATGATGAAGATCGCGGTGCCGCTGCTGCTGGCGTGGTATTTCGACCGCTACGAGGCGATCCTGCGCATGCGCGACTTCGTCATCGGCGCCGTGCTGGTGCTGGCGCCCGTGCTGCTGATCGCCAAGCAGCCCGACCTCGGCACCGCGCTGCTGGTGAGCGCGGCCGGCTTTTACGTGCTGTTCCTCGCCGGCCTGTCGTGGAAGATCATCGTCGGGCTGACGGTGGCCGGCGGCGCGAGCCTGCCCTTCCTGTGGTCCATGCTGCACGACTACCAGCGCCAGCGCGTGCTGACCCTGCTCGATCCCTCGCAGGACCCGCTGGGCGCCGGCTACCACACCATCCAGTCGACCATCGCGCTGGGGTCCGGCGGCTTCTTCGGCAAGGGCTGGCTCAACGGCACGCAGGCCCACCTCGACTTCCTGCCCGAGCGCACGACGGACTTCATTTTCGCAGTGTTCGCGGAGGAATTCGGCATGATCGGCAACATGGTGCTCATGCTGCTGTTCCTGCTCGTGATCGGCCGCGGGCTGGTCATCGCGGCGAACGCGCCGACGCTGTTCACGCGCCTGCTCGCCGGAGCCATCACGCTGACCTTCTTCACCTACGCCTTCGTCAACATGGGCATGGTCAGCGGCATCCTGCCGGTGGTCGGCGTGCCCCTGCCGCTCATCAGCTACGGCGGCACCTCGCTCGTGACCATCCTGTTCGGCGTGGGGCTGCTGATGAGCATCCATACGCACCGACGTCTTGTTCAGACGTAGGACTGAGGACTGAGTGCCGAGGACTGAGTAAGGACGGGAGAGGCGGTACGAGTTGAAAATGTTGCGAATGAATGCCAGACAAACCGTGGGGGGGACTTCGTCACCTTCACGCCTTTACCCAGTCCTCGGCACTCGACATTTGGTCCTCGCGATCGTGCTCGCGGTCGCCATCGCCGGCTGCTCCAGCGCACCCACGCGCCCGGGCAGCAAGGCCGGCGGCTACTACCTCGACGACGGTCCCGGCGCGAATCCGCCGGCGAACCCCGATGCGATCCCGGAGCCGGTGCCGACGCTCGAGCCCATCAACCGCTTCGCGAGCCGGCCCTACTCCGTGCTCGGGCACGCCTATACGCCCTACACGCAGCTCACGCCCTACAAGGCGCGCGGCATCGCGAGCTGGTACGGCAAGCGCTACCACGGCCGCAAGACGTCCATCGGCGAAACCTACGACATGTACGCCATGAGTGCCGCGCACACCATCCTGCCGCTGCCGAGCTACGCGCGCGTGACCAACCTCGCCAACGGCAGGTCGGTCGTCGTGCGCGTGAACGATCGCGGGCCGTTCCACGAGGACAGGCTCATCGACCTGTCCTGGCTCGCCGCGCAACGCCTCGGGCTGCTCGGCCGCGGCAGCGGCATGGTGGAAGTGGAGGCCATCATCCCGGACGCCGGGACGCCGCCCGCGCCGGCAGCCCCGGCGCCGGCTGCTGCGCCGCCGGTCGCGGTGCCCGACAGCCCGGCCGTGGCCGCCGAGCCCGGCGGCATCTACGTGCAGCTCGGCGCTTTCTCGGTGGCGCAGAACGCGGATGCCTTCCTGGACAAGATACGCCTGGACGTGCCGTGGTTGTCTGGAGCCACGAATGTGTACAAGAATGGCAAGCTGTACCGCGTGCACGCCGGCCCGTACACCAGCCGCGAGGAGGCGGACCGGGTCGCGCAACGCGTGCAGAGGGAGCTCGGCTTCAAGGCGATCGTGCTCGACAAACCCTGAACGGACGGAACAAGAACATGCGCACGCTGATCTGCGGCTCGGTGGCCTACGACACCATCATGGTGTTCAACGACCGCTTCCGCAACCACATCCTGCCCGACCAGATCCACATCCTGAACGTCTCCTTCCTGGTGCCCGACATGCGCCGCGAGTTCGGCGGCTGCGCTGCGAACATCGCCTACTCGCTGAAGATGCTGGGCGGCGATCCGCTGATCATGGCGACCGTGGGCGAGGACTACCAGCCCTACTCGTATCGCCTCGACAAGCTGCGGCTGCCGCGCATGCACGTGCGCCAGGTGCCGGACACCTTTACGGCGCAGGCGTTCATCACCACCGACCTCGACGACAACCAGATCAACGCCTTCCACCCGGGCGCCATGAACCACTCGCACGAGAACCACATCGCGGACGCGAAGGACGTCGGCCTGGGTATCGTCTCCCCGGACGGGCGCGAAGGCATGCTGCAGCATGCGCGCGAGTTCCACGAGGCCGGCATTCCGTGGATCTTCGATCCCGGGCAGGGCCTGCCGATGTTCAACGGCGAAGAGCTGCTCGGATTCATCCGGCACGCCGATTACGTCGCGGTCAACGACTACGAGGCGAAGCTGCTGCAGGAGCGCACGGGCAAGAGCGTCGAGGAGATCTCGCGCATGGTGAAGGCCGTGATCATGACGCAGGGCGGCCATGGCTCGACGATCTTCGCCGCCGGCAAGGCCGAAACGATACCGGCGGCGAAGGCCGCGGCGATCGTCGACCCGACCGGCTGCGGGGATGCCTATCGTGCCGGCATCCTCCACGGCATCGCCAGCGGCCTCGACTGGGCCACCACCGGCCGCCTGGCCTCGCTGATCGGTGCCATCAAGATCGCGCAGCGCGGTGCGCAGAACCACCAGTTCACGCGCGGTGAGATCGCCGACCGCTTCCGCGAGGCGTTCGGCCGCGCGCCCTGGTGAGCCGGCTCCGGCCCCGGAAAGGGCGCACCTGCCCGACCTGACGCCGACGCCGCTGCCGGTGCGGCTGTTCCGCGCGGGCCGCCTGGCGCTGCACCTGGTTTCCGGCGTGCTGCAGGTCGCCCTGTTCTTTCCTTTCTGCGCGAAGGACCTTCGTGACCATGCCGTCGCGCGATGGTCCGCGCGCCTGCTCGGCATCCTGAACGTGCGCGCAGTCGTCACGGGCGGACCGCCGCGCAGTCCGGGCCGGCACGCCGTGCTCGTGGCGAACCACGTCTCGTGGCTGGACATCCAGCTCATCCACTCGGTCTGGCAGGTGCGCTTCGTGGCCAAGTCCGAGGTCCGCCGCTGGCCGGTCATCGGCTGGCTGTCGGCCCGTGTCGGCACGCTGTTCATCCGGCGCGGCCGCGGCCGGCACGCGGCGCGCATCAACGAGGCGATCCACGAAGCCTTCCGGCGCGGGGACGCCATCGGCGTGTTTCCGGAAGGCACGACCTCGGATGGCAGCGAGCTCACGCGTTTCCATGCCTCGCTGCTGCAGCCGGCGGTGGACGAGGACGCGCTGGTGTATCCGGCGGCGTTGCGCTACCTCGATGCAGCGGGCAACGTCTGCAGGCAGGCGAGCTACGTCGGGGACGCGTCGCTGCTGGAGTCCATGCGCATGATCTTCCGCCAGCGGACGATCGTCGCCGAGCTGCGCTTCCTGCCGGCGATCGATGCGGTGGGCAGAACGCGGCGCGAGCTCGCGGCCGCCGCGCAGGCGGTGATCGCGGAGGCGCTCAATCTGCGAGTTTCGGACAGGAAACCTGAAATAGCCGCCGATCCTCGAGACGCACGGCGCTGAGCTGGCGTCCCCACAGGCAGCCGGAGTCCAGCGCCAGCAGGTCCGGTTCCACGCGCAGCCCGAGCGCGGACCAGTGCCCGCAGACGACGGGGGTGCCCGCGCTGCGGCGCCCGGGCACCGTGAACCAGGGCTGGTATCCCGCGGGGATGTCGTCGAGCCGGCCCTTGTGCGTAAACTCCATGCGGCCGTCCGGCGTGCAGATGCGCAGCCGCGTCATCGCGTTGATGACGACGCGCAGCCTGTCGTAGCCCTCGAGCCCGTCGTCCCAGCGGTCCGGCTGGTTGCCGTACATGCCGGCCATGAGGCCGCGCCAGTCCGGGCCCCGCAACGCGTCGCCGACCTCGCCTGCGAGCTCGAGCGCCTGCGCGATGCTCCACGACGGCAGCAGTCCGGCATGCACCATCGCGTACTCGCCCTCCGCGTGCATCAGCGGCCGGCCGCGCAGCCAGTCGAGCAGCTCGCCGCGCTCCGGCGCGGCGAGGATGGCGCCGAGCGTGTCTTCCCGGTGCGCCTTCGCGCGGCCCTCGGCCACCATCAGCAGGTGCAGGTCGTGGTTGCCGAGCACGCAGGTCGCGCGCGCGCCCAGCGACTTCACGTAGCGCAGCACTTCCAGGGACTGCGGGCCGCGGTTGACGAGGTCGCCGACCAGCCACAGCCGGTCCGCCGACTCGCGGAAGCCCGCCTCGCCGAGCAGTTGCCGCAGCGGGTCGAGACAGCCCTGCAGGTCGCCGATCGCGTAAGTGGCCATGAGGCAGTGGTCAGTGGCTGGTGGCTAGTTGGGACAAGCCTGAAGCAACATGGTGCCGCCGTCGACGATCAGGCATGAAAAAGGCGCGGCATGCGCCGCGCCCCGCTATTGCCGTTGCCAGCCACTAGTCACCAGCCACTGGCGACGCGTCGCCTTACTTCGCGAGCCCCACCAGATAATCCACCGCCGCTTTCACGTCCGCGTCGGGCGCGGTGGAGCCGCCCTTGGGCGGCATCGCGCCCTTGCCCTTGAGGGCGTGCTCATAGAGCGTCGCCTTGCCCTGGGCGATGCGCGCCTTCCACGCGGCCTTGTCGCCGGCCTTCGGCGCGCCGGCGATGCCGGCGCCGTGACAGGCCGTGCACACGGTGTCGTAGAGCTGCTTGCCGGCGTCGGCGCCGCCGGCCTTGACCGGCTGTCCGCCCGCCGTCTTCACGCCGGCGACGGCCGTCGCGGCCTGCGGCTGCACGGCGGGCTCGCCGATCGTCAGCGTGGCCACCGGCTTCAGGCGCTGCGCCACGGCCTCGGGGCGCGCCTCGCCGCCTTTCCCGTCCACGTTCAGTCCGCCGGTCACGAAGCTCGCGATCATGATGATGCCGATGACCGGCACCGCGAACGCGAGCAGCACGACCACGATGAGCTGCTGCGGGGTCTTGATCAGGGATTCATGTTCTTCGACGTGCACTTCGGACATGGAGGAAATCCTTTGCTTGGGCGCCGGGCCGGAAAGCGCGGATTATAGGGCATTCGTCCTCCGCAAAGCCGGCCCGGATGGACTGGAAACCCCGTTTCCCCGTACACTTGCGCCGTGCGCCCGTAGCTCAGCTGGATAGAGTACTGCCCTCCGAAGGCAGGGGTCGGACGTTCGAATCGTCTCGGGCGCGCCACTTTCCTCCCCATCCGCCGCCGCAAGATTTCCGGCTTGAACGAACCCCTTGGACTGGGCTCGCTGTTCCTGAGCAGTTTCCTTGCGGCGACGCTGCTGCCCGGCGGCTCCGAATTCGTATTTGCCGGATTGCTGATGAGCGGCGCGGCGACGCTCTGGCCCGCGCTCGCCGTCGCGACGCTCGGCAACACGCTCGGCGGCATGAGTTCGTATCTCATCGGACGGATCGTGCCCGAGCGCAAGGCAGCGGAGCGCGCGCTGGCCTGGGTCCGCAAGTGGGGCGTGCCGGTGCTGCTGCTGTCCTGGGTGCCGGTCGTCGGCGATGCGCTGTGCGTGGCGGCGGGCTGGCTGCGGCTGAATGCCTGGTGGTCGGCGCTGTTCATCGCGGCCGGCAAGTTCGCGCGCTACTGGATCCTGGCAAAATTCGTGGCGTGATCGCTCATGCCCCCGCCCGAACGAGCGCCAGCACCGATTGGCCGAGCAGGCCGTCCATCTCGATGAAGCGCTCGATGATGTCGAAGTGGTGCCCGTCCGGCTGGTCGATCACCGTGCAGCTCAGGCCGGCTTGCCGCCACGCCTCGGCAAGCTCGCGCTGGTGGCGCTTGAATTCCGCCGACTCGTCGCCGCCGGTGGACAGGATCAGCGGCGGCGCCTGTGCCGGCAGGTGGTCGATCACGCTCTGGCGTTTCATGGTCTCCTCGGACATGCCGATTTCCCTGTTGATGTAGCAGAGCCGGATCGGCTCCAGGTCGTAGAGGCCGCTGAGCGCGCACCCGCCCTTGAGGACGTCCGCCGGAAGGCCATGCTCCGGCCACGGCGTCGCCAGCGCCGAGACGGTCAGGTGGCCGCCCGCCGACGTTCCGGAAACGAAGATGTGGTTGCGGTCGTAGCCGTGCCCGGCCGCGCTTCCGTACAGCCAGATGATCGACTGCCGGATGTCTGAGACGATATCGTCGATCGCGACCCTGGGTGCCAGGCGATAGTTCACCACCGCCACGCAGATGCCGGCGGCCACGTAGGGTTCGGCCACATAGCTGAACTCGGATTTGTCCTGGGCCCGCCAGTAGCCGCCATGGATGAAGATCAGCAGCGGTGCACCGGCTTCCCCGGCAAGGAACAGGTCGAGGGTCTGCGCAGGGTCAGTGCCATAGCCGAGGTCCAGCCTGGACCGATCCTTCATCGCGTCGCGCGCGCGTTCGCTGCGTGCGGCCCACGACTTGAAGATCTCCGGATGATCGGGAATCATCGCGCGGATGTTGTATTGGGCATCGAGCTGCTCCTTCGTCATGCCCCGGTACACGATGGCTGCCGGCATGCGCTTTCTCCTCTCACGGGTTCACTGCAGCTTGGGAAGGGTTCCCGGGATCACGTCTTCGGCGCACTCCCCGCGTCGCGGAACGCGAAGCGGCGCATGAGCCCGGCCACGGCTTGCTGCATGGGTTTGCCGGCCTCGAGCGCGCCGAGCACGCGATGGCGGTCGTCCACGACGTTCTGCTGGGCGAGCCGCAGCTGCGTCTCGACGCTGTCGATGTCGATGGTGAAGCCGACGATGCCGGGCAGGATCCGGTCCACGTAGTCGGAGACATCGTCGACCCGCCAGCGCGACCCGGGCGGCTCCAGCTCCTTGCTCAGGCGCACGACGATCGCTCGCATGGCGGCAGCATCCTGGACGAGCCGGGCTCTGCCCCGCACGTGGATGCTGACATAGAGCCACGTTGGCGCACGCGGGTGCGTGCCGTACCAGCCCGGGGAGACGTGGGTGTTGGGGCCGAGAAACGTGACCAGGATCTCCGGCGCGCGCTCGAGCGCCTTCCATTGCGCATTGGCACGGGCGCAATGGCCGATCAGCCGGCCGTTGGGTCCGGCATGGCGGTCGACGAGGAAGGCGACGAGACTCGCCTCGATACGCTCCGCGGAGGAAATGACGGAACCGAGCCTGATCTCCTCGATCAGGGAGAAGGCCATATCGCGGTCGGTTTCCTTGAAGGCATCGGGGATATACACGGGCACGATCTCCCCTGGTTGGAACCGATGCTATGGG
The DNA here is from genome assembly GCA_036274775.1 of Burkholderiales bacterium. Lineage (GTDB taxonomy): Bacteria > Pseudomonadota > Gammaproteobacteria > Burkholderiales > JACQAP01 > JACQAP01. The sequence continues at coordinate 89,085 of DASUFB010000029.1, read as the reverse complement.
CGGGTGGCCGGGTCTGCTATCGTTGGGGGGTCAAAGAACATCGAATCCGGGCCACATGCTCAGAAGCACGCGCGCCGCCGATTATCAGGACATTCCGCACCCGGTTGCCGCCATGGCGGACGACTACCCGGCAGGGCATGCGACCGTGCGTCACGCGCATCGCAGGTCCCAGCTCTTCCACGGGACGACGGGCATGCTCCGCGTGATCACGCGAGACGGGGCCTGGATCGCCCCGCCGCATCGGGCCGTGTGGGTGCCCGGAAGCATCGAGCACCAGGTCGTCTGCCGCGGCGCGGTGGCCTTCCGCACGCTCTACGTCGAACCCGATGCGAGCCCGCGCCTGCCGGCCGTGTGCTGTGTCATCGAAATGTCGGACTTGCTGCGCGCCCTCATCCACCAGGCCGTCGTCCTGCCGATCGACTACGATCCGGCCGGTCGCGACGGGCGGGTCATGGCGTTGATCCTCGACGAGCTGGGATCGGCACCGAGAAGCCCTGTCCATGTGCCGATGCCGGCCGCGCGTCCGCTCAGGCGCCTGTGCGAGGATTTCCTCGGCGATCCCGCGTCCAGGGCCGGGCTGGACGCGTGGGCCGCACGGGCGGCGATGAGCCGCCGCACCCTCACGCGCCGCTTTCGCGCGGAGACCGGCATGACGATCGCCGGCTGGCGCCAGCAGGCGCGGCTGATCGAGGCGCTGTCGCTGATGGCCGAGGGAATGCCCGTGACCGCGGCGGCTTTCGAGGTCGGCTACGACAGCGCCAGCGCGTTCAGCGCCGCCTTCCGCCGCACCTTCGGGTGTTCGCCGACGCAGTACTGAGAGCTGGCTGTGCCTTTGCATGGGCGGCCGCCGGCCGTCTGGGATCTGCCGCGCCGCGGTAGAATTCTTTTCCAGTAACCGCGTCCTACATAGATGCAGCCGATTCCGCCCTTCGCGTCCGCCGCCGTGCGGTTGCGCGAAATCCCGTACAACTACACCTCGTTCTCCGACCGCGAGATCGTCATCCGGCTGCTCGGTGCGCCGATGTGGCAGCTGCTGGACGAGTTGCGCAGCCAGCGCCGCACGGGGCGCTCGGCGCGCATGCTCTACGAGGTGCTGGGCGACATCTGGGTCGTGCAGCGCAACCCTTACCTGCAGGACGACCTGCTCGACGATCCGAAGCGCCGCGACGCGCTGGTCGAGGCCCTGCGCCATCGCCTGCGCCAGATCGAGGCGCGACGTGGCGAAGGCAACGATGCCGAAGGCGTGGCGGACAAGGTCGAGCAGCTGCTGGCTGCCGCGCATCGCGCGGTCGATGCCTTCGAGCGTGAATTCGAGCAGACCGCCGAGCTGCGCAGGAAGGTCATGCGCCGGCTTTCACGCGTGACCCGCCGCGACAACGTCGCCTTCGACGGGCTGGCGCGCGTGTCCCACGTGACCGATGCCACCGACTGGCGCGTCGAGTATCCCTTCGTCGTGCTGCACCCGGATACCGAGGACGAGGTGCAGCCTCTGGTCGAGGCCTGCGTCGAGCTGGGCCTCACGCTCATTCCGCGCGGCGGCGGCACCGGCTACACCGGCGGCGCCGTGCCGCTCGATCGCATGTCTGCCGTGATCAACACCGAGAAGCTGGATCGTCTCGGCGAGGTCGAGATGCTCGCGCTGCCGGGGGTCGCCGATCCCGTGGCGACCATCCATTGCGGCGCCGGCGTGGTGACACGGCGCGTGATGGAAGCGGCGGAGGGCGCGGGGCTGGTGTTCGCGGTGGACCCGACCTCGGCGGATGCCTCCTGCATCGGCGGCAACATCGCCATGAATGCGGGCGGCAAGAAGGCCGTGCTGTGGGGCACGGCGATCGACAACCTGGTGTCCTGGAAAATGGTGACGCCGGACGCCGAGTGGATGCTGGTCGAGCGCATCGACCACAACCTCGGCAAGATTCACGATGCCGAGCTTGTGCGCTTCCGCATCACGCGTTTCGGCAGGGACGGCCGCATGCCGGTGGCCGGGCCGCAGGTACTCGAGGTGCCGGGGCGCAAGTTCCGCAAGGAAGGCCTGGGCAAGGACGTCACCGACAAGTTCCTCGCCGGCCTGCCCGGCGTGCAGAAGGAGGGCTGCGACGGCATCATCACCTCGGCGCGTTTCATCCTGCACCGCATGCCGAAACACGTCCGCACCGTGTGCCTGGAGTTCTACGGCCAGGTCGCGCAGGCCGTGCCCTCGATCGTGGAGATCAAGAAGCATCTCGACGCGCGGCCCGGCGGAGCCATCCTCGCCGGCCTCGAGCACCTCGACGAGCGCTATGTGAAGGCAGTGGGCTATGCCACCAGGGCCAAGCGCGGCGGGCGCCCGAAGATGGTGCTGCTCGCCGACATCGTCGGCGACGACGACAGGACCGTCGGCGAGGCGGCCTCCGCAGTCGTGCGCATTGCCAACGGGCGTGGCGGCGAGGGCTTCATCGCCGTGTCGGCCGAGGCGCGCAAGCAGTTCTGGGCCGACCGCTCCCGCACTGCTGCCATCGCGCGCCACACCAACGCCTTCAAGATCAACGAGGACGTGGTGATCCCGCTGGAGCGCCTGGGCGATTACTCCGACGGCATCGAGCGCATCAACATCGAGCTGTCGCTGAAGAACAAGATCCGGCTCATGGATGCGCTGGAGCAGTTCTTCCAGGGCGAGCTGCCGCTGCACCAGGAAACCGACAGGGGCGCATGGCGGGAGCTGCTGGGCGCCCGGCCCGCCGTCGCGCTGGAACTGGTGCGCACCACGCGCAGCCGCTGGCAGTGGATGCTCGGGCATCTCGATGCGCCGGTCGGCGAGCTCGATGCGATGCAGAGCCCCGTCCCCCGCGAAGCCGGGCACCAGCCATCAATCACCGTCTTCCAGGCCCTGCAGAGCCATGCTCTGCGCGTTTCATGGAAGGCCGAAGCCCGCGAGCCGCTGATGCGGGTCTTCGATGGCCGCGCCTTCGAGCCGATCCGGGCCGAGATCAATGCGATCCACAAGCGCATCCTGAAAAGCCGGCTGTTCGTGGCCCTGCACATGCACGCGGGCGACGGCAACGTGCACACCAACATCCCCGTCAATTCGGACGATTACGCGATGCTCAACGAGGCCAACGTCGCGGTGGCGCGCATCATGAAGCTGGCGCGGTCGCTCGGCGGCGTGATCTCGGGCGAGCACGGCATCGGCATCACCAAGCTCGACTACCTGCAGCCCGGGGAGATCCAGGCGTTCACGGACTACAAGAAGCGCGTCGACCCGCAGGGGCACTTCAACCGCGGCAAGCTGCTCGCCGGCGGCAACCTCGACAAGGCCTACACCCCGAGCTTCAACCTGCTCGAGCTGGAGAGCCTGATCCTCGAGCAGAGCGCCATCGGCGAGATCTCGGATTCGATCAAGGATTGCCTGCGCTGCGGCAAGTGCAAGCCGGTATGCTCCACCCACGTGCCTCGCGCGAACCTGCTCTACTCGCCGCGCAACAAGATCCTCGCGACCTCGCTGCTGATCGAGGCCTTCCTGTACGAGGAGCAGACGCGCCGCGGCATCTCGCTCAAGCATTTCGACGAATTCTCCGACGTTGCCGACCATTGCACCGTCTGCCACAAGTGCCTGAACCCCTGTCCGGTGGACATCGACTTCGGCGACGTGTCGATCGCCATGCGCAACTTCCTGCGCCGGCAGGGCAAGAAGAAATTCAATCCCGGCACGGCGGCCTCGATGCTGTTCCTCAATGCCACCGATCCCGGCACGATCAAGGCCGCGCGGGCCGTCATGGTGGGACTGGGCTATCGCGCGCAGCGCGCCGCGCACCGCGCCGGCAAGGCGCTGGGGCTGGTGCAGCCGCAGGTGAAGCATCCGCCGGCGACGCCGGGCAAGCCGCCGGTCAAGGCGCAGGTCATCCATTTCATCAACAAGCCCATGCCCGGCGGCCTGCCGAAGAAGACCTCGCGCGCGCTGCTCGACATCGAGGACAACCGCATCGTGCCCGTGATCCGCGACCCGAAAAAGACGGGCGAGGATTCCGACGCGGTGTTCTATTTCCCGGGCTGCGGCAGCGAGCGCCTGTTCGGCCAGGTGGGGCTCGCCACCCAGGCCATGCTCTACGAGGTCGGCGCAGTGACCGTGCTGCCGCCGGGCTATCTCTGCTGCGGGTATCCGCAGACCTCCGCGGGCGAAGCGGAGAAGGGCCACAAGATCAGCACCGACAACCGCGTGCTGTTCCACCGCGTGGCCAACACGCTCAATTACCTCGACATCAAGACGGTGGTCGTGTCGTGCGGCACCTGCATGGACCAGCTGCAGAAATACGAATTCGACAAGATCTTCCCGGGCTGCCGCCTGCTCGACATCCACGAGTACCTGCTGGAGAAGGGCGTGAAGCTCGACGGCGTGACCGGCGTGCGCTACCTGTATCACGACCCCTGTCACACGCCGATGAAGACCTACCAGCCCATCAAGGTCGTGAGCCAGCTCATGGGCTCGGAAGTCAGGCTCAACGACCGCTGCTGCGGCGAGTCAGGCACCTTTGCCGTCACGCGTCCGGACATCTCCACGCAGGTGCGCTTCCGCAAGCAGGAAGAGATGCAGAAAGGTGCGGCCGCGATCCGTGCGGGCGGCCACGAGGGCGCGGTGAAGGTGCTCACCTCCTGTCCGTCCTGCCTGCAGGGCCTGGCGCGCTACCGTGACGACGCGAACGTCGACGCGGATTACATCGTGGTTGAAATCGCGCGCCATGTTCTCGGAGAGAACTGGATGGCCGACTACGTTACCAAGGTCAATAACGGCGGCATCGAGCGCGTACTGCTGTAGTCTCTGGCATCTCCCAAGCGCGATTCAGTGGAGGCTAATGCAGGCTTCGCCTGCGTTAAGCGCAGCGGCCGGAACTAAAAAGCAAGCCATGTTCTCGGAGAGAACTGGATGGCCGACTACGTTACCAAGGTCAATAACGGCGGCATCGAGCGCGTACTGCTTTAGCGTCCTCCGCGGTGAGTGTCAGGTTGCTGAGATTCCGGCGGCCTGGCCGGCGCGGCGAACCACTTGTCCTTCGGCACGATCTGCGGATGCGCGGGGTCGTTGAAGTAGTGCGGCGACATGATCTGCACCCCGTGCTCGTTGAATACGTCCAGGATGTTCGCGTTCAGCTGGCTCAGGACGTCGACGCGGGCATCCGGCCCCTCCACGGGAGTGTGGGCCACCAGCCGGTACGCCACGTAGAAATCCGACAGCGCCGTCTGGCGCACGAAGGGCGCCGGATCCGCGGCGATGTCCGGCGTCCGTGCGGCCGCTTCCTCCAGCATGGCCTGCACCTGGCGCCAGGGCGTCGAGTAGCCGACGGTCACCCTGGTGTCGATCACGAAGCCCGCTTCGGGCCTGACACTCGAGAAATTCGTCGTGGACGTCGTCATCACGGTCGCATTCGGCAGGATGATCTCCTCGCCGAGCCCGGTGCGGATGCGCGTGGCGAACATGCCGAGGTCCACCACCGTTCCTTCGGTCTCGCCGATGCGCACGTAGTCCCCGCTGCGGAAGGCGCGCAGGTACATCAGGATCAGGCCGCTGAAGGCCTGCCCGATGGCGCTCGCCCCGCCCAACGAGATCATCACGCCGACCAGCACCGACAGGCCCTTGAAGGCCTCGGTCTGCGCCCCCGGCAGATAGGGATAGGCCATCGCCAGCGCGAAAACCCAGACCACGAAACTGAAGATGCGGCGCGTCGGCTTGACCGTGTCGGCGTCCAGCCACCGCACGCGGATGCGCCCGTCCGCGACGCGGTCGAAGAAGGCCGTCGCCACGGCGATGAGCGCGCGCGTCAGCAGGAAGATGACCGCGACCAGGAACAGCCCCGGCAGCGCTCCCAGGATCGCCGACCCGATCTGCCACGCGACGTTGAACAGGTTGCTCGCGAGATGCTCGCCCCATGTGCGGGTGTAGGGAAAGCGCTCCAGCACGAAAGCCAGCCAGACGATGGTGACGAGGGCGGTCACGATCCAGGCTGCGGCAAGGACGATGCGCCGGGCCACGGCCGTCGCGCCGCGCAGCTGCAGCTTCTTTGCGTGCCTCTCCGCCATCGCGGAAGCGAGCCGCCCGAGCCAGCGGCCGGCGCGATGGAGCAGCCAGAGCGCGAAGACATAGGCCACGGTAGCGGCGAACGCGAGTGCCGCCGCGACCGCGAGGTAGCGCGGGGAGGCCTGTTCCTGGCGCGCGGCGAAGGCAAGCTCCAGCCGCTGCCCGGCTTCGTGCGCCAGGAACTGCGTGGTTTCGCCGGCCTGGGCGTCGATGTCCGCCTTGGTCACGAGGAAGGCGTGCTTGCCGCCGACCAGCACCCGGGTCGCGCCTTCGAAGTCGGAAAAGGAGATCTCCGGACGGGAATTGACTTCCAGGGCTTCCTCGATGCGCTGCCTGGCGTCCGCCGCGCGCTCCGCGGCCGAATAGCCGGCGATCGGGCCGCGCAGCCGGATGATGGTGCGGTTGGCGATGACGACCGGGGTGCTTTGCAGCGACGCGGTTTCCTCGGCCGGGAGCGGCGCTGCGCACGCCACGGCGAGGACGGCGAGAAGGAGGGACCGCAGCAGACGCATCGGCGTGATCCAGCGGTACGAGGCCGGGCGCATGAGGAGCAGTGGTTCCAGCGGATCGTGGTGCGCGCAAGGATGCTCCATTCCCCTCGTTGCGGCAAGCCGTGCAAGCGAACCGGGAGACGGGCTGCGTGCCTTCGATGCGGCCGCCGTGGCTTTCCGTGAAGCGCGGCCGCGACGCTGGTAGAGTTCAGCCGTGGCGACGAACGACCCTCCCGCAAAAGCGCAGGCCGCCTGCGTGCTGTGCCTGCAGCCCGGCGGCGAGGTGCTGCGCGACGACGGTTTCGCACGCGTGGTGCTGGCCGGCGACGCGGACCATCCGGGCTTCTGCCGCGTGATCCTCGATGCGCACGTGAGGGAGATGACGGATTTGCCGCCAGCGCAGCGCGCGCGGCTCATGGAGGCGGTCTACGCCGTGGAGCAGGCGCTGCGCGAGCTGCTGTCGCCCGACAAGGTCAACCTCGCGAGCTTCGGGAACATGGTCCCGCACCTGCACTGGCACGTCATCCCGCGCTTCGCGGACGATCCGCATTTTCCCGACGCGGTCTGGGCCCAGAGGAAGCCCCGGCCGGGGCGCCCGCTGCCCGCGGGCTTCGGCAGGGCGCTGCGCAAGCGGCTCGAGGAGTTGCTGGAGCCGCGCTAGGCCGAGGCGCCGGCGCTGAGCGGGTGGCTCGCGGACACGCGGCGGGTGTCCGGGAAGACGGAGGAAAATGTGCTGCCCTTGCCCGGCGTGCTGCGGATGTCGAGCCTGGCGTTGTGGCGGCTGAGCACGTGCTTGACGATCGCGAGCCCCAGACCGGTGCCGCCGGTCTCGCGCGAGCGGCTGCGGTCCACGCGGTAGAAGCGCTCGGTGAGCCGGTCGATGTGCTGCGGCTCGATGCCGATGCCGGTGTCCTGCACGGAGAAGGTCAGGTGGCCGTCGCGCACGCCCCAGCGGATCTCGATCTCGCCGCGCTCCGGCGTGTAGCGCACGGCGTTGCTGATCAGGTTGCCGAAGGCGCTGCGCAGCTCCTCGGTGCTGCCCTTGAGCCACTCGCCGCTGTCGAGCGCGATGCGGATGCGGTGGCGCCCCCCCGAGAGCACCTGCGCATCCTGATAGAGCGCGCGCAGCATCTCCGGCACGTCGACGTCCTCCTCGCGCAGCGGGTTCTGCGTGCTTTCGAGGCGCGACAGCGTGAGCAGGTCCTCCACCAGGCGCGTCATGCGGCTGGTCTGCTGGCGCATGAGCTCGAGCGCACGGCGGGTCATCTCCGGGTCGGGCTTGTCCATGTCTTCCAGCGTCTCCAGGAAGCCGCCGACGACCGTGAGCGGCGTGCGCAGTTCGTGGGAGACGTTCGCGACGAAGTCGCGCCGCGTGGTTTCCAGCCTCTCCCAGCGCGTGATGTCGCGGCCGAGCACGAGCCGGCGGTTGCCGCCGTAGGGCACCTGCTGCACCGCCAGCATCATCTCGCCCTCGCGGCGCAGGACCTTCAGCACCAGCGGCTCGCCGGTATTGGCCGAGAGGTATTCGACGAATTGCGGGTTGCGCACGATGTAGGTGATCTGCTGGCCGGTGTCGCGCCGGTTGTCCAGCCCGAAGTATTCCTCCGCCCTGGGGTTGCACCATTCGATGCGTCCGGAGGTGTCGAGGATGACCACGGCGTCCGGCAGCGCGGCGCCGGCGAGCTGGAATCGCGACAGCGCCTCGCCGAGCCGCGTCTCGGTGGCGCGCTGCTGCTTGAGCATCCTCAGCAGGTGGGAGGACAGATACTCCCAGGCGCCGGTGCCGGTGGGCAGCGTCTCGAGCTGCGGGCGTTGCGACCAGCGGTAGAGATGCGACAGGTTGCGCAGGTGGTGCAGCAGCAGGCCGACCAGCGCGACGCCCAGCACGGCCAGCGCGCCCTGGGTTCCCAGTACCGGCCAGCACACCAGCGCCGCGCAGCCGGCGAGCAGGACTGGGTACAGCGGCCTGCCCCACATGGGCTTCAAGGGCTTCGTTCCCGGTAAGAGCCGGCCGGAATTATCGCAGAATCCCGCGCCATCCCGCCTGCGGTGCCTCAGCCCGCCGAGAACCGGTAGCCGGTGCCGCGCACGGTCTGCACCAGGCCGTCGAGCCGAACGGGCTCGAGCGCCTTGCGCAGCCGGCGGATGTGCACGTCGACCGTGCGTTCCTCGACGAACACGTGGTCTCCCCAGACCTGGTCGAGCAGCTGCGTGCGCGAGTGCACGCGCTCGGCATGCGTCATCAGGAAATGCAGCAGGCGGAACTCGGTCGGCCCGAGCTCCACGGTCTTGCCGTTGCCGGTCACGCGGTGGCTGGCGGGATCGAGCCTGAGCCCGCCGAGCTCCACCGTGTCGTCGGTCATCTCCGGGGCGCGCCGGCGCAGCACGGCCTTGATGCGCGCGTTGAGCTCGCGCGGCGAGAACGGCTTGGTGATGTAGTCGTCGGCGCCGGTCTCCAGGCCCTGCAGCTTGTCCTGCTCGTCGGAGCGCGCGGTCAGCATGATGATCGGTATGGTGCGCGTGCGCTTGTCGGCGCGCAGGCGCCGCGCGAACTCGATGCCTGACTGGCCCGGCAGCATCCAGTCGAGCAGCACCAGGTCGGGCAGCGCGTTGGCGACGAGGTTGGCCGCCTGCTCGGCGTTGTCGGCGCGCAGGGGCTGGTGGCCGGCCTGCTTCAGGTTGTAGGCGATCAGCTCCTGGATTGCCGGCTCGTCTTCGACCACGAGGATGGTTGCCGCCATGAAAGGGTTTCTTCCTCTCGATTTGGACGTTTGCAATCCTATGAAGCAAATGTTACAAGCTCGTGAACGTCACGGCACGGCGCCCGCCGCCGTGGGACACCCCGGCGCCGGTTATCATGGCGGCCTGACCGATGTCGCAATGACCCCTTAGCCGCCATGGCCGGACTCCAGCCCGGGACGCCGCGTCCCGTCGAGATCAAATTGCACGCCCAGTCACGCATCGTCGAGATCGGCTTCGACGACGGCAGGACGTTCCGGCTGCCCTGCGAGTACCTGCGCGTCTATTCGCCCTCGGCGGAGGTGCGCGGGCACGGTCCCGGCCAGGAAGTCCTGCAGGCAGGCAAGAAGGACGTGTCGATCACCGCGATCGAGCCGGTGGGCAACTACGCGGTCAAGCTCGTGTTCAGCGACGGTCACGACACCGGACTGTATTCCTGGGACTACCTGTACGATCTCGGCGTGCGGCAGGCCCAGCTCTGGCAGCGCTACCTCGAAAAGCTCGCGCTGGAAGGCCTCGCACGCGAGCCCGAAGCGGCCGCCGCTCCCGAGGCGGGCGCGAGGACGGGATGGAAGAAGATCTGAGCGCGGGCGGCCACCCATGACGACGCAAAACCAGCCGCCGGAGGCGGCAGGCACGACGGACTTCGGCTTCCGCGAGGTGCGCGAGGGCGAGAAGGCCGCGAAGGTCGCCGGCGTGTTCAGCTCCGTGGCAGGCAGGTACGACCTCATGAACGACCTCATGTCCGGCGGCCTGCACCGGCTGTGGAAACGCTTCGCCGTGGAACTGAGCGGCGTGCGCCGCGGCGGCCGCGTGCTCGACGTGGCCGGCGGCACCGGCGACATGAGCGCGCTGTTCGCCCCGCGCGTCGGCCCGCAGGGCGAGGTCTGGCTGACCGACATCAACGCCGACATGCTCGGCCGCGGCCGCGACCGCCTGCTCGACGCGGGCCGCATCGTGCCCGCCGTGCAGTGCGACGCGGAGCGCCTGCCGCTGCCGGACGCCTACTTCGACTGCGCGATCACCGCCTTCGGGCTGCGCAACATGACGCACAAGCCGCTCGCGCTCGCGGAGATGGCACGCGTAGTGCGGGCCGGCGGGCGCGTGCTGGTGCTGGAGTTCTCGCGCGTATGGGCGCCGCTGCGGCCGGCGTATGACGCGTATTCGTTCAACGTGCTGCCCTGGCTGGGCAGGCTCGTCGCCGGTGACGCCGACAGCTATCGCTACCTTGCCGAGTCCATCCGCCGGCACCCGGACCAGGAGGAGCTGAAAGCCCTCATGGAGCAGGCGGGATGCGAGCGCGTGCGGTACTACAACCTCGCTGCCGGCGTCGTCGCCCTGCATGTGGGCCACCGGTTCTGACGTCGTGGTTACCGCGCCCTTCGTCGCGTTCGTGAATCACCTGCTCGCCGCCGAAGGCTGGGCGCGCGATATCCTGGCCGCGCACGCGGGCAGGACGGCCGTCATCGAGCTGTTCCCGCTGCGCGTCGCGGCGATGGCGACCGCGGCCGGCACGCTGGAACCGGCGCCTGACGACGCCGACCCGGCGGTCGTGATCCGGCTCGATGCGGCGACCGCCCTGCGCATCGTCGCCGAAGGCGAGGATGCCTGGCGCCGCGCCGGCGTGAGCGGAGACACGGCTTTCGCGGCGGACATCGCGCGGCTCGCGGCCAACCTGAAGTGGGACGCCGAGGAAGACCTGAGCCGCGCAGTCGGGGACGTGGCCGCACACCGCATGGGGCGCGCCGCGCGCGCCGCGGCGGCATGGCCGAAGCGGGCGGCGAGCAGCGCCGCGGCGGGCCTCGCCGAATACCTGACCGAGGAAAGCCGCCTGCTGGTGACGCCGCTGCAGGCGGCCGAGTTCGTGCGCGGCGTCGACGAACTGCGCGATGCGGCCGAGCGCCTGGACAAGCGCATCGAGCGCCTGCAGCGCCTCCTGCCCGTCGGCTGAGCGACCCCGCGCATGCACCTGCTGCGACTGGCGAAGATCCTGCGCGTGTCGCTGCGCTACGGCCTCGAGGAGTTTTTTCTCGGCCACGAGCGCGTGCGTGGCCTGCGCCCGCTCATCAAGACCATGCTGTTCTGGCGCCGGCTCGACCGCCCGCGCGGCGAGCGCCTGCGCCTCGCGCTGGAGGCGCTGGGCCCGATCTTCGTGAAGTTCGGCCAGGTGCTGTCCACGCGCCGCGACCTCGTGCCGCTCGACATCGCCGACGAGCTTGCGAAGCTCCAGGATCGCGTGCCGCCGTTTCCGGCCGCGCAGGTCTACCGCACGCTGGAGCGCACCTACCGCCGGCCGGTGGGCGAGGTGTTCGAGCGTTTCGACGCCGAGGCCATCGCCAGCGCCTCGGTCGCGCAGGTCCACCTCGCGGTGCTGCCCGGCGGACGCGAGGTGGCCGTGAAGGTGCTCAGGCCCGGCATCGCGCCGGTGATCGCCGAGGACGTCGCGCTGCTCAACGTGGCGGCCGGGCTCATGGAGAAGCTGTGGGCCGACGGCCGCCGGCTCAAGCCGCGCGAGGTCGTGGCCGAGTTCGAGCGCCACCTCGCGGACGAGCTCGACCTGTTGCGCGAGGCGGCCAACGCCAGCCAGCTGCGCCGCAACTTCGAGGGCTCGCCGCTGCTGATCGTGCCCGAGGTGTTCTGGGACTACTGCGGGACCGAGGTCATGGTCATGGAACGCATGTTCGGCACGCCCATCAGCCAGGTGGCCAGGCTGCGCAGCCAGGGCATCGACATCCCGAAGCTCGCGCGCGCCGGCGTCGAAATCTTCTTCACGCAGGTGTTCCGCGACGGCTTCTTCCACGCCGACATGCATCCCGGCAACATCCTGGTCGCGTCCGACGGGCGCTACGTCGCGCTCGACTTCGGCATCATGGGCTCGCTCAGCGAGACCGACAAGAGCTACCTGGCGCAGAACTTCCTGGCGTTTTTCCGGCGCGACTACCGGCGCGTGGCACGCATCCACCTCGAGTCGGGCTGGATACCGGCCGGCACGCGGCTGGAGGAGTTCGAGACGGCGATCCGCGCGGTCTGCGAGCCGATCTTCGACAAGCCGCTGAAGGAGATCTCCTTCGGCAGGGTGCTGCTGCGGCTGTTCCAGACCTCGCGGCGCTTCAACATCGAGGTGCAGCCGCAGCTCGTGCTGCTGCAGAAGACGCTGCTGAACATCGAGGGGCTGGGGCGTGAGCTCGATCCCGATCTCGACCTGTGGGCCACGGCCAAGCCCTACCTCGAGCGCTGGATGTCCGAGCAGGCCGGCTGGCGGGCGCTCACGCGCGGCATCGCTGCCGAGGCGCCGCAATGGGCCACCCTGCTGCCGCAGCTGCCGCGGTTGCTGCACCGGGCGCTCGCGGGCCATGGCGACCCGGTGCAGCAGGCACTCATCGCCGTCCTGGCGGCGCGCCAGCGCCGCCAGGACAGGATGCTGGGCTGGACCCTGGCCGGGCTGCTGCTCGTCCTGCTGCTCGTCGTCCTGCGCTGGCCGGCCTAGGGCCGCCCGCAACGCCGCTGTCACGCCGGCGACTTGCCGGCTTCATCTGCCTGTCACATTCGTTTCCCACAATGCGCTCCAGTCAAGCGCCGGACCGCTTCCGGCGCGGGAATTTTCAATCGGGAGACGATGAATGGTCACAGGCAAGTCGTGCGCTAACCTGGCGATGAGCGCGGCGTTCACGCTGCTGGCGATGGCGAGCGCACCCGCCTCGGCGGACATGGAGACCCTGCTCGACAAGCTGCACGAGAAGGGCGTGCTGAGCGACGAGGACTATCAGGAGATGCGCACCGAGGCGAGAGCCGACCGGCGTGCGCAGGCGCTCAAGGACGCCAAGGAGGAGGAGAAGAAGCAGGAGCCGCCGCCCGACGCGAACAAGATCAGGATCAGCGAGGCGCTGAAGAGCATCGAGTTCTACGGCGACGTGCGTACGCGCTACGAGGACCGCATCGGCCGCTCCAACGTGCCGACCGTCGGCGCTGCCTCCGGCACGCCGGTCACGACGCCGGACGCGCTCGACAGGCAGCGCTGGCGTTACGCGCTGCGCCTGGGCGTGCGCGGCGACGCCTCGGAGAACTTCTTCTACGGCCTGCGCTTGGACACGTCCACGAACCCGCGCTCGCCGTGGGTCACGTTCGGCGACGACTCGGTGGCCGGACCCGGACCGTCGGCGAAGAACAGCGACGCCATCAACGTCGGGCAGGTCTTCATCGGCTGGCGCGCCACCGACTGGCTCACGCTGCAGGCCGGCAAGGGCCCGAACCAGCTGTTCACCTCGCCCATGGTCTGGGACCCGGACATCTCGCCCGAAGGCCTGACCGAACGCATCAACTACAAGCTGACCGACGCCTTCACGACCTTCGCCACCTTCGGCCAGTGGGTGTACCAGGATTTCAACCCTGACAACACGACCTGGCAGTCGCTGGGCTTCAACAAGCAGGACATGTTCATGTACGCCTGGGAAGTCGGCGGCCAGTACAAGGTGAGCGACCTGACGTCGCTGCGCGGTGCCGTGAACTACTACACCTACACCGGCGGCAAGAAGACGGGCACCAGCTTCAACACCGTGTTCACCGGCGAGCCCACGGTCACCGCGAACGGCAACTTCAACAATGCCGCGAACCAGATCGGCATCAACGACCTGCGCGTGATCGAGGTGCCGCTGGAGTTCAAGTTCCCGTTGTGGCGCTATGCCGGCATGCTCTACGGCAACTTCGCCAAGAACCTCGACGGCTCCGACCGTGCGAGCGCCGCCGGCAAGAGCGCCTACGGCAACCAGGACAAGGCCTACCAGGTCGGCCTGTCGATCGGCAGCCAGGGCGTTGCCTACGGCCCGACGCAGGGCCTCGTATACGGTACCAGCGCCAAGAAGGGCACCTGGGAGGCGCGTACCTACTACCAGCGCGTCGAGCAGTTCGCGCTGGATCCCAACATCGTCGATTCGGACTTCTTCGAAGGCCGCACCAACATGAAGGGCTACTACTTTGCGGTGGCCTACTCGCCGGTCGACGCCGTGATCACGACATTCCGCTACGGCCAGGGCTCGCGGCTGAACGCTGCGCTGGGCACCGGCGGCGACAACCCCGACCTGCCGGCGCTGAACCCCGTCACCGACATGAAGCTCATGCAGTTCGACCTGACATTGCGCTTCTGAGCGCGTAGGCGAAAAAAAAGCCGGGCACATATGCCCGGCTTTTTTCTTGCAGGAGGCCGATCAGTCCGAGGGGCTGCCGTAGGGATCGTAGGCCTTGCGGCGCTCCGCTTCCGCGATCTTGCGCGCATTGATCTCGCGCTCGCGCGCGTCGATCATGGCCTGTGCCTCGTCCAGCGGGATCTTGCCCGCTTCCACCGAGGACATGAGCTTCACCGAGTAGGCGTAGAAGCCGTTCATGGTTGCGTCCTCGCCGAACAGCTCGCGGTACTTCGACCACAGATCGAGCTGGGCCTGCAACGGCGTCAGCTTGCCGGCATCGCGCTGAGCCATCGTTTCAGAATGAAATTTGTCCCAGGTCGCGTTGGCGGAGCTCTGCGACATGCTCGCGCAGCCCGACATCACCGCGAAAACCACCAGCGCGAGTAACTTGATGCGGTTCATTTTGTCGTTCCTTTCTCAGCTAAGTTGCCGACTACATTCGTTTTTCAGGCTTTCCCGGCGGATTTTCATGGTGCCGGGATCGCATTTGGCGCGAGGCGTTTCATCGCGTTACGGTCTGAACGTAGTCAAATCGCAATCGGATTGTCATGAATTTTTTATGACAAGAACCTAAGCTAACTCTAGGATTTCAAGCTGAAATGTGGCTTTCAGCACGCAGCGTTGGCAACAATACCGTCATATGACAGTTTTGCCTGCCGCACGTCAAGCCGGCTGCCGTCCGGGGATTATTTCAGGGGGTCGTCCGGTGCGAGCAGGCGGCGGAATGCGGCGATGACGGCGGGCTGGGGATCGCGGATCGCCGGGATCGACTGGTAGTTTTCCCAGCCGCCGCCGAGGCTCTTGTACAGCGCGACGAACTGCTCGCCCACGCCGACCTGCGCGGCGGCGTACTGCTCCTCGAGGTCGTACTGCGCACGCTGCGCGTCGACGACGTTCAGGAAGTCCGTCAGCCCGCGGTCGTAGCGCTGCGAGGCGAGGTCGAGCGCGCGCTGGCTGGCGGCCAGCGCCTCGCCGAGGTGGCGCAGCCGGTCGCGCTGGGCGACGTAGCCGGCCATCGCGACGTCGACTTCCTGCATCGCGCGCAGCACGGTCTGCCTGTAGGCGACGAGCTGCTCGTGCGTGCGCAGGTCGGCGACGTTCGCCAGCGCGTCCAGCGTGCCGAAGTCGAGCAGCGGCACGAGGGCGCCGGCGCCGGCCGACCAGATGGACTCGTCGACGTGGGGCGTGACGCCCAGCCCCTGTGCCTGCACGCCTGCGCTCGCGCTCAGCACCAGCGTCGGGAACAGCCTGGCCGTGGCCACGCCGATGCGCGCGGTGGCGCCGGCGAGCAGCCGTTCCGACTCCGCGATGTCCGGGCGCCGCCGCACGACGTCGATGGGCAGCCCGGCATCGACGTTGTCCGGGATCTGCGGAATGACGTCCGGGGCGGCCAGCTCGGCCACCACGTCTTCCGGGAAGCGGCCCAGCAGCACGGCGATCGCGTATTGCAGGGAACTCGCCTGCGCCGCGAGCGGCGCGGCCTTGGCCTGCAGGGTCGCGAGCTGCCGGTGCGCGAGCGTGACGTCGAGCTCGTTGGTGATGCCGCGATCGTATCTCGCCTGCACGAGCTCGAGCAGCGTGCGCGTGCTCCCGATATCCTGCTGCAGGATGGCCTGCTGCATCTGCAGGCCGCGCAGGCCCAGGTAGGCGCGCACGACGTCGGCGACAACCGTGATCAGCACCGCGTTGCGCGCGGCCGCATGGGCCTGCGTGTCGTAGCGCGCCGCCTCGATCTCGCGGCGGTAGCGCCCGAACAGGTCGACTTCCCATGCGGCGTCGAATCCGGCCATGGTGGTGACGTGCTGCAGCCCCGCGGTGTTCGACGCTGAAGTGAGCGGCGAAGGCACGCGGCTGCGTGTGAGATCGCTGCCGGTGCCGCGGCCGGCGCCGGCAGCCGCGTCGACGTAGGGCAGCGCGCGGCCCGTGAGCGCCGACTCGAACGCCCGCGCTTCCTGCAGGCGCGTCAGGGCGATCTCGATGTCCGGATTGGATTGCACCGCCTGCTCGACCAGCGCGTCGAGACGGGCATCGTTGAGCGCGTGCCACCAGGTGACGGGATCGATGGTTGCGCCTGCCGCCGGCGCGGGCGTGCCGGGTGCCGACGCGAAGCGCCCGGGGACGTTCGCCTTCGGCGCATGATAGTCGGGGCCGACCGCGCACCCCGCCAGCGCGGCCGCGAGGACGGCGCCGAGCGTCCGGGACAAGCGCAGGCGCGTGCGCACGAGCTTCAACGCGCCTTCGCGACCGACGGCGCGCCGGCGTCGGTCGACTGCGCGACCGAGACCATGTCTCCGTCGGCGATGCGGCTGCTGATGTTCAGCGCGACCTTGTCGCCGGCCGCGAGGCCGGAACCGATCTCGACCATGCTGCCGTCGTCGCGCGCGATGTCCACCTTGCGGAAGGACACGCGCCCCGCGCCGTCGACGACGGCCACCTGCGGCCCGCTCGAGCGGAACACGAGCGCAGCGGCCGGCACCTGCACCCGGTTGCCGCCCGGCAGCGCAAACGTCACGTCCACGTACATGCCGGGAACCAGCGCCAGGTCCGCGTTCGGGATGTCGACCTCGACGCGCAGCGTGCGCGCCTGCGGGTTGATCGCCCTGGCGGTGCGCGCGACCGTGGCATCGATCGGGGCGCCGGCGAGGCCCGCCGACTTGACCTGCACGGCCATGCCGGGCTTCAGCAGCTCGCCCGAAACGCTTTGCGGCGCGTCGACGAACACGCGCAGCGGTGATTCCTGGGCGACGCGGTAGAGCAGGGTATTACCGCTGGTGCTGCCGGCGGTGACGAGGTTGCCGACGTCGATCCGCCGCTCGGTGATCGTGCCGTCGAAGGGCGCGACGACCTGCTTGAACTGCTGCAGGGCGGCCAGGCGCTCGACCCTGGCCTTGCCGAGCTCCACCTGAGCGCGCGCGGCGTTCAGCCTGGCCTGCGCGCTGTCGTAGTCCGAGCGCTTGGCCTCGCGTTCCTGCTCGGAAACCACGCCCCTGGGAGAATCCTTCCAGCGCTCGTTGGTGGTTTTCGCGAACCCGGCCTCGGCCGCACGCACCGTCACCAGGGCCCGGGCGGCGGCCAGCTCGGCGCGTGCCGCGACAAGGTCCGCGTCCAGCTCCGGGGTCTCGATCACCGCGAGCACCTGCCCCTTGCGCACGTGCTCGCCGATGTCGACGGTCCATTTCGCGACGTAGCCGTTGACGCGCGCGTACAGCGTGCTCTCGAACCACGCGGCGGTCTCGCCGGGCAAGGTCAGCGGGTGCGCGGCTCCAGGACTTTGTACCGTGATGACGTTCACCAGCGGCCGCTGCGAGGCTTCCGCTTTCGAGGTTTCCTGCAGGTGATGGCGGTCCGTGACCCGCATGAAATGCACCGACAGGAAGCCGGCGGCCAGCGCGACCATCGCCACGGTGGCGAAAACGGCGATGCGCCTGCCCGTTCCGCGCCTGTAGGCGGTGGAAATGCGTGCGCCGTCCTGCGCCGCAACGGACGGGTTCGGGTCATTCGTATGCACGGGATTGTCTCGTCGGATGGGGTTCGGGGGCCGGCACGGGCGCACGGCGCAGCAGCCGGTACATGACGGGCACTAAGATCAGCGTGGCCAGCGTGGCGAACAGCAGGCCGCCGATGACGGCCCGCGCGAGCGGCGCGTTCTGCTCGCCGCCCTCGCCGACGCCGAGCGCCATCGGGATCATGCCCAGGATCATCGCGCCCGCCGTCATGAGCACCGGCCGCAGGCGGGTATGGCCCGCCGTCAGCGCGGCGATGAGCGGCGCGTCGCCGGCCTGCATGCGCTGGTTCGCGAACGTCACGACCAGGATGCTGTTGGCGGTGGTCAGGCCGATGCACATCAGCGTGCCCATCAGCGCCGGCACGCTGAGATGCGTCTGCGTCAGGAACATCATCCACATGACGCCGGCCAGCGCGAACGGCACCGCCAGCAGCACGATCAGCGGGTCGACCCAGCTCTGGAAATTGATCACCAGGAACAGGTAGACGAGCACGACCGCAGCCGCGATGCCCGCGAACAGCCCGGCATAGCTCTCGCGCATGGTCTCCACCTGCCCGCTCAGCCTGACCTTGATCGCCTTCGCGGGATCGGGCCGGTTCGCCTCGATGACCTCGTCGATGGCCGCCGCGGCGGAGTACAGGTCGCGGCCCTGCACGTCGGCGTGCACGTCGTACACCGGGCGGATGTTGAGCTGCGAGGTCACGAGCGGGACGCGGGCGCGCCCGAACTTCGAGATGTTCATCAGCAGCTGCCGGTCGCCGCCGCCGGCCGCCGCGTTGACCGGCATGGTCCACAGGTCCTGCGCCGACTCGATGCGGTAGGTCGGCAGCTGCACCACCAGCGGGTAACTCACGCCGTTGCGCGGGTCGACCCAGAAATTCGGTGCCATCTGCGCGCTGGAGTTCGTCGCCACCAGCACGTTGGCTGCGGTGCCCTGCTGGGTCGCACCGACCTCGGTCGCCAGCGCGCGGTCGACGTCCACCGTCAGCGCGGGGGCGTCCGGCACCTGGAACACGTGCGAGTCGACGATGCCGGGCACGTCATGCAGCTCGCGCGCGAGCCTGGCCGCCACCGCATAGGCCTCGTCGTTGTCCGGCCCGGAGACGCGGATGTCGATCGGCGCGGGCTGGCCGAAGTTCAGCACCTGGTCGACGATGTCCGCGGGCTGGAAGAAGAACTGCATGTCGGCGAAGCGCCGCGGCAGCTCCGCGCGCAGCTTCGCGACCAGGCCGGCCGTCGGCTCGTGACTGTGCGCCAGCGAGACCAGGATCTCCCCGTCCATCGGGCCGACCGTGGTCGTGTCGCTCAACGCCATGTTGATGCCGCTGTAGGGCAGGCCGATGTTGTCGAGCACGACGTCGATCTGGTCGTCGCTCACGATCTCGCGGATCGCAGCCTCGACCCGCGCGAAATCCTCCTGCGTGCGCTCCAGGCGCGTGCCCGGCGGCGAGCGCACGTGCAGGCGCATCTGGCCGCCATCGACCTGCGGGAAGAAATCGCGGCCGAGCTGGGGAAAGAGCGCGAGCGACAGCAGCATGAGCACGGCGAAAGCCGCGCCGGTGAGCACGGGCCGCGACAGGCCCCAGGCGAGCGCGTTGCGGTAGGCCTCGCGCAGGCTCTCGAAACCGCGCTCGAAGCCGTAGTGGATCGCCGCGAACGGGGCCTTCCAGCGGCCGCCGGGGATCACGTCGTGGCGGGCGACGATGCGCGCCGCGGAGGGGCGCATCAGGTACTTGAACAGTACCGGCACCATGGTGAACGAAAGAACGAGGCTGGCAACGAGCGACACGCACACCGCGATCGACAGCGGCGAGAACAGGTACTTCGCGGTGCCTTCGAGCAGGAACACCGGCACGAACACGATGCAGATGCACAGCGTGGACAGCATGGTCGGCAGCCCGACCTCGCCGGCGCCGCCGACGATGGCCGTCTCGAGGGGCTCGTTCAGGCGCAGATGGCGCTCGATGTTCTCGATCACGACGGTGCCGTTGTCCACCAGGATGCCGACCGCCAGCGCGAAGCCGCCCAGGGTCATGGTGTTCAGCGTCTGGCCGCCGGCGTAGAGCACCAGCAACGCGCTCACGATGGACAGCGGGATGGCCGCCAGGATGATCAGCGTGAGCCGCCAGTTGCCCAGGAACAGCAGGATCATCAGCGCGGTGAGACCCGCGGCCATGAGCCCGCCCATCACGACGCTGTCGAGCGCGGCCTTCACGAACACCGACTGGTCGAAGACCGTCTTGATCGACACGCCCTTCGGCAGCAGCCTCTTGATGTCGGGCAGCGCCGCGCGCACGCCGTCGATCACGGCCAGCGTGGACACGCCGCCGGCCTTGCGGATCAGCATCAGCGCGCCCGGCGTGCCGTTCACCGACACGGAGTTGGTCTGCACCTGGAAGCCGTCGTGGACGTAGGCCACGTCGCGCATGAACACGGTGCGGCCGTCGACCTGCCTGATCGGGAAGCCGTTGATGGTCTCCAGCAGGTCGGGGCTGTTGTTCATCGCCAGCGTGTAGTCCTTCGCGCCGATCTTCACGTCGCCCGAGGGCAGGATGACGTTCTGGCGCTCGAGCGCCTGGCTCACGTCGAAGGCCGTCAGCCCGCGCGACTGCAGCGCGCGCTGGTCGAGGTCGGCCATGATCACGCGCGGCTTGCCGCCGTAGGGATACGGCACCTCGGCGCCGTGCACGACTGCGAGGCTGGGCCGGATGATGTTCTGGCCGAGGTCGTTGAGCTTGGTGTCGGGCAGCGTGTCGCTGGACAGGCTCAGCTGGATGACCGGCACGTCGGTCGCGCTGTAGCGCAGGACCAGCGGCGGCGTGATGTTGCGCGGCATGTACTTCAGCACCACCAGCGCGCTGCTGGCGAGCTGCGAGACCGCGCGCGTGACGTCCGCGCCGTCGTGCAGGTAGATCTTTTCCACGCCCACGCCGGTGTAGCTCGTCGCTTCGATGCGCGAGATGTCGTCCACCAGCGAGGCGAGCTGGCGCTGATGCAGCGTCAGGATGCGGTTCTGCATGTCCCGCGCGCTCATGCCGGCGTAGGTCCAGACCACGCTGACCACCGGGATGTTGATCTCTGGGAAGATGTCCACGGGCATGCGCAGGGCCGCGCCCGCGCCGAGCAGGCAGACGAGGATCAGCGCCGAGACGACGGTGTAGGGCTTGCGCAGGACGGTTTCGACGACGGACATCGGCGGCTTGCGCTCAAGGCTTCGCGCGTGAACGGAAACGCGGGTGCTACAGCACGAGCCATGCCGCGGGGATCAAGTCGCTGAATCTGAATGCGGACCCGCGTTTCCCCGGAATCCGCGGCCGTTCGGGGGCGGTGGATTTGAACCGCGTCCGCCGTCGTGCCGGTGGAATTGAGCCGGGGTGCTCGCGCGCGCCGCGCGCGCAGCGGATGGAACCGCGCGCGAAGGACCGAGCAAAGTCAGGGCTTTGCCGGCCCGCGTGCATCGCGCCGGCGCGCGGCGTTTCGCGCTTGGCACGGAGCCTGCAGGACCACCGTAATGCCCGCGATCCTGCCAGTGCCGGGAAGTCAGCATAGAATGCCGCCAGACGGACCCCCCCGTGCGGTATCGATGAAGTCCATCCTCCTGCGACCGACGCGCCTGGTCGGCATCGTGGCCGTGGCTGTGCTGACGGTCGCGCTCGGCACGCTTTCGCTGTTCACCTGGCTGGACTACAAGCGCATCGATTCGATCCGCGCCCACGTCAACCGCACCTCGCTGCTCGAGGACAGCGTGGTCGTGCTGAAGGATCTGCAGCTGCGGGCCGAGACCGGCGGCGCCGCGCCTGCCGCCGGCGACCTCGCGCGCGTGCGGGCCGACCTCGACCAGATCCCGGTGCGTGGCGGCCCCGTGGGCACCTACATGCGCGGGCGCCTCGGCCGGCTGAACGCGCTGCTCGCTCAGGCGCCGTCGCAGCCCGACGTCGCGTTGCCGGCCGCGATGACCATGCTCGATGAGATGCTGGAGCGCGAGAACCGCATCCAGCTCGAGCAGCTCGACACCATGGTCGACTACACCCGGCTCGATCTGAGGCTCGCGCTGGCGGCCCTGGTCGGATTCCCCTGCCTGATGGTGCTGATGCTCTGGGCCGTGCGCGAGCGCGTGCTGCGGCCGATAGCCGATCTGCGCAGCTTCCTCTCGAGGCTGTCCGAGGGCGATTTCGCGCCGGTGCCGACCGAGCGCATCGACCCGCTGCTGCTGCCGCTGTTCGACAACTACAACCAGCTCGTGAACCGGCTGGCGCAGCTCGAGCAGGCGAACCGGCAGCGCACGAGCTCGCTGGAGGACGAGGTCCGCGCCGCCACGCAGGTATTGCTGCAGCAGCAGCAGAGCCTCGCGCGCTCGGCGCGGCTCGCCGCGGCCGGCGAGGTTTCCGCGGGGCTCGCGCACGAGCTGCGCAACCCCATCGCCGGCATCCAGGTCACGCTCGCGAACCTGCGGCGCGAGCTCGACGACCCCGTGCTGGAGGAGCGCATGGACCTCGTGATCGCGGAGCTCACCCGCGTCACGCGGCTGCTCAACGCGCTGCTGCAGCAATCGCGCCATGTGCCGGAGACGCCGCGCGCCGTGGACGTGAGCCGCCTGGTGCGCGATCTCGCAAACCTGATCCGCTACCAGCTGCCGCCGCACGTCCGGCTCGCCACGGAGGTCCCCGACGGCTTGAGCTGCCGCCTGCCCGAGGACGCCGTGCGCCAGGGCGTGCTGAACCTCGTGCTGAACTCGGTGGCCGCCATCGGCGAGGCGCCCGGACAGGTTTCGATCCATGTCTGGCATCGCGACGGCAGGCTGGGCATCGAGGTCGCCGACGACGGGCCGGGCTTTCCCGAGGCGCTGCTCGCCGGCGGCGTGCGGCCCTTCATGACCTCGCGCGAGTCGGGCACCGGGCTCGGGCTCGCCATCGTCAGGCGCTTCGCGCACGACATGGGCGGGGAGTTCGCGCTGGCCAACGCCGCGCCGTGCGGCGCGCGCGTCACGCTGGTCCTGCCGGTGGAGCGGGAAGATGTCCGACACGCTGTTGCTCATTGAGGACGAGCCGCTGCTGAGCGCGGAGCTCGTGCGGCATTTCCGGCGCGGGGGGTTCGAGGTGGCGGCGGCGGCCAGCCTGGAGCAGGCGAGGCGCCTGCTGCTGGGCGGCGAGCTGCAGCCGCTGGTGGTGGTGTCGGACATGAGCCTGCCGGACGGCAATGCCCTGGACCTGCTGGAGGCGACCCGGGCCGCGGCGGCGGGCAGCGAATGGCTGTTCCTCACCGGCTACGGCAGCATCGCCGACTCGGTGCGGGCGCTGCGCCTGGGCGCCTTCGACTTCCTCGAGAAGCCCTGCGAGCTCGAGCGCCTGGATCTCGTGGTGGCCGGCGCGGCGCGCAGTGCGCGCGCCCAGCGGCAGTTGCGCGAACGCGCGGCCACGCAGGGGCGCCGCTACGCGCCGGAGGCCTTCGCCGGCCGCAGCCGCGCGGCCGCCGCGGTGCGCGACCTGCTCGCGCGCCTGGCGCGCACGCCGATGAGCGCGCTGCTGCTCACGGGCGAGACCGGCACCGGCAAAGGGCTGGCCGCCCGCATCCTGCATTACAGTGGTGCGCGCGGCGAAGGCCCGCTCGTCGAGGTCAACTGCGCGGCGCTGCCGCGCGAGCTGCTCGAATCCGAGCTGTTCGGGCACGAGCCCGGCGCGTTCACCGGCGCGAAGGGCCGCCGCCGCGGCCTCATGGAGCAGGCGCACGGCGGCACCATCTTCCTCGACGAGCTCGGCGAGCTCGGCCTCGACCTGCAGGCCAAGCTGCTCACCGTCATCGAGGACCGGCGCCTGCGCCGGCTGGGGGGGAGCGGCACCATCGACATCGACGTGCAGGTGGTGGCGGCGAGCAATCGCGACCTGGCCGAGCGCGTGCGGGCCGGCGCGTTCCGCAGCGACCTCTACCATCGCATCACCGTGTTCACGCTGGAACTGCCGCCGCTGCGCCGGCGCCTCGAGGACCTCGAGGACCTCGTGCCGCCCATCGTCGCCGAGTACGGCGCGAAGTCCGGCAAGGACGTCCACGTCGTGCCTGCCGCAGTCTGGGCCGCGCTGCGTGCGCACGACTGGCCCGGCAACGTGCGCGAGCTGCGCAACGTGCTGGAGCGCGGCGTGCTGCTGTCGGACACCGGTGCCATCGCCGCGCACTGGCTGCAGCTGCAGCCTTCCCGCGATCCGGCGGCGCTTCCCGCGGGCCCGGCGGACGGGCTGCATTTCCCGCTCGACGGCAGCATCAGCCTGGAGGACATGGAAAGGAAGATCGTCGCCGAGGCGCTCGAGCGCGCGGGGCACAACGTCACGGCCGCCGCGCGCCTGCTGGGCACCTCGCGCGAAACCCTGCGCTACCGCGTCAACAAGTACGGGCTGAAATCCTCGGAGGAATAGGGTCCGGCAGGCGAGTCCTTTGCTAGAATGCGGCCTTTCCCAGGACCACCGGCCGGATGCCGCTTCTCGAAATCCGCAACGTCACGCGGCGCTTCGGCGATTTCACCGCGGTCAATGACGTCAGCCTCAGCATCGAGGCCGGCGAGTTCTTCACCCTCCTCGGGCCATCCGGCTGCGGCAAGACCACGCTGCTGCGCATGATCGCCGGGTTCGACGCGCCGGATGCCGGAACCATCGTCGTCGACGGCCGCGACATGACGGGCATCCCGCCCGAAGCGCGCAACGTGCATACGGTGTTCCAGAGCTACGCGCTGTTTCCGCACATGACGGTGGAGCAGAACGTCGCCTTCCCGCTGAGGATGGCCAACGTCGATGCCTCGCAGGTCGGCAGGCGCGTGGAGGAGGCGCTCGAGGACGTGCGCCTGACGGGCATGGGCAGGCGCTACCCGAACGAGCTTTCCGGCGGGCAGAAGCAGCGCGTGGCGGTCGCGCGCGCGCTGATCAACCGGCCCAAGCTGCTGCTGCTCGACGAGCCGCTCGCTGCGCTGGACGCCAAGCTCAAGGAAAGCGTGCAGCTCGAGCTGATCGGCCTGCAGAAGGAGGTCGGCATCACCTTCGTCTACGTGACCCATGACCAGAGCGAGGCGCTCGCGCTGTCGCACCGCATCGCGGTCATGAACCACGGGCGCGTCGAGCAGGTCGACGAGCCGTCGAAAATCTACGGCTTCCCGAAAAACCGCTTCGTTGCCGACTTCATCGGCCAGTGCAATCTGCTCGACGGCGAGATATTGTCCTGCGCCGGCAGCCGCATGGCGGTTTCGCTCGCCGGCATCGGCGAGGTCTCGGCCCTGAACGTGGAAGGCGATGCACCCGGGCTCAAGGGCGCGCTGGCACTGCGGCCGGAGAAGGTCGCCATCGGCGGCGACCTGCCGGCCTCGCAGGATTTCAACCGCTTCGACGGCAAGGTGCACGACTTCCTCTACCTCGGCGACGTGACGATCTACATCGTCGAGCTGGCGGGCGGCGCGCGCATCGAGGCGTTGCTGCCGAATTCCGCGGCGGGCCGCGCCAAGTTCTTCGAGGCCGGCGACCCGGTGCAGGTCGGCTGGCGCTTCGACGCCGGCCATTTCCTGAACGACTGATGCCGGGCGGTTTGGCTGTCGCAAAAGCAAATGCGCACCACCAATGTCACGAAGGACACGAAGGTTTATGAAGGAAACCAACGCCTGATGGAATTCGATTCGCGGTCAACATCGTCGTTGCCGACCGCCAGCCGAAGAATTCCCCCGCACTTCTTTGTGCCACTTCGTGTCCTTCGTGATCTTCGTGTTGAGATTTGCGCTCGACCATGATTTCCGGGGCAAAACGGAATCGTCTGCACAAATGGCTGATCGGCGGGCCGCCGTTCGCCTACCTCGTGGTGTTCTTCGCGATCCCCGTGCTGATCATGGTGGTCGCGTCGTTCCGCAACTCCGGCGAGTTCGGCGGGCTGGCGCCGCTCGTGGCCGAGGACACCGGCCGGCTGGACCTGACGCTGGAGAGCTACGGCCGGTTCTTCTCCGACTTCCTGTACACCGAGCTGTTCCTGAAGTCGTTCGCCTACGCGGCGATCACGACGCTCGCCTGCGTGCTGATCGCCTATCCGCTGGCGATGCTGATCGCGCGCAGCCCGAAGAAGCACCGCGACCTGCTGGTGCTGCTGGTGATCCTGCCGTTCTGGTCGAATTTCCTGATCCGCGTCTACGCCTGGATCATCATCCTCGGGCCGCAATCGGTGTTCGTGACCACGCTGAACCAGCTGCTCGCGCTCGCCGGCATGGGGCCGGTGACGCTGCTGTACACGCCTTTCGCGGTCATCGTCGGGCTGGTCTACGTGCACCTGCCCTTCATGGTGCTGCCGCTGTACGCGAACCTGGAGAAGCACGACCCGGTGCTGCTGGACGCCGCGCAGGACCTCGGTGCCGGCGCCTGGCGGCGCTTCTGGCGCGTGACTTTCCCGCTGTCGCTGCCCGGCGTGTACGCGGGCGCGGCGCTGGTGTTCATCCCGGCGCTGGGCATCTTCGCGATTCCCGACATCCTCGGCGGCACCGAGGGCATCATGATCGGCAACGTCATCAAGCAACAGTTCCTGGACACGCGCGACTGGCCCTTCGGCAGCGTGCTGTCGATGATGCTCACGGTCATGGCCGTGGCGCTCGCCGGCCTGGCGGCATGGGTCGCACGCAGGAGCCGCACGTGAGGGGGCGCCCGCACGCGCTGTGGGCGGCGGCGATCTTCGCCTACGCCTTCCTGTACGCGCCGCTCGCCATCGTCGTCGTCTACTCGTTCAACGACTCGCGCCTGAACGCCGAGTGGGTCGGCTTCACGCTGTCGTGGTACGCGAAGCTGTTCCACAACGAGAAGATGCTCACCGCCGCATGGAACTCGCTCGTGATCGGCGTCACCGCGAGCGCGGTGTCCACGGTGCTCGGTACCATGGCCGGCTATGCCATGTACCGGTTCAGGACGCGCGCGCTGCCGCTGCTGATCCTGGCGCCGATCGCGATTCCCGAAATCCTCATGGGCGTGTCGCTGCTGATCTTCTTCGTGCTGCTGAACGTCACGCTGGGCATGGTGTCCATCGTGCTCTCGCACATCGCCTTCTGCGTGGGCTTCGTCGCCATCGTCGTGCGCGCGCGCCTCGCCGGCATGGACGAAAGCCTCACCGAAGCCGCGCGCGACCTTGGTGCCACGCCGTGGAGGGCGTTCCGGCTGGTCACGCTGCCGCTGATCATGCCGGGGGTGGTGGCGGGCGCGCTGATGGCCTTCACGCTGTCCATCGACGACTTCGTGATCACGTTCTTCACGGCCGGCGTGGGCTCGACGACGCTGCCGCTGCAGATCTACACCATGGTGAAGATCTCTGTGACGCCCGAGGTCAACGCGGTGTCCACGCTGCTGATGATGCTGACGCTGGCGCTGATCGTGCTGGCCTCGAAGCTCTCGCCGGGCGCGCTGCGCACCGGCTGAAGCCCGCCGCGGCCCTTCAGGCGAGGCCGAGCTTCTGCGCGAGGCCGATGCGCTGCAGCTTGCCGGTGGCCCCCTTGGGGATCTCGGCGAGGATCACGATCTTGCGCGGCACCTTGAAATCCGCCAGCTTCACCGCGGCGAACTCGCGCAGCTCCTGCTCGCTCGCCACCACGCCCTCGCGCAGCACCACCGCGGCGGCGACGTCCTCGCCCAGCTTGTCGTGGGGCATCGAAAACGTCACGCACTGCTGCACGCAGGGATGGTCCATGAGCACTTCGTCGACCTCGCGCGGCGAGATCTTCTCGCCGCCGCGGTTGATGATCTCCTTGAGCCGGCCGGTGATGGACAGGTATCCCTGCGCGTCCATGACGCCCTGGTCGCCCGTGCGGAACCAGCCGTTGACGAATGCCTCCGCGTTGGCCTTCGGGTTGTTCTCGTAGCCGCCCATGACGTTTTCGCCGCGGATCGCGATCTCGCCCGTGCCGCCCGCGGGCAGCACGTTGCCGCGGGCGTCGATCACGGCGACTTCCGGGCCGGCGCCGCGCCCGACGGTACCGGGCTTGCGCGCGCCAGGCGGCAGCGGGTTGCTTGCCATCTGGTGCGCGGCCTCGGTCATGCCGTAGGCCTCGACGACCGGCACGCCGAAGGTTTCCTCGAGCTGGCGGATGACCTGCGGCGGCATCGAGGACGAAGACGAGCGCACGAAGCGCAGCGTGCTGCCTTTGACGATGTCGGCATTCTTCGGCGCGCGCGCGAGGATCGCCTGGTGCATGGTCGGCACGGCGGTGTACCAGGTCGGGCGGACCTCGGCCATCCATGCGAAGAACTTCAGCGCGTTGAATCCCGGCGTGCAGCTGATCATCCCGCCGGCCGACAGCGGCGCGAGGAGGCCGGCCATCAGGCCGTGGATGTGGAACAGCGGCATGATGTTCAGGCCGCGGTCGGCCGGCCCGAACCCAAGGGTGCTGCGGATGTTGCGCGCGGACGCGCAGACGTTGCGTTGCAAAAGGGGCACGATCTTCGGCCGCGACGTCGTGCCGGAAGTGTGCAGCACCAGCGCGATGTCGTCCGCACCGGCGGGCCCGCCCTGGCCGGCGGCCTGCGCCGCGGCCGGCAGTTCCAGCGTGAAGCTGCCCGCGCCGCGCTCCGGCACCGGCTGCAGCCTGGCGAGCGGCACGCCGAGGCGCTTCGCGACCTCCACGGCCGGGGAATCCAGGCTTGGTCCGGTGACCAGCAGCTTTGCCTTGAGGTCGGTCAGGTAGAACTCGAATTCGTCGGCACGGTAGGCCGGGTTCAGCGGCGCAGCCGTCGCGCCGGCGCCGATCGCGAGGAAGGTGGCGGCCATCTCCGGGCCGTTGTCGAGCACGATGGCCACGCGGTCGTTGCGGCCGATGCCGTGCGCGTTGAGTGCGGTCACCGTGTCGGCGACGAGCCGGCGCAGCGCCGCGTACGTGAGCGGCTTGCCGCCGGGCGCGTGCAGCGCGGGAGCGTCGGGCGCGCCGAGCTCCAGCAGGGTGGTCAGGGTCGATGCATGGGTGTTCATTGGGGTTTCCTCGTCGTTGAATGCCGGATGCGGTCGTCAGGTCGCGAGCGTGAGGCGGCCGTGCGCATTGTTCAGGGTCTTCGCCAGCAGGCTGGCGGCCGCGTATAACGCGGAAATGTACGGCGTCGGCGTGCCGGTCAGCGCGCCGAGCTCCACGACGGCGCCGACCAGCGCCTCGATCTCGATCGGCCGGCCCTGCTCGACGTCCTGCAGCATGGAGGTCTTGTGCGCGCCGACTTTCTCCGCGCCGGCGATGCGCCGCTCGATGCCGATGCGAAACGTGATGCCGAGCTTGTTGGCGATGGCTTCGGCCTCGGCCATCATTTTCGCCGCGAGGTCGCGCGTGGGCGCGAAGCGGCAGATGTCCTCGAGCGTGGCGTGCGTGAGCGCGCTGATCGGGTTGAAGGACAGGTTGCCCCACAGCTTGAGCCAGATCTCGCTGCGGATCTCCGCGCTGACGGGCGCCTTGAAGCCGGCGGCGGCGAGCTGCGCCGAGATGGCCTGCACGCGCGGCGTCGCAGCGCCGTCGAGCTCGCCGAGCGTGAAGCGGTTGCCTTCCACGACCTGCACCACGCCGGGTGCGACGAGGTTCGCCGCCGGATAAACCACGCTGCCGATGACGCGCGCGGGGTCGACGTAGCGCGCGATGCTGCCGTCCGGGTCCGCGGCCCTCACGGGTTGGCCGTCGTAAGGTCCGCCGTGCTTCTGGAAGTACCACCACGGGATGCCGTTCTGCATGGTCACGATGCTGGTCGTCTCGTGCAACAGGTGGCGCAGGTCC
The DNA here is from genome assembly GCA_036274775.1 of Burkholderiales bacterium. Taxonomy (GTDB): domain Bacteria; phylum Pseudomonadota; class Gammaproteobacteria; order Burkholderiales; family JACQAP01; genus JACQAP01. Next base: position 59,387 of record DASUFB010000029.1, on the reverse strand, counting down.
GCCGCGATGGCTCCGACCTGGTGCGCCTTGACCGTGAGCAGCACCGCGTCGTGCGGGCCAGCCTCGGCAGGTTTCTCGCAGGCGCGCGCGCTTGCCGCCACCAGCTCGGTGCCGTCCTCGAGCACGAGCTTCATGCCGCGCGCGCGAATCGCCTCGAGGTTGGCGCCGCGCGCGATGAACGTGACCTCGGCGCCGGCGGCGGCGAGGCGGGCGCCCAGGTAGCCGCCGATGGCACCGGCGCCGACGATGGCGAATTTCATGTGCGATCCCCAGGGCGATTGTTCATGCGCGCCGTGATTCTGCCATGTTCGCGCGCAGCGGCTTGAGCAGCAGCAGCGCCGCGGCCGCCGCCGCGAAGTTCATGACCGCGGCGACCACGAAGACCGTGTGCCAGCCGCCGGCGGACAGGCTCGCGAGGCTCGCGAGCGGCACCAGCAGCGATGCGGTGCCCTTGGCGGTATAGAGCAGGCCGGCGTTGGCCGTGGCGAATTTCGCGCCGAAGGTGTCGGCGCAGGTGGCCGGGAACAGGCTGTAGATCTCGCCCCAGGCGAAGAACACCACGCCGCTCAGCAGCACGAAGGCGAGCGGGTCGCGGCCGAATTGGCTCAGCGCCAGGATGCCCGCGCCCTCCAGCACGAAGGCACCGAACATGGTGTTCTCACGGCCCAGGCGGTCGGACATCCAGCCGAAGAACGGCCGCGTGACGCCGTTCAGGATGCGGTCGATGGACAGCGCGAACGTGAGCGCGGGCAGCGTCAGCCCGAGCAGGCTCACCGGCGCATCGGCGACGCCGAGGTCGGTGGCGATGGGTGCGAGCTGGGCCGTCGCCATCAGGCCCCCGGCGGCCATGAGCACGAACATCGCGTAGAGCACCCAGAACGCCGGCGTGCGGGCCATCTGCAGCGGCGCGTAGTCGCGCCGACGGGCGCCGGCGGCGGCCGGCGCCGGCACCGCGGGCGGCCTGCGCAGCAGCGAGCCCAGCACAACCACCACCAGGCCCTGCAGCAAGCCGGCGTACAGGAAGGCTGCCTGGTAGCCGGCCGACTTGATCGTGGCGGCGAGCGGCATGACGGACAGCGCGGAGCCGGCGCCGAAACCCATCGCGGTCAGGCCGGCGGCGAGCCCGCGCCGGTCCGGGAACCACTTCAGCGCCTGGCCGATGCAGGTGCCGTACACGGCACCTGCGCCGACGCCGCCGACTGCCGCGGCCACGTACAGCAAGGCAAGCGAATCGGCGACCGAGTTCAGCACCCAGGAAATGCCGGCGAGCAGGCCGGCTGCCACCGTGACCGGCGCCGGGCCGTAGCGGTCCACGAGGTAGCCCTCGAACGGCACCAGCCAGGTCTCCGTGAGCACGAAAATCGTGAAGGCGACCTGGATCGCGGCCCTGCCCCAGTGGAAATGCTCGTCGATGGGGCCGACGAACAGCGTCCAGCCGTATTGCAGGTTGGCGACCATCGACATGCACAGCACGCACAGGGCGAGCTGCATCCAGCGGGCGGGCGCAGGCGCGCCCGGGCCCGGGTTCGGTGCATTGGTTTCCGTCATGGACTGCCGGCCTTGCTCCCCTGTGCGCGGGCTTCGTCATTCATGTCGGCGTGTGTCGGCGTGTGCCGGCCGATGCCGCGAGGGCGCCATCGTAGCATTGCGCCGGAGGCGGGCTCTGGACGCCCGCGCCGGCATTGCCTAATCTACCGGCGTCCGCGTGGCCGCCGTCTCGAGCGGTCCGACATTCCGGGGAAACCGCATGAAAAGACTGTTGTGGCTGCTGCTGTGCGCCAGCCTGCCGGCGGCTGCCGACGACGAGCTGCACCTGTACAACTGGAACGACTACATCGCGCCGGAGGCCGTGAAGGGCTTCGAGGCGCAGTGCAAGTGCAAGGTGGTGCAGGACTTCTACGGCGACAACGAGGAGCTGGTGGCCAAGCTCGCGGCCGGCGCGAAGGGCTACGACGTCATGGTGCCGACGTCGAACTACGTCGCGGGCATGGCCAAGGCCGGCTGGCTGCAGCCGCTCGACAGGAGCAAGCTGCCCAACTTCAAGAACCTGATGCCGGCCTACCTGAACACGGACTTCGACCCGGGCAACAGGTACTCGGTGCCCTACGCGATGTCGATCACGCTGATCGGCTACAACGACGCGAAGATGAAGGCGCTGGGCATCACCGTGGATTCCTGGGCGGTGATCTTCGACCCGAAGATCCTGCAGAAGATCAAGGGCAAGGTCACGGTGCTCGACAGCCAGGCCGAGGTCATGGCCGCCGCGCTGAAGTACCTCGGCTACTCGGTCAACGACCGCGACCCGGCGCACTGGCAGCAGGCCAGGGACGTCATCCTGAAGGCCAAGCCCTACTGGGCCGCCTTCATGGCGCAGGGCTACATCAAGGAGCTGTCGACCGGCAACATCTGGGTCGTGCACGGCTACTCGAACGACATCTTCCAGGCCGATGCCGGCGCGCAGGAGGCGAAGCAGAAGTTCCGCATCCGCCATGCCCTGCCCAAAGAAGGCGCTGTGCTGGCGCTGGACGCGATGGTCATCGCGAAAACCGCACCGCGTCCCGACCTCGCGCACAAGTTCATCAACTTCATGCTCGAGGGCAGGAACTCCGCGGCGCTGACCAACATCACCGGCTCGGGCAACCCGAACGCCGAAGCGATGCAGTACATCAAGCCCGAGATCAAGTCGATCAAGGCCGTGTTCCCGGACGCCGAATCCGCCAGGCGCCTGGAGCAGCTCAAGGACATGAACAAGAAGGAGCGCCAGCTCCTCAACAGGATCTGGACCGAGATCAAGGCGAAGTAGCCTTGCCGGCCCGCCGCGCCGCCTAGGCGGGTGGCGGCGTGGCCAGCAGCGCCAGCAGCTTCGGCACGTCCGCTCGCGGCAGGAACTGGATGCCGGCGGCGCGCTCGCGGCCGTTGCCGCCCTCGAAGCTGCGCGCGATGAGGTGCATGCCGCCGCCGCCTTCCGGCGCGCGCAGGCTGACCTGGTAGCCGTCACCGGCGTGCACCAGCAGCGCCACGATGCGATCCGCGTGCCGGCGCGCCAGCGCATTGGCGAACGTCCCGGCCACGCGCCGGCTCCAGGCTTCGTCGGGCATGCGCACGAGCAGGGCGCGATTCCCCACGTTTTCGGCCACGAGCGCGAGCGCGCGGCGCATGTCATCGGCCACCGCATGTCGCAGCACGCCGAGCTCCGCCGAGCGCGCGTGGAAATCGAGCGGATCCTCGAAGGCGCGCATGCTGCGGTACAGGTCGGCGGGGTGAAAGTGCAGGTCGGCGAGATCGCGCCCGTAGGCGTTGTAGTTCAGGCATTCCCCGAGCTCGCGCAGCGCCGCGACCTCGGCCGCGCCGAGCCCGAGCGCGGCCGCCTCCTCGCCTGCCCGGGCGCCGAGGTTGTCGCCGAAGGCCGCGGCGACCGCCCAGGCCTTGTGGCGCCCGCCGAGGAAACCGTCGACGATCAGGCTGGTGCAGGTCGACGCGGAAAAATCCAGGTGGGCCTCGAGCAGCGGGTGCCGCGGCACCTCGCCGGCGAAATGGTGGTCGAAGTAGCGCACGCGCGCGCCGGCATGCAGCACGCGCTGCAGCGCTTCGCGATTGGCGTCCAGGGAGATGTCGAGGACGGTCAGCTCGTCGCCGGCCGCCGGCGCCACGCGCGCGAGCAGCGCGACGTCGCGCTTGACGCCGGTGACCAGCACGGATTCGCGGGGCTCGGCGAGCCGCAGCTGGTGCAGCGCGCACAGGCCGTCGGCGTCGCCGTTGAAGATGTCATAGAATCCCATGCGTTGCCGTCCGCCGCGCAAGCCCGGTTGCGCGCCCGGCACAAGCCAACACAGATGAGCGGCTCGCTTTCCTACGCATCCGCGCGCCCGGCGCGGGCCTCCAGGCTGGTCAACTACCTCGCCGTAGCTTACCTGCTGCTGGTGGTGTATGCCAGCCTGTATCCGTTCAGCGGCTGGCGCGTGCCCAATGCGGAAGCCCGGCGCTTCCTGCTCGCGGGATGGCCGCCGTACATCCTCGCTTCCGACGTGGTGCTGAACATCCTCGCCTACGCGCCGCTCGGCATGTTGTTGACGCTGTCCTGGATGGCGCGCGCGCGGCGCGCCGCCGCCGTGGCGCTCGGCGTGGGCGCGGCCGTGCTGCTCAGCGTGGCGCTGGAGTACGTGCAGGCCTACCTGCCGGCGCGCATCGCCTCGAACCTCGACGTGCTGACGAACGCGCTCGGTGCCTTCTGGGGTGCGGCAGTGGCCGTGGCATGGGGCGAGCGCTGGCTGCTGTCCGGGGAGCTGCACCGCCTGCGCGTGCGCCATTTCCGGCCCGGCGCGCGCGTCGACGTCGCGTTCGCGCTGCTCGCGCTGTGGCTGCTCACGCAACTCAACGCCGACATCTGGCTGTTCGGCAACGGCGACCTGCGCCAGCTCGTGCCCGCGGATTTCGGCGTGCGTTATTCGGCCGACGTCTACCTGTTGCTGGAAGCCGGCGTGGCCGCGCTGAACTTCGCCGGCGTCGCCTTCCTGCTGGGCGGGGTCGCGACCTCGTTCGGTGCGACCGCGGTATCGCTGACCGCGCTCGTCGTCGCGGCCCTCGTGCTGAAGACCATCGCGTCGATGGCGCTGTTCGTGCCCGGCGATCCCGGGCTGTGGCTCACGCCCGGATCCGTGCTCGGGCTGGTGATCGGCGTCATGGCGTGGCTGCCGCTCGCGCGCCTGTCGGGCGCCCCGGCCCTGCGCGCCTGCCTGCTCTGCCTGGGCGCCGCGCTCGTCCTGGTGAACCTCGCGCCGCAGAACCCCTACCTGGTCGCCGCCCTGAAGATCCTGCAGCGCGGGCAGTTCCTGCATTTCAATGCCATGACCGGCCTGTTGTCTTCGTGCTGGACGCCGCTCGCGCTGGCGTGCGTGCTCTACCTGTTGCGCAACGGCGGCACGCCGGCGCGTTCCCCCACCTGATGCGGACCCGACCATGATGGACCGAAGCAGCGGCATGCCGGCGCCAACCGACGGCCTCGAGGACCTGAAGCTGCGGCTGCGCCGCTTCGCCGCCGAGCGCGACTGGGAGCGCTTCCACACACCCAAGAACCTCGCGATGTCGGTGGCCATCGAGGCCGCGGAGGTCATGGAGCACTTCCAGTGGCTCACGGCGGAGCAGAGCGCCGCGCCAGACGCGGCCGCGCGGCGCGAGATCGCGCACGAGCTCGCCGACGTGCTGCTGTACCTCGTGCGCCTCGCGGACGCGCTCGACATCGACCTCGCCGCGGCCGCGCGCGAGAAAATCGGCCTGAACGCGATCAAGTATCCTCCTACGCGCGGCTTATAATGCAAGGCACCCCGCCTTCTTGGGCGTTCATGAACCACGGAGGACACGGAGAGCGCGGAGAAAACCAGGCTTGGGGGTGTCAAGCGCCAAGTCGGTCCGGGTTGATGTGCGACCTCCCGGCACTGGCTGCGGGAGAGGGTTCCCGAATTCCTTTCTATCGTCGTTTTCCTCCGTGCTCTCCGTGTCCTCCGTGGTGAAGAGAGAATTATTTTGAGTTACTACAGCCATCACGTGTTCTTCTGCTGCAACCAGCGCAAGAACGGGGAAGCCTGCTGCGCCGACCACGACGCGCAGGCCATGCGCGACTACGCGAAGAAGCAGGTCAAGGAGCTCAAGCTCGCCGGCAAGGGCAAGGTGCGCATCAACCAGGCCGGCTGCCTCGACCGCTGCGAGGAGGGGCCGGTCATCGTCGTCTATCCCGAGGAAGTCTGGTATACCTACGTCGACCGGCACGACATCGACGAGATCATCGAAGAGCACCTGAAAAACGGCCGCGTGGTCGAGCGGCTGCGCATTTGAAGCCTGCGGCCACGCAGAAGCTTTCCATCGACGGGCCCGCCGGCGCGATCGAGGTCGCCGTCAACGATCCGGGCGGCGGCCGGCGCGGCGTCGCGCTCGTCGCGCATCCGCACCCGCTGTACGGCGGCACGCTCGACAACAAGGTCGTGCAGACGCTGGCGAAGGCGTTTCACGCGCTCGGCTACTGCGCGCTGCGCCTGAATTTCCGCGGCGTCGGCGCGAGCGAGGGTGTGTTCGACGAGGGGCGCGGCGAGACCGAGGATTTCCTGGCGCTGGCGGACTACGCGAAGCGCATCTACGGCGGCGAGCTCGCAATCGGCGGATTTTCCTTCGGCGGATTCGTGGCCGCGGCCGCGGCGCAGAAGCTGCGGCCCGGGCACCTCGCGCTCGCGGCTCCGGCGGTCGGCCGCTTCCCGGTGGGCGACGTGCCCGAAAGCACGCTGGTCGTGCACGGCGAGGAGGACGACGTCGTGCCGCTGGGGGACGTGCTCGACTGGGCGCGCCCGCAATCGCTGCCGGTGATCGTGCTGCCGGGCGCGGGGCATTTCTTCCACGGCAGCCTGGTCACGCTGCAGCGCCTGGTCGAGCGGCACTGCCGGGATTGAAAGGAGCGCGACGATGATGCTCGCCATCAAGTCCTTCCACATCGTCTTCATGGTGGCCTGGTTCGCGGGCCTGTTCTACCTGCCGCGGTTGTTCGTCTACCACGCGACGTGCGAGGACGAGCCCGGGCGCGAGCGCTTCAAGGTCATGGAGAGGAAGCTGTTCTTCGGCATCATGACCCCGGGCGCCGTGCTGACCATCGCCTTCGGCCTGTGGTTGTGGCTGGGATACGGCTTCCGCGGCGGCTGGCTGCACGCGAAGCTCGCGCTGGTGGCGGTGCTGGTCGCCTACCATGCCTACTGCGGCAAGCTGCTGCTCGACTTCCGGCACGACCGCAACCGCCACGGCCACGTGTTCTACCGCTGGCTGAACGAGCTGCCGGTCGTCATCCTGGTCGCCATCGTCCTGCTCGTCGAGCTGCAGCCCTTCTGATGCGCGCGCGCGCCCTCGTCCTGCTCATCGCGCTCGCGGCATCCGCCGCCGCGATCGCCGGGCCGGCGGCGACCCGCATCCTGGTGCAGAACTCGCCGGTGGCGGGCTTCCAGTTCCATGAGGGCAAACGTCTCTGGGCGCAGATGCAGGTCGGCGACGAGCTCACGCTGGTGCGCGAGCCCGACAACGCCTACGACCCGCGCGCCGTGCGCGTGGACTGGAACGGCCACAAGCTGGGCTATGTGCCGAAGGCGCAGAACGAGGCCGTCGCCCGCCAGCTCGACCGCGGCAACCGGCTCGAGGCGCGCATCGTGCGCCTGAACAGGAGCCGCGATCCCTGGAAGCGGATCGAGTTCGAAGTTTTCCTGCGACTCTAGGGCGGGCACCACAGAGGCACAGAGGGCACGGAGAACTTCAGTGTCAAGAACGCAGAATCGAAATCGAGATGGGAAGGTGGCATGTATCCATTGCGTCGCCCGGGTTTGAGGAAATTTCTTTCGTACGCCTTCCTCTGTGATCTCTGTGCCTCCGCGGTGAACAAGCGATAAATGACGAGAGCGAGCGAGGAGAAGTTTTTCGCGCCGTGCCCGCGCGGGCTGGAGAGCGTGCTGGCGCAGGAGCTGGCGGCGCTCGGCGCGGCGGCGATCGAGCCGGCCGAGGGCGGCGTGGGGTTCGCGGGTGCCACCTCGCTCGCGTACGCGGCGAACCTGCACAGCCGCATCGCGAGCCGCGTGCTGCGCCGGGTCGCGCAGGGGCGTTACCGCGGCGAGGACGACATCTACCGCGGCGTCAACGCGCTCGATTGGAACGCGCAATTCGACGCCGGGCTGACGATCCGCGTGAACGTCTCCGCGATCGCGAGCCCGCTGAAAAGCCTCGAGTACGTCACGCTGCGCATCAAGGATGCCGTCTGCGACAAGTTCCGCGCCCAGGCGGGCAGGCGCCCGAGCGTGGACACGGCCGCGCCGGACGTGCGCATCCACGCCTTCCTCGAGGCCGAGCGATTCACCCTCTACCTCGACACTTCCGGCGAGCCGCTGTTCAGGCGCGGCCCCCGGCACGTCGGCGAGGCACCGCTGCGCGAGAACCTCGCGGCCGGCATCCTGGCGCTCAGCGGCTGGACGCCGGCGGTGCCGCTGCTGGATCCGATGTGCGGCGGCGGCACCCTGCTGATCGAGGCCGCGCGCATCGCCCGCGGCATCGCTCCGGGCTCGCAGCGGCATTTCGCGTTCGAGAAGCTCAGGGACTTCGATGCGGCAACCTGGAAGGCAATCAAGGCTGCCGCGGCATTGCGTGCTGCGCCGCAAGTGCAGGCCGGCCTGTTCGGCAGCGACCTGTACGGGGACGCGCTGAAGCTGGCGCGCGAGAACCTCGCCGCCGCCGGCCTCGGCGAGGCCGTCAGCCTGAAGCAGGCGAACGTGCTGGAAATCTCGGCGCCGGCGCCGGAAGGCGTGCTGGTGGCGAATCCGCCCTACGGCGTGCGCATCGGCGGGCAGGACGACCTTGCCGCGTTCTACCCGAAGCTCGGCGACGTGCTGAAGAAGAAATTCGCGGGCTGGCGCGCCTACCTGTTCACCGCCGACCTGCGCCTGCCGAAGCTCATCGGCCTGTCGGCCTCGAAGCGCATGCCGCTGTACAACGGCGCGCTGGAATGCCGGCTGTACGAGTTCAGGATGGTTTCCGGCGCGATGCGGCGCGAGAAAAGGACTGAGGGCTGAGTGCTGAGGACCGAGTCAGGAACCTGACTCGAGCGAACTAATGCTAACTCAGTACCCCTCAGGGGGGGTATTGAAACGAATCCTCAGTCCTCGGACCTCAGTCCTGTCGTCAGACGATGTTCAGATGGTCCACGCCCGTGGTGAGGTCGCGGTCCTTGGCTTCCTTGCCGTGCAGCTTGATCTGCAGGCGCAGCTCGTTCATGGAGTCGGCGTTGCGCATGGCGTCCTCGTAGCCGATCTTGCCGGCCTCGTAGAGGTCGAACAGCGCCTGGTCGAAGGTCTGCATGCCGAGCTCGCGCGATTTCTTCATGATTTCCTTGATCTCGTGCACCTCGCCCTTGAAGATCAGGTCGGAGATCAGCGGGGAGTTCAGCAGGATCTCGATGGCGGCGGCGCGGCCCTTGGCGTCCTTCAGCGGAATCAGGCGCTGCGAGATCAGGCCCTTCAAGTTCAGCGACAGGTCCATCAGCAGCTGCGCGCGCCGCTCCTCGGGGAAGAAGTTGATGATGCGGTCCAGCGCCTGGTTGGCGCTGTTGGCATGCAGCGTGCCCATGCACAGGTGGCCGGTTTCGGCAAAGGCGATGGCGTGCTCCATGGTCTCGCGCTCGCGGATTTCGCCGATCAGGATCACGTCCGGCGCCTGGCGCAGCGTGTTCTTCAGCGCGGCCTCCCAGGATTCGGTGTCCACGCCGACCTCGCGCTGCGTGATCAGGCAGTTCTTGTGGTCGTGCACGTACTCGATCGGGTCCTCGATGGTGATGATGTGGCCGTAGCTGTTCTCGTTGCGGTAGCCGATCATCGCCGCCAGCGAGGTGGACTTGCCCGAGCCCGTGCCGCCGACCATGATGACCAGGCCGCGCTTGGTCATGGCCACGTCCTTCAGCACCGGCGGCAGGCCGAGGTCATCGATCTTCGGGATGGCGGTGGTGATCGTGCGCAGCACGATGCCCACGCGCTGTTGCTGCACGAACGCGTTCACGCGGAAGCGGCCGATGCCCGGCGGGTTGATGGCGAAGTTGCATTCGCGCGTGGCCTCGAACTCCTGGGCCTGCTTGTCGTTCATCAGCGAGCGCGCGAGCTCCTGGGTGTGCTGCGGCGTGAGGCTCTGGTTCGACACCGGCGTCATCTTGCCGTCGAGCTTGAAGGCGGGCGGGAAGCCTGCCGTGATGAACAGGTCGGAGGCCTTCTTCGCGACCATCGCGCGCAGCAGCTCATGTATGAATTTGACGGCCTGGTCTCTTTCCATCTGCCACTCCGGAGAATTGAAGTCCGCGGCGTCGCGCGTCCTAGTTGAAGGCGTCCTTGTTGGCGGCCTTGGAGCGCGCCTCTTCCTTGGAGACGACGCCGCGCTTGACCAGGTCGGTGAGGTTCTGGTCCAGCGTCTGCATGCCGAGCCCCTGGCCGGTCTGGATGGCCGAGTACATCTGCGCGACCTTGGCCTCGCGGATCAGGTTGCGGATGGCCGGCGTGCCGATCATGATCTCATGCGCCGCCGCGCGGCCGCTGCCGTCCTTGGTCTTGCACAGCGTCTGCGAGATCACCGCGCGCAGCGATTCGGACAGCATCGCGCGCACCATTTCCTTTTCCGCCGCCGGGAACACGTCGATGATGCGGTCCACGGTCTTGGCCGCCGAGCTGGTGTGCAGCGTGCCGAACACCAGGTGACCGGTTTCCGCCGCGGTCAGCGCCAGCCGGATGGTCTCCAGGTCGCGCAGCTCGCCCACCAGGATGATGTCCGGGTCCTCGCGCAGCGCGCTGCGCAGCGCGTTGTTGAACGACAGCGTATGGGGCCCGACCTCGCGCTGGTTGATCAGGCATTTCTTCGATTCGTGCACGAACTCGATCGGATCCTCGACCGTCAGGATGTGGCCCATCTCGGTCTCGTTGATGTCGTTGATCATCGCCGCCAGCGTGGTGGACTTGCCCGAGCCCGTCGGCCCGGTCACCAGCACGACGCCGCGCGGGTACTGCGCGATCTCCTTGAAGATCGCCGGTGCCTTGAGCTCCTCCAGCGTCAGCACCTTGGACGGGATGGTCCGCATGACCGCGCCCGCGCCGCGGTTCTGCACGAAGGCGTTGACGCGGAAGCGCGCGAGGTTCGGGATCGCGAACGAGAAGTCGCACTCGAGGTTTTCCTCGTAGAACTTGCGCTGGCCGTCGTTCATGATGTCGTAGATCATGGCGTGCACGTCCTTGTGCTCCATGGGCGGCAAATTGATGCGTCTGACGTCGCCATGCACGCGGATCATGGGCGGCAGGCCGGCCGACAGGTGCAGGTCGGACGCCTTGTTCTTGACGACGAAAGCCAGGAGTTCAGCGATGTCCATTTATCGTTCTCCGACGGCGGCAGGATGTGGGGCAGGCCGTGCCAGCGGCCTTGACGGGGATAGAAAATGCTTGCTGCATTCAATGGTTACAGTCGAGAATGCAAGGGAATTATGACAACAATAACGGCCCGCTTGCAAGCTATCTGCAATCGCATCCGCGCGGCGGCCGAAGCTGCCGGAAGGCCGCCGGAAGGCGTCAGGCTCGTCGCCGTGTCCAAAACTTTCCCGCTCGATGCCATCCTCGAGGCCCTCGCGGCGGGCCAGGCGGACTTCGGCGAGAACTACGTCCAGGAAGCCGAAGGCAAGATTTCCGCGCTCGCCAAAACCCGTGACGCGGCACGCTCCACCTCCGGGGTCGCATCCCCGAAGGGGCCCCTGCTCCGCCCTCCGGTGTGGGACATCGCGGACGAGCATCGCAATGGGGACGAACGTCGGGGCGACGTGAGCCCCACCTCCGGGGTCGCATCCCCGAAGGGGCCCCTGCTCCGCCCTCCGGTGTGGCACTTCATCGGGCCGATCCAGAGCAACAAGACGCGGCCCATCGCGGAATTGTTCGACTGGGTGCACAGCGTGGACCGCGTGAAGATCGCCGAGCGCCTGTCCGCCGCCCGTCCGCCCGGGCTCGCGCCGCTGCAGGTGTGCATCCAGGTCAACGTTAGCGCCGAGGCGTCCAAGAGCGGTGTTCCCCCCGGCGAGGCGGCAGCCCTGGCGCGCGCGATCGCCGGCCTGCCCGGCATCCGGCTGCGCGGGCTGATGGCCATCCCCGAGCCGGCCGGCGACCCCGGCCTGTTGCGCGCGCGCTTCCGGCGCGTGCGCGAGCTCAAGGAGGAAATCGCCGCCGGTGGCATTGCGCTCGATACGCTGTCGATGGGCATGTCCGACGACCTCGAGGCGGCCATCGCGGAGGGCGCGACTTTGGTCCGCGTCGGCCGGGCCATCTTCGGCGACCGGCCGGCGCGCGCCGGCTGAACCCGCGTTTGCCCGCTATACTGCCCGACCGGTCCGCCGAAGGCGGAAAAATCTACCATTGCGAACCTGGGAGGAGCCCCATGAATAGACGCGACTGGATGCAATTGACCCTGGGCCTGCTGCTCGCCCTGCCGGGGCTGGCGATATCGGCCAAGCCAGGCTACCTGCACGTCAACGAGAGCGTGGAGATCAATGCACCCCCGGCCAAGGTCTGGGCGCTGGTCAGGGACTGGAACGGCCTGCACAAGTGGCACCCCGCCTTCTCGAGCACGGAGATCAAGTCCGGCGAGAACAACAAGGTGGGCGCGGTGCGCACGCTCACGCTCGCCGACGGCGGCGCCAAGTTCGACGAGGAGCTGGACGGCTTCAGCAACAAGCGGCGCAAGTACGCCTACCGCATCATCAGCGATTCGCCGCTGCCCGTTGCCGACTATTCCTCGACCATCCAGGTGAGGTCGGGCAAGGCCAAGGGCACTTCCGTGCTGGTCTGGAAGGGCAAGTTCAAGCGCAAGGTCGCGGACAATCCGCCTCCCGGGCAGGACGATGCCGGCGTGAAGAAGGCGATCAGCGGCGCGTACCAGGCCGGATTGCAGAACGTCAAGAAGCTGGCCGAGACGAAGTAACCCGGTGCCCGCGGCGCATGTCGCGGGCGCTTCCGATGACCTCCTGACCGCGGAATCATGCGCGTACTTTTCATGGGCGGCGGCAACATGGCCACCGCGATGATTGGCGGCCTGCTGCAGCAGGGATTCGCCGCCGGCGACCTGCGCGCGGTCGACGTTTCCGAAGAGGCGCGGCTGCGCCTGCAGCAGCGTTTCGGCGTGGCCGTGGCAGCCGATGCCGGCACCGCGGTAACCGAGGACGTCGTGCTGCTCGCGGTGAAGCCCCAGCAGATGCAGGCGCTGGCGAAGCGGCTGCGCGCGCTGCTGCGCGGCCAGCTCGTCATCAGCATCGCGGCCGGCATCCGCACGACGGACCTGTCGCGCTGGCTCGGCGGCCACGCACGCATCGTGCGCGCCATGCCCAACACGCCGGCGCTCGTGCGCGCGGGCGTGACCGGCCTGTTCGCGCCGGCCGGGGTCGGCAGCGCCGACCGCGACGCAGCCCGGGCGATCCTGGGCGCGGTCGGCACGGTGGTGTGGGTCGACGACGAGGCGGGCATCGACGCGGTGACCGCGGTGTCGGGCAGCGGGCCCGCTTACGTGTTCTACTTCATCGAGGCGCTGGAACGCGCGGCGGCCGGGCTCGGGCTCGATGCGGCGCGCGCGCGGGAACTGGCGGTGCAGACGTTCGTCGGCGCCGCGAAACTCGCCGGCGCCGGCGACGAAGCGCCGTCCGTGCTGCGCGAGCGCGTGACGTCGAAGGGCGGCACCACGGAGGCCGCGCTGAAGGCCATGGAGGCCGGCGAGGTCGGGCAGCGCATCGCCCGGGCCGTGCAGGCCGCCGCCGCGCGCTCGCATGAGCTCGGCGACGAGTTCGGCCGCGACCAGGCCGCCACATGAGGACGGCGGCGGCATGAACCAGGCCCTCGTTTTCCTGCTGCAGGTCTTCCTCGGATTGTTCTCCACGGCGCTGCTGCTGCGCTTCTACCTGCAGGCGGTGCGCGCGCCCGCGCGCAATCCGCTTTCGCAGTTCGTGGCGGCGCTGACCGATTTCGTCGTGCGCCCGGCGCGGCGCGTGGTTCCCGGGTTGCACGGCTACGACCTTTCCACGCTGCTGCTCGCCTGGGCGACCGAGCTGCTGCTGGTGGGCTGCGTGCTGGCGCTGAAGGGCTACCAGGTCGGGCCGAACGTCGGCGCCGCGACCGTCGGGCTGATGCTGCTCGCGGCGGCGAACCTGTTCGAGCTGTTCCTCTACATCCTGATGATCGCGCTGTTCGCGCAGGCGATCCTGTCCTTCGCGGCCCCGCGCAGCCCCGCCGCGCCGCTGCTGTCGAGCATGACGCGGCCCTTCCTGGTCGTGTTCCAGCGGCGCATCCCGCCGGTGGGCGGCATCGACCTCTCGCCGCTGTTCGTGTTCGTGATCTGCCAGGTCATCCTGATGTGGCCGCTGGAGGCGGTCAAGCAGGGCGTCATGCGGATGCTGTGAGCGGGTGGCCTGCCAGCTGGTACCGTTACGACGACAAGCGCGGCGCTCTGGTGCTCGCGCTGCACGTGCAGCCCGGCGCCAAGCGCACCGGCATCGCCGGCCTGCACGGCGACCGGCTCAAGGTCAGGCTGGCGGCGCCCGCCGTCGAGGGGCGCGCCAATGCGGAGCTCGTGGCGTTCCTCGCAGAGCGGTTTGACCTGCCGGGCGGGCAGGTTATGATTCGCAGTGGCGATCACGGGCGCAGCAAGACCATCGAAATCCACGGCCGGGCCGACCGCCTCCTGGCGCGGGTGAAAGAGCTCCTGCAGGCATGACCAGCGACCTCGAGAACCAGGTGTCCGCATACCAGCAGTGGCGCGACGAGCTGCGCGACTGCATCCAGGACTACCAGAACTGGCTGGAGAACAACGGCCACGCGGACATCCAGCGCAGCCTGCGCATCTACGATCTGATCGAGAGCCTGCGCAACGACCGCATGATCCTCGCCTTCCTCGCGGAGTTCTCGCGCGGCAAGACCGAGTTGATCAACGCCATGTTCTTCTCCGACTTCAAGCAGCGGCTGCTGCCCTCGGACGTCGGCCGCACCACGATGTGCCCGACCGAGATCTTCTTCGACGCCTCCGAGGAGCCTTACATCAAGCTGCTGCCGATCGAGTCGCGCAAGGGTGACGAAAGCGTGGCCGCCCTCAAGCACAAGCCCGTGGAGTGGGTGAAGATCAGGCTGGACCTCGCCTCCCAGGAGGAGATGGCCAAGGCGATGTCCAGCCTCGCGCAGGTGAAGTCCGTGACCGTGGAGGAGGCCGGTGCGCTCGGCCTGCTCGACGAGGCCGACTTCGTCACCACGACGGTGGTGGTCAAGCTCGGCGGCCGCGTCGAGATTCCGTGCTGGCGCCACGCGCTGGTGAACTATCCGCACCCGCTGCTCAAGAAGGGGCTGGTCATCCTCGACACGCCGGGCCTGAACGCGCTCGGCACCGAGCCCGAGCTCACGCTGTCCATGATCCCGAGCGCGCACGCCGTGCTGTTCCTGCTCGCCATGGACACCGGCGTGACCAAGTCCGACCTCGACGTCTGGCAGAAGTACGTGCAGAGCTACGTCACGCGCCGCATCGCCGTGCTCAACAAGATCGATCTCATGTGGGACGACCTCAAGACCGACGAGCAGATCACCACCGGGATCGAGCGCCAGCTCGAGGAGACCGCGCGCATCCTCGGCCTGCCGCGCGACCACGTCATCGCGCTGTCGGCGCAGAAGGCGCTCGTCGCGCGCATCCGCGGCGACGCGGCGCTGCTCGCCAGGAGCGGCATCGAGGTGCTCGAGCACCTGCTCGCCGAGGAGGTCATCCCCTCGAAGCAGCAGATCCTGCGCGCGGCCGTGTCGCGCGAGATCGGCAACATGCTGGCGACCTCGCTGCAGAGCGTGTCGAGCCAGCTCGCGGCCTCCCGCGGCGAGCTGCAGGAGATGTCCAGGCTGTCGGGCAAGAACCGCGACCTCGCCAAGGCGCTGCTCGCCAGGCTCGAGCAGGACAAGGCCTCGTACATGAAGCACATGGACACCTTCAAGCGCTCCTCGGCCGTCGTGTTCAAGCAGGGCAACGTGCTGATCGACACGCTTTCCGAGGAACGCCTCGAGGAGCTCATGCAGCGCAGCCTCGCCGCCATCGAGGGCAGCTGGACCACCGCCGGGCTCATGCGCAGCATGCAGGCGCTGTTCGACGCGTTTTCGCGCCAGGCCGAGAAAATCATGGAGTTCGCCGGCGAGACGCGCAACTACGTCGACGGCGTCTACAACGAGTTTCACAAGCTCTACGGTTTCCCCAGGATGACGCCGCCGGCGCTGAACCTGGAGCGCCATATCCTGCGCATGCATTCGCTGCACCAGAGCACGGAGCGCTTCTGCAAGGACCCGGTCAACGTCATGACGGAGAAGCACTTCCTCGTGCGCCGCTTCCACAGCGGCCTGGTGGCGAACGCGCGCGGGCTGTTCACGCAGCTGCGCCTGGAGCTCGAGGCCTGGGTCGCCTCCGCGCTTTCGCCGCTGTCGCTGCAGCTCAAGGAGCACCAGAAGCTGCTCGAACGCAAGGTGGACAACGTGCGCAAGGTCGCGGGCGACGTGAACACGCTGCAGGAGCGCGTGAGGCAGCTCGAGCAGCAGCAGCTGCAGCTCGGCAGGCAGGTCGAGGAGCTCTCCCGCATCCGCGACGTGCTCCAGCGCGATCCCGAGCAGGCCCGGGTCGCCAAGGTTGCCTGAGAGGCCGCGATCGCGGGACCGGCGCCGGCCGGCATCGTCGGCAAGCCCGGCCGCAGCGCGCCAGCGCGGCAGAAACCTATTCCCGCAGGCGAAGTCGAACCGGGACAACCCCGGAGGCTTCACATGCTTTTCCAGTCCGGCAGGCGTGCCTGGCGATGGATCGCCTTTGCCGCGACGGTCGCGAACGTCGCGTTCAGCACCCTCGCGCAAGGCCTGTCTTTCGGCGAAGGCAGCATCCGCGAGATCGCGCGCCGGCACGCCGACCTGTTCACGCCGGCCGGCTACGCATTCGCGATCTGGGGCGCGACCTGGCTCGCGACGCTCGCGTACGCCGTGCACCAGCTTTCTCCCTCGCAGCGCCACGTCGACGCACACGACCGGCTCGCCGTGCCGCTGACCGTGCTCAACGCCCTCGCGGCCGTGTGGATCGTGCCGTTCCGGTTGGACATGGTCGGCTGGAGCGCCGCCATCGCGGTTGCCGCCCTGGCCGCGGCGTTCGTGCTCTTCCTGCGCGTCGAGTCGGCTGCGCGGCGGTTGCAGATCGATGCCTGGGTGCGCATTCCCGCCACGTTGTGGTTCGGGTGGCTGTGCGTCGCCGTGCTCGCGAACTTCTCCATTTGGCTGGTGGCGAGCCGCGGGCTGGACCATGAGGGCCGGCTGGCGTGGGCGTGCGCCGCGCTCGGCGCCGCGTTGCTGGCCGGCTTGCTCGTAGGCCGCTGGTTTCGCAACGGCATCCATCCGCTGGTCGTCGCCTGGGCTTGCGCGGCCATCTGGACCGGGCGCCGGTTCGACGAGCCCGCCCTGGCCTGGCTCGCGCTGCTCGGCGCGGCCGCCATGTCGGCCTGGGCGGCGCGCTGCCTGCTGCTCTCGAGGCGATCGGATCGCGGCTTCCGGATTTTCCGCGGGCCGCTGGACGCCTGACGCCGGCACGTGAAGGGGCGTTCGACCTGCAGCGACATCCCGGCCCGTCTCGACCGCCTGCCGTGGTCGGCCTGGCATTGGCGCGTCGTGGTCGCGCTCGGCATCGCTTGGGTGCTCGACGGGCTCGAGGTCACGCTCGTCGGCTCGGTCGGCGCCATGCTGGAGCGCCCGGACACGCTCGGACTTTCCGCGGTGCAGGTTGGCTGGACGGCCTCGCTCTACCTCGGCGGTGCCGTGGCGGGCGCGCTCGCTTTCGGCCGCCTCGCCGATCGCTTCGGCCGCAAGCGGCTGTTCCTGGTCACGCTGGCGGTCTACCTCGTCGCCACCGTGGCGACCGCGCTGTCGTTCGATTTCACGACCTTCGCCGCCTGCCGGCTGTTGACCGGCGTCGGCATCGGCGGCGAGTACGCGGCGATCAATTCCGCGATCGACGAGCTGATCCCCGCGCGCGTGCGCGGCCGCGTGAGCCTCGCGATCAACGGCAGCTTCTGGGTCGGTGCCGCGCTCGGCGCGGCCGTGAGCCTGCCGTTGCTCGATCTGCAGCATTTCCCGCCCGACACGGGCTGGCGAATCGCGTTCGCGAGCGGCGCGCTGCTGGCGACCGCCGTCCTGCTGGTGCGCCGGCACGTTCCCGAGAGCCCGCGCTGGCTGATGACGCACGGCCGCGCGCCGGACGCGGAGCGCGAGGTGGCGGCCATCGAACGCGAGATAGCGGCCCGCGGCGGGATCGTGCCCGCTCACGAAGGCAGGCTCGATGTTCTCGTGAAGCCCCTGCCGACTCTCCGCGAGGTCGTGCGCATCCTGCTGCAGCGCTACCGTGCACGCACGCTGTACGTGGCTGCGCTGATGGCGTCGCAGGCCTTTTTCTACAACGCGATCTTCTTCACCTATGCGCTGGTGCTGACGCGCTTCCACGGCGTGCCGGAGGGCCAGGTCGGGCGCTACGTGCTGCCGTTCGCGGCCGCGAACTTTGCCGGGCCGCTGCTGCTCGGCCCCCTGTTCGACCGCGTCGGGCGGCGCAGGATGGTCTGCGCGACCTACGCGCTCTCGGGCGTCGGGCTGCTGCTGACCGGATTCGGCTTCATGCAGGGCTGGCTGGATGCCGTCACGCAGACCTTGTGCTGGTCGGCAGTGTTCTTTCTTGCCTCCGCGGCGGCGAGCTCGGCCTACCTGGCCGCGAGCGAATCCTTCCCGCTGGAAATCCGCGCGCTCGCGATTTCCGCCTTCTACGCGGCGGGGACGGGCATCGGCGGCTTCGCCGCGCCGGCACTGCTCGGCGCACTGATCGAGACGGGCAGCCGCGCCGCCGTGTTCGCCGGCTACGCCGTCGGCGCGATGCTGGTGATCGTCGCGGCGGGCATTGCCTGGCGATTCGGCGTCGACGCGGAACGCAGGCCGCTGGAGGAAATCGCGCCGCCGCTGAGTTCGGTGGCTGGTGACTAGTGGCTGGTGGTTGGAAAAGGCATCCTCTTCACTGGCCACTAGCCACTCGGGGTGCTCACATGAGCACTATGTCGTACTGCTCCTGCGTGTAGATGTTCTCGACCTGCAGCGAGATCGGCTTGGCGATGAACTCCTCGAGCATCGCCAGGCTCTGCGATTCCTCGTCGAGGAAGATGTCTATGACCTTCTGCGAGGCGAGGATGCGGAACTCGCGCGCGTCGAACTGCCGTGATTCGCGCACGAGCTCGCGCAGAATCTCGTAGCAGATGGTCTGCGCCGTCTTGACCTCGCCGCGTCCCTGGCAGGTCGGGCAGGGCTCGCAGAGGATGTGCGCGAGGCTCTCGCGCGTGCGCTTGCGCGTCATCTCGACCAGGCCCAGGTGCGTGAAGCCGTTCACCGTCATGCGCGTGCGGTCCGGCAGCAGCGCCTTGCGGAACTCCGTGAGCACGGCGTTGCGGTGCACCTCGGTGTCCATGTCGATGAAGTCGATGATGATGATGCCGCCCAGATTGCGAAGCCGCAGCTGGCGCGCGATGACCTGCGCGGCCTCGAGGTTGGTCTTGAAGATGGTGTCGTCGAAATTGCGCCCGCCGACGAAGCCGCCGGTGTTCACGTCTATCGTGGTCAGCGCCTCGGTCTGGTCGATGATGAGATACCCGCCGGATTTCAGCGGCACGCGGCGCGCGAGCGCTCGCTCGATCTCCTCCTCGACGCCGTAGAGGTCGAACAGCGGCCGCTCGCCGGCGTAGTGGTGGATGCGGTCGACGAAGGACAGCGTGTACTCGGCGGCGAACTCCTTCATGCGCAGGAAGGTCTCGCGCGAGTCGACCATGATGCGCTCGCTGCCGTCGTTGGCGAAATCGCGCAGCACGCGCTGGGCGAGCCCGAGGTCCTGGTACAGCAGCGCCGGCGCGGCGACGGTGCGCGCCTTTTCCTGGATGTCCGACCAGAGCTTGCGCAGGTAGGCGATGTCCGCAGCGAGCTCCGGGTCGCTCGCCGTCTCGGCCATGGTGCGCACGATGTACCCGCCGGTGTCGTCCGGCGGGATGAGGTGCTGCAGCTTCTCGCGCAGCAGCGCGCGCTCGTTCTCGTTCTCGATGCGCTGCGAGATGCCGATGTGGGATTCCTGCGGCAGGTAGACGAGCAGGCGCCCGGCGATGCTGATCTGCGTGGAAAGCCGCGCGCCCTTGGTGCCGATCGGGTCCTTGATGACCTGCACCAGCAGGCGCTGCCCGTCGTGCAGGATGCGCTCGATGGGCTTGGCCTCCTCGTGGCTGCCGCGCTGGTTCCAGATGTCTGCCACGTGCAGGAAGGCCGCGCGGTCGAGCCCGATCTGCACGAAGGCCGACTGCATGCCCGGCAGCACACGGCTCACCTCGCCGACGTAGATGTTGCTGACGATGCCGCGGCTCGCGCTGCGCTCGACGTGCAGCTCCTGGACCACGCCCTGCTGCATCACCGCCACGCGCGTCTCCTGCGGGGTGACGTTGATGAGGATTTCCTCGTTCACAGCAGCTGGAAGCCGAGCTTGGCGAGCAGGCTGGAGGTTTCGAACATGGGCAGCCCGACCACGCCGCTGTAGCTGCCGTTGATGGATTCGATGAACATGGAGGCCTTGCCCTGGATGCCGTAGGCCCCGGCCTTGTCCATGGGGTCGCCGCTGGCGACGTAGCGGCGGATCTCGTCGTCGGTGAGCTCGCGCAGGCGCACCTCCGTGGTCGACAGGGCTTCGTGCACGGTTTCGTGGAATTTCACGGCGACCGCCGTGTACACCTGGTGCACGGTGCCGGAAAGCCGCTTGAGCATCGCCACGGCGTCCTCGCGGTCCCTGGGCTTGTTGAGGATCGTGTCGCCGATGGCGACCGTGGTGTCGCCGGCCAGCACCGGGTGGCGCATCAGGCGCCGCTGCTCCAGGCGCACCCACCCTGCCTCCGCCTTGAGCCGCGCCACGCGCACCACGTAATCGCGGGGCAGCTCGTTGCCGAGCTGGGACTCGTCGAAATCGGCGTCGCGCCCCGGCCCCTCGCGCAGCAGCAGCATCTCGAAGTTCACGCCCATCTGCTTGAGCAGGTCGCGGCGGCGCGCGCTGCGCGAGGCGAGGTAGATGTGCTTTTCAAGCGACGGCACGGTGGTTCGGCCCTTGTCTTTTCGCGCCGGCTCGGGCGCCCTTATTCCCGGTGGTAAGGGTGGTTGCGGATCATCGACAGCGCGCGGTAAAGCTGCTCGGCGAGCAGCACCCGCACCAGGGCATGCGGGAGCGTCATCGCCGACAGGCTGAGCTGCAGGTCCGCCTGCGCCTTCAGCCCGGCGTCCAGCCCGTCGGCGCCGCCGATCATGAAGGCCACGTCGCGCCCTTCCTGCATCCACGCCGACAGCCTGCCTGCCAGGTCGGCCGTGGACAGGGGCCTGCCGCGCTCGTCCAGCGCTATTCTTACACAGCCGGCGGGCAGGGCTGCAAGGAGGCGGTCCTTTTCCGTGGCGAGCGCCCGCGCCAGCGCGGCCGGAGCCGGGTTGCCGTGGTCGGCCGGCTTGACCTCGACGAGCTGGATGCGCGCCTCGCGGGGCATGCGCCGTGCGTACTCCTCGAAGCCGGCCGCCACCCATGCCGGGGGCCTGTGGCCGACGCAGGCGACGTGCAGGATCAAACCGGCCCTACAGCGGTGCCGCGGGAGGGTTTCTCCACGTGGTCGGGTGCGGGGAGGGCGGGCGCCCGCCCCAGAGCTGCTCGAGGTTGTAGTAGCTGCGTACGGCGGGCTGCATGACATGCACGATGACGTCGCCCAGATCGACCAGCACCCACTCGCCGGTCTGCTCCCCTTCCAGGCCCTGGGCGCGCACCCCCAGCGCCTTGAGCTTTTCCTGCACGTTGTGGGCGAGCGCCTTGGCCTGCCGGGCCGATTCGGCGGTGGCCACGATCATGTAGTCGAACAGGGATGTGAGCTTGCGGACGTCCAGGACGGTGATGTCCCGGGCCTTGATTTCCTCCAGCGCCTCGACGGCGGCCTGCCTGATTGCTTCAACGTGCATCGCGTTCCTTGTAGAGACGGTTGCGTTCAATGTAGTCGAGAACGGCGTCCGGGACCAGATAGCGCGCGCTCCGGCCGGCTGCCAGCGCCTCCCGGATGGCCGTGGCGGCGACGTCCAGCGCGGTGATCTGCCTGGGATATATGGAGCCGGCGGGCTGCTGTCGCAAGACGCCCGCCGAGGCCGTCTGCCGCTGCAGGTAGACCTTGCGCAGCGGCGCCGGCAGCGACGACTGCAGCTGCTGCAGCGAAAAGCCGGGGCGGTGGGCCACGACGAAGTGGGCGAGGCCGAACAGTTCCTCCCAGCGGTGCCAGGTCGTCAGCGCCGAGAAGGCGTCCGCTCCGGTGATCAGGCACAGCGGGCGGTCACCCAGCCCGGCGCGCAGCTCGGTCAGCGTGTCGAAGGTGTAGCAGGTGCCTTCGCGACGGATTTCACGGTCGTCGACCTCGAGCCGGGGATTGCCCGCGGCCGCCAGGCGCACCATCTCCAGCCGCTGCGCGGGCCGCACGCGCGGCTCGCCGCGGTGCGGCGGCGTGCCCGTGGGGATCAGCAGGACCTTCGCCAGGCCGATGGCGTCGGCCACTTCTTCCGCGAGGCGCAGGTGCGCGACATGGACGGGGTCGAACGTCCCGCCGAGCACGCCGATGGGAGGGCTTGACGAAGTCAAGCCCGGTGAACAGCGAACGGTGAACTGTGGACAGCGCGCAACGGCGAAGCCCGGTTTTGACCGTTCACCGGCTACCGTCCACTGTTCACAACAGAACGCGTCGGATGTCCGAAAGGATCATCGACAGGTTCGTGATGAAGCGCGCGCCCTGGGCGCCGTCCAGCGCGCGGTGGTCGTAGGACAGCGACAGCGGCATCATCAGCCGCGGCACGAAGGCGCCGTCCTTCCACACCGGCTTCATCGCCGACTTCGACACACCGAGGATGGCGACCTCGGGCGCGTTGATGATCGGCGTGAAGTGGGTGCCGCCGATGCCGCCCAGGCTGGAGATCGAGAACGTGCCCCCCTGCATGTCGGCGGGGCCGAGCTTGCCGTCGCGCGCCTTCGCGCTCACCTCGGCGAGCTCCTTCGCGAGCTGCAGCACGCCCTTCTGGTCGACGTTGCGCACCACCGGCACGACCAGGCCGCCGGGCGTGTCGACCGCCACGCCGATGTGGTAGTACTTCTTCAGGATCAGCGCGTCGCCCGCCGGCGCGAGCGAGGAATTGAACTCGGGGTGGTTCTTCAGCGCGGCCACCACGGCCTTCATGATGAAGGCGAGCGGCGTGAGCTTGACGCCTTGTGCCTTCGCCTCGTCGGCCATGCCCTTGCGGAACGCC
This sequence comes from Burkholderiales bacterium, assembly GCA_036274775.1. GTDB lineage: Bacteria > Pseudomonadota > Gammaproteobacteria > Burkholderiales > JACQAP01 > JACQAP01. The sequence goes on along the minus strand of DASUFB010000029.1, from coordinate 36,456 downwards.
TCGAGCTCGGTGAAGTCGGCTTCGTCGTTCTGCGTGACGTGCGGGATCGAGACCCAGTTGCGGTGCAGGGCCGGGCCGGAGATCCTCTTGATGCGCGACAGCGCCAGGCTCTCCACCGGGCCGAATTTCGCAAAGTCGACCTGCGGCCAGGCCGGCAGGCCCGGCGCGAATCCGCCGCCCGCGCCGGCCGGGGACTGCGCCAGCGCGGCCTTCACGAAGGCCTCGATGTCCTCCTTGAGGATGCGCTCCTTCGGGCCGCTGCCCTTGACGCGGCCGAGGTCCACGCCGAGCTCGCGTGCGAACCGGCGCACCGCCGGGCTGGCGTGCGCGCGCGCGAACCCCTGCTCGTCGATCGTGGCGGCAGTGGCCACGGCGGCCGGGGCCGGCGCTTGCGCCGGCACGGAGGCCGCGGCCTGGGATGCGGGAACAGGGGCAGGAGCAGGGGTAGGCTTCGGTGCCACCGCCGCCGGTGCGGGGGCCGGAGGCGCGGCCGCGGCGGCCTCGGCTACCTCGATGCTCAGGATCGCCGCGCCCTCGGATACCTTGTCACCGGGCTTGATCTTCAGTTCCTTGACCACGCCGGCGAACGGCGCCGGCACCTCCATGGTGGCCTTGTCGGACTCCAGCGTGATCAGCGAATCCTCCGCCTCCACGTTGTCGCCGGGTTTGACCAGGACTTCGATGACCGGGACATTCTTGAAGTCGCCGATGTCGGGAACGAGCACGTCTCTGAGGCTGCCCATTTGAATCCAGTGATTGGTGATTGATGAATGGCGATCGGTAAAGGCGAAGACGGCTAGGCCGTGGCCGGGTTCGGCTTGTCCGGATCGATGCCGTACTTGCCGATGGCCTTCGTGACCGTGGCGGCCGGGATGCTGCCCTCGTCCGCTAGCGCCCTCAGCGCGGCCACCGCGACGTAGTTGCGGTCGACCTCGAAGAAACGGCGCAGCCGGCGGCGATAGTCCGAACGGCCGAAGCCGTCCGTGCCGAGCACGATGTAGGGCTTGTACAGGAACGGCCGGATCTGGTCGGCGAACAGCTTCATGTAGTCGGTCGCGGCGACCACCGGGCCGGGCGCGGCGTTCAGGCACTGGCCGACGTAGGTCTCGCGCGGCTTGTCCTCCGGGTGCAGCAGGTTCCAGCGCTGCACGGCGAGGCCTTCGCGGCGCAGCTCGTTGAAGCTGGTCGCGCTCCAGATGTCGGCCGCGACGCCGAAATCCTTCTCCAGCATGTCCGCCGCGGCGACGACCTCGCGCAGGATGGAGCCGCAGCCCAGCAGTTGCACGCGCGGCGCGTCCTTCTTGCCGCGGCCCTCGCGCAGCTTGTACAGGCCCTTGAGGATGCCCTCCTCGGCGCCCTTGGGCATGGCCGGATGCACGTAGTTCTCGTTGAGCAGCGTGATGTAATAGAAGACGTCCTCCTGCTCCTTGAACATGCGGCGCAGGCCGTCCTGGACGATCACGGCGACTTCATAGGAGTACGTCGGGTCGTAGGAGATGCAGTTCGGGATGGTCGAGGCGAGGATGTGGCTGTGGCCGTCCTCGTGCTGCAGGCCCTCGCCGTTCAGCGTGGTGCGGCCGGACGTGCCGCCGAGCATGAAGCCGCGCGCGCGCTGGTCGCCGGCGGCCCAGGCGAGATCGCCCACGCGCTGGAAACCGAACATCGAGTAGTAGATGTAGAATGGGATCATGGTCACGCCGTGCGTCGAGTACGACGTGGCGGCGGCGATCCAGGAAGACATCGCGCCGGGCTCGTTGATGCCCTCCTGCAGGATCTGGCCGTGCTTGTCCTCCTTGTAGAACATCAGCTGGTCGGCGTCCTGCGGCGTGTAGAGCTGGCCCATCGAGGACCAGATGCCGAGCTGGCGGAACATGCCCTCCATGCCGAAGGTGCGCGACTCGTCGGGCACGATGGGCACCACGCGCTTGCCGACGTTCTTGTCCTTGATCAGGATGTTGAGCAGGCGCACGAACGCCATGGTCGTGGAATTCTCGCGCTCCTCCGAGCTCTTCAGCAGCGGCTCGAACGCGGCGAGCTCCGGCACCGCCAGCGCGTCGCCCTTGCGGCGGCGTTGCGGCAGATAGCCGCCCAGCGCCTCGCGGTGCTTGCGCATGTACCCGAGCTCGGGCGAGCCTTCCGGGAAGGTCAGGTAGGGGATCTCGTCGATCTTGTCGTCGGAAACCGGCAGGTTGAAGCGGTCGCGGAACGCTCGCAGCGAGATCGTGCCCATTTTCTTCTGCTGGTGCGTGATGTTCTGCGCCTCGCCGGCCTCGCCCATGCCGTAGCCCTTGATGGTCTTGGCGAGGATGACGGTCGGCTGGCCGACGGTCTTCACGGCGGCGGCATAGGCCGCGTAGATCTTGTGCGGGTCGTGGCCGCCGCGGTTCAGGCGCCAGATGTCGTCGTCGGACATGTTGGCGACCATCTCCAGCAGCTCGGGATACTTGCCGAAGAAGTACTTGCGCACGTAGGCGCCGTCCTTGGACTTGAAGGTCTGGTACTCGCCGTCGACGGCCTCCTCCATGCGCCGCACCAGCGTGCCGTTCCGGTCCTTCGCGAGCAGCGGATCCCAGTAGGTGCCCCAGATGACCTTGATGACGTTCCAGCCGGCGCCGCGGAAATCGGATTCCAGCTCCTGGATGATCTTGCCGTTGCCGCGCACCGGCCCGTCCAGGCGCTGCAGGTTGCAGTTCACCACGAAGATCAGGTTGTCCAGCTTCTCGCGCGCGGCCACGCCGATGGCGCCCATGGATTCGGGCTCGTCGCATTCGCCGTCGCCGAGGAAGCACCAGACCTTGCGCCCCTGCGTGTCGGCGATGCCGCGGTCCTGCAGGTATTTCATGAAGCGCGCCTGGTAGATGGCCATCAGCGGCCCCAGGCCCATGGACACCGTCGGGAACTGCCAGAAATCGGGCATCAGCCAGGGATGCGGGTACGACGACAGCCCCTTGCCGCCAACCTCCTGGCGGAAGTTGTCCATCTGTTCGGCGGTCAGGCGCCCGAGCATGAAGGCGCGCGCGTAGATGCCGGGCGCGGAATGCCCCTGGAAGAAAACGAGGTCGCCGCCGTGCCCCGCCGAGGGCGCATGCCAGAAATGGTTGAAGCCGACGTCATACAGCGTGGCGGCGGAGGCGAAGCTCGCAATGTGGCCGCCGAGCTCCGACGAGGTCTTGTTTGCCCGCAGCACCATGGCTGCGGCGTTCCAGCGCACGTACGAGCGGATGCGGTGCTCGAGCTCGTGGTCGCCCGGCGAGCGTTCCTCCTGGCCGGGCGGGATGGTATTGATGTAAGCCGTGTTCGCGCTGTACGGCAGGTAGGCGCCGGAGCGGCGGGCCTTTTCGATCAGCTGCTCGAGGATGTAGTGGGCGCGCTCGGGGCCTTCGTGCCGCAGCACGCCGTCCAGCGCGTCCAGCCATTCGTTGGTTTCCTGCGGATCATCATCCGGAAGTGCTGCCATGGCTTTACCTTTGGGTGGGGTTGCGGTCGTCCGCGGCGCTCGTGACACCGCATCCGACAGGAGAAAAATTATAGCATCGCGACCTTTCGCGCCACTCCGCCGCCCGATACGTTGCGCTGCGTCATTTGGGCGCGGGCGGCACGCGGCCCATGAGGTAGAACTCGTCGTTCGGCCGCATGCCGATGAGGTGGGCCATGCGGTTCGAAAGCGCGAAGAAAGCCGCGATGCCGCCGATGTCCCAGATGTCCTCGGCGCTGAAGCCGTGGCTGCGCAGGGCCTCGTGGTCGGCCTCGCCGAGCGCCTCCGGCGTGCGCGACAGCTTGCAGGCGAAGTCCAGCATGGCCTTCTGCCGCAGCGTCAGGTCGGCCTTGCCGTGGTGGATGGCGACCTGGTCGGCGATCTGCGGGTTCTTCGCGTGGATGCGCAGGATCGCGCCGTGCGCGATCACGCAGTAGGGGCAGTGGTTCACGCCGCTGGTCGCGACCACGATCATTTCCTTTTCCGCCTTCGACAGGCCCGACGGCTTCAGCATCAGCGCATCGTGATAGGCGAAGAACGCGCGGAACTCGTCCGGCCGGTGCGCCAGCGTGACGAACACGTTCGGGATGAAGCCGGCCTTCTGCTGGACCTCCAGCATCTTGTCGCGGATGTCGGCGGGCAGGTCTTCGAGCTTGGGGACAGGGTAGGTGCTTGCGGGGTGGGACATGTTGACTCCGTGAAATTCAACGTCGAGGTGTAAGTTCTAGTCGTACTTGCGCAAATCCTCGATGACCTTGCCGTCGTTCGGCAGCGAGCCGGGTTCGGCGAATTCCACTTCGCCGCGCAGCTTGGCGACCTCGCGCAGGCTCGCGGCGATGGCTGCGGCGAGCGCATCGGCGCGGCTGCGCACTTCGCAGCGCAGGGTCATCAGGTCGTTCTTCTGGCCGTCGTGCGTGACGACGAGCCGCGCCTTCAGGATTTCCGGGTGGCGGCGCACGACTTCCGCAACCTGTGCCGGGTGCACGAACATGCCCTTGACCTTGGTGGTCTGGTCGGCGCGGCCCATCCAGCCCTTGATGCGCATGTTGGTGCGGCCGCAGGCGCTCCTGCCCGGCGCGATGGCGGACAGGTCGCCGGTGGCGAAGCGGACAAGCGGGTACTCGATGCTCAGGCTGGTGACGACCACCTCGCCGACCTCGCCCTCGGGCACGGGCTCGCCCGTGCCGGGACGCAGGATCTCGACGATGACGCCCTCGTCGGCCACCAGCCCCGCCATGGGCTCGGTCTCGTAGGCGATCAGGCCGAGGTCAGCGGTGCCGTAGCTCTGGCGCACCTCGATGCCGCGCGCCTTCAGCGCATCGCGCACCGCTGGCAGCAGCGCTTCGCCCGACACGCTGGCCTTCTTCAGGCTGCCTACGTCGGCCTTCAGCTCGTCGGCCTTCTCGAGGATGATCTTCAGGAACGATGGGGTGCCGGCGTAGCCCTGCGGCTTCATGTCGGCGATCGCCGCGACCTGCAATTCCGTCTGCCCGGTGCCCGCGGGAAAGACCGCGCAGCCGACCGCCTGCGCCGCAAGGTCCATCATGAAGCCGGCGGGCGTGAAGTGATAGGAAAACGTGTTGTGCACGAGGTCGCCGCGCCGGAACCCGGCCGCGAACAGCGCCCGCCCGAAGCGCCAGAAGTCGCCGCGCGCACCCTGCGGATCGTAGATCGGGCCGGGGGAGGCGAACACGCGGCCGAGGGTGCCCGTGGCCACGGCCGTCATGCCGGCGAAGGGCGGCGAGGCTTTTTGCAGCGCGATCAGGTCGGACTTGCGCGTGACCGGCAGCTTCGCGAGCGCCCCGCGGTCGCGCACGTCCCCGGCATCGACGTCGCGCAGCAGTTGCGCGAAATACGCCGTGTTGGCCTTCGCATGCCGGATCTGGCCCGGCAGCGCCGCGAACAGCGCGCGCTCGCGCGCTTCCGGGTCGCGGGTTTCGAGGTCGTCGTAATAGTCCATTCGGATGGTGGTTAGTGGCTAGTGAGGAGTGAATAAAGCATTGTGCAGACCGCGTCACTGGCCACTAGCCACTTGTTACTCGGCGGCCGTCAGGCGAGCCAGCGCTTGCGCCGCCGGTAATGCTTGGCGTCGCGGAAACTTTTGCGGCCGGCGGTCGACAGGCCGAGGTAGAACTCCTTCACGTCCTCGTTTTCGGCGAGCGTCCCGGCTTCGCCGTCCATCACCACGCGGCCATTCTCGAGGATGAAGCCGTAGTCGGCATACCTGAGCGCGATGCTGGTGTTCTGTTCCGCGAGCAGGAAACTCACGGCTTCCCTGCGGTTCAGGTCCTTGACGATCTCGAAGATCTCCTCGACGAGCTGGGGGGCCAGGCCCATCGAAGGCTCGTCGAGCAGGATCATCTTCGGATTCGCCATGAGCGCTCGGCCGATCGCGGTCATCTGCTGCTCGCCGCCCGAGGTGTAGCCGGATTGGGAATGGCGCCGCGCCTTGAGGCGCGGAAAATACGCGTACACCTTGTCCAGGTCGGCGCGCACTTGCGCCGCCGAACCGCGCGTATAGGCGCCGGTGAGCAGGTTATCTTCCACGCTCAGGTGCTGAAAGCAGTGGCGCCCTTCCATCACCTGCACGATGCCACGCTTGACGAGGTCGGAAGGCGTCAGCCGGTCGATACGCTCACCGCAGTACTCGATGTAGCCTTTGGTCACCTCGCCGCGCTCGCCCTTGAGCAGGTTCGACACCGCACGCAGCAGCGTGGTCTTGCCCGCCCCGTTGCCGCCGAGCAGCGCGACGATGCCGCCTTCGGAAACCGTCAGCGAAACCCCCTTGAGAACCAGGATGACGCGGTCATAGATGACCTCGATGCTGTTCACGGTGAGCAGGACGCGGCTCATCGGGGGTTTTCCTTGGCGGTTTTCGGGTCGGCCCATGCAGCCGCTCCAACGGCGCTCACTTCTCCTCGGAACAATCGCGTGCGGTGATTTTGTTCTCCGCCGCGTACTTGGCGGCCGATTCGGCGATGATCGGCCGGATTACGCTCAGGTCGGACTCGTAGACCCCGGAGGTGACGTTCCATTTCGTCCCGTCCCAGGTCTCGATACGCGCGCTGTGCGCGCCCTCGTGATCGGCGCAGCTGGTGTGGATCGGCTCCATGAAACCTTCGAAACCCAGCTTCTTGATCGCCGCCTCGTTGATCGAAAGGTGCTCCAGGCCCCAACGCACCTGCTCCCCGGTGAGAGGCTTCTTGCCATATTTCTGCTGGGCTCGCCTGACACCCTCGGTGGCCAGCATCGCCGACACCATGCCACGGTTGTACAGCACCTCGCCGACGTCTTCCTTCTTGCCGCTGCCCTGGCCCTTGTCGTAGACATACTTGATGATGTCCTCATGTACCTTCCCCTTGCCGGCCGGCGCGAGGAACACGAGCGCGTTGTAGTTCTTTGCATCTTGCCCCGCGGGCAGCACGTCGGGCTCGGCGCCGGACCACCACACACCGTACATCTGCTCAAGCGGGTAGCCGGTGGCGACCGCCTGCTTGATCGCCGTGGAGTTCATCACGCCCCAGCCCCAGAGGAAGACGTAGTCGGGACGCTGCTGGCGGATCTGCAGCCAGGTTGCCGATTGCTCGACGCCCGGGTGCGTGACCGGCAGGAGCAGCAGATCGAAGCCGAGCATCGCGGCACGCTTCTGCAGCAACGGGATCGGCTCCTTGCCGTAAGGCGAGTCATGGTAGACCAGGGCGATTTTCTTGCCCTTGAGCTTTGCCTGGCCGCCCTCCTTCTTGCCCACATGCTGCACCAGAATGTCGGCTGCATCCCAGTACGTGCCGCCAAGCGGGAAGTTCCACGTGAACACCGATCCGTCGACCGAGTCGGCGCGGCCGTAGCCTGCGGTGATCAGCGGTATTTTGTCGCGCGGCGCCTTGGGGGTAAGCGCAAAGGTGATGCCAGTCGACAGTGGCTGGAACACGGTGGCGCCAGTGGTGCCCTTGCCCTTCAGGCGTTCGTAGCATTCCACCCCGCGGTCGGTCGCGTACCCGGTTTCGCACTCCTCGAAGGCGATCTTGACGCCGTTGATGCCCCCGTCCCTGGCGTCGAGCAATTTCAGGTAGTCGCTGTAGCCGTTGGCGAACGGCACGCCGTTCGGGGCGTAAGGACCTGTGCGGTACACGAGTTCGGGGAAGAACTGTTCTTTGGCCTGTGCAAGGACCGGGGCGCTTGCCGTTACCAGGATCATGGTGGCGGCGGTTCCGACGCAGGCGGCCAGAAGTCCGGATTTCGCTGCTGGGTTCATCTTCCATACCTCCTCAGAGTTATTGGCCGCGGTCAACACGCCGCGGGCCGTAACGCGCCTGCCGCCGCGCTCAATGCGGGAACGGCCACAGACGCAGCTTTTCCTTGCCGATCGCCCACAGCCTGGCAAGGCCGTGCGGCTCGACGATCAGGAAGAACACAATCAGCGCGCCGAAGATCATCGACGCCAGGTGCGACGCCGTCGCGGTCGACAACGGCGCGCCAAGCCACGCCGGGACCCGATCGAGGACGATCGGCAGCGCGACGATGAACAGCGCGCCGAAGAAGCTGCCCAGGATCGACCCCATGCCGCCGATGATTATCATGAACAGCAGGTTCAGCGACACGGTGATGTTGAAGGCCAGCGGCTCCCACGAGCCGAGATAGACGAATCCCCACAGCGCGCCGGCAACGCCGACGTAGAACGAACTCACCGCGAAGGCGGTCAGCTTGGCGTACACCGGACGGATGCCGATCACCTCCGCGGCGACGTCCATGTCGCGGATCGCCATCCACGCCCGGCCGATATGACCGCGCACCAGGTTTTTTGCCAGCAGGGTGAATACGGCGACAACCGCGAGCAGGAACAGGTATTTTCGTGCCGGAGAATCGAGGGGCCAACCGAACAGGCTGAGGACCGGCGTCGAAACCGAGCCGGAAGACTCGTAGCCGGTGAACCACTTCACCCTGGCGAATAGCCAGTCGATGAAAAACTGTGCCGCCAGTGTCGCGACCGCGAGATAGAGGCCTTTGATGCGCAGGCTCGGCATGCCGAACAGGATGCCCACCGCCGCCGCGATCAACCCGGCGAGCACCAGCGCCACCAGGAAGTTGAGGTTCGGCACGCGAAGCATCAAGTTGTACGCCGCATACGCACCCACCGACATGAACGCCGCGTGGCCGATCGAGATCTGCCCGCAGTAGCCGACCAGCAGGTTGAGCCCAAGTGCGGCGAGCGCCATGATCAGGAACGGGTTGATGATCGACAGGAACAGGTAGTCGCTGGCGAGGAAAGGAACGCCGACAACAGCGAATGCGAGCAGCGCCAGCATGAAGATCCGATCCTGCAAGATGGGCAGCAGTGCCTCGTCCTGCCGGTAGGAGCTCTTGAACTGTCCATTTTCCCTGTAGAACATGGTGTCTCGCCCTATACCCGATCGATGATCCGTTCGCCGAACAGCCCCTCGGGCCGCACCAGCAGGAAAAGAAGCGCGAGCACGTAGGCGAACCAGTTCTCTATGCCGCCCCCGGCGAGGTCGAAGGTCCTGACCATCAACGGGCCGAGGAAGATTTCGGCCATCTTCTCGCCCACGCCGATGATCAGCCCGCCGAGGATCGCGCCCGGAATAGAGGTAAAACCCCCAAGGATGACCACCGGCAGGGCCTTGAGTGCCACCTGCGAAATCGAGAACTGCACCCCGAGCTTCGAGCCCCAGACCATGCCCGCGACCACGGCCACGATCCCGGCCACGGACCATACGATGACCCAGATGCGATTCAGCGGAATGCCGATCGACTGCGCCGCCTGATGGTCGTCGGCGACCGCGCGCAGCGCGCGCCCGGTGGCGGTTTTCTGGAAAAACAGCGCGAGCGCTGTCACGAGCAGCAGCGCGACTACCGCCGCTGCGACGTCGTCCTTGTTGATCAGAATGCCGCCCTTGAACAGGTTGCCGAGGATCATCACCGGCGCCTTGGGCAGGCCGAGGTTGATCTCGTAGATATCGCTGCCCCACACCGACTGGCCGAAGCCGTCGAGGAAATACGATACTCCCAGCGTGGCCATCAGCAGCACCACGCCTTCCTGGTTCACCAGGGGGCGCAGTACCAGCCGCTCGATCAGGATCGCGAGCAGCACCATGACGCCCACCCCGAGCATCGCCGCCAGCCACAGCGGCATCACCTCCGCCATGCGCGCCACCGACAGGGCGGCGAACAGCACCATCGAGCCCTGGGCGAAGTTGAACACTCCCGAGGCCTTGAAGATCAGCACGAAGCCCAGCGCCACCAGCGAGTAGAGCACACCCGCCGCAAGCCCGCCGAACAGCACTTCCATGTAGAACCCCGGCGCGCTCGCGCCGGTCGCGAGCGGCGCGGCCAGTCCGGCGACGAGCGCCGTGCACAGGATCATGACGGGAAGGTGCCGTTTCATGACGCGAGCGTCGGTTTCAATGTTTCACGCCGAGGTAGGCGTCGATCACCGCCTGGGTGCCGCGCACCTCGTCCGGGGTGCCGTCCCCGATCTTCCTGCCGTAGTCGAGCACGATCACGCGGTCCGAAAGGTCCATGACCACGCCCATGTCGTGCTCGATCAGCACGATGGTCGTGCCGAACTCGTCGTTGACGTCGAGGATGAAGCGGCACATGTCCTGCTTCTCCTCGACGTTCATGCCGGCCATCGGTTCGTCGAGCAGCAGCAGGCGCGGTTCCATTGCCAGAGCCCGGCCCAGGTCGACGCGTTTCTGCAAGCCGTACGGCAGCCGTCCGACCGGCGTCTTGCGGTAGGCCTGGATCTCGAGAAAATCGATGATGCGCTCGACCGCCGCGCGATGCTCGAGTTCTTCGCGCTCGGCCGGCCCGAAGCGCATCGCCTGCGCGAGCAGCCCCGCTTTCATGCGCAGATTGCGCCCGGTCATGATGTTATCGAGTACGTTCATGCCCTTGAACAGCGCCAGATTCTGGAAGGTACGCGCAATCCCTTGCGCCGCGGCCTCATGGGTATCTATGTTGTGGTGCGCCTCGCCGAAAAAGCGGATGGTGCCCTTCTGCGGACGATAAACGCCGTTGATGACGTTGAGCATCGAACTCTTGCCCGCGCCGTTGGGGCCGATGATGGCGAGGATCTCCCGCTCCCGGACGTGAAAACTTACGTCGGACAGCGCCTTGACGCCGCCGAACGCGAGCGAGATATTGTCCACGGCCAGGACCGGCTCGCCGAATGCTCGACCATGCGGCGTCATGCTACCCTCGCACCGGCGGCCGGATAGGTCCGGGCGTCGCGAATCTGTACATCGGCCCGGATCTTACCCGACCGGCCGTCCTCGAATTTCACCTCGGTTTCGACGATGCAGCGGTCCTGGCCGCCGTAGAGCGCGGAGACCATCGACTCGTATTTTTGCGCGATGAAGACTCGCCGGACCTTTCGCGTGCGGGTCAGCTCGTCATCGTCGGCGTCGAGTTCCTTGTGCAGGACCAGAAAACGCCTGACCTGGGATCCCGCGAGGTGGGCTTCCTGTGCGAGATCGGCATTGACCGCTTCCACGCACTCCTGCAGCAGCGCGTATACGTCGGGCTTGCCGGCAAGATCGACATAGCCCGCGTAGGCCAGCCCGCGCCGCTCCGCCCAATTGCCCACCGCCTGCATGTCGATATTGAGCAAGGCACAGACCATGTCGCGCCGGTCGCCGAAGCAGACCGCCTCCTTGATATAAGGAAAGAATTTGAGCTTGTTTTCCAGGAATTGCGGCGCGAACAGGGTCTCGTCGTTGAGCTTGCCGACGTCCCTGGCACGGTCGATGACCTTGAGATGTCCGTGGCTGTCGAAAAAGCCGGCGTCGCCCGTCATGAAATAGCCGTCGGGTGAAATCGATTCAGCCATGGCGTCCGGGCTCTTGTAGTACTCCTTGAGCAGACCCGGAGTCTTGACCCAGATTTCACCGGCCCCGGTGATCTTTATGTCGACTCCCGGCAAGGGCCGCCCGACGGTATCGAGCCGCGCTTCCCCATTGGGCTGTTTGCAGACGTAAACCGCGGTCTCGGTCTGGCCGTACAACTGCTTGAGATTGATGCCGATCGAACGATAGAAGCGGTGCAGGTCGGGTCCGATCGCGGCGCCTCCGGTGTAGGCCACCCGCAGCCGGCTCATGCCGAGGACGTTGCGCAAGGGACCGTAGACGAGCAGGTCGCCGAGCAGGTAGCGCACCCGATCGGCAAACGGGACCGGCTTGCCGTCCATGATCTGCATGCCGCAGCGCCTCGCCACGTCCATGAAGTAATGGAACAGGCCCCGCTTGATGCGGGAGGCGTCCTCCATGCGGATCATCACCGTGGTCAGCAGGTTTTCGAAAATCCGCGGCGGCGCGAAGTAATAAGTCGGTCCGATTTCGCGCAGATCGTTCATCGCCGTTTCCGACGATTCCGGGCAATTGACCGTGAATCCTGCGACCAGCGCCTGCGCATAGGAGAACAGGTGGTCGCCGACCCAGGCCATCGGCAGGTAGGACAGCACCTCGTCCGCCGGGCCGAAACCGTCGAAGGCGACGTCGCCGCGCGCCGCGGCGATGAAGCTCGCGTGGGAATGGCACACGCCCTTGGGCTTGCTGGTCGTTCCCGACGTGTACAGGATGACGCAGGTATCCCCGGCGCGTCCTTCCTCGACGCAGCGCTCGAAGAAGCCCGGGTCGGCGCGGTCGAACTCGCGACCCGCCTGGCGCAGCGCATCGTAGGCGCCGAGCTGGGGCTGGGTGTAGTGGCGCATGCCGCGCGGATCGTCGTAGAAGATGCGCTTCAGGCGCGGATAGCGCGGCAGGATCTCCAGCAGCTTGTCGACCTGCTCCTGGTCCTCGACGATCGCGTATTCGACGCCGGCGTTTTCCAGCACGAACAGCATCTCGTCGGCGACCGCATCCTGATACACCGGCACCGGCACGCCGCCCAGGCATTGCGCCGCGGCGAACGACCAGTACAGGCGCGGGCGGTTGTCGCCGATGATCGCGAGATTCATGCCGCGCCGGAAGCCGTTCGCGGCGAGCCCGCAGGCAGCCGCGCGCACCTCGTTGGCGACCTGCGACCAGGTCCAGCTTTGCCAGATGCCGAGGTCCTTCTCGCGCATGGCCGTGCGCCGGCCCTGCGTGCGGGCGTGCCGCAGCAGCAGCCGGGGGAAGGTGTCGGCGCTCCCGCCGCCCGTGTCGGCTTGCGCCACGCGTGCTCCTCCGTCGTTATGGCTTTGGGGGCCGCGGCGGGACCGCCGCAGGCTGCGGCCTTTGTATCATCTTCGCGAGCGCCTGTCTCGCGCCGCATCCGGCCGGCCGGCGCTGCCGCGATTTGCCCGTTTTGCCGGGCTCGGGATGGATGAGCTTCGGGCCGCCGGCCGCGGTGCGCCGGCCCTCAGTGCCTGTAGGGTGCCGCCGGCAGGGACGGCACCGCTGCGAACTGCTCGGGAACCGTCCCCGTCAGGCTCTCCAGGAAGGCCTTGATGTCGGCGATGTCGCCGGCCGACAGGTCGCGGCCGAGCTGCAGCTTGCCCATGATGCGGATCGCGTCGCCGAGCTCGGCCACCGAGCCGTCATGGAAGTACGGCGGCGTCACGGCCACGTTGCGCAGCTGCTGGACCTTGAAGATGAAGGCGTCGGCCTCGTTCTTGGTGTCCTGGAACCTGCCCTTGTCGCGGCCCTTGAGCAGGTCGATCTCCTGGCTGCCGGTCAGCTCCCAGTAGTTCTGCGTGAGCCCGAACTTCTGGAACATCTGGCCGCCGACGGTCACGCCGTTGTGGCAGCCGGAGCAGCCGTAGGACATGAACTTGTCGAGGCCCTGCCTGGCCTGGGCGGAGAGCGCCGCCTTGTCGCCCTTCAGGTAGTCGTCGAAAGGCGCCGGCGTGAGCAGCGTGCGCTCGTAGGCGCCGACGGCGGCGCCCCAGTTCTTGGCGGTGACGGGCTCTGCCTCGCCCGGGAAGGCCTTCTCGAACATGTGCCGGTAGGGCAGCGCGCGCAGGCGCGCCTCGGCGGCCGCGAAATCCGCGTTGCCGTAGGCGAGCGGACTGATGAGCGCCTTGACGGCCTGTTCCTCGACGTCGGCGCGGTTGCCGCCGTAGTGCTGCAGGAACTGCAGCGCCGTGTTGAACACGGTCGGCGCGTTGCGCGGGATGACCTTGCCGCCGATGCCGACCGAGCGCGGCAGCGCGTCGGTGCCGTACAGGAAGGGGTTGTGGCAGCCGCCGCAGCTGCCCTTGCCGTCGGTGGACACGCGCGTCTCGAAGAACAGCATGCGGCCGAGCGCGACCCGTTCGGGCGTCAGCGGATGCCCGGGCGTCGAGGCGTCGGCAGGCAGCGGCTTGAACTGCTGCTGCGCGCGTTCGAGCAGCGCATCCTCGCCGTCCGCGGCCATCGATGCCGGTGCGCCGGCGGCAAACACGATCGCACAGGAATACAGGATCGTTCTCTTCAGGCTGGTCATGGCTCCTCCCCCGTTCGTCGATGTCCCGCGCGTCAGCTGCCCGCGGCGCCTCAACTGTCTTTGGCGCAATAGATTTCCAGGCAGTTGTCCTCCGGGTCGAGGACCTGGAACGTGTTGAATTCCTCGCCCTTGCTGATCGTCGCGCCGAACTTGTGCGCCCATTCGGCGAGCTTGGCGTTGCCCGGCACCTGGAAGCCGAGGTGCAGCTCCGGCGCGCGCCTGACCGGCTCGCCCGGCTTGAAGACGAGCAGCACGCCTGGGCCGCGGGCCTTGTTGCCGTCGGCCCGCAGGCCGAGGGTCTCCGCATACCAGCGCACGAGCCCATCGGGATCCCGCGCGGGAATGTTCACGTGGTTCAACTGCAGCTCCGGCATGGCGTTTCTCCCTGGATTGCGTGTATCGGCCCGCGCTACTGGGCGGTCCAGCCGCCGTCGACCAGCAGGTGCGTGCCGGTGATCATCGCGGCGGCCGGGGAGGCCAGGTAGACCGCAGCCGCCATGATGTCCTCGACGCGGCACAGCGTGCCCATGGGAATGCGCGAGGTGATGAACTCGCGCTTCTCCGGCGTGTCGACGATGCGCCGCACGAGCGGCGTGTCCGTGAAGGTCGGGCCGATGCTGTTCACGCGGATGCCCCGCGGCGCCAATTCGACCGCCATGGCCTTGGTCAGCCCCTCGACGGCGTGCTTGGTCATGCAATAGACGGTGCGGTTGGGCGACCCGACGTGCCCCATCTGCGACGAGACGTTGAGCACGACGCCGCCGATGCGGCCGCGCTCCGGGTGCTCGAGCATCTTGCGCACGCCGGCCTGCGCGACCACGAAGTACGCGCGCACGTTGAGGGCGAGCATGGCGTCGAGGTGCTCGTCGGGAACGTCGACGAAGGGCTCCGGGAAATTGGTCCCGGCGTTGTTGACCACGATGTCCAGCGCCGGCAGCGCGCCGATGGCGCGGCGCACGGCGGCGTCGTTGGTGACGTCGCAGGCACAGACCTTCGCCCTGCCGCCGGCCGAGGTGACCTGGCGGAACAGGTCGTCGAGGTGCTGGCGCGTGCGGCCGAGCAGCACGACCTCGGCGCCGGATTGTGCGAAGCCCACGGCGATCGCGGCGCCCAGCCCGCGGCCGGCGCCGGTGACCAGGGCCACCTTCCCGTCGAGGCGGAAGCTGGGCAGTTTCAGTTCGTCCGGTAATGGGGCATCCGGCATGGGCGGCTCCGCGGTTTCCTGGTTTCCGTGGTGCGAATGATACCCGGGCCCTACATGCTGCGCCGGTACTGGCCGCCGACCTCGAACAGCGCGTCGGTGATCTGGCCGAGCGAGCACACCTGCACCGCGTTGACCAGCTCGGCGAACACGTTGCCGTTGTCGATGACGGTCTGGCGCAGCTTCGCCAGCGCCGCGGGCGCCTGCGCGGCGTTGCGCGCCTGGAACTCCCGCAGCCGACTGATCTGGCTCTTCTTCTCCTCGTCTGTCGAGCGCTGCAGGGGGATGCTGCCGCCGGCCTCGGTCGCATCCGGGTTGCGGAAGGTGTTCACGCCGATGATCGGGTAGGAGCCGTCGTGCTTCCTGTGCTCGTAGTACATCGATTCTTCCTGGATCTTGCCGCGCTGGTAGCCGGTCTCCATCGCGCCGAGCACGCCGCCGCGCTCGGAGATGCGCTCGAATTCCTGCAGCACGGCCTCCTCGACCAGGTCGGTGAGCTCCTCGATGACGAACGAGCCCTGGTTCGGGTTCTCGTTCTTCGCCAGGCCCCACTCGCGGTTGATGACGAGCTGGATCGCGAGCGCGCGCCGCACGGATTCGGCGGTCGGGGTGGTGATGGCCTCGTCGTAGGCGTTGGTGTGCAGCGAGTTGCAGTTGTCGTAGATCGCGATCAGCGCCTGCAGCGTGGTGCGGATGTCGTTGAAGGCGATCTCCTGCGCGTGCAGCGAGCGGCCCGACGTCTGCACGTGGTACTTGAGCTTCTGGCTGCGCTCGTTGGCGCCGTACCTGTTCTTCATGGTCGTGGCCCAGATGCGCCTCGCGACGCGCCCGAGGACGGTGTACTCCGGGTCCATGCCGTTGGAGAAGAAGAAGGACAGGTTCGGCGCGAAGTCGTCGATGTCCATGCCGCGCGCGAGGTAGGCCTCCACGAAGGTGAAGCCGTTGGACAGCGTGAAGGCGAGCTGCGAGATCGGGTTCGCGCCGGCCTCGGCGATGTGGTAGCCGGAGATCGACACCGAGTAGAAGTTGCGCACCCGGTTCTTCACGAAGTACTCCTGGATGTCGCCCATGACCTTCAGCGAGAACTCGGTCGAGAAGATGCAGGTGTTCTGGCCCTGGTCCTCCTTGAGGATGTCCGCCTGCACCGTGCCGCGCACGTTCTCCAGCGCCCAGGCGCGGATCTTCGCGATCTCCTGCTCGTTGGGCCGGCGGCCGTGCTGGGCCGCGAACTTGTCGACCTGCTGGTCGATCGCGGTGTTCACGAACATCGCGAGGATGGTCGGCGCCGGGCCGTTGATGGTCATGGACACCGAGGTCGCCGGGTCGCACAGGTCGAAGCCGGAGTACAGCACCTTCATGTCGTCGAGCGTGGCGATGGACACGCCCGAGTTGCCGACCTTGCCGTAGATGTCCGGCCGTTCGTTCGGATCGAAGCCGTACAGCGTCACCGAGTCGAACGCGGTCGACAGCCGCTTGGCCGGCATGTCGCGCGACAGGAACTTGAAGCGCGCGTTGGTGCGGAACGGATCGCCCTCGCCCGCGAACATGCGCGTGGGATCCTCGTTCTCGCGCTTGAACGGAAACACGCCGGCCGTGTACGGGAAGTAGCCCGGCAGGTTCTCGCGCATGAGCCACTTCAGCATCTCGCCGTCGTCCTCGAATTTCGGTAGCGCGACCTTGGGCACCTTGGTGCCCGACAGCGACACGGTCTTCAGCGCCGTGCGGATCTCGCGGTCGCGCACCCTGGTGACCTGCTCGTCGCCGGAATAGGCCTGGCGCACGCGCGGCCAGTCCTCCAGAAGCGCCCTGGCCCCGGCGCTCAGCGCCTGGTCGCGCTGCTCGATCAGCGGCTCGAGGTCGGACGACGATTTCCTGGCCGCGTCCAGCATGCGCTGCGCCTCGCGCAGCTGCTGGCGCTCGCGCGCGAGCTTCGTCTGCTTCGCGACGTCGGAGTGGTAGGCGCGCACCGTCCCGGCGATCTCCGCGAGGTAGCGGGTGCGCGCCGGCGGCACGATGACGTTCTGGCCGGAGGATGCCTTGGCCGCGACCGGTGGCAGCTTGCCGTCCCCGGCCCTGAGGCCGCGCGCCTTCAGCTCGCCGGCGATGGCCTGGTAGAGCGCGGTGACGCCGTCGTCGTTGAACCGCGACGCGATGGTGCCGAACACCGGCATCGCGTCCGGCGCGGCGCCGAAGGCGCTGCGGTTGCGCTGCATCTGCTTGCGCACGTCGCGCAGCGCATCCTGCGCGCCGCGACGGTCGAACTTGTTGATGGCCACGAAATCGGCGAAGTCCAGCATGTCGATCTTCTCGAGCTGGCTGGCGGCGCCGAACTCCGGCGTCATGACGTACAGCGACAGGTCGACGTGCGGCACGATGGCCGCGTCGCCCTGGCCGATGCCGGAGGTTTCCACCAGCACGAGGTCGAAGCCGGCGCACTTGCAGGCGGCCACCACTTCCGGCAGGCAGGCCGAGATCTCGCTGCCGGCGTCGCGCGTGGCGAGCGAGCGCATGTAGACGTTCGGGTGGTTGATCGCGTTCATGCGGATGCGGTCGCCGAGCAGCGCGCCGCCGGTCCTGCGCCGCGACGGGTCCACGGCGATGACCGCGATCTTCAGGCCGTCCTCCTGGTCGATGCGCAGGCGCCGGATCAGCTCGTCGGTCAGCGAGGACTTGCCGGAGCCGCCGGTGCCGGTGATGCCCAGCACGGGCACGGCGTCGTTCTCCGTGGCGCGCGCGGCGAGCTGCTTGCGCATCGCTTCGGGCAGGGTCCCGTTCTCCAGGGCGGTGATGACGCGGGCCAGCGCGCGGGTGTCGCCGCGGAAGACGTCGTCGAGGCCGGCGGGCAGCTCCGCGGCGAGGTTGCGGCCCGCGGTGCGGATCATGTCGTCGATCATGCCCTGCAGGCCCATCTTCGCGCCGTCTTCCGGAGAGTAGACGCGCGCGACGCCGTACGCGTGCAGCTCCTCGATCTCGTGGGGCACGATGACCCCGCCGCCGCCGCCGAATACCTTGATGTGGCCGCCGCCGCGCTCCTTCAGCAGGTCGATCGCGTACTTGAAGTATTCGACGTGGCCGCCCTGGTAGGAGGAGATTGCCACGCCCTGCACGTCCTCCTGGATCGCCGCGTTGACGACCTCGTCCACGGACCGGTTGTGCCCGAGATGGATGACCTCGACGCCGCTTGCCTGCAGGATGCGGCGCATGATGTTGATCGAGGCGTCGTGGCCGTCGAACAGGCTCGCCGCGGTGACGAAGCGGATCTTGCCGCCGACCCGTTCCTTCTGCGCGGCCGGCTGCTGGCTCAAATCGGTCATGGTTCTCGCTCCCTGCAGGGTTCCCCGGCGGTGCCGGGGAACGTAGTGTGTTGTTTCCGGAACCTTAGCGCAAATCCGGCCGGGAACCCGCCGCTCAGGCGGCCAGGCTGACGCCGCCCTGGCGCAGCTGCCGCAGCAGCTTCTCGCGTTCCGCGGCGACCAGCGCGATGCTGCGCTCCTTGACGTGGCCGAAGCCGCGGATGCGCTCCGGCAGCGACGCCAGCTCGACCGCGAGGCGGTGGTTCTTCGGCGACAGGCCCTGCAGCAGCTCCAGGACCAGCGCCTCGTAGTCGCGGATCATCCCGCGCTCGGTCCGGCGCTCGCGCGTGTAGCCGAACGGGTCCAGCGCGCTGCCGCGCAGCCCCTTCAGGCGCGCGAGCGCGGCGAAGGCCGGCTTCATCCACGCGCCGTAGCGCGACTTGACGAGCCGGCCCCGGGCGTCGCGTCTCGCGACGAGCGGCGGCGCGAGGTGGTAGGACACCGTGAAATCGCCCTCGAACGCCGCCTTCAGCCGCTTCTCGAACTCGCCGTCGGCGTACAGCCGCGCGACCTCGTACTCGTCCTTGTAGGCCATGAGCTTGAACAGGTTGCGCGCGACCGCCCTGGCGAGCGCGTCGCCCGCACCGAGCGCGGCCTCGGTCTGGCGCACCTTCGCCACGAAATCCTCGTAGCGCCTGGCGTAGGCCGCGTTCTGGTATCCGGTCAGGAAGGCCGCGCGCCGGCGGATGGTGGCCTCCAGGTTCTGCGGCATCTGCACCACGACGGGCCTGGCCGGCAGGGCGATGCTTTCGACCTGCTCCAGGCTGACGCCTGCACGGCGGCCCCACTCGAAGGCCTGCTTGTTCGATTCGACGGCCACGCCGTTCAGCTCGATGGCCATGAGGAGGGATTCCTCCTGCAGCGGGATCAGCCCCTTCTGGAAGGCATAGCCGAGCATGAACAGGTTGGTGGCGATCGAATCCCCCATCAACGCGGTGGCGATCCGGGTGGCGTCCAGGAAATGCGCACGGCCGCCGACCGACTCCTCGATGAGCGCGCGGATGTCTGCGGCCGGGAACTGCCAGTCCGGATTCTGCGCGAACTGCCCGGGCGGCTGCTGGTGGGTGTTGATGACGGCGACCGTGCGGCCCGGGCGGGTCTTGGAGATCGCGTCGTGGGCGCCGGCGGTCAGCATGTCGCAGCCGAGGACCAGGTCGGCCTCGCCGGTGGCGATGCGCTGCGCGCGGATATCATCGGGGGAGCGCGCGATGCGCACGTGCGAGGTGACGGCGCCGTTCTTCTGCGACATGCCGGTCATGTCGAGCGCGGAAGTGCCCTTGCCCTCGAGGTGCGCGGCCATGCCCAGCAGCGCGCCGATGGTGATGACGCCGGTGCCGCCGATGCCGGTGATCAGGATGTTGTACGGCGGGCCCTTCAGCTCGGCGACCGCGGCTGCCGGCAGCGGCCCGGCCGGCGCCGCGGCCTGCCTGGCCGCGCGGGATTTCCTGGGCGTGCCGCCCTCCACGGTCACGAAGCTCGGGCAGAAGCCCTTTACGCAGGAATAGTCCTGGTTGCAGGAGGACTGGTCGATGGCGCGCTTGCGGCCGAACTCGGTCTCCACCGGCAGGATGGAGGTGCAGTTCGACTGCACGCCGCAGTCGCCGCAGCCTTCGCAGACGGCCTCGTTGATGAACACGCGCTGCGTCGCCTTCGGGTATTCGCCCTTCTTGCGGCGGCGGCGCTTTTCCGCGGCACAGGTCTGGTCGTAGATCAGCACCGACACGCCCTGCACCTCGCGCAGCTCGCGCTGCACGGCCTCCATGTCCCTGCGGTCGTGCAGCGTCACCAGCGCCGGCAGCCGGGAGCGGTCCGCGTAGCGCGCGAGGTCCTCCGTCACCAGCGCGATGCGCTCGACGCCTTCGGCCGCCATCTGCTGCGCGATCCGGTGCACCGAGATCGGCCCGTCGACCGGCTGGCCGCCGGTCATGGCGACCGCGTCGTTGTAGAGGATCTTGTAGGTGATGTTGACGTTCGCCGCCAGCGCGGCGCGGATCGCGAGGTGGCCGGAGTGGAAGTAGGTGCCGTCGCCCAGGTTCGCGAACACGTGCGGCACCTTCGAGAACGGCGCCTGGCCGATCCACGGCGCGCCTTCGCCGCCCATCTGGCAGGTGGTCTTGTTGTGCTCGGGGTAGATCGCGGTCGCCATCACGTGGCAGCCGATGCCGGCCAGCGCGAAGCTGCCCTCGGGCACCTTGGTCGAGGTGTTGTGCGGGCAGCCCGAGCAGTAATAGGCCGGGCGCGGCGGCGTGCTGACCGCCTTCTTCAGCACCGCCTCCTTGGCCTCGAGGAAGGCGAGCCGCGCCTTGATCAGGTCGCTCTGGTGGAAGCGCGCGATGCGCCCGGCGATGACGCGCGCGATCTGCGCGATCGAGAAGTCCGCCTTGGCCGGCAGCAGCCATTCGCCGCGCGGGTGCACCCACTCGCCCTGGTCGTCGAACTTGCCGATGACGCGCGGGCGCACGTCGGGATGCCAGTTGTAGAGCTGCTCTTTCAGCTGGTACTCCACCACCTGGCGCTTCTCCTCGACCACGAGGATCTCCTCGAGGCCCCGGGAGAATTCGCGCACGCCGTCGGGCTCGAGCGGCCAGGGCATCGACACCTTGAAAACGCGGATGCCGATCTGCGCGGCGTTTTCCTCGGTGATGCCGAGCTCCTCCAGGGCTTCCAGCACGTCCATGTAGGACTTGCCGGAGGCGATGATGCCCAGCCTCGCCCTGGGCGAATCGATGGTGGTGCGGTTGACGTGGTTCAGGCGCGCATACGCCATCGCCGCGTAGATCTTGTAGTCCTGCATCAGCGCCTCCTGCTTGCGCGCCTGCAGGCCGAGCGGGTCGTTCGACAGCCGGAAATTGAGCCCGCCCTCCGGCATGACGAAGTCGGCGGGCACCAGCGTCTTCACCCTGAACGGGTCCGCGTCGATCGAGGCCGACGATTCCACCGTGTCGGCGAGCGCCTTGAATCCCACGGCGCACCCCGAGAAGCGCGACATCGCCCAGCCGTGCAGGCCGAGCTCGATGTATTCCTGCACGTTGCAGGGATACAGCACCGGGATCATCGACGCGGAGAACAGGTGGTCGCTCTGGTGCGGCAGCGTGGAGGAATAAGCGCCGTGGTCGTCGCCAGCGACCAGCAGCACGCCGCCGTGCCTCGACGTGCCGGCGAAATTCATGTGCTTGAACACGTCGCCGCAGCGGTCCACGCCCGGGCCCTTGCCGTACCAGAGCGCGAACACGCCGTCGTACTTCGACTCGCCGATCTTGTCGACCTGCTGCGAGCCCCAGACCGCCGTGGCGGCGAGCTCCTCGTTGACCCCGGGCTGGAACTTGACGTGGTGGGCCTCGAGGTGCTTGGCCGCCTTCCACAACGCTTCGTCGAGGCCGCCGAGCGGCGATCCGCGATAGCCGGAAATGAACCCGGCCGTGTTCAGGCCGGCGGCGACGTCACGCCGGCGTTGCACCAGCGCCAGGCGCACCAGGGCCTGGATGCCGGTCAGGTAGACGCGGTCGCGGTCCGATACGTACTTGTCCTCCAGTGTTACCTGACGCATGCCCTACTCCTCGTGGGAATTCGACGGCAAGGCCTGCCGCACCGGGTAGGGCGGCGCCTTCTCACCTGAGCGTTGGACCGGTCGCCCCGCGCGCAGTTTAAATCTCAAGCCGGACGCGGGGGATAGGTCGTGCCCGCGTCCAGCATGACTTCGTGGTGCCCGCTCCCCGCGGCGATCATCGGGAAACAGTTTTCCTGCGCTGCAACAGCCACGTCGAGGAAAAACGGCCCGTCGCTGGCCAGGCATGCGGCGAGCGCGGCGTCGAGCCCGGCCGGATCGGACACGCGGCGCGCGTTCCAGCCGAATCCCCTGGCGACGGCGACGAAGTCCGGCAACGCTTCGGTGTAGCTGTGGCTGTAGCGGCCGCCATGGTTGAGCTCCTGCCACTGGCGCACCATGCCCATGTAGCCGTTGTTGCACAGCACGACCTTCACCGGCGTGCGGTGCTGGGCCGCGGTGGACAATTCCTGCAGGTTCATCAGCACCGAGGCGTCGCCGCTCACGCACACGACCAGCCGGCCGGGATGGCCGACCTGCGCGCCGATGGCGGCCGGCAGGCCGTAGCCCATGGTGCCGGCGCCGCCGGAGGTCAGCCAGCGGTTCGGCCGGTCGAAGCGCAGGTATTGCGCGGCCCACATCTGGTGCTGGCCGACGTCGGTCGACACGATCGCGTCGCGTCCGGCCAGGGCTTGCCGCAGCGATTGCATCAGTTGCTGCGGCACGATGCGGTCTTCGCGGGGCTCGAACCCGAGGCAATCCTCGGCACGCCAGCCGTCGATCGCTTTCCACCAGCCATCCAGGCGGCCGGCCTCGAAGGCATGGCCGTCCAGCTCGCGGAGCAGGGCGTCGAGCGATGCCAGGCAGTCGCCGACGATGGGCACGTCGGCCCTGACCACCTTGTTGATCGACGAGGCGTCGATGTCGAGATGGATGAATTTCGCGCGCGGGCAGAATTCGCTGACCTTGCCGGTCACGCGGTCGTCGAAGCGCGCGCCGGCGCACACCACGAGGTCGGCCTCGTGCATGGCGAGGTTGGCTTCCAGGGTGCCATGCATGCCGAGCATGCCCAGGAACTGCCGGTCGGACGCAGGATAGGCGCCCAGCCCCATCAGGGTGAGGGTGACGGGCGCGCCGGCGCGGCGCGCCAGGCGCGTGAACGCCTCGCAGGCCTGCATGCCGGAATTGACGAGACCGCCGCCGCCGTAGAAAACCGGGCGACGTGCCTGCTTCAGCAGCTCGGCCGCCTCGCGCACGCGGCCCCGGCACGGCGCCTTGAGGCGGGACCCGGGTTCCTCGTCGTTGCGTTGCGGCGTCCGCGTGAACACGGCCTGCTGCACGTCCTTGGGAAAATCCAGGAGAACGGGGCCGGGCCGGCCGCCGGTGGCCACCCGGAATGCCTTGCGGACCAGCGCTTCGACCTGGCCGGCGTGGCGGATCTGCGCGTTCCATTTCGTGACGGGGCGGGACAGGCCCAGCGCGTCGCATTCCTGGAAGGCGTCGGTGCCGATCGCGCCGGTCGCCACCTGGCCGCTGATGCAGACCACCGGGACGGAATCGCACATCGCGTCGAGCAGGCCCGTGATGGTGTTGCTCACGCCTGGGCCGGAGGTCACGAGCACCACGCCGGGCTTGCCGGTCGAGCGCGCATAACCTTCCGCCGCGTGAACCGCGGCCTGCTCATGGCGGACCAGCACGTGGCGGATGCGGCGTTCCGCGTGCAGCGCGTCGTACACCGGCAGCACCGCCCCGCCTGGGTAGCCGAAGATCGTGTCCACATCCAGCGCCGCGAGGGTATCGAGCAGCGACTGCGCCCCGCTCGTGGCAGGGCTGCTGTCGGGAAGGGACGGCGTCGTGGCCGGCGGGACGGCGAGGTTGCTCATGGGAAGGCATCGTACGCGGCGCCTCCCGGAAAAGGCATCTTATTTTCCGGTCTTATGCAGTAATATCGGAATAATTTTCTTTACTGTTGGTAATTGAAAGAATGAACGTAGATAAATTCGATCTGGCGATCCTGAAAGTCCTGCAGGAAGACGCCCGCGCCAGCCTGCAGGTGATCAGCGAGAAGGTCGGCCTGTCCGCCACGCCGTGCTGGTCGCGCATCAAGCGCATGGAAAGCGAGGGCGTGGTCGAGGGCTACACCGTGCGGGTCAACCCGCATTCGATCGGCCTGTCGGAAACCGTCATCGTCCAGGTGACCCTGGAAAGCCACACCGACGAGACGCTCTACGACTTCGGCAGGCTCCTCGAGCAGATCCCGGAGGTCATGGAGGCCTATCTCGTGTCCGGCGACTACGACTACTACATCCGCATCGCGGTCAAGGACACGCGCGACTACGAGCGCCTGCTGCGCGAGCGCCTGTACCGCATTCCCGGCATCCGCCACAGCAAGTCGAGCTTCGTGCTGCGCACGCTGAAGGAAAGCCTGCTGCCGCTGTCCACGGCGCCCGCGGCCGCGCCGCCCGTTGCCGCGGGCGCGAAAAAGCGCGCACCGCGGCGCAAGGCCTGAGCGGGGGCGGCGCCCGCTAGTCGAGCGTGATGAACAGCGACCGGCGCGGTTTGCCGTTCACGGCGCGGCTGATGTGCCCCCGCCCGGTCGTGTCCTCGGCGAGCAGGACGTCGCCCGCGCGCAGGATGCGCTTCGTGCCGTCGCCGACCTCGATCTCGACCTCGCCCTCGAGGTTCACGACGTACTGGCGCCGCGGCGCCGTGTGGAACGCGTAGTTGTAGTCGCCGCCGGTTTCCCGGAACACGATGCCGGTGGCTTTCATGCGCTCCGACATGAATCCGATCTTGCCCGCGTCCTTCAGGGGGACGTCGATGTCCTCGAAGTGCGACTGGTTGTCCGCGCCGGTGTAGATGCGCACGACCCGCATGGCTTTGTCTCCCGTGTCTGCGGAGGCGACGTAGCCTCCGGCCAGGGCGCCGGCCAGGAACACGGCGACGGCGCCAACCGCAAGCATAGAACGGACGCTGGTGCTCATGTTTTTCCTTTCCTTGTCGATGGGTCGCCGGCAGCCGCGGTTCGCGATGGCGGTCGACCGCGAACGGCGAAGCGACGAGTCCAGCCACCGCTCCGAACATCGCGTAGAAGGCCGGGGCGGGCGGCGAGCCGGTTTCCCGGATCGGCCCGGTGCGGAGTCAGGCGGCCTTCTCGGTTTCCCGCCCGGGTGCGGGCTGGGATTCCATCTGCCGGCGCAGCTTCACCGCGGGCAGCGTTTCGTCCACGACCACGTCGGTCCAGCGCACCGGCTGGCCGGCGGCGACGGGATGAAGCAGCCTGACGTCGTGTGCCAGCCCGAGCGGCAGCGCGCCGATCTTCAGCGATGTCTCTGCCGGCGTCAGCCTGCCCACGACGGTGTAGCCGCCTTCGCCGTCCAGGGTCTCGCCGGCCCCGAGGTCGCGCTTGGCGGTGGCGACGACGTCGGCCCGGAAGCCCGTCGGCGCGCCGGTGGGCTCGCCGCGCAGGCCCACGGATGCCACCGAGATGCCCACTTCCAGCCCGATCAGGTGCCAGCGCTTGTACAGGCAGGCGTAGCGACCGGAGGTGTCCGTGCGCACCATGTATTCCCTGAAGCAGTTGCGGATGTACTCCGTCTCGCCCTCGAACACGACGAACACGCCGAAGCGGATGTCGTAGGGGATGACGCGGCCGTCCTTTTCCAGCGAAGAGATGACCTCGACCTGTCCCTTGTGGTGCAGCTGGCCGCCCTCGGCGGCCGGGCGCATGACGTTGGGGATGTCGTCGATGCTCGCGGGCGGGAACAGCAGGCCCTGCGGCGCGGGCGTGAGGCCGGTGGCGTTGCACACCGCCGTGCTCTCGATGGCGGGCTTCGATCCGTCCAGGAAGGAATTGAACATCTTGGGGTTCAGCCCCCCGGTCTTCGCCTGCTCGGGCGTAAGCCCGTAATGGCCCCAGACCGTCTCCGGCGTCGACTGCGCGAAGTGCGGCAGCCACTTGTGCCCGCGGCCGGCCGCGACGACGTTGAACCCGGAAGCGCGCGCCCAGTCGACGAGGTCGCAGATCAGCGCGGGCTGGTCGCCGTAGGCGAGGCTGTAGACGACGCCGGCCTCCTGCGCGCGGCGCGCGAGCAGCGGCCCGCACATCGCATCGGCCTCGACCGTGACCATGACGACGTGCTTGCCGTTGCGGAAGGCGGCGAGCGCGTGCTCGACGGCGGCGATCGGGTGCCCCGTCGCCTCGACGACGATGTCGATCATCGGATGCGCGACGAGCGCCTGCCAGTCATCGCCGACATGCGTCAGCCCGGAGGAGAACGCGGCATCGAGGCTGGGTGCGGCATAGCGCACGGCCTTCCAGCCGACGCGCTGCAGGCTGGCTTTCGCGTTGGCTGGCGAGAGGTCCGCGATGCCGGCCAGGTGCAGGCCCGGCGTCTTCGGCACCTGCGCGAGGTACATCGCGCCGAACTTGCCGGCGCCGATCAGCCCGACGCGCAGCGGCTTGCCCTGCGCCTCGAGGCCGCGCAGCTTGGCGTAAAGGTTCATGCCGGGCCCCTCACGCGGCCAGCGGCTTGAGCGCTTCTTCGGGCGTGCCCTTTTCCCATGGCAGCGCCACGTCGTAGTCCTTGAGCAGGCAGTCGTCCGGCAGGCAGGCGATCGGCGTGAAGTCGCGGTGCGCGATGTACTCGGGCCGCTTGAAGCGGCGGATGTGGTTCGACACCGCGCACAGGCTCAGGTACACGTTGACGCGGTCCCAGGGCGACAGGTTGGACGTCGACGCGTGCACCAGGCAGGAGTGGAACAGGATCATCGAGCCCGCCGGTCCCTTGGGCGCGACGATGCCGCCGCGCCCGACCAGCTTGCGGATGGTGTCGTGGGTGATGGTCCACAGGGGGTAGCTGGTGGTCGAGGTGTCGTGCTGCGCGTCGATGACGCCGAGCTTGTGGCTGCCCGGGATGAACATCAGCGGGCCGTTGAACTCGTTGACCTCGCCGAGGAAGATCGCGATGTTCATGGCGCGCGGCTCGGGCATGTGGTCGTCGTTCTTCCAGGTGCCGTAGTCCTGGTGCCATTGCCAGACGTCGCCGTCGAAGGCCATCTTGCCGTTGACCTTGAACTGGTGCATGTAGACGTCCTCGCCGAAGATCTGCCTGACGGGCTCCACCATGCGCGGATGGCGCCCGAGCTTCGCGAACACGCGGTTGTACATGTGCGCGGCGAAGTTGGTGCGCACGGCGTCGCTGCCTTTCTCGCGCACGTTCTCGGGGCGGTGCTGTGCGTACAGCGCCGGCACCTCGTCGAGCAGCGCCTTGACCTCGGCCTGCGAGAACAGGGCCGGGAAAAACAGGTAGCCGTCGCGGTCGAATTGTTCCAGTTGCGCCTGCGTGAGCTTCATCGGCTTCTCCTCCTCGATTCCCGGGTTTGGACGTCAGGCCCGCCTGGCGTGGCGGTCGAGCTGCCGCACGAGGTGCGCGCCGGCTTCCTCGCCGTGCCGCCGCGCCAGGCGCTCCGCGCGCTCGGCGTCGCCGCGCGCGATCGCCTTGAGCATCGCTTCGTGCTCGTCCCAGACCGAATCGCGCACGCCGGCCTCCTGCAGCACCACGCCCATGGCGCGGCGGATGTGGCGCCAGTGCCGGCCCGCGCTCTCGGCGATGAAAGGGTTGCCCGAGGCAGCGTAGATCAGGCCGTGGAAGCGCATGTCCGCGTCGATCATCGCGCCGATGCGCGCGCCGCGCGCGGCCTTGCGGCCTTCGGCAATGATGCCCGGGTCGATCCTCGCCCGCGCCTGCGCGGCCAGCCGCGCTGCCAGTCCGTCGAGGACCGAGCGCACCTCGTATATGTGCGCGATGGTGTCGGTGCCCAGGGGCAGCACCATCAGCCCGCGGCGCCCGGCGTCGACGACGAAGCCGTCCTTCTTCAGCATACGCAGAGCCTGCAGCACCGGCTGGCGCGAGACGTCCAGCATTGCTGCGAGGTCCTCCTGGGTAAGCCGCGCGCCGGGCGCGAGCTCGCCGTCGCAGATGGCGTTCAGCAGGCGCTGGTAGACCTGGTCGGTGAGGTCGGGGACGACGCGGATCGGGCTGATCGAGGCCATGGGCCGCCGCGGTGGGGATGATGCCGATTATTGTATACAGAATTCTGTCGGCGTCAAGAAAGCTTCCGCGCCGGGAGCGCGAACGCCCGGCAGCGGTCAGGGTTCCCGGAAGGACCGCTGCAGGAAGCCCGTGACCGGATCGAGCAGGTATTGCAGCGGCGTGCGGGCCGGCGTCTTGACGAACACTTCGGCGGGCATGCCGGCCTGCAGCCTCAGGTCTCCGGCCTCGCGCAGGGCGTCGGCGGTGAGGCGCACGTGCACGACGTAGTACGTGGCGCCCGTCTTGGGATCCGAAAGGCTGTCCGCCGAGACGTAGGTGACCTTGCCCGAGACCGTGGGCGTGATGCGCTGCTTGAAGGCGCTCAGGCGCACGTCCGCGTCGCCGCCGACCTTCACGTAGGTGATGTCCTCCGGGCGCACGCGCGCTTCCACGATCAGCTCGGGATTCGCGGGCACGATGTCGAGCAGCGGCTCGCGCGGGCCGACCACGGCTCCAATCGTGGTCACTCGCAGGTCCACTACCTCGCCGGCGACGGGCGCGACGACCTTCTGGCGCTGCGCCGCGTCGAGGGAGGGCCGCAGGCGCTCGCGCAGATCGTAGATTTTCGCCGTGGCGTCCTTGAGCTCGTCGGCGGCCTCCTTCATGTAGGCATTGCGCAGCGAGGCGATGCGCAGCTCGAAATCGCCCGCGCGCTGGTGCGCCTGCGCGAGCGTCGCCTGGTGCTCGCCCAGCCGCGCGTCGTATTCGGCAACGCCGCGCTGCAGGGACAGCAGCTTGGTGTTGCTCATGAATCCCTCTTCGGCGAGCTTGCGGTTGGCCTGCAGCTCCTCCTGCTGCCATTGCACGGCGCGCTTCTCGGCCTGCACCTGATCGCCGAGCGCGGCGGCCTCGCGCCGGGACTCGACGATCTGCTCCTTGAGCAGCTTGATCTGGCTGTCGAGCATCTGCCGGCGCGTGGTGAACACCGCGTTCTCCCTGCGCATGAGCTCCTTCACGCGCGCGTCGGCCGCTCGCGCGAGCAGCTCGTCCGCGTAGGCGACCGAGCCTTCCAGCGTGTTCTCGGCGGAAAGCCGCGACGCCTTGGCGAGCTCCGAGTCGAGCTGGGTCACGAGCAGGTCGTAGTTGGCCTCGACGCGCACGTCGTTGATGACCAGCAGCGTCTGGCCGACCTCGACGCGGCTGCCGTCGCGCACCAGGATTTCCTTGACGATGCCGCCTTCCTGGTGCTGCAGGGTCTTGCGGTTCATGTCGACCTTGACCGAGCCCTGGGCGATGGCCGCGCCGGACAGCGGCGTGATCGCCATCCACACGCCGGCGCCGAGCACCAGCGCGAGCACGACCAGCAGGCCGGTGCGGATCAGGCGGCGCGCTTCGAGCTCGTAGGCGTCGTCGCGCACGCGCGTGGCGGCGGGGGCGGATGCCGCCATGGTCAGCCCGCCCTGCCGATCTGCCCGGCCACGGCGAGCGCGCCGCGGGTCACGCGGGCGACGACCTCGCTGCGCGCGCCGAGCAGCTCGACGGCGCCGGCCTTGAGCACCATGACCTTGTCGATGTCGGCGTTCTGCAGCAGCGAGGGGCGGTGCGTGATGAGAAGCGTGGTGACGCGCTTCGCCTTGAGGTCGCGCAGCGCCGCGGCGAGCGCCTCCTCGCCCTCGGCGTCCAGGTGGGCGGTGGGCTCGTCGAGCACGGCGAGCCGCAGGTCGCCGTAGAGCGCGCGCGCCAGGGCGATGCGCTGGCGCTGGCCGCCTGCCAGCAGGGCGCCGTCGTCCCCCACCTGCGTGTCGTAGCCTTCCGGCAGGCGCAGGATCATCTCGTGCGCGCGCGCGAGCTTCGCGGCCTCGACGACGGCCTCCGCGTCCACGGCGCCGAGGCGGGCGATGTTCTCCGCGACCGTGCCCGCGAACAGCTCGACGTTCTGCGGCAGGTAGCCGATGAACGGGCCGATGCGCTCGCGCGGCCAGGTTGCGAGGTCAGAGCCGTCGATGCGCACCTTGCCGGCAGCGGGCTCCCAGACGCCGATGGCCAGCCGCGCCAGCGTGGATTTGCCCGATGCGCTCGGGCCGATGATGCCCAGCGACTGGCCCGGCTGCAGCTCCAGCGACACGCTGGTGATGATCGGGCGCTCGCGCCCCTTCATGCCGAACACCACGCGGTCGAGCACGAGATGTCCCGCCGGCGCCGGCAGCGGCGTCGTCTCCGCGCGCTCGCGGGCCGCCACCACGGCCTCGAGACGGTGCAGCGCCGCGCGCGCATCGACCAGCGACTTCCAGCCGGCGATCAGCGTCTCCACGGGCGCGAGCGCGCGGCCCAGCAGCACCGTCGCCGCGATCATGATGCCGCTGGAGACGTGCTTGTCGATGACCAGGTAGGCGCCCACGCCGAGCATGACGACCTGCAGCGACTGGCGCAGGAAGCGCGTCAGGCCGCTGGTCAGCGAGGTGCGCCGGCTCGCCTCGTGCTGCAGGGCCAGCACCTCGTCGTTCCTCGCCTGCCAGCGCCGCGTGACGTCGCCGGCGATGCCCAGCGCGCTCACGACCTCGGCGTTGCGCAGGCCGGCCTCGATCAGACGGCCCGCGCGCCGCCCCTGGGTCTGCAGCAGCTCGATCGGCGCCCGCGTGAGCCTTTCGTTGACCACGGTCACCGTCAGCATCAGCAGCGCACCGCCGAGCGCCACCGCGCCGAGCAGCGGATGGAACAGGAAGATGACGACGAGGTAGACCGGCACCCACGGCGAATCGACCAGCGCCAGCACGGCGGGGCCGGTCAGGAAGCTGCGCAGCGCGGCCACGTCGGACAGGCCGCCGGTCTGCTCCGCGCCGCCCGGCCGGCGTGCCCGCTCGTAGAGCGACTGCACCACCGACGGGCCGAGCCGGCGGTCGAGCAGCAGCCCGCCGGCGGCGAACAGCCGGGCGCGCAGCACGTCCAGCGCCAGCATCACCAGCAGCGCGATGCCCACGGAGCCGGTGAGCAGCACCAGCGTCTCGTTGCTGCGGCCCGCGAGCACACGGTCGAAGATCTGCAGCATGTATACGGCCGGCATCAGCATCAGCAGGTTCATCACCAGGCTGAAAAGTGCGGCGTAGAGGAAAAGCCGGCGGAAGCGGCCGAGGATTTCGCGCATGACGCTAGCTTACAAGAACGCCGGCGTCCGGCGTGGCCAAAAGCTCAGCCGGCGGGCTTGCCTCGCGCCTGGCGGACGGGGGTGGATCCGTCCCGGGGGGTGGCCTGCCTGGGGCCGGCGGGCTCCGCCGCCGGCGGTTTCGCGTCCTGCTGGTCGAGCCGCAGCTTGGCATAGCGGCCCGGGGCATCCTCGATCACGGGCAGGCTGCCATCGCCGGGCGTGCGCGCGGGAACCTGCTCGCCGCCGAAGCCCGAAACCCACTTGGCCCAGTCGTTCCACCACGAGCCTTCGTGCTTCCGGGCCGTCGTCAGCCATTCGTCCGCGGTGGCGCGCAGGGCGTCGTTGGTCCAGAACCAGTAC
The DNA here is from genome assembly GCA_036274775.1 of Burkholderiales bacterium. Taxonomy (GTDB): domain Bacteria; phylum Pseudomonadota; class Gammaproteobacteria; order Burkholderiales; family JACQAP01; genus JACQAP01. The sequence continues at coordinate 4,927 of DASUFB010000029.1, read as the reverse complement.
TTGTTCGCCGCCGGCGGGTTCACGATGCCGGCGATGTGCCCGGAGCCGCCGAGCACGAAGCGCACCGGCCCCCTGAGCAGCAGGGCGCCCAGGTAGGTCGTCTTCCAGGGCGCGATGTGGTCCTCGACGGTGGAGATGAAATACGCCGGGATCGTGACCTTCGACAGGTCGATCGGCGTGCCGGCGAGGCTCAGGCAGCCGGGTTCGCGCAGGCCGTTGCGGATGTACATGTTGCGCAAGTAGTACGTGTGCATGCGCGGCGGCATGCGGGTGGCGTCCGAATTCCAGTACAGCAGGTCGAAGGGAAACGGCTCCTTGCCCAGCAGGTAGTTGTTCACGACGAACGACCAGATGAGGTCGTTGGCGCGCAGCATGTTGAAGGTAGCGGCCATCTCCGCGCCTTCGAGGTAGCCGCGCTCCTGCATCTTCTTCTCGAGGTTGCCGACGGTTTCCTCGTCGACGAACACGCCGAGCTCGCCGGGCTCGGAGAAATCGATCAGCGTCGTGAAGAACGTGACGCTCCTGACGCGGTGGTCGCCCCTCGCTGCCATCCACGCGAGCGTGGCAGCCGTCAGCGTGCCGCCCAGGCAGTAGCCGATCACGTTGAACGCCTGCTCGCCGGTGGCCTTCTGCATCGCGCCGAACGCGGCGAGGGGCCCTTCCAGCATGTAGTCGTCGAAGGTCTTGCCGGAGAGGCTGCGATCCGGGTTCACCCACGAGACCACGAACACCGTGATGCCCTGGTCGAGCGCGAAACGGATGAACGAGTTCTTCTGGCGCAGGTCGAGGATGTAGTACTTGTTGATCCACGGCGGCACGATGAGCAGCGGCGTGCGCTGCACGGTCTGCGTCGTCGGCGCGTACTGGATCAGCTGCATGAGATCGTTCTCGAACACCACCTTGCCCGGCGTGCCGGCGACGTTCTCGCCCAGCCTGAACGCGCGGGTGTCCGTCATGCTGATGGCGAGCTTGCCGTGGCCGCGGTCGAGGTCCTGCAGCAGATGGTTCAGGCCGTCGAGCAGGTTTCTGCCGCCCGTTTCCAGAGTGGTCTTGATGACTTCCGGATTGGTCAGCAGGAAATTCGTCGGCGCCAGCGCGTCGACGTACTGGCGCGTGAAGAACCTCACCTTGCGCGCGGTCTGCGGGTCGAGGCCGCCGACGCCGGCCACCGCTTCCTGGATGCTCTGCGCGGCGATCAGATAGGACTGCTTGATGTAGTCGAATACCAGGCTGTTCTGCCAGAGCTCGCTGCGGAACCGGTTGTCGGTCTTCGCCGGCTCGGCCACCGGCGGCGACTTCTCTCCCATCGCCCTGCGCAGGGTGCTTTGCCACAAGGCGAAGTACTCCTGCCACATGCGCAGGGAAGCTTCCATGAGCTTCGCCGGGTCCGTCAGCATTTTCGCGGCCAGCTCGCCGAAAGCCTTGCCCACGCCCAGATCGTCCGAAACCTGTCCATGGGCCGGGCCTTGCTTGCCATACCACGCCTCGACGAGATGCTTGCTGCGCAGCGCAATCTCCGCGAGCACGTGCGAAAGCTCGGTCGGATCGGACGCGGGCGTTGGGGCGGCGGACTTGTCTTCGGCCATGGCCACTAAGCTAAGCGCTTGCCGCGTCCGGCGCAAGCAGGGGGTGGTGTTGCTTCCGGAGGGATTACCGTGCGCGCTTTTTCGAAGCGCCGTAGGTGCGGAATTTTCCGGTCACGACTGTCATCTCGCCGTCGGACAGCATCGCGGGCCTGCCGATCTGCAGCGCGCGCCAGTATTGCTCGCACAGGGCTTCGACCTCCACTGCCAGCGCGAGGGCCGCGTCGAGGTCGGCGCCCAGCGCGATGAGGCCGTGATTGGCGAGCAGGCAGGCCTTCCTGCCTTCCAGCGCAGCGAGCGCGTGATCGGACAGCGCCTGCGTTCCGAAGGTCGCGTAGGGCGCGCAGCGGATGCTGTTGCCGCCGGCCACTGCAACCATGTAGTGGAAGGCCGGCACGTCCATGCGCAGGCAGGCCAGCGTCACCGCGAAGCTCGAATGCGTGTGCACGATGGCGCCGCATTCCGGCCGCGCGCGGTAGATGTCGTGGTGGAAGCGCCATTCCGAGGAGGGTTCACGCCGCCCGGAGGCCTTGCCCGCCGCATCGACGAAAACGATGTCGGCGGGCTTCGTTTTCTCGTAGGCGAGGCCGGACGGCGTCACCAGGAAGCCCCCTCTGACGCGCGCGCTGACGTTGCCGGACTTGCCGCGGTTGATGCCCAGCGCGTTCATGCGCAGGGCGGTCGCGATGATGCGCTTGCGCAGCTCGAGCATGCTCATGCGGCCCTGTCGAAACGGATTCCCGCCAGGCCGGCCGTGGTGGCCGGGACCACGCCGCAGTCGGTGATGAGGCCGGCGACCAGGCGCGCAGGCGTGACGTCGAACGCGGGATTGGCCGCCCCGGAACCCTCGACGGCGAGGCGAACCGAGCCGGGGCCGCGGTCGGCGTTGCGCCCGCGCACGACCAGCAGCTCGTCGGGATCGCGTTCCTCGATGGGGATTTCGCGCAGGGCGTCCGCGACGGTCCAGTCGATGGTGGGCGAGGGCACGGCAGCGTAGAACGGCACGCCGCTGTCGTGCGCGGCCAGCGCCTTCAGGTACGTGCCGATCTTGTTGCAGACGTCGCCCGCTGCGCTGACGCGGTCCGCGCCGACGATGACGATGTCCACCTTGCCGCGCTGCATGAGGTGGCCGCCGGCATTGTCGGCGATCAGCGTGTTCGGCACGCCGTGCTGCGACAGTTCCCACGCGGTGAGCAAGCCCTGGTTGCGCGGTCGCGTTTCGTCGACCCATACGTGCACCGGGATGCCGGCGTCGTGGGCGGCGTACACCGGCGCGAGCGCCGTGCCGACGTCCACCGTCGCGAGCCAGCCGGCGTTGCAATGGGTCAGCACGTTCACGCGATCTTTTCGTGCCGCGACAGCCTCCAGCAGCGGCAGGCCGTGGCGGCCGATGGCGTTGTTCAAGGCGACGTCTTCGTCGGCGATGCGGCCGGCCTCGGCCCACGCGGCCGCGGCGCGGGCGGCCGGCGCCATCGGGCGCAGCACGGCAACCATGCGCTCGATCGCCCAATGCAGGTTCACGGCCGTGGGCCGCGTGGCGCCGAGCAGCGATGCCGCCTTCTCGAGGCCGGCATCCGAGGCGTCCGACTGCATCGCCAGCGCCATGCCATAGGCCGCGGCGGCGCCGATCAGCGGCGCACCGCGTACCTGCATGCTGCGGATGGCGTGCGCGGCGGCTGCGCAATCCGCCAGCGGCAGCGTGCCGAATTCGAACGGCAGCCGGGCCTGGTCGATGATGACGGCACGGTCGCCTTCGCGCCAGATGCTGCGATAGGCAATGCCGCCGATCTTCATGCCGGGCGCCCGGAAAAGCGGTAGACGCCGTCGCTTCCCTGGGTGCGGGCCAGCTTTCCCTGCAGCCAAAGGTAATTCAGGTGCGCGATCGATTCTCCCATCGCGAAAAAGACCTGGTGCGTGTCGAGCTCGCGCCGGAACAGCACCGGCAGCAGGTCCGCGGCGGTCGACGGCCGCGAACATGCCTCGATGACCTCGGTAAGCCGGTCCCGGTGATGCTCGTGCAGGGCCCGCACCCGCAGGTGCGCGCCGCGAAAGGGCAGGCCGTGCGAGGGCAGCACCAGCGTGTCCGGCGGCAGCTCGCTGAAGCGGTCGATCGAGCGCAGGAACAGCTTCAGCGGGTCGCTCTCCGGCTTGTTCGGCCATACGCTGATGTTGGTGCTGATCTTGGGCAGGAGCATGTCGCCCGAGATGAGCACGCCGAGCGATTCGCAATGCAGGGCCGCATGCTCGGGCGAGTGTCCGTAGCCCGTGATGACCCGCCACCTGTTGGCGCCTATTTCCAGGCTGTCGCCGTCCAGCATGCGCGTGAACTGCAACGGCGGCTCGCCCACGATTTTCGCGTAGGAATTGCCCCGGCCGGAGACCGCCGCCGTTCGCCCGGCGTCCAGCCCGTGCGCGGAAAACAGCGCGGCGGACGCGTCGGAACCGAAGCCCGGCAGTTGGCGGTATTGCGCGGTCGCCGTGAGGTATTCGGTTTCCGTCATCCACAGCGGCGCGCCGAACTTCTGCGTGAGCCAGGCGGCGTTGCCGAAATGGTCCGGATGGAAATGCGTGACGATCACGCGCGCCAATCCGGCCGGCCCCACGACGTCCGCGAGGATTCTCTCCCACCAGGTCCGGGTCTCGCCGAGCCCGATGCCGCAATCGACTGCAGCCCAGCCTTCCCCATCGCGCAGCAGCCACAGGTTGATGTGGTTCAGGGCAAACGGCAGCGGCATGCGCAGCCAGTACACGCCTTCCGCCACTTGTTGTACCTGGCCGGGCTCGACCGGCGCCGGCCATGGGAATTCGAGCGCGGCGGGTTCGGCGGCGGGGAGCTTGATGGCGGAAGGGCTGCTCATGGAAACAGGGTATCGCGGGCGGCGGGCGGGACGGCTCGAATTCTACTTTATGCCCCTGAAACGAGAAGCCCCGCTTCCGTGGGGCTTCGCTTTCGCTAGGATTTTCGCCGGGTCAGGCAACGATCCTCCGTGTCCTACCCACCACCACCTGGTGCGGTTAGATGTTGAATTCACCACCCCTTTTGAAGCAAGTACGGGGTCAGGTCTTGCCTTTTGCCTGCTCCGCGCGCGCGATCAGCCGGCTGACGCGGGAGACCGAGAGTCCCAATTCTTCGGCGATCGCGCTCATGCGCAGGCCGCTTTCCCGATACGCCCCGTACAAGGCGGCTTCCCGAGTGTCGCTGTCGGCCAGCCATTGGGCAAGGGTACGGGAGGAGGAGCGCCGCTGCGCCTTCGGGATCTCCTTTGCCCTGGCGCGTCCCGGTTCGGTCCTCTCCCGCATGCGCGCGACGAAGGCTTCGCCGCCCAGGAAGATCTGCTGGCGTA
>DASUFB010000028.1:0-20290 GCA_036274775.1 Burkholderiales bacterium | reverse complement strand
GGCGATCTATAATTGGTGCCACGGGAATGTCCACGCCACCATGGGTAACCTCATCGATTGGGATCGCATCGCCGCGCCGGGCGTGACCGCCCTGCCCGACTTCGGCGACCCGGTGCGCGAATTCGAAGCGGCGCGGTCCGGCGTGGCCGTCAGTCCCGCCACGCGCTTCGGCCAGTTGCTGGTCCATGGGGCCGATGCCGCGTCCTTCCTGCAGGCACAGCTGACCTGCGATGTCGATCGCCTGGCGCCGGGCCAGGCCGGTTTCGGCGGTTACTGCACGCCGAAGGGCCGCCTGCTGGCCACTTTCGTGGTGGTCCGCGTGGCGCAAGGTTACCTCATGCACCTGCCTGCCGACACCGCCGAGGACATCGCCGCGCGGCTGCGCAGGTTCGTGCTGCGCGCCCGGGTGAAGATCGAGACGGACAGCGGCTGGCGTGTGTTGGGCATTGCCGGCCCCGGCACGGGCGCGCTGATCGGAGGGCAGTTCGGCGTGCGCCTGGAATCCAGCTTCGCCGCCGCGGCGGGCGCGGATGCGACGGTGGTGCGGTTGCCGGGCGAGGCCTGCGTGGCGTTCGCGCCGGCACAATCGGCCGGGACCCTGTGGCAGGCGCTCGCAAGCCAGGCGGTCGCGGCCGGCGACGACTGCTGGGCCTGGGTGCAGATACGCTCCCGCATGCCGTGGATCAGCGCCGCCACGCAGGACCAGTTCCTCCCGCAGATGGTCGGCCTCGACGCGATCGGCGGCGTGAGCTTCGGGAAGGGCTGTTACCCGGGGCAGGAAATCGTTGCGCGCGCACGCTACCTCGGGGAGGTGAGGCGCAGGCTGTGGGACGGAACGGCGTCCGGCGTCGCGCATGCCGGCGATACGCTCGAATCCGGCGGCCAGCCGGTGGGAACGGTGCTCACCGCCGCCCCGCTGCCGTCCGGCGGCTCGGCGCTGCTCGCCGTGGTGGTCGGGCATCCGGGCGAATGCACGCTTGCCGGCGGGGGCAGCGTCACGCTCGTGCCGGCGGCCGACTGACTTGCCCCTGTCCTATTTCGTCTATTACCGCGTGCGCCAGCCCGGGCGCGCACGGGCGCTGGTGCGCGAGATCCTCGCCACGGTGGAACGGGAAACGGGCGTGGCCGGCCGCCTGCTGGGCAAGCGCGACGACGCACAGACCTGGATGGAGGTCTACGAAGGCGTAGACGATGCCGCGGCTTTCGAGGCGAGCCTGGAAGCCAGCGTGCGCTCGGCGGGATTCGACGCCGTCCTGCAGTCCGGCAGCCGGCGCCACCTGGAGTGCTTCGAAACCCCGTGTGCCTGATCCTCGTCGCCCACCGGGCGCATCCCCGCTACCGGCTCGTGGTAGCCGCCAACCGTGACGAGTTCTTCGCCCGGCCCACGGCGGCTTCCGACTACTGGCGCGAGGCGCCGGGCGTGCTGGCGGGCAAGGACCTCGAAAAGGGCGGCACGTGGATGGGCGTGGCCGGGAACGGGCGCTGGTCGGCGGTGACCAATTTCCGCGACGGCAAGCCGCCCGCCTCCGTCGGCCTGTCCCGCGGCCAGCTCGTGGCGGCATATCTGCTCGGGGACATGCCGGCGGGAGCGTACGCTGCTGAGGCCGCGCACAACGGCGGCTGCTATCACGGCTTCAACCTGCTCGTCGGTGACGGCGCGGGGCTGCACTACCTGTCCAACCACGCAAGCGCGCGCGCGATGCTCGCGCCCGGAGTCTACGGGCTGAGCAACGGCGACCTGGACGCGCCATGGCCCAAGGTCGAAGCGGGCAAGCGCGGCCTGCGCGACGCGCTGGCGCAGGACGAGGGCGCGGACCGCCTGGCCGAAAACCTGCTCGCGATGCTCGGGGACCGGCGCACGGCGCGGGAAGATGTGTTGCCGCAGACTGGCATTTCCCGCGATTGGGAAAAGGCGCTGTCTGCGGCTTTCATCGTCGCGCCGGGCTACGGCACGCGGGCTTCAACGGTGCTGCTCGAGGATCACGAAGGCGAAGTGCATTGGCGCGAGCGCAGCTTCGGCGAAGGCGGCGTGCTGCTGGAAGATCGGCGCTACCGCTTTGCCGCCGGCTAGAGCTCGCGCCACATCCGGCGGTGGGGAATGCCGGCGTCGTCGAATTCCTCGCCTTCGGCGCGGAAGCCATGACGCGCGTAGAAGCCGAGCGCGCGCGTCTGCGCGTTCAGCTCCACGTGACGCATGCCCGCAGCGCGGGCGAGGTCCATCAGCGCCATGAGCAGCGCGCTGCCGGCGCCGCGACCGCGCCAGGCGGCGAGCACCGCCATGCGCCCTATGTGGCCGTCCGGCAGCAGGCGGCCGGTACCGACGGCGCTGCTGCCGGCCCAGGCGATCACATGCTGCGAAACCGCGTCGAACTCGTCCCATTCGAGCTCGGCGGGCACCCCCTGCTCGCGCACGAAGACCTCCTCGCGTATCGCCCGCAGCAGCCGGTTGTCGCCGGTCCAGCCGGCGCGCCGCACCGTGATCGCAGCGGACTGCGGGCGCATGCCGGCTAGACCGTGGCGCCGCCGGAGACTTCGATGACCGCGCCGTTGATGTAGCTCGCCTCGTCCGAGGCGAGGAAGGCATAGGTGTTGGCGATTTCCTCGGGCTTCGCCAGCCTGCCCAGAGGCACGCGCTCGATCATGGCCTGCATGACCTTTTCGGGGATGCTGTCGAGGATCGTGGTCTCGACGAAGCCGGGGCACACGGCATTGGCGCGGATGCCCTTGCGGCCGAGCTCGCGTGCCCAGGTCTTGGCCATGCCGATCACGCCGAACTTGCTGGCCGCGTAGTTGGTCTGGCCGAAGTTGCCGTAGATGCCGACCACCGAGGAGGCGTTCAGGATCACGCCGGACTGCTGCGCGACCATGATGTCGACCACGGCACGCGTGCAGTTGTACGTGCCCTTGAGGTTGATGTCGATGACGCGATCGAACTGCTCGTCGGTCATTTTGCGGAACTGCGCATCGGCGACGATCCCGGCGTTGTTGACCAGCACGTCGACGCGGCCGAACTGCAGCATGACGCCCTCGACCATGGCCGCGATGCTCGCCTTGTCGGTCACGTTTACCGCGAAGCCCGCGGCCTTGCCACCGCGGGACCTGATCTGCGCCACCACTTCGTCGACGACCTCGAGGTCGAGGTCGCAGACGACCACCTTCGCCCCCTCCTCCGCGAACTTCTGCGCTGTGGCCCGGCCGATGCCGCGTGCCGATCCGGTGATGATTGCGACCTTGTCCAGCAGCCTCATCGGCTTTTCCTCCCTGTGCCTGTTTTCGCGCCCTTGCGGGGCGGCGGCACTCTAACCGGTTGCGCTGCGATGCACAACCGGCGGCTTGCGGGCTCAGGCCGACAGCGGACCTTCGAGGATTTCCACAGGCGTGCCGGCTTCGACGAGGTCGAACAACTCGATCACGTCGGCGTTGTGCATGCGGATGCAGCCGATGGACCCGGGCTCGCCCATCTTCCGGGAGTCGGGGCTGCCGTGAATGTAGATGTACCGGCGCATGGTGTCGACGTCGCCCAGGCGGTTGACGCCGGGCTCGCTGCCGGACAGCCAGAGGAGGCGAGTGAGCATCCAGTCCCGGCCGGGATGGCGCGCGTCGAGCTCGGGGCCGAAGATCTCACCCGTGGGCCGGCGCTTCACGAATACCGTGTTCGGTGCGGCGTCCCCGCCGATTTTCGCGCGGATGACGTGTCTGCCGCGCGGCGTGCGGAAGCTGCCGTTTTTCTCGCCGGCACCGTTTTTCGCGGTGGAAACCTTGTAGCGCCTGAGCAGGGCGCCGTCCTCGCTCAGCTCGAGCGCCTGCTCGGCGATGCTGATGCGGATGGATTTCATCGGCCGGCGGCGGTCCTGCGGTCGCGGAAGAATTCGCTCAGCAGCGCGCCGCATTCCCGGGCCATGAGCCCGCCCTCGACGACCGCGTGATGGTTGAGGCGTGCTTCGGCGAACAGGTCGACCACGCTGCCGCAGGCGCCGGTCTTGGGATCGGCGGCGCCGTAGACGATCCGGTCGATGCGCGCGTGCATCATCGCGCCGGCGCACATCGCGCAGGGCTCCAGGGTCACGTACAGCGAGCAGCCCGCGAGCCGATAGTTTCCGAGCACGGCGGCGGCTTCCCGCATGGCCTGGATCTCCGCGTGGGCCGTCGGGTCGTGACGGCTTATCGGCGCGTTGAACCCGCGGCCGACGATGCTTCCGTCTCGTACGACGACGGCTCCCACCGGCACTTCGCCGTCTGCCGCCGCGCGCTCGGCCAGGGCGATGGCCATGCGCATGAATTTCTCATCAGACATTTTATATATCAATAATTTACATTAAATATCGTATGTAAATTATAGATGAATGGGCGGCCTATTTCGACGGGCCTTTCGCGGTCACCAGCACCGGCTCCGCGCGGTAGCTTTCCGGGAAAAGGCGCTTCAGTGCCTCGACCTTCGGCAGGTCGTTGATGACGATGTAAGGATAAGTCGGGTTGAGCGTCAGGAAATCCTGATGGTAGTCCTCCGCCGGGTAGAACGCGCGGCCGGGCTCTATTTTCGTGACGATCGCGGCACCGAACACCTTTGCCTTGTTCAGCTGCTCGATGTACGCCCTGGCGATGCGCGCCTGCGCGGCGCTCGTCGGGAAAATCGCGGAGCGGTACTGCGTTCCGGTATCCGGGCCCTGGCGGTTCAGCTCGGTCGGGTCGTGCGCCACGGAGAAATAAATCTGCAGCAGCTTGCCGTAGCTGACCTTGCGGGAATCGTAGGTGATGCGCACCGATTCGGCGTGCCCGGTGGAGCCGGTGCCGACGATCCGGTACTTCGCTGTCCCCTCCTCTCCGCCTGCATAGCCCGACACGGCGCTGGTCACGCCCGCGACGTGCTGGAAAACGCCCTGCACGCCCCAGAAGCAGCCGCCGGCGAGCACCGCGACCTCGGACGAAGGAAGCTTGCCCGCGGGCTCGTCGACCGCTGGCGCCGGAATCGCCCGCGCCTGTTCCGCTGCGGCCGGCAGTTGCAGGAACGCGAGCGCGAGGGCGCACGACGCCAGGAATCGGGACGGGAGAAGCTGCAGTTGGTCATGGCGCATCGGGCGTCCTTTCGCTGACGGGATATCCCGAAGCCTTGTACGCAGGCCGCAAGGTCATGGATGCCGGCGGGCTTGCGGCTACGTCCCCCACGGGCCTTCCTTCAGCAGATCCCGGCCGTGGATCGCCATCATGCGTTCCTCGTTCGCGGCAATGACGAGCGACTCGAAACCGCCGAGAAAAGAGAGCCTTTCCAGCACCGCCTTGCGCACGTCGGAGGCGTGCTCGCCGATGCCGCCCGTGAACACGAAGGCGTCGAGACCGCCCAGGGAAACGGCCATCATCGCAGCGTGCTGGGCGACCTTGAGCGCGAAATAGTCGAGCGCGAACGCCGCCCGCGGATCCCCGCTCCGCAGCAGTGCCTCGACGTCGTTGCTGATGTCCGAGAGACCCTTGAGACCGGAGCGCTCGTAGAGCGCATGCTCGACTTCGCCGACGTCCATGCCCAGCTCGCGGATCATGAAGGTCACCACGCCCGGGTCGAGCGCGCCGCAGCGCGTGCCCATGGGCAGGCCGTCGAGCGCGGTCATGCCCATGGTCGTGTCGACGCTGCGGCCGTCCCGCAGCGCGCACAGGCTGGCGCCGTTGCCGAGATGGCCGACGACGATCCTGCCCTTCGCGAGCAACGGATGCCGCTCGGCCAGCACGCGGGCGATCCACTCGTAGGACAGGCCGTGAAATCCGTAGCGCCGGATGCCCCTGTCGCGCAATGCCCGCTCCAGGGCGAAAGTCACGTGGATTTCGGCGCGGCCGGCGTGGAAAGCGGTGTCGAAGCAGGCGACGGCGGGAGCATGACCTGCCAGCCGCTCCGAGGCCGCGATGCCCGCGAGGTTGTAGGGCTGGTGCAGCGGTGCCAGCGGCGCCAGGGCGCGCAGCTGCGCCATGATCGCCGGCGTCACGATCGCCGGCCGCACGAGCGCCGCGCCGCCATGGACGACGCGATGCACGCTGGCTGCTATCTTCCAGCCGTCGTCGTGCCGGTCGATGAGATCGATCACGGCGCTCAGGGCTGCTTCGTGGTCGTTGCCCGTGACCGGTCGGTCCACGTCGATGCCGGCCTGCGCGACCGATGCGGTCAGCCGGGCGCCGGTGCCGATGCCGGCGACCTTGCCTTGTGCCAGCACGTCGAGCGAATCGCGCGCGAAGACCTGGAACTTCAGGCTGGAGGAGCCGGTGTTGAGAACGAGCAGGACATCGGTCACTTGATGCGGCCCTTGTCGCGCGCATCGGCAAGCAGCACCGCCAGCGCGCACGACAGCAACCGGGTGTCCTTGCAGTCTGCGCGGCTGGTGAGGATGACGGGCACGCGCGCACCCAGCACGATGCCGGCGGCCCGCGCGTCGCCCAGGAAGGTGAGCTGCTTCGCCAGCATGTTGCCGGCCTCTATGTCGGGAACGACGAGGATGTCCGCGCGGCCGGCAACGTCCGAGACGATGCCCTTCTCCCTGGCGGCTTCGATGCTGATCGCATTGTCGAGCGCGAGAGGTCCGTCGATCACGCAGCCGGCGATCTGCCCGCGATCCGCCATCTTGCACAGGGCCGCCGCGTCGAGCGTGGCCTGCATCTTCGGGTTGACCGTCTCGACCGCCGCCAGCACGGCGACCTTCGGCGGCTCGTCGCCGAAGATGACGTGCCAAAGATCGACGGCGTTTTGCACGATGTCGGCCTTTTCCTGCAGATCCGGCCGGATGTTGACCGCCGCGTCGGTGATGATGAACGGCGTCGGATAGGTCGAGACGCTCATCAGGTAGGCGTGCGAGATGCGCCTTTCGGTGCGCAGGCCGCTGTCGGGATGCACGACGGCGCCGAGCAGCTCGTCCGAATGCAGCGATCCCTTCATGATCGCATCGACCTGCCTCGCGGCCGCCAGGGCCGCAGCCCTGGCCGCGGCGGCATGGCTGTGCTGCGTGTCGATGACCTCGCAGCCTGCGATGCTCGCGCAGGCCTCGCCCGCGGCGCGCTCGATCCTGGTCCTGGGGCCGACGAAGACCGGCACGATGAGCCCCTCGTCCATGGCCTCGACGGCCGCCTCGATCACGCCGGGCTCGACCGGGTGCACGATGGCGGTGCGCACCGGTGCAAGCGCCCGGCAGCGCTCGAAAATGGCGTCGGCGGGTTCGCTCATGCGTGTCTTACGGCGGGCTGGTTGCGAAAAGTTCGCGCGCTCCAGGGAAAAGCACGGCTGAGGCGCCGCCGCGGCTGCTGCCATCGCCTACTCCCACTCGATCGTGGCCGGGGGCTTGGAGGAGATGTCATACGCCACGCGATTGATGCCGCGGACCTCGTTGATGATGCGCGAGGAGACGCGGGCGAGCAGCTCATGCGGCAGCGGTGCCCAATCGGCGGTCATGAAGTCGCTGGTCTGCACCGCGCGCAGCGCCACCACGTATTCGTAGGTGCGACCGTCGCCCATGACGCCGACGGACTTGACCGGCAGGAAGACCGCGAAGGCCTGGGCGACGGCGTCGTACCAGGTGACCGGGGGACCCTCATCCGTCTCCCCCGAGGCGGACGGGGAAACGGGGGTGGCGCGCAGTTCCTCGATGAAAATCGCGTCCGCGCGGCGCAGCAGGTCCGCGTACTCTCGTTTGACTTCGCCGAGGATGCGCACGCCCAGCCCGGGGCCGGGGAACGGGTGGCGGAACACCATTTCCCGCGGCAGGCCCAATGCCAGGCCCAGCTCGCGCACCTCGTCCTTGAACAGCTCGCGCAGCGGCTCCAGCAGCTTCAGGTGCAGCGTCTCGGGCAGGCCGCCGACGTTGTGGTGCGACTTGATGGTCGTGGCCTTCTTGGTCTTGGCCCCGGCCGATTCGATCACGTCCGGGTAGATCGTCCCCTGCGCGAGCCATTTGGCATTGCGGATCTTTGCAGCTTCGCGCTGGAACACCTCGACGAATTCCCTGCCGATGATCTTGCGCTTGACTTCCGGGTCGGACACGCCGTCGAGCTTTGCCATGAAATCGGCGCTGGCATCGACATGGATGACCTTGACGCCGAGATGCTTCGAGAAGGTGTCCATCACCTGCTTCGCTTCGTCCAGGCGCAGCAGGCCGTGGTCGACGAAGACGCAGGTGAGCCGGGGGCCGATGGCCTTGTGGATCAGCGCGGCCGCGACCGAGGAATCCACGCCGCCCGAAAGCCCCAGGATCACTTCCTCGTTGCCGACCTGCTTGCGGATGGCGGCGACCGCCTCGGCCGCGTAGTCGGGCATGTTCCAGTCGCATCCGCAGCCGCAGATGTCGTGCACGAAGCGCTGCAGGATGGCCCTGCCCTGCTTCGTGTGCGTGACCTCGGGGTGGAATTGCACCGCGTAGTAGCCGCGCACCTCGTCGGCCATGGCGGCGATCGGGCACGCGTCGTTCGAGGCCATGAGCTTGAAGCCCGGCGGCATGGCAGTGACCTTGTCACCGTGGCTCATCCAGACCCTGAGCATGCCGTGGCCCTCTGGCGTGGCGCGATCCTGGATGCCGTCCAGGAGCTTCGTGTGCCCGCGTGCACGCACTTCGGCGAAGCCGAACTCGCGCACCTTGCCTGCTTCCACCTTGCCGCCGAGCTGCTGCGCCATGGTCTGCATGCCGTAGCAGATACCCAGCACCGGCACGCCCGACTCGAACACCGCCTCCGGTGCCCGGTCGGTCGACTCCTCGTAGGCCGACATGTGGCTGCCCGACAGGATGATGCCCTTTGCGCCGAAGCTGCGGACGAAGTCGTCCGGGACGTCGGCAGGATGGATCTCGCAGTAAACCTTGGCCTCCCGGACCCGGCGCGCGATCAATTGTGTCACCTGGGAGCCGAAGTCGAGGATCAGGATCTTGTCGTGGGACATGAAGAATTCAGGGACTGGGGACCAGGGGTCGGGGGTCGGGATTCAGAAAAAGATCTCGCCCCCTCACCCCTGGCCCTTAATCCTCGACATCAGTCGACGTGGTAATTCGGCGCTTCCTTGACGATCTGCACGTCGTGCACGTGGGATTCACGGATGCCGGCGGAGGTGATCTCGACGAACTCCGCCTTGGTCTTTACCTCGGCGATGCTGGCGCAGCCGAGATAGCCCATGGCCGAGCGCAGCCCGCCCATGAGCTGATGCATGACCTGCACCACGCTGCCCTTGTAGGGCACCCGGCCTTCCACGCCCTCTGGCACCAGCTTCTCGGTGCTGTCCTCGTCGTCCTGGAAGTAGCGGTCGCTCGAGCCCTGCTGCATGGCGCCCAGCGAGCCCATGCCACGGTAGGACTTGTAGGAGCGCCCCTGGAACAGCTCGATCTCGCCCGGCGCTTCCTCGGTGCCTGCGAACAACCCGCCCAGCATGACCGAGTCCGCCCCCGCCGAGATGGCCTTGGCGATGTCCCCGGAATAGCGGATGCCGCCGTCGGCGATCATCGGCACCCCGGTCCCCTCGAGCGCCGCCGCCACATTGTTGATGGCCGTGATCTGTGGCACGCCCACGCCAGCGACGATCCGGGTCGTGCAGATGGAACCCGGCCCGATGCCGACCTTGACGCCGTCGGCGCCCTGGTCGAGCAGGGCCCTGGCCGCGACGGAGGTGGCGATGTTGCCGCCGATCACCTGGGTCTGGGGGAATTTCTTCTTTATCCAGCACACGCGGTCCAGCACGCCCTGGGAATGGCCGTGTGCCGTATCCACGATCAGCACGTCCGCGCCCGCCTCGATCAGCAGCTCGGCGCGCTCCTCCGTGCCCTCGCCCACGCTCACCGCCGCCCCGACCCGCAGCCGGCCGAGATTGTCCTTGCAGGCGTTGGGATGCTCCGAGGATTTGAGGATGTCCTTGACCGTGATCAGGCCCCGCAGCTCGAAGTTCTCGTTCACGACCAGCACTCGCTCCAGGCGGTGCTGGTGCAGCAGCTTCTGGGCTTCTTCACTGCTGGTTCCTTCCTTGACCGTGACCAGGCGCTGGCGTGGCGTCATGATGTTCTTCACCGGCTGGTCGAGGTTGCTCTCGAAGCGCAGGTCGCGGTTGGTGACGATGCCCACCACCTTCGAAGCATCCACCACGGGAAGGCCGGAAATCTTGTGGCTGCGAATCAGGTTGAGCACGTCGCGGACCGTCATGTCCTGGGAGATCGTGATCGGGTCCTTGACCACGCCGCTCTCGAAGCGCTTGACCTTCGCGACCTCCGCAGCCTGCGCCTTCGGCGACATGTTCTTGTGCAGGATGCCGATGCCGCCTTCCTGCGCCATGGCGATGGCCAGCCGCGCCTCGGTGACCGTGTCCATCGCCGCGGACAGCAGGGGAATGTTGAGGGAGATGTTCTTGGTGAGTCGCGTCGCCAGGCTGACGTCGCGGGGCAGGACGGTGGAATGGGCGGGAACGAGGAGGACGTCGTCGAACGTGAGGGCTTTGTGCAGAACGCGCATGCCTTCATCCTTCACAAAGACGCCATTATACAGACGGTCCCCGACCCGGCAAATTCGCCCGCCGGCCGGTCCGTCCGTTGACCCTGGCGGCGGGAGCGGCTAAGGTAATTCGCCCGGCGCCCGCTTGCAGGTGCCGGCGGCTTACAGGAGAGGATCGAGCATGCGACGCCCCGATACCCACGCGCGGTTGCTGGCAATCGTTCTGGCCGGTTGCGCGGCCTGCTTCGTTTGCGGCGCCGGCGCGCAAACCTACAAGTGGACCGATGCCGAAGGCAAGGTGCATTACTCCGACCAGCCGCCGCCGGGCAACGCGAAACAGGAAACGACGATATCGCCGCGCCGCAAGCCATCCGCTTCCGCACCGGCTGCCAGCAAGCCCAAGACTTACCGGGAGCAGGAAGCCGAGTTCCGCCAGCGTCAGGTCGAAGCTGCGGAGAAGGACGCCGCCGCCAAAAAGAAGGCTGACGAAGCTGCGGAAAAGAAGCGTAACTGCGAGCAGGCGCGCAACCAGGTCGCCACCTTGCAGGCCGGAGGACGGATCGCCCGCACGAGCGAGAACGGAGAGCGTGAATACCTGAGCGACGCGCAGATCGCCGAGGAAATCGAACGGGGCAAGAAATCCATCGACGCCTGGTGCAAATAGCCCGCCGCCCTCTCAGGGACCCCGCGTGCCGGCACGTGCCTTGATCGCGCGCGCGCGCCGCGCCTGCTTGGGATCCGCGGCGAGCTCGCGGTAGATTTCCACGCGATCGCGGTCGCGGAGCGGCGTATTCCCCGGCGCCGCCTTCCCCCAGATCCCCGTGCGCGGGTGCCGCGCCACCACGTCGCCGAGGGCCTGTCGCACCGGCAGCGAGTCCAGGGCCTCGGCAAGCGTGGTGCCCTGCTCGAGCTCCAGCTCGATGACGGTCTGCCTGGCGGGCAGCGCGTACACGACCTCCACCCGGATCTTCACGGCGTGCCGTAGATGCGCTGCGCGCGCCGTACGAAGGCATCCACGAAGGTATTGGCGATGTAGTGGAACACGGGGCCGACGATCTTCTCCAGCAGCCTGCCGGAGAACTCGTAGTGCAGCCGGAACTCGATCTTGCACGCGGCGGGACCGAGTGCCTTGAATCGCCAGCTGCCGTCCAGCTGGCGAAACGGCCCGTCCACCAGCTTCATGTCGATGACGCCCGGCGGTTCGGAGCGGTTCTCCGTCGAGAAGCGCTGACGGATGCCGCGAAAATCGATGGTCACGGCCGCGTGCGTGACGTTGCCCCGTCTGTCCAGGACCTCGGTGCCGCCGCACCAAGGCAGGAACTGGGGATAGGACGCGACGTCATCCACGAGCGCGTACATCTGTTCCGCGGAATATTCGACCAGCACGGACTTTTCCACCAGGGCCATCGCAAATGTTCCGGAGATCCGAAGCAGCCGTTGGTAAAATACACGAGCCCCGCGAAAAACTCACGCCGCGCCCTCCCAGATGAGCATCGTCCAGAACAGGAAGGCCTTCCACGACTATTTCGTCGAGGAACGCTTCGAGGCGGGCATCGCGCTCGAGGGCTGGGAGGTCAAGTCGATCCGCGCGGGCCACGTACAGCTCAAGGAGGCCTACGTCATCGTCAAGGGGGCCGAAATCTGGCTGCTCGGCGCGCACATCACCCCGCTCGCCGCAGCCTCGACACACGTGCAGGCGGACCCGACACGCACGCGCAAGCTGCTGATGCATGCCGACGAGATCCGCAAGCTCATCGGCAAGGTCGAGCGCGCGGGCTACACCCTGGTCCCGCTCGACATGCACTACACGCGCGGCCGCGTGAAGCTCGAGGTGGGTCTCGCCAAGGGCAAAAAACAACACGACAAGCGAGATAGCGAACGGGAAAAGGACTGGAAGCGCGAGCAGCAACGGATCATGCGCGCCAGATCCTGACCGTTCACTGGCGAGCTTGCAGTGCAGGCTGACTTGCCTGGGCAAGTTAAGCGTCAGCGGCCGGAACTACAAGAGAGACACGGAACGCGAGAACGACTGGCAGCGCGAGAAGCAGCGGCTCATGCGGCAGAAGGTCTAGGGCCTACCGCCTACAACCTAAACCCAACACAGAGGCACAGAGGGCACAGAGAACACGGAGAAAAACAAATGAAGATAAGAAAATGCGTGGCCAAGCGTCCTGCTTTGATTGACCGTCACCGATGAACGGTCCTTTACCAGCAACCGAATTCCCCCCCAAATTTGCTCTTCTCTGTGTTCTCTGTGCCCTCTGTGTCTCTGTGTTAGGTGTAGGCAGTAGGCCCTAGGTGTAAGTCAGCCCCATGGCGCCGCGCACGTCGCGCATGGTCTCGTGGGCGAGCTTCTGTGCCTTGCTGCAGCCATCGGCGATGATGTTGCGCACCAGCGT
This sequence comes from Burkholderiales bacterium, assembly GCA_036274775.1. GTDB lineage: Bacteria > Pseudomonadota > Gammaproteobacteria > Burkholderiales > JACQAP01 > JACQAP01. Next base: position 7,466 of record DASUFB010000028.1, on the reverse strand, counting down.
GGGATCGTCCAGGTAGACCTGCGCGCGCTCGCGCATCGGCTCCAGTTCCCTGAGCACGGCTTCGATGACGGGCTGCTTGCACTCCAGGCAGCCGATGCCGGCGCTGCGGCAGCCTTTCTGCACCCAGTCCTTCACTTCCGCGTTCGAATAGATCTTGTGGAATTCCCACACCGGGCATTTGTCCGGGTCGCCGGGGTCCGAACGCCGTACGCGCGCGGGATCCGTCGGCATGGTGCGGATCTTTTTCGTGACGCTTTCGGCGTCCTCGCGCAGCGTGATGGTGTTGTTGTAGGACTTCGACATCTTCTGGCCGTCCAGCCCCGGCATCTTCGAGGCCTCGGTGAGCAGGGCATGGGGCTCCGACAGGATCATCTTGCCGCCGCCCTCGAGATAGCCGAACAGGCGCTCACGGTCTCCCATCGACAGGTTCGCGGCCTCCTCCAGCAGGGACTTGCCCGCCGACAGGGCTTCCTCGTCGCCCTGCTCCTGGTAGCGGGTGCGCAGCTCGCGATAGAGCTTGCCGCGCTTGACCCCGAGCTTCTTCACGGCGGCCTCCGCCTTCTGCTCGAAGCCCTGCTCGCGTCCGTAGACGTGATTGAAGCGCCGTGCGACCTCGCGCGTGAACTCGATGTGCGGCACCTGGTCCTCGCCGACGGGCACGCGGTTGGCCCGGTAGATCAGGATGTCCGCGCTCTGCAGCAGCGGGTAGCCCAGGAAACCGTAGGTCGAAAGGTCCTTGTCGGCGATTTTCTCCTGCTGATCCTTGTACGTCGGCACGCGCTCGAGCCAGCCCAGCGGCGTGATCATGGACAGCAGCAGATGCAGCTCCGCGTGCTCGGGCACGCGCGACTGGATGAACAGCGTGGCGAGCGACGGGTCGACGCCGGCCGCCAGCCAGTCGATCAGCATGTCCCAGACGCTTTGCTCGATGATCTCCGGAGTGTCGTAATGCGTGGTCAGCGCGTGCCAGTCGGCCACGAAGAACAGGCAGGGAAACTCGTGCTGCAGCCTGACCCAGTTCTTCAGCACCCCGTGGTAGTGCCCGAGGTGGAGGCTGCCGGTTGGCCGCATTCCGGAAAGTACGCGATCGACGAACATGGGATTCCTGTCTGGGTTGATGGCAGGCGGGGCCGTCAGCGCAGCCCGAACATCCAGCCGATGTCGAAGACGGCCGCCAGCACGCCGATGAAAGCGGCGACGAACGGCCACATGATCCTGCCGAGCACGCCGAGGAACATGAGCGCGAGCAGGATGATCATGCCGTAAGGTTCGAGCCGCGCGAAGCGGTACGCGAGCCGGCGCGGCAGCAGGCTCACCGCGATGCGCCCGCCGTCGAGCGGTGGCAGCGGCAAAAGGTTCAGCACCATGAGCACCGCGTTGATGATGATCCCGCCGCGGGCCATCAGCAGCAGGGGCTCGGTGAAATAGTTCGGCGGAGCCAGATGGATCGTCTTGATCGCGGCCGCCCAGAGCACGGCCATCAGCAGGTTCGCACCGGGTCCGGCCGCCGCCACCCAGAGCATGTCGCGTTTCGGGTTGCGCAGGCGGCCGAAGTCCACCGGTACCGGCTTCGCCCAGCCGAAGGCGTACTTGCCCTGGCTCGCGAGCAGCAGCAGCACGGGTATCACGATCGTGCCCATGACATCGATGTGACGCAGCGGATTGAGCGTGATGCGCCCCGCCTGATAGGCGGTGAGGTCGCCGAACCGGCGCGCGGCATAGCCGTGTGCAGCTTCGTGCAGCGTGATCGCAAATATGCCAGGGATCGCGTACAGCAGGACGATGCGGATGGTCTGGTCCAGTTCCATCACGCTGCCTTTGTCAGGACGACGCGGCCGGGAAGGGTGCGATACTGCCCTTGCCATGCCTCAGGACCAGGGGGACGTCGCCCGTGAGGTCGACGACAGTGGTCATTTCGACGCCGCAGGACCCGGCATCGAGGATCACGTCGACGTCGTGATCCAGGCGCTCGCGGATGCTCTCCCCGTCGTTGAGCGGCTCGCCGTCGCCGGGCAGGATCAGCGTCGAGCTCAGGATGGGTTCTCCCATCTCGGCCAGCAGCGCTTCCGCCACGGGATGGCTGGGCACCCGCAGGCCGATCGTGTTGCGCTTCGGGTTCTGCAGCCGCCTCGGCACTTCGCGCGTGGCGCGCAGCAGGAATGTGTAGCTGCCCGGCGTGGCCGAGCGCAGCAGCCGGTATTGCGCGTTGTCGACCATCGCGTACTGGCCCAGCTCCGACAGGTCCCGGCACACGAGCGTCATGTGGTGCTTCTCGTCCACGCCGCGGATGCGGCGGATGCGTTCCATGGCGGCCTTGTCGCCGAGGTGGCAGCCGAGCGCATAGCAGGAATCGGTGGGATAGACCATGACACCACCCTCGCGCACGATGTCCACCGCGCGGCGGATGAGCCGCGCCTGGGGATTGTCCGGATGCACCACGAGATACTGCGCCATGCGCGCGCATCATGTCCCTGGCCGCAGCCGCTGCCAGACCGCCGGCAATCCTTCCGGGATGGCGGGAGCGTCCCCGAGGTCGGCAACGCTCCCGCCCGGCGCGTGGAAGTCGGAACCCGACGAGAGCGTAAGGCCGTGCGCTCGCGCGAGCCTGACCAGCGGCGACGAGCCGAAGCGTTCCCCCGCGCTGATCTCCACCGCGTCGCCGCCAGCTTGTGCGAAATCGGCGAACAGCGCGCGCAGCAGGCGCGGCGGCAGGCGATAGCGGTCCGGGTGCGCCAGCACGGCGCAGCCGCCGGCGCGCTTGATCCACTCGACGGCCTGCGGCATCGCCGGCCAGGCTGGCGAGACGTACGCAAGGCGCCCGGCGCCCAGATAAAGGCGAAAGGCCTCGTTCGCGTTGCGCACGTAACGGCGTTCCACCAGGAAGCGTGCGAAATGGCTGCGGCCGATGGCGCCGGAAGCGCCGGCGTGGCGCAATGCTCCGTCGAGGCTGCCGTGGATGCCGGCGGTATCGAGCCGCGAGGCGATTTGCTCTGCGCGGGCAGCGCGGGTACCGCGGATCCGGGCCAGCCCGTCCGCGAGCGGCGCGGCCTGTGCGTCGATGCCCAGGCCGACGACATGCACCGTCCGGTCGCTCCAGGTGGAAGAGATCTCGACTCCGCCGACGAAGCCGATGCCGCAGGCTGCGGCCGCGCTGCGTGCCTCGTCGAGGCCGCCGGTCTCGTCGTGGTCAGTCAGCGCGAGCAGGCGCACGCCCCGGGAGGCGGCCCTGCGTACGAGCTCGGATGGCGTGAGCACGCCGTCCGAATACGTGGAATGGGCGTGCAGGTCAATGCTCAACGGATGTGCTTCTGGAGGAAGGCGGCGCAGCCATCATAGCAAAAGCGCCTTTGCGGCGCCTCGTGCCGGGATCATGAGGGTTTGCGGATTCCGGAAATCCTGTGGAAAAATACCCCACCCGGTCCGTGGCAAGCCTGCCTCGCGGCCAAGATGCAAACAAGACAAACAAGCGGGGGGAGCTTGGGCGTACGCATTCGCAGTCCCCGCGACTTCTGGGCCGGGGTGATATTCCTGTCGTTCGGCCTTTGCGCGGTCGTCGTCGGCCGCGACTATCCGGTGGGCACCGCCCGGCAGATGGGCGCGGGCTACTTCCCCATGGTGCTCGGCGGCATTCTGACGCTGCTCGGTGTGCTCGTCTGCCTGCGCAGCCTGCTCGCCGCCGGCGAGAAGCCCGAGGCTTTCGGGGTGCGGCCGCTGCTGCTCGTGCTCGTTGCCGTCGGCGCGTTCGCGGCCAGCATCGACACGATAGGCCTCGTCGCAGCCACCGTGCTGCTGACCGTGATCGGTGCCGCGGCGAGCCCGGAAAGCCGCTGGCACGAGGTCGCGGCCGTCGTCGTCGTGCTGCTCGGTGTCGCCGTGGGCGTGTTCGTATACGGCCTCGGCCTACCTTTCAAGCTGCTGCCCTGATGGACCTGCTCGCGAACCTGCACACCGGTTTCGGCGTCGCGCTCACGCTGACGAACGTGATGTACTGCTTCACCGGCGTGCTGCTGGGCACGCTGATCGGCGTGCTGCCGGGCATCGGCCCGGTGGCGACGATCGCCATGCTGCTTCCCGCGACGTTCACGCTGCCGCCGGTCTCGGCGCTGATCATGCTGGCGGGGATCTACTACGGCGCGCAATACGGCGGCTCGACCACGGCCGTCCTCGTCAACATCCCCGGGGAGTCCTCGTCCGTGGTGACCTGCCTCGACGGCTACGCCATGGCGCGCAAGGGACGCGCCGGTCCGGCGCTGGCAATCGCTGCGATCGGGTCGTTTTTCGCCGGTACGGTCAGCACGCTGGTGCTCGCGCTGTTCGCTCCCCCGCTCGCGCAGGTCGCCTTCCAGTTCGGGCCGGCCGAATATTTCTCGCTGATGGTGCTGGGCCTGATCGCCGCCATCGTGCTCGCTCGCGGCTCGCTGCTGAAAGCCATCGCCATGATCGTGCTGGGCCTGCTGCTGGGGCTGATCGGTCCCGATACCAACACGCTGTTCTTCCGCTACACCTTCGGCCTGCCGCAGCTCGAGGACGGCATCGGCTTCGTGGTGGTGGCGATGGGCCTGTTCGGGTTCTCCGAGATCATCGTGAACCTGGAGCGGCGGGCGCGACGCGAAGTCGTCATGGCGAAGATCGAAAGGCTCATGCCCTCGCGCCAGGATCTGGCCGATTCCTGGAAGGCGGTGCTGCGCGGCACCGGCCTCGGCGCCCTGCTGGGCATCCTGCCGGGCGGTGGCGCCGTGCTGGGCTCCTTTGCGGCCTACACGCTGGAGAAGAAGATCGCCCGTGATCCCTCGCGCTTCGGCAAAGGCGCTATCGAGGGCGTGGCGGCGCCGGAGTCGGCCAACAACGCCGCGTCGCAGACCTCGTTCATTCCCCTGCTCACGCTTGGTATCCCGTCCAATGCGGTGATGGCGCTCATGGTCGGCGCGATGACGATCCACGGCATCGTCCCCGGGCCGCAGGTCATGAGCGAACGGCCGGAGCTGTTCTGGGGAATGATCGCCAGCATGTGGATAGGCAACCTGCTGCTGGTGATCCTGAATCTGCCGCTGATCGGCATCTGGGTCAGGCTGCTCTCCGTGCCCTACCGATTGCTCTACCCGGCGATCCTGCTGTTCTGCTGCATCGGCGTCTACAGCCTGAACAACAGCGCGACCGACGTCGGGCTCGCTTTGTTCTTCGGCCTGCTGGGCTACCTCTTCGTCAAGTTCGACTGCGAGCCCGCCCCGCTGCTGCTGGGATTCGTGCTGGGTCCGATGATGGAGGACAATCTGCGCCGCGCGATGCTGTTGTCGCGCGGCAACCCCGCCGTGTTCGTCACCCATCCGCTCAGCCTGGCGCTGCTGCTGGTCGCGGCGGCGCTGCTCCTCGTGGTGGTGGTGCCCGTGGTGCGCAGGAAACGTGAAGAAGCCTTCGTGGAGTGATGATGACTAGTTTTTCCTGGACCCTGCCCTATGCCTCGCGCCGCAGCCCCGTGCTCGCGCGCAACGTCGTCGCTACCACTCAGCCGCTTGCGGCGCAGGCCGGCCTGCGCATGCTGCTGCGCGGGGGCAACGCCGTCGACGCAGCGGTCGCGACCGCGGCTGCGTTGACAGTGGTCGAGCCGGTCATGAACGGCATCGGCTCCGACGCATTCGCGATCGTCTGGGACGGCAAGGGGCTCAACGGCCTGAACGCCTCCGGGCGCGCGCCGCGCGCCTGGACGCCGCAGCGCTTTTCCGGGCGCACGCGCATGCCCACCGAGGGTTGGGACAGCGTGACGGTGCCGGGTGTCGTGTCCGCATGGGCGCAGCTGTCGGCGCGGTTCGGCAAGCTGCCCTTCGAGGACCTGTTCGGGCCTGCCATCAGCTACGCGCGCGACGGCTTTCCGGTTTCACCGGTGGTGGCGCAGCAGTGGGAACTGCAGGTGCCGCGGCTGAAGGACCAGCCGGGGTTCGCGCAGGCCTTCCTGCGCGACGGGCGCGCGCCGCGTGCCGGGGAAATATTCCGTTTTCCCGAGCAGGCCGACACGCTCGCCGATATCGCGCGCACGCGCGGCGAATCCTACTACCGCGGCGCGCTGGCCGAGCGCATCGCGGCATTCAGCGCATCCTGCGGCGGCGCCATGACCGTGGACGACCTCGGCGCCCACCAGGCGGACTGGGTCGAACCCATCGGCCAGGACTACCGCGGCTATCGTGTGCACGAGATTCCCCCCAACGGCCAGGGCATCGCGGCGCTGATGGCGCTCGGCATGCTGCAGCATCTCGACCTGCCCGCGACCGCGGTGGACTCGGTGGCGAGCCTGCACCTGCAGGTGGAGGCCATGAAGCTCGGCTTCGTGGACACCTATCATCACGTGGCCGATCCGCGTGCCATGAGGGTGCGGCCTTCCGACCTGCTGGACCCGGAGTATCTTAAGATGCGGGCGCGACTCATCCGGCGCGACCGCGCCAGCGAACCGGTGGCCGGCCTGCCGCCGTCCGGGACGATCTACCTGAGCGCGGCCGACGCCGGCGGCATGATGGTGTCCTACATCCAGTCGAACTACATGGGCTTCGGCTCCGGCGTGGTGGTGCCCGGAACGGGCATCAGCCTGCAGAACCGCGGCTCGGGCTTTTCGCTGGCGCCGGGCCATCCGAACCTCGTGGCCGGCGGCAAGCGGCCTTTCCATACCATCATCCCCGCCTTCCTCACGCGCGAAGGCAGGCCCGTCATGAGCTTCGGTGTCATGGGCGCGGACATGCAGCCGCAGGGACACCTGCAGATGACCGTGCGCGTGGTCGACTACGGGCAGAACCCGCAGGCCGCGGCGGACGCGCCGCGCTGGAAGATCGCCCTGGACGGCACGCTGCTGCTCGAGCACGCGGTGTCCGACGACGTCGTGGCCGGGCTCGCAGCGCTGGGCCATCGCGTCGTGCGCACGCCGCCGGGCAGCATGGAATACGGTGCGGCGCAGCTCGTGCACCGGCTGGACGGGGATGCCTACCTCGCGGCGTCGGAGCCGCGACGCGACGGCCAGGCGGCGGGGTTCTGAACATGGCCGCCGTGCGAATCGCGGGCTTGCTGTGCGCGGTCCTGCTCTGCCTCGCTGCGGCGCGGCCGGCGCCCGGCGCCGAGTACCCGGACAAGCCGGTCCGGCTCATCGTGCCCTACACGCCCGGTGGCACGGCCGACATGCTCGCGCGCACGCTGGGCCAGAAGCTCGGCGACGCTCTCGGCCAACAGTTCATCGTCGACAACCGCCCCGGCGCCGGCGGCAACATCGGTGCGGCCGCGGCCGCGAGATCCGCCGCGGACGGCTACACGCTCGTGATGGGCACCGTCGCCACGCATGCGATCAATCCCGGCATCTATCCGGCGATGCCCTACGACGCTGAAAAAGACTTTGCACCCGTGGTGCTCGTGGCCACGCTGCCGAACCTGCTGGTGGTCAATCCGTCGTTGCCGGCACGAAGCGTGAAGGAGCTCATCGCCCTCGCGTAATC
>DASUFB010000027.1:0-10180 GCA_036274775.1 Burkholderiales bacterium | reverse complement strand
CGCTCGCCGGACTCGGCATCCCGTTCGAGCGCGCGGCGGTGGGCGACCGCTACGTGCTGGAGAGGCTCCTCGACCGGCGCTGGCAGATCGGCGGCGAGAACTCGGGACACATCATCTGCCTGGACAAGCACACCACCGGCGATGGCATCGTTTCGGCGCTGCAGGTCCTGCACGCGCTCAAGGCCCAGGGCACGGGGCTCGCGCAAGCCTGCGCGGGCATGCGCCTGTACCCGCAGGTGCTCGTCAACGTCAGGACCGTGCCCGGCTTCGATTTCGCGGCCGACGCGCGGGTGGACGCCGCGCTCGCGACTGCGCGTGCACGCCTCGGGGACAAGGGACGCGTGCTGCTGCGCGCCTCGGGCACCGAGCCGGTGATCCGGGTCATGGTCGAGGGCGAGAGCCGGGCGCGCATCAGCCGCCTGGCCGAATCGCTCGCGCAGGTCATCCGCCAGCGCGCGCGCTGAGGGCGGGCCGCTGCCGTCTCCGGCGGTCGCCGTGCAATCAAACTGTCACATTGCGTCCATAAAATCGCGGGCGATGCGATCCGGCATTCCCACGAAGGAGACAGGTCCCATGCTCAAGACTTCCCGTATCGTCCTGGCGGCGGCGCTCGCGGCCACGCTGTGCGCGGCGGCGCCCGCGACGAGGGCGCAACTCATCAGGATCGACGGTTCCAGCACGGTATTCCCGATCACCGAGGCCATGGCCGAGGATTTCCAGAAGGCCACCAAGGGCAAGGTCAAGGTCACGGTGGGCATTTCCGGCACGGGCGGGGGCTTCAAGAAATTCTGCCGCGGCGAAACCGACATCTCCGACGCCTCGCGCCCGATCCTGAGGAAGGAAATGGAGGACTGCAGGGCGGCCGGCGTGCAGTACATCGAGCTGCCCGTCGCCTACGACGCGCTGACGGTCGTCATCCATCCGGACAACAAGTGGGCGCAGACGCTCACGATCGCCGACCTGAAGAAGATGTGGGAGCCGGGCGCGCAGGGCAAGGTCAAGACCTGGAAGCAGGCCAACCCCTCGTGGCCGGACCAGCCGCTGAAGCTGTTCGGTCCCGGTGCCGACTCGGGTACCTTCGACTACTTTACCGAGGCCGTCAACGGCAAGGCCAAGTCCAGCCGCGGCGATTTCACCGCCTCGGAAGACGACAACGTCCTGGTGCAGGGCGTGTCGCGCGACGTCAATGCCCTGGGTTACTTCGGCTATTCCTACTACGTCGAAAACAAGGACAAGCTCAGGGCGGCGAAGATCGTCGGCAAGGCGGGCGGCGCCGGCGTCGAGCCCTCGTTCGACACGGTCATCAACGGCTCGTACACGCCGTTGTCGCGCCCGATCTTCATCTACGTGAACGCCAAGGCGATCGAGCGCGAGGAAATCAGGCAATTCGTCGACTTTTACATGAAGAACGCGGACGCCCTGGTGCGCGAGGTGAAGTACGTGCCGCTGCCGGCCAAGGCCTACGCGCACAACATGGAAGCTGCGGGCAGGAAAGTCGTGGGCACCAAGTTCGGCGGCGAGAACAAGGTCGGCCTGACCATCGAGCAGCTCATGCAGCTCGAAGCGAAGCTCTGAGGCACGCGCGCGACGGCCTGCGGGTTCCGGGACAGGAGGGCGCCGCCCTCCTGTTTTTGCGTCAGCGGCCGGAGGGGGAAATCTGTAAACTGCCTGCCTGCCCGGTTGCAAACCGATGAGCATTGCTGCCTCCACCGACACCCTGATGGCCCTGGCGGACCAACCTGTCAGCGCGCGGCTGGCAAAGAAAAGGACGCGTCACGTCCGCGAGCGATTCATCGAGGCGCTGCTGTTCCTGTGCGCGTCGGTTTCCGTGGCGGTCACCGCCGGCATCGTGCTGGTGCTCGTGACCGAGTCCTGGCAGTTCTTCGGGCACGTCTCGATCGTCGATTTCCTGACCGACCGCCAGTGGACGCCGCTGTTCGACGACGCCCATTACGGCATCATGGTGCTGCTGTCGGGAACGCTGGTGAGCTCCTTCGTCGCGCTGGCGGTGGCGATCCCGCTGGGAACCATCATCGCGATCTACCTCTCCGAGTTCGCGCCCTTCACCGTGCGCGAGGTCGCCAAGCCCTTCCTCGAGCTGCTGGGCGGCGTGCCGACCATCGTCTACGGCTACTTCGCGCTGCTGTACGTGACCCCGGCGCTGCAGTACTTCTTCCCCGGCCTGCCCGGATTCAACCTGCTTTCCGCCGGCCTGGTCATGGGCGTCATGATCATTCCCTACGTGAGCTCGGTGTCCGAGGATGCGATGCGCTCCGTGCCCATGGCCATGCGCGAGGGTTCCTACGCGATGGGCGCCACGCGTTTCCAGACCGCGATCCGCGTGGTCACGCCGGCGGCGTTCTCGGGCATCGCCGCGGCCTACATCCTGGGCATCTCGCGCGCGGTGGGCGAGACCATGATCCTCGCGGTGGCCGCGGGCATGCAGCCCAACCTCACGTGGAACCCGGCCGAGCCCGCCGCCACGATCACCGCCTACATCGTGCAGGTCGCGCTCGGAGACCTGCCCCACGGCAGCATCGGCTACCAGACGATATTCGCCGCCGGGCTCACGCTCATGCTGATGACGCTGTTCTTCAACATCGTCGGACACGTGCTCAAGCGCAGGTTCAGGCAGGCGTACTGACATGGCCGACATGACGGTCGCGCAGATCCGCGCGCTCATCTCGAAGCACAAGCGCTGGGACCTCGCCTTCGCAGTCCTGGGCATGGCTGCGCTGATGGTGGGCATCCTGACGTTCCTGACGCTGTTCGCGGGCATGGTGATCGACGGCGCCCACCGCCTGTCGTGGGATTTCTTCGTGAACTTCCCGTCGCGGCACCCGGAGCGCGCGGGCATCCTGTCGGCATGGGTCGGCAGCACGCTGGTGATGCTGGTCACCGCGGTCACCGCCATCCCGATGGGCGTGGCCGGCGCGGTCTACCTCGAGGAATACGCGCCCAAGAACTGGGTCACGGACCTGATCGAGATCAACGTCACCAACCTCGCCGGCGTGCCGTCGATCGTCTACGGCCTGCTGGCGCTGGGCCTGTTCGTCTACCAGTTCGGGTTCGGGCACAGCATTCTGTCCGCCGGCCTGACCCTCGCCTTGCTGATCCTGCCGGTGGTGATCGTCGCCACGCGGGAAGCCATCCGCGCGATTCCCGCGGTGATCCGCGAAGGAGCCTACGCGCTGGGCGCCACCAGATGGCAGACCACCGCCGACCACATCCTGCCCTACTCGGTGCCCGGCATCCTCACCGGCGTGATCATAGGCATGGCGCGCGCGATCGGCGAGACCGCGCCCGTCATCACCATCGGCGCGCTGACCTTCATCGCCTTCCTGCCGCCGGCGCCGTTCAGCGGCGATCCGCCGGCCGGGTTGTTCGACTGGCTGTTCGCGCCGTTCACCGTCATGCCCATCCAGATGTTCAACTGGACCTCGCGCCCCGAGGCGGCCTTCCACCAGAACGCGGCGGCCGCGGGCCTGGTGCTCGTGGTCATGACGCTGTCCATGAACGCGCTCGCGATCTACATCCGCTACCGGCTGCGCAAGAGCATCAAGTGGTGAGAATCGGCAATGTCCAAGATCACTGAAGGTCCGGCGAACCCCTCCAGCCTCGTGCTGAAGGCGGAGTCGCGCGGGCTGAACTTCTACTACGGTGCCTTCCAAGCGCTGAAGGGCATCGACATGCCCATCTACGAGAAGAAGGTCACCGCGCTGATCGGTCCGTCGGGCTGCGGCAAGTCGACCTACCTGCGCTGCTTCAACCGCATGCACGACCTCTATCCCGGCAACCGCTACGAGGGCGAGATCCGGCTGCACCCGGACAACACCAACCTGCTGAACCCCCAGGTCGACCCGATCGAGGTGCGCATGCGCATCAGCATGGTGTTCCAGAAGCCCAACCCCTTCCCGAAGTCGATCTACGAGAACGTGGCCTACGGGTTGCGCGTGCGCGGCGTGCGGCGCGTGGCCACCATCGACGAGAAGGTCGAGCAGGCGCTGCGCGGCGCCGCGCTCTGGGACGAGGTCAAGGACAGGCTCGACGATCTCGCCTTCAATCTCTCGGGCGGACAGCAGCAGAGGCTGTGCATCGCGCGGGCGCTCGCGACCGAGCCCGAGATCCTGCTGTTCGACGAACCGACCTCCGCGCTCGATCCCATCGCCACCGCCAGCATCGAGGAGCTCATCGCCGACCTCAAGCACACGGTCACCATCCTGATCGTGACGCACAACATGCAGCAGGCCGCGCGCGTCTCGGATTTCACCGCCTACATGTACCTGGGCGAGATGATCGAGTTCGACGTCACCGACACGATCTTCATCAAGCCCAAGAACAAGGCCACCGAGGATTACATCACGGGAAGGTTCGGCTAAGGCCAAACCGCCCGTGCTGTAACGGCGGACGCTAACCTTCAGGTTATGCGGGAGCCACTACATCACGGGAAGGTTCGGCTGATCTCCACCTCGACGCAAAGGCGCAAAGGCGCAAAGGACGTAGGGGGCGCAAAGGAAGGACTAAGGACAAGCAACAGCTGGAGGTATGTTCGGAAGGGGGGGCGTTCAACCGCTGAGTGACAGTACCGGCGTCGCGCTCGATCGAGTGTCGAATTTACTCCTCAATTTCGTTCTCCTTTGCGTTACTTCGCGTCCTTTGCGCCTTCGCGTCGAGATGTAGGCGGCAGGCGGTAGTCCATATCTCCTTACAGCCCGGGACAGGCGCCACATTGACCCCCCCTTGCCGCGGCGGGTAAAATTCATCTGTTTTTCCGGTGAGATAGCGCATGCGGCAGCGGCTGGCAGTGGGCAACTGGAAGATGCATGGCAGCCTTCCGGAGAACCAGGCCCTTCTCGACAAGGTCGCAGCGGCAGCGGGGGCCCTCAGGAAGGCGACGGCAGCCGTTTGCGTGCCGTTTCCCTACCTCGCCCAGGCGCGGGCCGCGCTGGCAGGGTCGAAGGCGGCCTGGGGTGGCCAGAATGTCAGCCAGCATTCCAAAGGTGCGTTTACCGGCGAAGTATCCGCGGGGATGTTGCGCGAATTCGGCTGCCGCTACGTGATCGTGGGGCATTCGGAGCGCAGGCAGCTGTTCGGTGAGGACGATGCCGTCGTGGCGCTCAAGGCGGCGGCGGTGCTGGCCGCGGGCATGGTTCCGATCGTCTGCGTGGGCGAGACGCTGGCGGAGCGCGAGCGGGGCGTCACCGAGGAAGTGGTGGGGCGGCAATTCGCCGCCGTGGCCGGACAGGTAGGGGCGCAGGGCCTGGCGTCGTCGGTGCTGGCTTACGAGCCGGTCTGGGCGATCGGCACCGGCAAGACGGCAACCCCGGCGCAGGCGCAGGCGGTGCATGCCCACCTGCGGGGCAGGCTCGCGGCGCAGGGCGCAGAGCTCGCGGTAACGGTGCCCATCCTGTACGGGGGCAGCGTCAAGGCCGCCAACGCGGCGGAGCTGTTCGGCATGCAGGACGTGGATGGTGGATTGATCGGCGGCGCCTCGCTGGTGGCGGAGGACTTCCTCGCCATCTGCCGCGCGGCGGATGCCTAGGCGCAGACAGGACGGGACACGAATGGAAACGGTGATTCTGATATTGCATGTGCTGGCGGCGCTGGGCGTGATAGGCCTGGTCCTGCTCCAGCATGGCAAGGGTGCGGACATGGGCGCGGCCTTCGGCAGCGGCTCCGCGGGCAGCCTGTTCGGCTCCAGCGGCTCGGCCAACTTCCTGAGCCGCACCACGGCGGTCCTGGCCGGAGTGTTTTTCCTGACCAGCCTCGGGCTGACCTACGTGTCGAGCCACAAGAACAAGTCTGACGGCGTGATGTCGACACATCAGGAGGCGCCGGTCGAGCCGGCCAAGAGCGTGCCGGTGCCGACGGCGCCAGGGGTGCCGTCTGGAGCGGCGTCCCAGCCGGCGGGCGATTCGAAGGCGAACGAGATACCGAAATAGCAGGACGCAGCGAGGAAGGACGGGGCGCGGCTCCCTCAGGCCGCATGACCGCCCCGCACTCGCGGCTGCCGGACAGGCCGACGTGGTGAAATTGGTAGACACGCCATCTTGAGGGGGTGGTGGGGTAACCCGTGGGAGTTCGAGTCTCCCCGTCGGCACCAGGGATTTGCGTCGGATATGCGGGCCGGTTGGCGCGGCTGCGTTGCGATGTAGCGGTGAATTTGCACTGAAACTAGCGCGGCCCGGCGAACCGGGCCAGATGAGCCTGCCTCGCGGCGGGCCGAGAGCGGGCAATGCTTGAGCAGTACTTTCCGATTCTGCTGTTCATCTTCGTCGGCGTGGCCGTCGGCGTGGCGCTGCCGCTGATCGGAGGCAGCCTGAGCAGGCTGCTGGGCGTGCACCGGCCCGATCCCGAGAAGCTTTCCCCCTACGAATGCGGCTTCGAGGCCTTCGAGGATGCGCGCATGAAGTTCGACGTGCGCTACTACCTGGTGGCCATCCTGTTCATTCTTTTCGACCTCGAGATCGCCTTCCTGTTTCCGTGGGCCGTGGTGCTGCACGACATCGGCACCTTCGGCTTCCTGGCCATGGTGCTGTTCCTGGCGATCCTGGTCGTGGGCTTCGTCTACGAGTGGAAGAAGGGCGCGCTGGAGTGGGAGTGAAAATCAGAGCCCCCGAGCAGGGGCCGGCGGAACGCGGAGCCGGGGCCCCGCCTGCGGGGATGCGACCGTGCAGCCGGCCAAAGGCGCGTGACGTAAGCCGGCCTTTTGCGCATCTCCGGGGCCAGATCCCCGGAGGGGCCCCTCTTCCTCCCTGCGAAGCGCCCCGCCTGCGGGGATGCGAGCAAGGCGAGGATTTTCGGCCGCCGACACCTCATTTTCTGGAATGGGATGGATGCGGCACGGAGGCGGCAAAGCCATGAGCATCGAAGGCGTCACCGAGAAGGGCTTCGTCACCACCACCATCGACAACGTCATCAACTGGACGCGCACCGGCTCGATGTGGCCGATGACCTTCGGGCTGGCCTGTTGCGCGGTGGAGATGATGCACGCCGGCGCCGCGCGCTACGACCTCGACCGCTTCGGCGTGATATTCCGCCCCAGCCCGCGCCAGTCCGACGTCATGATCGTGGCCGGCACGCTGTGCAACAAGATGGCGCCGGCGCTGCGCAAGGTCTACGACCAGATGTCCGAGCCGCGCTGGGTCATCTCCATGGGCTCCTGTGCGAACGGCGGCGGCTACTACCACTACTCGTACTCCGTGGTGCGAGGCTGCGACCGCATCGTGCCGGTCGACGTCTACGTTCCCGGCTGCCCGCCCACCGCGGAGGCGCTGCTCTACGGCGTGATCCAGCTGCAGAACAAGATCCGCCGCACGAACACCATCGCGCGCTGACACCGGACATGGCCAGCCCCGCCTCCCTCGCAGAAAGCCTCAAGGCCGCGCTCGGCGACAAGGTCGCCGGGCTCGCCGAGAGCGGCGGCGAGCTCACGCTGACGGTGAAGGCACCGGACCTGCTCGCCGTCGCCGCGATGCTGCGCGACGCGGAGCCGCTGCGGTTCGAGCAGCTGATCGACCTGTGCGGCGTGGATTACCGGGACTACGGCAACGGCCGTCACGACGGACCGCGCTATGCCGTGGTCTGCCACCTGCTGTCCGTCTCGGCGAACCACCGGCTGCGCCTGCGGGTGTTCGCCCCCGACGACGATTTTCCCGTCGTGGATTCCCTGATCGGCGTCTGGGCCTCGGCGAACTGGTTCGAACGCGAGGCTTTCGACCTGTACGGCATCATGTTTTCCGGGCATCCGGACCTGCGCCGCATCCTCACCGACTACGGGTTCATCGGCCATCCGTTCCGCAAGGATTTCCCGCTGTCGGGCTACGTGGAGATGCGCTACGACCCCGACCAGAAGCGCGTGGTCTACCAGCCGGTCAGCATCGAGCCGCGCGAGGTCGTGCCGCGCGTGGTGCGGGAGCAGCACTACGGGGATGTGGAATGATTACATCTACCCAGCTGGTCATCGGGATGAATTTTAGTTCCGGCGTAACGTCCGCGATGCGGACATTAGCCTTCACTGAAGTTCATCGTGCAGGTCGCGATCTCGGTTTCGTCCATGGCCACGGCATGGTGGCGAGCAATGGCTGAAATCCGCAACTACACGATGAACTTTGGGCCGCAGCATCCGGCGGCGCACGGCGTGCTGCGGCTGGTGCTGGAGCTCGACGGCGAGGTCATCCAGCGCGCCGACCCGCACATCGGCCTGCTGCATCGCGCGACCGAGAAGCTCGCCGAGAGCAAGACCTTCCTGCAGTCGGTGCCCTACATGGACCGGCTCGACTACGTCTCGATGATGTGCAACGAGCACGCCTACGTGATGGCGATCGAGAGGCTGCTCGGGATCGACGTGCCGCTGCGCGCGCAGTACATCCGCGTGATGTTCGACGAGATCACGCGCATCCTGAACCACCTGCTGTGGCTGGGAGCGCACGCGCTCGACATCGGTGCCATGACGGTGTTCCTGTACTGCTTCCGCGAGCGCGAGGACCTGATGGACTGCTACGAGGCGGTCTCGGGCGCGCGCCTGCACGCGGCCTACTACCGGCCGGGCGGCGTCTACCGCGACCTGCCAGAGGCGATGCCGCAGTACCAGGCCTCGAAGATCCGCAACGACAAGGCAGTGCGCGAGCTCAACGAGAACCGCACCGGCTCGCTGCTCGACTTCATCGAGGATTTCACGGACCGCTTTCCGCGCTACGTCGACGAGTACGAGACGCTGCTGACCGACAACCGCATCTGGAAGCAGCGCACGGTCGACATCGGCGTCGTGTCGCCGGAACGTGCGCTGGCGCTCGGCTTCACCGGGCCGATGCTGCGCGGCTCGGGCATCGAGTGGGACCTGCGCAAGAAGCAGCCCTACGAGGTCTACGACCGCGTCGAGTTCGACGTGCCGGTCGGCGTGACCGGCGACTGCTACGACCGCTACCTCGTGCGCATCGAGGAGATGCGCCAGTCCAACCGCATCGTGAAGCAGTGCATCGAATGGCTGCGCGCCAATCCCGGCCCGGTCATCACGGCCGACCACAAGGTCGCGCCGCCCTCGCGCGTGGACATGAAGATGAACATGGAAGAGCTGATCCACCATTTCAAGCTCTTCACCGAGGGCATGCACGTGCCGCCCGGCGAGACCTATGCCGCGGTCGAGGCGCCCAAGGGGGAGTTCGGCATCTACATGATCTCCGACGGCGCCAACAAGCCCTACCGCGTGAAGATCCGCGCGCCCGGCTTCGTGCACCTGTCCGCGCTCGACGAGATGGCACGTGGCCACATGATCGCCGACGTGGTCGCCATCATCGGCACCCAGGACATCGTGTTCGGCGAGGTGGACCGGTGAACGCTCCGATGGTGCTTTCGCCCGGGGCGCTCGCGCGCATCGACAAGGCGATCGCCAAGTATCCCGCCGACCAGAGACAGTCGGCGGTCATGGCCGCGCTCACGATCGCGCAGGACGAGAAGGGCTGGCTGTCCACCGAGACCATGAACTTCGTCGCGCAGTACCTCGGCATGCCGCCGATCGCCGTGTACGAGGCGGCGAGCTTCTACGGCATGTACAACCTCGAGCCTGTCGGACGCCACAAGATCACGATCTGCACGAACCTGCCGTGCGCGCTGTCCGGGGCGACCGCCGCGGCCGAGCACCTGAAGCAAAGGCTGGGCATCGACTTCAACGAGACCACGCCGGACGGCGGCTTCACGCTGAAGGAGGGCGAGTGCCTGGGCGCCTGCGGCGACGCGCCGGTGTGCCTGCGCAACGACAAGGAGATGGTGTCGTTCATGACGCCCGAGAAGCTCGACGCCTGGCTGGAGGAGCTGCGCAAGTGAACGCGCCCCTGCCGCCGTTCGCGCCGGACATCTACGGGCCGGATGCCGTCATCCTGAAGGGGTTGACGGGGCTCAACTGGCGCCTGAAGGACTACGAGGCGCGCGGCGGCTATTCGGCGCTTCGCAAGATCCTCGCGGAGAAGATCGCGCCCGAGCAGATCATCGCGGACCTCAAGAAATCCGCGCTGCGCGGCCGCGGCGGGGCGGGTTTTCCGACCGGGCTCAAGTGGAGTTTCATGCCGCGTGCCTTCGCCGGGCAGAAATACCTCGTCTGCAATTCCGACGAGGGCGAGCCGGGCACGTTCAAGGACCGCGACATCCTGCGCTACAACCCGCACATCGTCATCGAGGGCATGGC
>DASUFB010000026.1:0-25587 GCA_036274775.1 Burkholderiales bacterium | reverse complement strand
GCTCGTCCCGACCGGCGCCGGGCAGGCAGTGCTGGAAGTCATCGACCTGAAGTACCGCAGCGCCGAGCAGGTCGTGCCCATGCTCAAGCCGCTGCTCGCCCCCGGCGGCACGATCAGCTCGATCCGGAACCAGGTCGTGATCCGCACCACGCCGCAGAACATGGCCGAGCTGCGCAAGGTGCTCGATGCGGTGGATACCCGGCCCAGGCGGCTGATGATTTCGGTGCGCCAGGACCTCGCGGGCGCGGACACGCGCAGCGAAGCGGAGCTGTCCGGCTCGATCGGCGCGGGCACGGCGCGGGCGACGGTTCCCGGCACGCCCCGGAACGAAGGCGGGACGGTGGTCATCCGCCGCGGCGACGATCGCGCGAAGGCGCGCGTGCTGAATTCGCGCTCCGCATCAAATGACCGCGGCGTGCAGACCTTGCAGGTGATGGAAGGCGGGGAGGCGTGGATCCGGGTCGGCCAGTCGGTCCCGCTGCAGGAGGGCAGCGTCACCATCTCGCCGTTCGGCGCGCAGGTCGCGCAGTCGGCGCAGTACCGGGACGTCGGCACGGGCTTCCGCGTGAAGCCGCGCGTGAGCGGGGATACCGTCACGCTGGAGATCGGCACCCGGCGGGACTCCGTCGCGAACGCCGATGCCAGCGCATTCGACGTGCAGCGCGTCGACACCGTCGTCACCGGCAGGCTGGGCGAATGGATGGAGCTCGGCGGCATCGCCCAGGAGAGCACGCGCAGCGACCGCGGCACGCTGTCGCGCAGCACGGCGATGGGCTCCGAGAACCGCAGCGTCTACGTCAAGGTGGACGCGCTGCCCTGAGCCGGCATGCCGGCCGGCGCGTCAGCGCGGGCGGGCCGGACCGAATACCGCGATCAGGGTCAGATCTTCGTCGATGTCGAAAAAGGAATGGCGCGCAGTAGCCTGGACGTAGAGGATGTCGCCGGCGCGGATCTCGCGCTTTTCCTCGCCGACCTGCAGCCAGGCGCGGCCGTTCACCACGAAGTAGACCTCGTCCTCGAGGTGCGGAGCCTGCATGTCCTTCGCTCCGGCCGGCAGCCGGTAGATCGCACAGGACAGCGAAGCCGAGCGCAGGAATTCCGCGAAGGCCGGGGCACGGCCCTCTATCATGCCGGTAAGCCGCTCGAGGGAGAAAATCCGCCAGACGTCGTTGTCCATGGAGCCGGTTCTTGTTGTTTGCCCGCTTGCGCGGGGTTGCATGACAGCCGGGAGCATAGGGCACGGCCGGACCGGCGATTTGATCTGGATCAGCTTTCGCGAAGGCCGCCCGGCGGCTTCCTGCGACCCGCGACCTTCACGCCCAGGCGTTGTGCGAGCTTGTGCAGGTTGCTTGCGTCCAGGCCCAGGCCGCGCGCGGCATGCGCCCAGTTGCCTTCGCACGCGGCCAGGGCTGCGCGGATCGCCTGGCGCTGGCAGGTTTCGACCGCCTCGCGCAGCGATACGACGCGTGCCGGACCGGCGGCGGGTGCGGCGGCTGCTGCCGGGGCCGGCAGCAGGCCGGCGTCATCCAGGTCGAGCAGTGCCGGCTCGATGGTGACGATGTCGTTGCGGTTCGCGCCGCGGCTCAGCGCCTTGAGTGCCGCGCGGCCGATGACGTGCTCGAGCTCGCGCACGTTGCCGGGCCAGCGGTAGCGGCGCAGCGCCTCTTCCGACCCGTCCGACAGCCGCAGGCTGCGCAGCCCCAGGCGCGCGCGATTGAGCTCGAGGAAGCGGCCGGCCAGGAGCAGCACGTCGTTGCCGCGCTCGCGCAGGGGCGGGATCGGGACCGGATAGACGGACAGCCGGTGATAGAGGTCGGCGCGGAACGCACCATCGCGCACGAGGTCGCGCAGGCTGCGGTTGGTGGCTGCGATCACGCGCACGTCGACGCGCCGCTGCGTGTCGGCTCCGAGGCGCTGGATCTCGCCGTCCTGCAGTGCGCGCAGCAGCTTGGCCTGAACGGTCAGCGGCAGCTCGCCGACCTCGTCGAGCAGCAGCGTGCCGCCGTCGGCGGCCTCGAAGCGCCCGGGCCGGTCGGCGCTCGCGCCGGAAAATGCGCCGCGGACATGGCCGAACAGCTCGCTTTCGGCCAGCGATTCCGGCAGGGCGGCGCAGTTGACGTGCACCAGCGGCTTCGCGCGGCGGCGCGACAGGCGGTGCAGCCTGCGCGCGAACAGCTCCTTGCCCACGCCGGTCTCGCCCAGGAGCAGCACCGGCAGCTCGGAATCGGCGACGACCTCCAGCTCGTGCAGCAGGCGCGTGACCGCCCCGCTCTGGCCGATGATCTCGTCACCCTCGGGCAGGCTGCCGCCCGCCGGCGTCTCGCCACGCAGGCGCAGGGCCCTGACCTCGGCTTCCAGGCGAGTGGCGCGCACCGCCGCCTCCGCCAGCACCGCGGTCTCGCCCAGCGCCTGCCTGGCACGGCGATCGAAGGTGCCGGCGCGGGCGGCGTCCAGCGTGAGCACGCCCCACGGCTGGCCTTCGACATGCAGGCTGATTCCCATGCAATCGTGCACGAGGACCGGCTCGCCCGGCTGCGTGTCGATGAGGCCGTCATAGGGATCGGGCAGCGCGCTCTGCTCGGGAAAGCAGGTGACCTCGCGGCGCGCCAGGATCGCCGCCAGGCGAGGATGCTGCCGCACCGCGAAGCGGCGACCCAGGACCTCGCTCGACAGGCCATCGACGGCGACGGGACGCAAGTGATCCTGCTCGAGCTGCAGCAGCGCTACTGCGCTGCAATCGAAATGGGCACGCAGGCTGGCCACCAGGCGCTGCAGGCGCACGGCCTGGGGCAGGTCGGCGACCAGGTCGTTGAGCAGCAGGTTGTACATGGTGGAATCCACCATAGACGGTTTCCTTTACCCGACCAGGGTAGGGTACAGAATACCATGTATTCTGCAACTCATTGAAGGGTAGTTATTTTTTTCTGGCACGTGAATGGCATGGCAGCGGGCATGACACAGAAAGTCCCGGCTGTGAGCGGCCCTCGGGCGTCCGACCATGCGCGCGATGCGGCCGCATTGATCGAGCACATCCTCGAGCGCTACCACCGCCGGCACCGCGAGCAGTTCTCGGAATTGATCCACCTCGCGCGCAGCGTCGAGCAGCGGCACACGGAACACGAGCAGTGCCCGGCCGGGATCGCCGAACAGTTGTGCGCCCTGGAGCAGGCGCTGGAGAGCCATATGCGCAAGGAGGAGCAGGTGCTTTTTCCGCTGATCGCGCGCGCCGGCGCGGGGACGCAGGCGCCGATCGCCGTGATGCGCATGGAGCACGGACAGCACCGCGCCACACTGAGCCGCCTGGCCGAGCTGGCGCACGGCATGGTGCCGCCGGCCGATGCCAGCGGCACGTGGCGCGTGCTGTACGCCGGCCTGCGCGCTTTCGCGGACGACCTCTCCGAGCACATGAGGCTGGAGGACGACGTCCTGTTCGAAAACGCCCTGGCGCCGCGTGCTGGCAAAGGCGCCGGGCGGGGCGGCACATCGTGATCGCCGCGCTGTTCGTTTTCCAGGTGTTCATCGCCGGCGCCGTGGCCATGGCGCTGCAGATCGTGCCGGGCCTGGCGTCCGGCCGCGCGCTGCAGGGCAAGCCGGCACCGGCATTCCAACTGCAACCACGAGGAGGAAATCCATGAAGCTCAGACACGCAGTCGTCGCAGCAGCAGCACTTCTGGTCCCGTCTCTCGCGCCGACGGCGCAGGGCGGGGACGACATCGCCTTCCCGCAGGGCTACCGCGACTGGTACCAGCACCACACCACGGTAAATTTGCAGGGGCATAATCCCGAAAGCGAGGTCGGCATCCAGAACCTCTATGCCAACCCGGCCGCGCGCGCGGGGCTGCGCAGCGGCAAGTTCGAGGACGGCGCCATCTTCGTAGTGGACCGCTTCGGCTACCGCTCCGAAGGCAACGAGACGCTCAAGCAGGATGCGCGCAAGGTGGTCGCCGTGATGGTGCGCGACGCCGCCCGCTTCAAGGCGACCGGCGGCTGGGGCTTCCAGGCCTTCAAGGGCGGCGATCCCGGCGCGCCCGTGGTCAAGGACGGCGGTGCCGCCTGCTTCGCCTGCCACGTGCCGCACGCGGAGAACAACTTCCTCTTCACCCGCGGCGATTGATCAAGCCAGGAAGATCGTGAACCACGGAGAACACGGAGTAAAGAAAAAACAGAGTATGGTGCGGCGACCCTCCCGGGCGACAAGTTGCAACCGAACCGCGATTCATGCCGGCATATTCGTCATTCCTGTTCTTTGCCTTTCCTCCGTGCCCTCCGTGTCCTCCGTGGTGACATGTATCGAATGAAAGCACCGCGCCCCGCGCCGCAGTGGCGCGCCTTCCTCGAGCTGGGCTTCCGGCCGCTGTACCTGGGCGGCTGCGTCTGGGCCGCGCTGTCGGTGGCGCTCTGGATCGGCGCACCGCAATGGATGCACGGCACGCTGGGCGGCGTCGCATGGCATGCGCACGAGATGCTGTGGGGCTTCGTCGCGACCATTGCCGTGGGCTTCCTGTTCACGGCGGGAGCGAACTGGAGCGGCAACAATCCCGCGCACGGCCGGACGCTGGGCGCGCTGTGCCTGCTGTGGCTGGTGGCCCGCATCGGTTTCCTGCTGCCGGGGCAGGGATGGTTCCTGTTCGCGGCGGGCTGCGAGCTCGCTTTCTTCGCCTGGGCCGCGCTGGCGCTCGCGCGCGCGCTCGTCAGGGGGCGCAATCGCCGCAATTACGGCGTGCCGCTGCTGTTGCTGGCGCTCGGTGCCGCCGATGCGCTCTACCTCGCCGCGGCATCGGGCGGCGACTACGCGCTGCTGATGCAGCGCTTCGCGACGGGCCTGCAGTGCATGGCCCTGGTGGCATTGCTGATCGCGCGGCGCGTGATTCCGTTTTTCGCCATGCGCGCCGTGCCCGGCCTCGATATTCCGATGCTGACGCGCAGCGGCCAGTGGCAGCTCGGCGCAACCGTGCTGGCCGCCGTTTCCGGGTTGCTCGGGATGGGAACCGTCACGGCAGCTTCGCTCGCGGTGGCCGGCGTCATCGCGCTGGCGCAGGTGATCGCCTGGAAGCCGCTGGCGGTGCGCAGCCAGCCGTTGCTGTGGATCCTTTACGCCGGTTACGCAGGCCTGGGTGCAGGGCTGCTGGTCGCCGCGGCGCATGCCGCCGGCTGGATATCGCGCGCGGCGTGGCCGGCGCACGCGATCGGCGTGGCGGGCTTCTCGGTACTGATCATCGGCATGGTGACGCGCACGGCTCTCGGACATCTGGGACAGCCGCTGCGTACCGACGGCACCATGGTGGCGAGCTACGCGCTGGTGATCGCCGCCGCCGCGCTGCGCCTGCTGGCCTTGCTGCCCACGGCCTTCGCCGTTCCGGTGCTGCGAGCCTCGGCTGCTGCCTGGGTGCTCGCCTTCGCGCTGTACCTGTGGCGCTTCGCACCCCTGCTGGTGCGGCCGCGCACGGATCGCTGAGCGCGGGAGGCGCGATGACACACCTCGTCCTGCTGCTCGTGCACCTGTTCGCCGTCCTGGTTTTCGCCGGTACCGTGTTCTTCGAGGTGCTGTTCCTCGGCAGCGTGCGCCGACGGCTCCCGCGCGAGCTCATGCGCCAGATCGAGGAGGCGATCGGCACGCGCGCGCGTTCGCTCATGCCGTGGGTGCTGGCCCTGCTGTTCGGGTCCGGCATCGCCATGGCCTGGGACTATCGCGCGACGCTGCTGCCACCGGCCACGCCCTTCGCATGGCTGCTTTCCCTGAAAATCCTGCTGGCGCTCAGCGTGTTCGGCCATTTCCTGACGGCGATGGCCTGGCATCGCCGCGGCGTGCTGACCGGCAGGCGGTCGCGGCGGCTGCACCTGAGCGTGTTCTGCCATGTCGTGGCGATCGTGGTGCTTGCCAAAGGCATGTTCTACGCCTGAAGATCGGCGCGTGGCCCTGGCCGACTTCTATCCTGCAGTGAAAACGGCGCACGTGAGCTTCGTGCTGGCGAGCGGCGGCCTGTTCGCGGTGCGGGCGGCCGTCGTGCTGCTCGGATCGGGATTGGCGATGCGGGCACCGGTGCGTTACCTGAGCTATGCGATCGACACGGCGCTGCTCGCCGCGGCGCTGATGCTGCTCGCCATCCTGCGGCTGAATCCGCTCGCCACGCCCTGGCTCGCCGCCAAGCTCGGCCTGCTCGCGGCGTACATCATGCTCGGCTCGCTTGCGCTCAAGCGCGCGCGCGGCAGCGGCCGGCGGGCGCTCGCGGCCGCGGGGGCCTTGCTCTGCTTCCTGGCGATGATCGCGGTCGCGCGCACGCACGATCCGCTCGGCTTCCTGCGCTGGCTTTGAGCAGCGTTGCGCGGGTCGTCCAGCCCTGCCGGCTTCCTCGCTGCGGCACATGCGGATGGAATCCGCGGTCTGACGACAATGACGCCAGTATATTGCGGACGATCGGGAAAATGCGATAGCTTGGCTTGCCAGTCCGCGGTGGACGGGTCATCCCGGGAAATTCTGATGATTCCAAAGATCGGCTTGCTTCAGGGCCTTGTCGTTTCGGTGCTGGCGATGGCCGGAATCCCCGTGCAGGCGGGTGCCGGCGCGCTGCCGATTTCGGCATTTGCGTCGCTGGCGCCCATCGAATCGCCGCGGCTATCGCCTTCCGGAAAATACGTTGCTTTCATCCGCAACCTCGATGGCAAGGCCTTTCTCGTAACCCAGGAGCTCGGTGCCAGGGACTCCCGTGTCGTTCTCAAGACCGACAACAAAAAATACCATTTCCATGATTTCCAATGGGCAGGCGACGATTACCTCCTTGTCGGCGCATCGTACCGTGAGCACGCGCGGGGCGTGCTCACGATGGAGACGCGAATGCTGGCGGTCGACCGGCAGGGTGCCACTGTCAAGCCTACGCTAGTGCGATCGGCGGCCGACAGACGGCACGTTCCACAGTTTCAGGACGTAGTCATCGGCTCGGATCCTGCGGACTCGAAGCAGGTCTTGGTGTCGCTGGATCTTGATACCCCGACGCGGCCCGATGTGTACCGCCTCAACGTACAGACCGGTCGCAAGACCGTGGTGGAGCGCAATCCAGGCACGGTATATCGCTGGATGGCCGACCGTCAGGGCGTGGTGCGGGCCGGCTACGGCTGGTACGGCAAAACGATGTCCTTCATCGTCAAGCCGCCCGGTCGCTCGGGCTGGACGGTCTTGTCGAAATTCGACGGCACCGACGCCATGCAGCGCCAGCAAGGCGTTCATTCTCTGTTGGGCTTCGACGCCGATGCCCGCTGGTTGTACGCAAGCGCCTATCATCAGGGGCGGCTCGCGATATTCCGCATCGACATTGCCGATCCCGCCTTTGCGCGGCAACTGGTTGCGGCCGACCCCGGATTCGACATCTCGGGCGAGCTGATTTACGCCCCATGGCTGGGAAAGGTGGTCGGGGCCTACTATGAAGGCGGCTCAGCCCGGTTCATTTTCTGGGAGCAGGGCGCTCGCGACCTGCAGGGAGCGGTCGATCGTGTTCTGCCGGAGCGCGTGAACCTCATCGAGAGCAGCAGCGAGGACGGGCGCCGCCATGTAATCCGCTCGGAAGCCGGGCGCCATCCTCCGCGTCATTACCTGCTCGATACGGCGGAGGGGACAATCTCGAAGATTTCGGACGATTTTCCAGCCTTGCACGATGAAGACCTGGTTCAGGCCGAAGAAGTGTCCTTTCGCAGCCGGGATGGCTGGCTGATCCAGGGGTATCTGACGCGGCCGGCGGCTGCGGCGGCGCCCATGATCGTTTTCCCCCACGGCGGCCCCGTCGCAAGGGATACCGCTGCTTTCAATTATTGGACGCAGTTCTTCGCCAGCCGCGGCTGGAATGTGCTGCAAATCAACTTTCGCGGCTCCTGGGGGTTTGGCCACGAATTCATGACGGCCGGGTTCAGGCGCTGGGGACTCGAAATGCAGGACGATATTACGGATGGCGTGCGCTGGGCCATCGAGCGGGGCATCGCCGATCCCGGGCGAATATGCATTGTCGGTGGCAGCTATGGCGGCTATGCCGCGCTGATGGGAGTGGCAAAGACGCCGGCGCTGTATCGATGCGCGGTCAGTTTCGCGGGATTGTCTGACCTGAGGGACTTTCTGTCGAGCCAGAGCGCATTCCTGGGCTACGAGCTCGGCGCGGAGCAGATGATCGGCAAGTGGTGGGGAGACCGGGAGAGGCTTAGGCAGACGTCGCCCGTAAACCATGCGGGGGACATTCGAACACCGCTGCTGATTATCCACGGGGAAGAAGACTATATCGTTCCGGTATCGCAATCCCGGGATATGGTCGCGGCACTCAAACGGGCGGGAGCGCCTTGCCGGTACCTTGAGTTGCCTCTCGGGGACCATTACCTCAGCAGGGAGGAGGACCGCCTGAAAGCCTTTGCGGAGATGGAGGCGTTCCTCAAGGCCTATCTGGATTAGGCGGCCGGATCAGAGGCTCTGCGCCAGACCTGCCAGCGCTCCCTGCCGCGGAACACCTCGATGGAATCGGCCACCGGCTCGTCCCCGATGCGCGCGAAGAGCGGGGACATCAGCGTGCCGAGCTCGGCGTCGCTGGTGCCGAAGGGCGGACCTTTGGGGGTATCGGCAAAGAACCAGAAGCCCGCGATGACGCCGCCGGGCGCGAGGAGCTGCGCGCAGCGCGGCGCGTAGCCCGGCCACATCCTGCGCGGCAGCGCGCACAGGAAGGCGCGCTCGTAGACGACGTCGAACTTGCGGCCCGGGTCGAACGTGAAGAAGTCGGCTTCCCGCACGATGCCTGACCGTTTGCCGAGGGTACGGCACGCGGCTTCGACGGCGGCGGGGCTGAAATCGATCGCCAGCACGTCGAAGCCCGCATCGGCGAGCCACGCCGCCTCGTAGGCCGAGCCGCAACCCGGGATCAGGATGCGCACGCCGCGGGGCAGGCCGGACGCGAACGCCTGCAGCGATGCGGGAACCTTGCCCGCGTCCCACGGTGTGACGTGTTCCCGGTAACGGGTTTCCCAGAAGTCGGGTTTCGAGCTGTCCCGGGCCACGCCGGTCAGGGACGCGTCGCGGAGAGCACCGCGACCGGATACGCATAGTTCACGCGGGCTCCGTCGAGGCGGATCGGGATGCCGAGCCGGTCGTCGCGTGCCGATGCACGGAAGATTTCGCGGATCCTGTCGTCGTCGCCGGGATTGGGGAAGGAGCGTCCCAGCAGGTTCTCCAGCTCGTCGCGCAGCTCGTAAAAGGCGACGCGCGCGGGCGGCAGGCCGGCGGCGGGAAACAGCGCCTCGAGCTCCTTCATCGGCAGCGCGCGCACGTGGGACGGGTCGCGCAGCAGCTCCATGCGGTTGAATTCGGCCCCCTTCGCGGGATCCACGTGCGTGTGCATGTCGGCCACCAGCACGCGCCCGCCGGGCGCGCACACGCGCTTCATCTCCTTCAGCACGGCGAGCGGGTCCAGGAAGTGGTGGAAGCTGAAGCGCGTGACGACGATGCTGAACGCGCCGTCGGCGTAGGGCAGGGGTGCAGCCTGGCCCTGGTCCCACGTGACGTTGCCGAGGCCCTTCTGCTTCGCGGTGGCGCGGGCCCGCTCGAGCATGGCGGGCGTCACGTCGATGCCGGTGGCGTGGCGCACCTTCGAAGCGAACGCGCAGACGACGTTGCCGCCGCCGCAGGCGACGTCGAGGACCGTATCGTCCGGTCCCGCGCCGCTGAACCCGACGAGCAGGTCGAGCGCTTTCTGGTCGGCGATGGTCTTCGCGGTCGAGAAGGGCACGGCCTGGCGCGTGAACTGGTCGACGATCAGGTCGCTGTGGGAAGGCTTGGACATGGTTTGCTCCGGTGGGGAAATGTCGCACCCATGCTCGCACACGGGTGCCAGGGGCGTCGCCCGCCGCGGCGACATGCGTCGTCGCGAATGCGACACGCCGGGCTCATTGCCGGAAATATTCGCTGGGCGGCGCGCCCAGCGCCTTGCGGAACATGGCCGTGAACGCGCTCGGGCTGTCGTAGCCGAGCTCGTGCGCGATGCGCGTGACCGGCGTGCCCGCGGCGAGCCTGGACATGGCCTCGAGCAGGCGGGCATGGCGCCGCCACATGGAAAAGCTCATGTGGGCCTGCTTCGCGAACAGCCGTTCCAGCGTGCGCGGGCTCGCGCCGACGTGGGTGCCCCATTGCTCGCAGGTGCGTCCGTCCGACGGATCCTGCAGCAGCGCATCGCACACCTTGCGCGCGCGCGGGTCGTCCGGCAATGCGATGCGCAGCGGCGCGTTGTCCAGGCCGCGGATCTCGAGCAGCGCGAGCTCGGCCATGGCGGCATAGCCCGGGTTTCGCGCGACCTCCTTGTCCATCAGCCTCAGGATCAGCTCGCGCAGCAGCGGCGAGACGTCGACGAGGCAGGAGCGCGCAGGCAGGGCGGCGCAGCGCGTGCCGTCGACGTACAGCGTGCGCATGCCGACGGCGGTGGCCATGCAGATTTCGTGGGGGACCGCGCTCGGCACCCACACCGCACGCAGCGGCGGCACCACCCAGATGCCGTCCGGCGTGCGCACCTGCATGACGCCGGTCGAGGCGTACACGAGCTGTCCCCGCAGGTGGCGGTGCCATTCGATCATGTGATCCGCCGGATAGTCCCGGGCCAGCGCCACCACGGGGTGGGGCAGGCGTTCCAGGGCGTCGATGAGCGGCAGGCCGGATTCGACCTTCGGGGCGAAGCGCCTGGCGGCGACCCGAGGCTGGGTCGCGGTGCCGCGCCGATGACGGGTTTGCGATAGCAATTGACGCTCCTGCCGGCATGCAGCGCCGGTCCGGCCGTTATTGTACCGGGCGCCATTCCCAGCAAAGGACAAGCATGTCCCGCCTGCTCGTTGCCCTCTTCGCCGGCCTGCTCGCGCAGGCGGTTTTTGCGCAAGCCCAACCCTACCGGATCGCCGTCGTCACTTTCCTGTCCGGACCGGCCTCCGGCCCGTTCGGCGTACCCGCGCGCAACACGGCCGAGCTGCTGGCCGAGCTGCTGAACGCGGGCAATGCCCCCGCACCTTACGCCACGAAAGGATTCGGCGGCCGGCCGCTGGAGCTGCATTTCGTCGACGAGGCGGGCGGCGCGACCAGGCAGGTGGAGCAGTTCCGGTTGCTGGAGCAGCAGCACGAGCACGACGCCGTGCTCGGCTACATCTCGAGCGGCGATTGCCTGGCGATCGCGCCGGTGGCCGAGGAGCTGAAGCAGCTCACGGTGTTCTCGGATTGCGGCACGCCGCGCATATTCGAGGACGGCAGCTACCGCTACGTGTTCCGCACCGGCTCGCATTCGACCATGGACGCGGTGGGCGCCGCCTACTACGCGCTGGAAAGATATCCGCACCTCGTGCGCTACGCCGGCATCAACCAGAATTACGCCTTCGGGCATGACGCCTGGGCGGATTTCACGGCGGCGCTGCACGCGCTCAAGCCGGATGCGGCGATCGCGACCTCGCAGATGCCCAAAGCGGGCGCCGGCCGGTACGGCACCGAGATTTCGGCGCTGCTCGGCGCCGACGCGGAGCTGGTGCAGTCGAGCTTCTGGGGCGGCGACCTGGAGGCTTTCCTGCTGCAGGCATCCTCGCGCGGGCTCGGGCAGAAGGCGCCGCTGCTGCTGATTTCCGGCGAGCACGTTGCGGCCCGGCTGGCCGACAGCATTCCCGACGGCACCATCATCGGCGCGCGCGGCACGCACGGCATGTTCGCGCCCGACAACGCGCTGAACCGCTGGTTCTCCGCGGCCTATGCGTCGCGCCATGGCTCCGCGCCGACCTACGTCTCCTACAAGATGGCGCAGGCCCTGCTGGGCCTGAAGACCGCCTACGAGAAGGCAGCGGGGCAGGGCGGCGTGCCCGATCGCGAGAGCGTCATCGCCGCCTTCGAGGGCTTGTCCTGGGAGACGCCCAGCGGAACCGACCGGCTTGCGCTGGGCAGGGGTCACCAGGCGGTGCAGGGTGTCGCCTACGGCACGGTGGCGCACCGCGACGGAAAAATCGTGCTGAAGGACGTGCGCTATTACCCGGCCGAAGCGGTCAATCCACCGGAAGGCGTGAAAAGCCTGGACTGGATCGCGACGACGCTCAAACCTGTCGGGAAGTAGTCCGGCACATGGGTGCCTGGTACTTAAGCCAGTTTAAATCTGATCACGAAGACACGAAGAACACGAAGAAAATCAGGAGCAGGAAATAGAAACATTGGTAGTAGAAGAATTTGCAAGTACCAAATGTACGTAGCCGAGATCGCCATCGCGACACTTCTCAATCTTTCTCTTTTTGCTCTTCTTCGTGCATCTTCGTGTTCTCAAGGGAGCGCCAGCGAACACTTGTGCCCGCAGGGCGCGTGTCTTCGCGGTGAGAAGTAGTCTCTAAGTTACCCAATTCCCCGCCTTCCGGTCCGTAGAACAGCACCCAGGTGCAGAAATCCGGCGTGAAGGACTCGAAGCGATGCTCGACGCCGGCGGGCACGAACAGCATGTCGCCCGTCGTGAAGTCGTGGCGATGGCCGCCGTTGAAGAAGCGCCCGGAGCCGCGCGCGACCACGTAGACCTCGTCGCGCGCATGCGGCTTCTGCAGGTCGCTGCCGGCCGGCCGGTACATCTTCACCTGCAGGCTGCCGTGCTCGAACACGAAGGCGGAGGGCACGCCCTCGCGGATCCTGTCGACCAGCGCCGTCGCATCGGCGATTCCCGCCGCCCGCGGATTTCCCGAGGCCGTGAAATTTTTCTCCGGCTTCACGGCGGGAAGCCTCAGCCGGCCTTAGCGAGCTCGCGCTGCACGAAATCCATCGCGTTCCTCAGGAAGGTCCGGTCGGCCTGCGTCGGCAGCTTCATCGCGTGGTCCAGCTCGAAAATCAGGCAGGCCTTGTCGGGCGCGTTGTCCAGCACGCCGAATTCCACGCGCGTCAGGTTGTGCAGCTCCGGCACCTTGACCTGGGACGCCGCCTCGGTCATGCCGGCTTTCTCGCGCGCCTCCTTCGCCATGCCCAGCACGCGCGGGATGTTCACGTAGATTTTCTTCAGAAGCTCCGCCGGCACGGCCGCGTACACGGGCGCGCCGCCCTGCGAGCGGAAGCGCATCGCCACGAACTGCCCGTCCTGCAGCACTTCGAAATCCACGTCGGTGGTCGGATGCAGCTGGATCTGTTCGGCCATTGGGTCCCCCTCGAGCCGGCATGGGCGCCGGCAGGCATCAAGAGGTCGCAGTATAGGCGATGGGGGCTGCCTACGCGGAACGTTTGCGGACCCGCCGGCCGTGGCGGAAGCAATCCGTCGTGTGGTCGTCGACCATGCCGACGGCCTGCATGAAGGCGTACATGATGGTGCTGCCCACGAACTTGAAGCCGCGGCGCCTGAGGTCCGCGCTGATGGCATCCGACACGCCGGTGGAAGCGGGGACCTGCCTGTGCGACGTCCAGGCGTTGCGAAGCGGCTTGCCGCCGACGAACCGCCAGACGTAGGCGTCGAAGCTGCCGAATTCCTCCTGCACCGCCAGGAAGGCGCGCGCATTGGCGACGGTGCCCCCGATCTTCAGCCGGTTGCGCACGATGCCGGGGTCGCCCAGCAGCGCGGCGACCTTGCGCGAGTCGAAGCGCGCCACCTTTCCCGGGTCGAAGCCGGCGAACGCCTTGCGGTAGTTCCCGCGCTTGGCGAGGATGGTCGACCACGACAGGCCCGCCTGCGCGCCTTCGAGCACCAGGAACTCGAACAGCACGCAGTCGTCGTGCACCGGCACGCCCCACTCGAGGTCGTGATAGGCGAGATAGTCCGGCGAGCCGTTCTCGGCCCAGCGGCAGCGTTTTTTCGCATCCATCCTGTAGATTTTCCCGGCGCAGGCGCCGCGTTTACAGGCAAAGCGCGCCGCAGCGCGTATTTTCAGGCATTTCGGCATGGCATGGCGATTGCATCGTATCCGGGACGGCGGCCCGCGGGCTGCGCTTGCGAGGGGATTCCCATGCCCCGAGCCGTCTGGAAAGGCTCCATCAGCTTCGGCCGCGTGCACATTCCCGTCACGCTGTTTCCGGCCGCCGCGAAGAGAAGCTGGGCATGCCCTGAGCGGCGTGGCGTTCTCAGCGCGTGCCGCGCCGTTTCCACTCCGCGACGGCGAGCCCCGTGCCCGCCAGGTAGAGCAGCGCCGCGGCCGCCAGCGCGCCGCCGACCGGCGCGGCATCTCCCGTCGAGCCCTCCATGAACGCATACAGCACGGCGGCGTGGCCGAGCCCGAGGAGGGTCTGGTTCGCCCAGGCCAGCATGCCCGCGGGACGCTCGGGGGAATATTTCGCGACGCCGTCGAGCGTGGTTGCCGCGGTCGCCAGGCCCTGCACGGTCATCCCGACTGCGAGCAGCACCAGCGCACCGGCGACGCCGCGCGCCAGGCCGGGTGCGACGGCAGACAGCGGGCCGACGACGAGATAAGTGCCCGTGAAATGGAACGCGAGCAGGATCAGCAGGCCGAAGGAGAGCAGGAAGTTGAGCCTCGCGAACATGTCCGGCGGCGGCCTCAGATGTAATTGGACACTTCGATCAGATTGCGGTCCGGGTCGCGGAAATAGACCGACAGCAGCGTGCCCACGGCGCCCGTGCGTTTCACCGGGCCGTCGATGATCTCGACGCCGCAGGCCGCGAGATGGTGCGCCACGTCGTCGATCGGTGTGGAGGTCACGAAGCAGACGTCGCCGGAACCGGCCGTGGGGTGCTCGGCCTTGGGCTCGAATTCCCTGCCGGCCTCGTGCAGGTTGATCTTCTGCGAGCCGAAGGCCAGGGCCTTGCGCCCCTGGCCGAACGTGACGACCTTCATGCCCATCGCCTTCTCGTAGAAGGCGCAGGTCGCGGCGATGTCCCGGACCGTCAGGACGATATGGTCGATGGATTCGATCTTCACGGGATGCCTTGCATGGGGTGGCCTGCGGCAATCATAGCGGCAATCGGGTACGCTGTTCGCGCTCGGGCCACAACGACGACGAGGAGGCGGGCAATGGCATCTTCCTGGACGAGACGGGATTTCCTGGTGGGCTCCGGCGCGGCGCTGGCCGCGGCCGGGGCGCTGGAGCATCTGCATCCGTGCTGCGCGATGGCCGCCGACGCGCCCACCGCACGCGGCGACCTGTTCGAGCTCAGGCCCGTGGCCGACGGCATCTACGCCGCGATCGCGGCGCCGCGCTACAAGGTCAATTGCAACGCCACGGTCATCCTGACCAACGACGGGGTCGTCGTCGTCGATTCCCATTCCAAGCCGTCGGCGTCGGCGGCGCTTTACGCCGAGATCCGCGGCATCACGAAGCAGCCGGTCAAGAGGGTCGTCAACACGCATTTCCACTGGGACCATTGGCAGGGCAACCAGACCTACAAGGAAATCTACCCCGATCTCGAGATCATCTCCTCGGCGCGCACGCTGGACAATCTCACGCGCCCGGATGCCGGCAACGGCGGCATCCCGAACGTCGAGAAGCAGCTCGCGGCGCTGCCCGGGGAGATCGAGCAGCTCGGCAACGAGCTGGCTTCGGCCACGGACGCGGCGCAGCGCCTGCGTCTGGAAGCCAACCTGCGACAGACGCGGGCCTACTACGAGGAACTGCAGCAGTTCCGGCCGGCGTTGCCCACGCGCACCTTCGACGAGACCGTCTCGCTCGTCGTGGGCGACCGCGAGATCCGCATCCTGCTGCTCGGCCGCGGCCATACCGACGGCGACGTGTTCATCCATCTGCCGCGCGAAGGGGTCGTCGCGACCGGCGACGCGCTCATCGACTGGATGCCGTACATGAACGACGGCTTTCCCGAGGACTGGGTGCGCACGCTGGATGCCCTGGAGCGCCACGATTTCGCGCACATCATCCCCGGCCACGGCGGCGTCCTGCCCAGGGAGCACCTCGCGTTCTTCCGCGGCTATCTGGCCGACCTCGTGGAGGCGGTGAAGTCGGCGCATGCGCAGGGCGCGAGCCTGGAGGAGATGAAGCGCACGCTGCCGGATCGCCTCGCCGTGAAGTACGAGCAGGGCATGTCGAAGCACCCCCTGGGGCGCTACCGCGACCGCATCGCCTCCAACATCGAGGTCGCGTACGCGAAGGTGATGGGCGGGGCCTAAAGCCTACATCTCACCACGGAGACACGGAGAACACGGAGATACACGAGGAAGAGCGAAGAGGAAAATTGCATGCCGAACGTCGAATTGCAGGGATACACAATTTTCGCGCGCGAAAATGCGTCCGCTGACGAGCGATTGTCCCCATCCTGACTTTGTATTTCTCCGTGTGTCTTGGTGTTCTCCGTGTCTCCGTGGTGAGAATTAGGCGGTGGAAGCTTTACGACAGACCAGCAGGACTTCGTCGACCCGCGTCGCGTCGAGCATGCCGGCCCGCAGCTCCAGCTTTTTCTGCAAGCGCAAGCCGAATGGCATGATGATCCGGTTGTACAGCCGCATGGCGCGCTCGCGGTGGTGCGTCAGCCAGTACATGCCGAAGTCGAGCAGGCGCGAAGACCGGGACTGCATGCCGTAGGCCGCGCTGCTTTCCACCGTGAAGCCGTGCCGCTGCAGCAGCGCCACCAGGCCGTCCGGCTTGTAGCGCCTGCAGTGGCCGACGAAATCATCGAAAGGCGTCCAGCGCGACGGATGCAGCGGCACGGCGACGAGCAGCGCGCCGCCGGGCGCGCACACGCGCGCAAGCTCCGCGAAGGCCTTGTCGTCGTCGGCGACGTGCTCGACGATGTCGACGGCCGCGACCAGGTCGTAGCGTGCGCCTGGAAGGGGCAGGGAGGTGATCGATCCCTGGATTGCCAGCGCGCCGCGGGCGCGCAGCTTGGCGGCCGCCGCCGCGCTGAGGTCGACGAAGTGCGTGCCCTCGACCGGCAGGCGGGGCCGCAGGCCGGGGGCAACCTCGAGCCGGCTCGCAGCGGCGTCCGCGAGGGCGGCTGCGAGCGGCCAGGTGTTGAAGCGCCACGGCTCGACGAGCGTCGCGTCGCGCCACATGGGCTCGTAGAAGCTGCGGTTGGCCTCCAGCGCGCCGGCATTGCGTGCTGCGGTGGGGGTCGTGTCCATGCGCGTCGCCCGGCGGAAAACGGGATTGTCGCACCGATCACGGTTGCGGTAGCGGCGGAACGAACGCACCGCCCCGGGGTCTGTGCATGGACCATGCCTGAGATCTGCGCGAGCCACGCCGTGAGGATCGCCGGCCGGCGACATGGCGTGCCTTGCTTCGGCCGGCGCGCGGCCAGTGCGCTCGCTGCGGCGCTGGCGTTCGCCTTGCTGGTGCCTGCCGCCGCGAACGGCGCTGCACCTGCTACCGACGAGCCCAAGCCGATCCCGCCACCCGTGCTGCGCGCGAAATCCACGGACCTCGCGGCGCGCTTCGACGCCAGCGCCTTCGGCAGGCCCCTGGTACTGGAATCGAGCGAAGTGCCGGATCGCCTGCGCGGGGACGTGTTCGCGAGGCTGGACCACCCTTATGCCCTGGTGCGAGGATCGCTGCAGGACGCCGGCCAGTGGTGCGAGGTCCTGATCCTGCATCTGAACGTGAAATATTGCCGGCAGGAGCCCACGGCGCAGGCCATCATGCTGGCGGTGGGCATCGGTCCAAAATCCGGGCAACTCGTCGAAAAAAGCTTCCGCGTCGAATTCTCGTACCGTGTCGTGAGGTCCGCGCCGGACCATCTCGCCATCGTGCTCAGCGCGGACAAGGGGCCGGTGGGGACGCGCGACTACCGCATCCTGTTCGAAGCGGTGCCCGTGAACGATGCGCAGACCTTCATGCACCTGGCCTACGCCTACGGCTACGGCCGCGCGGCCAGGCTCGGCCTCATGGCCTACCTGGGGACGTCCGGGGCGCACAAGGTCGGCTTCACCGTCGCCCGCACCGACGGCAGCGGACAGCCGGTCTACGTCGACGGCCTGCGCGGGCTGGTCGAACGCAATGCCATGCGCTACTACCTCGCCATCGAATCCTACCTGGGCGCGCTGTCGCTGCCCGCGGCCGAGCGCCCGGAAAAGCGGTTCGCGGACTGGTATGCCGCGATCGAGCGTTATCCGCGGCAGCTGCATGAGCTGGATCGAGAGGATTACCTGGAGATGAAGCGGCGCGAGTACCGGCGCCAGCAGTCCATGCCCTAGCTAGCGCACCTTGCATTCGCGCGACCTTGCGTTACACTGCCGCGCTGGCAGCAACTCACCGGCACGGCCCGCATGGAACCCACGAGCAGGCGCATCAAGGACATACTCGTCGTCGGCGGCGGCACCGCGGGCTGGATGACGGCAGCGCTGCTGAACCGTTTCCTGCCCGCCGACAAATGCCGCGTCACGCTGGTCGAATCCGCGGCCATCAGCACCATCGGCGTGGGCGAGGCGACGGTGCCGCCACTGGTGGCCTTCGTGCGCTCGCTGGGCATCAGCGAGGGCGAGTTCATGGCGGCGACGCACGCCAGCTACAAGCTCGCCATCAAGTTCGTCGACTGGCGCACCGGCCAGGGCGACGACGTCTTCTGGCATCCGTTCGGCCCGATAGGCGGATCGATCGACCACGTGCCGGTTTTCCATCACTGGCTGAGCGAGCACCGGCAGGGCCGTGCTCCCGAGAGCTTCTACGATTACTCCCTGCAGGTCCTGCTGAGCCTGCAGAACAAGGCGCCGCGGACGCCCAAGCATTCTACGAAGATCATCGAGGCCGGCTCGTATGCCTATCACTTCGACGCGAGCGCCTTCGCGCGCTTCCTGATGAAGCTCGCCACCCGGCGCGGCGTGCAGCACGTCGTCGACGACGTGCGCGGCGTCGTCCAGGACGAGCGCGGCTACATACGCCACGTCGAGACGCAGAAGCACGGCGCGCTGGCGGCGGACCTGTTCATAGACTGCACCGGATTCGCAGGCCTGCTGATCGACCGCACGCTGCACGATCCCTACGTCAGCTGGTCCGACTACCTGCTGTGCGACCGGGCGTGGGCGATGTCGCTGGATCATGGCGGGAAAATTCCGCCGTACACGCAGGCCACCGCCCTGAAGGCGGGATGGGAATGGCGCATCCCGCTGAGCCACCGCATCGGCGCGGGATACGTGTTTTCCAGCCGGTTCATCTCGGAGGACGCGGCGCGGACCGAGTTCCTCGCACGCAACAACCTGGACCCCGACAAGGCGGACCCCAAGCTGCTGCACATGCGCATCGGGCACAGGACGAAGTTCTGGATCAGGAACTGCGTGGCCGTCGGGCTGGCGTCCGGGTTCATCGAGCCGCTGGAGTCGACCGGCATCTACCTGATCCAGAAAGGCGCGAGCCTGCTGCTCGACAATTTCCCCGACGACGGATTCAGCGAGCGCCTGATCGGGCATTACAACCGCAAGATGGAGCAGACCTACCAGGAGGTCCGCGACTTCATCATCCTGCACTACCTGCTGAACGAACGTCAGGATACGGAATTCTGGAAGGCCAACCGCCGGACGATGCTGCCGGACTCGCTCGCGGAGACGCTGGCGCTGTACGACGAGACCGGCGTCGTCAACTGGGAGAACGCCTCGCTGTTCGGCGAGACCAGCTTCCTGTCCATCGTCGCCGGCATGGGAAGGCTGCCGGGCCGGCACCTGGCGATGGCCGATTTTTCCAGGCAATCGCGGGTGCGCGAGATCCTCGGGAGGATCAAGGCCGACAACCTGAAGCTCGCGCAGTCGCTGCCCGACCACGGCGACTACGTCCGCACGCTGAACGCGGCGCCCGCGCCCGCCTGAAAAGCGCCGGCGGCCGGACTTACGCGAGATCGACCACCGGCGTCCACTTCTGCTCGCGCCGCGCGAGCTTTTGCGCCGGCGTCTCGGCGTCGTAGTGCACCGGCACGGCCGGCGGGACCTCGACCGGCGGAACGATCACGTTGAGGTTCAGCGTCGCAAAGCGGCCCCTCGGGGACTCGACCACCGATGCCACGTAGACACCGCAGTTGCGGCAGACGTAGAAGTCGGCCGATTTCGACGCGAAGCGGTAACGGTGGAGCTGCGTCGCGTCCGCAATGACGAAACGCACCGTGGACCCGGGATCGGACGTCGTGCGCGCGCCGTGGGTGCGGCAGAACGTGCACTGGCAGGCGCGCACGGGCCAGGAGGAGGGCGCGAGCGACGTATGCAGCTCGTAGCCGAGGGCGCCACAGTGGCAGCGGCCGTGATAGGTCTGCATGCGGTCAGCGCGGCGGGGGATCCGGATGCCGCATTCTACTTCGCCGGTCCGCGCGTGGCGGAGGCCACGCCCCTGTGCGCGCGCAACGCGCCGAGCAGCCTCTTGCCGGCGCGGATGCCCCCGGTCTCTACGGACCGGTACAGCAGCCATGCGATGGCGTACGCAGCTGCTCCGGCCGGCACGGCACAGAGCACGAACCTCGCGGCGGCCGGCAACTGCACGTACGCCCCGTGGGCCGCGAGCCAGCCCGCCAGCGGGATCAGCACCAGCAGGTGCACGAGGTACAGGCCGTAGGAAGTATCCCCGGCCAGCCGGCACAGGCGCACCGACAAGGCGGACCGCACGGCCGTGGCAGACCGCCGCAATGCGGCAGTGGCCGGCAGGCTGCCGCCGTCCATGACATAGAACAGCAGCAGCACGAGCACGATGCGGCCGGCCGATTCCGCGCTGCGGTCCCTGGCGAATACGGTCGCGCACGCCAGCAGCGAGAGCACGAGCGCACCGGCCAGCCTGCCGCGCGGGCCGGCCTCGCGGCCGAGCGCGATCCACATGCCGATGACGAAGACGTATAGCTTCATCGCCAGCAGGGAGGGCATCTCGAAGGCCAGGAAGAAGTCGCGGAACAGCAGCTTCAGCGCGAGGCAGGCCGCCATCAGCAGCAGCCCGGTGCGCAGCGCGCCGAGCCGGTCGAACAGCAGTGCCAGGAAAGGGAACACGGCGTAGAACTGCATTTCCAGGCCGATCGACCAGTCCGGCAGCGGGGAGCGGAACGAGTATTGCGGCAGCAGGCCGAACGCGAAGCTCGCGTGCAGCAGGACGTTCGTCGTGCTCTGATCGGTATAGCGCAACGCGGAGGTGGCGGTGGAAGGCCACGCGGCGGCGATCGCATCGCGGTGCGCGCCTATCCACGGGCCGGCCGCGAGCGCCACGACGAGCAGCAGGTAATACAGCGGCGCGATGCGGAAGAAGCGCCGGATCCAGAACGTGCCCCACGTGGAGGGATGCCCCCAGGGCTCGCGCGCGCGGCGCAGGAGGTAGTGGTGCATCATCAGGAAGCCCGACAGCACCATGAACAGGTCGACTGCCAGCCCGCCCCATGACAGCACGGGCACGTACGGCGCGCCCGACAGAATCTGCGCGTGCGACAGGAACACCCACAGCGCGGCGATGCCGCGCAGCCCGTCGAGCCAGTCGATGTGGCCGGCGACGGCATCGTGCGCCGCCGGCGGCGCCTGTCGCTGCTGCTGCCTGTCCATGTGTCGCCGGGTGTCCGCTGCACGACGTCAGGCTTGTGACCGGGAGCGGCGGGGAATGGTTCGGGATGGAGGCGTCGCCTGCGGGCGACGTCCCGGTGTTCAGCGCACGCGGTCCAGGAGGGCGTCGTAGACCTGGAGATCGTGCGCCGAGAAGCAGCAGAACACGACTTCGCGCAGTCCCGCCTGCGCGGGCAGGCACACGTGCACCGTGTCGATCGCGATCCGTGCCGCGGGCTCGACCGGATAGCCGTAGACGCCGGTGCTGATGCAGGGGAAAGCGATCGAAGCGAGGCCGTGCGCGCCTGCGAGCTCCAGGCAGCGGCGGTAGCACGACGCGAGCAGCGCGGCCTCGTCACGCGTGCCGCCGTGCCAGACCGGGCCGACGGCATGGATGACGTGCTTCGCCGCAAGCAGGTGGCCGCCCGTGATTTTCGCGCTCCCGGCCGCGCATCCGCCCAGCGCACTGCATTCCCGCAGCAGCCCCGGGCCGGCCGCGCGGTGGATCGCGCCATCGACGCCGCCGCCGCCGAGCAGCGATGCATTGGCGGCGTTCACGATCGCATCGACGCGCAGGGTGGTGATGTCGGCGTGCAGCGCGCGCAGGATGGCACTCATCTTTCGGCACGTGCGACGATTTCCGCCACGCGAGCGCGCAGTCCCGGCAGGATTTCCCGCGCGAACCACGGGTTGTGTTTCAGCCAGCCGTTGTTGCGCGGGCTCGGGTGCGGCAACAGGAGCATGCGCGGCCAGTGCGCCCGCCAGGCGCGCACGGCCTGCGTGAGCGGGACGGTCCCGCCGAGGTGGTAGGCCTGCGCGTGGCGGCCGACGACCAGCGTGAGCTCGAGGTGCTTCAGGTGCGCGAGCAGCGCCGCGCGCCACGCCGGTGCGCATTCGGGACGCGGCGGCAGGTCGCCGGACCGGCCGCTGCCCGGAAAGCAGAACCCCATCGGCAGGATGGCCACCCGCGTGGCGTCGTAGAACGTTTCACGGGGAATCCCCAGCCAGTCACGCAACCTGTCCCCGCTCGCGTCGTCGAACGGCAGCCCGCTGGCGTGGACCTTGCGGCCCGGCGCCTGGGCCGCGATCAGGATGCGCGCCCGCGCATGCACCTGGAGCACGGGGCGCGGCCCGAGCGGCAGGTGCGCGGCGCAGAGCGTGCAGCCGCGCACGTCGGCGAGCAGCGAGGCAAGCGAGCCGCGCGGAGGCCGGCCGGCAGCGATGGCTGCGCGGGCGCTCAACAGGCGTAGACGCCGCCGTTGACGTCCAGCGTCGCGCCGGTGATGAAGCCGTCGTACTCGGCTGCCAGGAACACGGCCGCGCGCGCAACGTCGTCGGCGTTGCCGGCGCGGCCGAGCGGGATGCCGGCCACCGTCGCGGCGGCCGATTCGGCCGTCGTATGCGTGTTGTGGAAGCTGGTGCCCAGGATCATGCCGGGCGCCAGGGCGTTCACTCGCACGCCCTTCGGGCCGAGCTCGTTGGCGAGCGCGCGCGTGAACGTGAGGATGGCGCCCTTGGCCGTCGAGTAGACCAGAGAGCCGGGGTGCCCGCCCTTGCGTCCCGCGAGCGAGGACAGGTTGACGATGGCCGCGCCGCCGCCGGTCTGCGCGGCGGCGGCGAGGTGCGGTGCGGCGGCGCGCGTGACGCGGCGCGCGCTGTCCAGGTTCAGGGACATCACCTCCGCCCAGAATGCGTCGTCCGCGTCGTCCAGCGTCCTGCGCGCGACCAGCGAGCCGGCGTTGTTGACGAGGACGTCGAGGCCGCCGAGGAATTTCACCGCCTCGCCTGCGAGGCGCTCGCATTCGGCCGTTTTCGTGAGGTCGGCGGCCGCGTGCGCGTAGCGCCTGCCGAGCTGCTTGGCCTCGGGCTCGAGCGCGCGCGCGGCCTGCGCGCTGCTGCGGTAGTGGACGAACAGGTCGCAGCCGGCTGCGAGGAGCTGGCGGCTGATGGCGAGCCCGATGCCCTGCGCGCCGGCGGTCACGAGCGCGCGCTTGCCTTGGAGCTTTTGCATGGGAAGTTCCGTGGGTTCTTGTTCCGGGCGGCCATTATAGTGGCCCTGCCGCGGCTAGCGGCGCGAGCGGTGCGGCGGCGGGAACACCCAGAAGAACTCGCCGCAGCGGCCGCCGTCGCGCTGCGCGCAGGCGCTGACGTAGTCCATCTCGTCGCGCAGGTCGCGCTCGGACCAGCCGAGGCAGGAACGCATCTTCAGCGAGACGGGGTCGTAGTCCATGCGGTAGCTCGCCGGCGCGCGCACCATCAGCGCCGACGGCAGCACCACGCAGTGGTACACGCGCAGCGCGGTCGGCAGGCTGCGCGCGCGCTCGAAGCTCCTGCGGAAGTTCTGCGGCGTGTCCCCGGGCAGGCCCATGATGATCTCCACCGCGACGTGGGCTACCGAGCGAAGCTGCTGCAGCGTGTCCTCGAACCGCGCCTCGTCGTAGGACCGCTCGACGTGCTTGAGCACGTCGTTGTCGAAGGACTGCAGGCCGATGCCGACCAGCGGCTGGTGCACGGTGCGCAGGAAGTCGATGTGCTCCTGCCGCACTTTCGCCGGATAAACCTCGCAGACCAGCGAGCGCTTCTCGAAGAAGCCGGTCATGTCTGCCGCCGCGCGCAGGTTGCGAAAGGCGTTCTGGTTCAGGTTCAGCCCGGCGTCGACTTCCAGCGCGCCCATGACGTCGTGGCGCGCCATGCCTTCGAACTCGGCGCACAGCTCGTCGATCTCGCGCACGCGCTTGGGCGACTCCATCGTGCCCCACTCGCAGAACGAGCAGGTGAAGGGGCAGCCGCGGTAGGTCTGCAGCACGCTCAGACCTCCCTTGGGCACGAGGTCCATGGCGTAGGGCGAGGGCAGGTCGTTCAGGTTGCCGAGCGGGCGCGACGGGGTCTCGGTCCAGCCCGCGTCCTTCGGCAGCGCCAGGCCGGGGATGGACGCGAGCGCGGCGGCGCTGCGGTCGGAAAGCGCAACGATTTCACGGAACGCGTGCTCGCCTTCGTTGATGACCAGCACGTCGATCCACTGGCGTGCGGCCTGGAAGGGCGCGAGCCCCATCATGCTCGGGCGCGCGGACGGGCCGCCGAAGACGATGAGCCGGCGCGGGTCGTCCTGCTTGACGCGGTGCGCGACCTCGACGAAGAAGGGGAAGGACCACAGGTAGGCCGAGAAGCCGAGCACGTCCGGGTCGAAATCGATGAGCTCGCCCGCCAGCGCGTCGGCCGATCCGGAAGCGAGGTCCCAGGCCCTGAGCTCCAGGCCGGGCAGCTGCGAGGACAGCAGCATGGCCTCGATCATGCGCATGCCGTGGTTCGAGATGAACTGCGGCATCGCACGGTCGCGCTCGGGGTAGCGTGCGAGCAGTGCCACGCGGCGGCCCGTGCGGCGCGCACGCCGGGACGCGGCGGCCGGCGTCAGCGCTTGCGCGGGAAGTACCACCAGTAGTCGCCGTAGCGCCCGCCGGCCTTGCGCACCTCCTCCGTGACCCAGGCGCGCGTGGACTGCAGCTCGTCCTCGCTCCAGCCTGCGCAGGATTTCATGCGCAGCGTGATCGGATCGAAGACGATGTTCCATTCGGGCTTGCCGCGGGTCATGAGCGCATCCGGCAGCACGAGGCAGCCGTAGGCGCGCACGCCGGCGGGCATGGTGCGCGCGAACTCCAGCGTGCGGCGGAAGCCGGCGGGCGAATCCCCGGGCAGGCCGAAGATCACCTGCAGCTCGGCTTCGGCGACGTCGGCGACCTGGCCGACGATGGTCTCCAGCCGGCGCTGGTCGAACGGCCGCTGCAGGTCCTTCAGCACGGCGGGGTCGGTCGACTGCAGGCCGATGCCCAGGTAGGTCGCGTGCACCGTGGACAGGAATTCGAGGTGCTCGTCCTTGATGAGCGAGGGATAGATCTCGCTCCAGAACGTCGCCTTGCGCAGGATCCCCACGCGCTTCTCGGCCTCCCGCAGGTTGCGAAAGGCCTGGTGGTTCAGGTTCAGGCCGGCATCCACCGAGAACACGGCGGAGACGTCGAACCTGGAGTACGACTCGAGCTCGCGGGTGATGTAGTCGGTCGAGAACACCGCCTTGGAATCTCCCGTGGCGCCCCATTCGCAGAACGAGCAGGAAAACGGGCAGCCGCGGAAGGTCTCGAGGTAGGCCACGGCACGCTTCTTGGCGACGCCGATCTGGTAGGGCGAGGCGAGCATGTCGAGCGGCGCCGGCGTGCG
>DASUFB010000025.1:0-70072 GCA_036274775.1 Burkholderiales bacterium | reverse complement strand
GCCGATCTGGTAGGGCGAGGCGAGTATGTCGAGTGGCGCCGGCGTGCGATGCCCGGTGTGCTTCCATCCCGCCGGCGTCGGCAGGTGCAGGCCCTTGACCGTCTCGAGCGCCGCGCGCGAGAGCGCGGGCAGCGTGGCGATCTCGCGGAAGATGTCCTCGCCGTTGCTCGAGACCACGGCGTCCAGGCAGCGATGCGCGGGAGCGTACGGGCGCAGGTCGAACAGCGCGGTGCGAGCCGACGGGCCGCCGAACACGATGGGACAGTCGGGCCTGCGGTTCTTGAAGCGGCGTGCGACTTCCACGAGGCAGGGCGTGGACCAGACGTAGATCGACATGCCGATCAGGTCGGGCTCGAACTGCAGCAGCGCGTTCAGGTAGGCGTCCGAATCCGGCTTGCCCACGTCTATCAGGCCGACCTGGGCGTCCTGCAGCGCCGGGTCGGCGATCGTCGACGCCAGGATGCGCTGGATGCCGTAGCTCGGCAGCTCCATGCTGCCGTGCTCGTTGGTGTCCGTGTCCGGCGTCATGCACACCAGTGCGATGCGCCGCGGTCGTGTTCCCATGGCCTGGTCGGAATCGGAGGAGAAACCGCACGATTCTACGCGGGCTTGTCGAAGCGCATGTATAAATAACGCAGGGGACCGGCGCGGTGCAGCCAGCGCAGCGCCAGCGCCGCCCGGCCGGCGGGTTCGCCCGGATCGCGTCCCTCGTCGAGCGAGGACGGCACGGTAAATCGGTGACTGCGCAGGGTATTCGCG
Organism: Burkholderiales bacterium; assembly: GCA_036274775.1. Lineage (GTDB taxonomy): Bacteria > Pseudomonadota > Gammaproteobacteria > Burkholderiales > JACQAP01 > JACQAP01. The sequence goes on along the minus strand of DASUFB010000025.1, from coordinate 69,313 downwards.
GTGGCGTCGCGCCAGCCGGCGGGAACCAGGCCGGCGGCCCGGGCGAGCGCTTCGTGCCCGCCCTCGGCGCCCCAGAAGTCCGGCCACGGCCCGAAGCCGTCGCGCACGGCGGCCTCGACCGCGAAGCGCGGCGTGCCGGCAGGCAGACGCGTCGCATCCATTGCGATGTCGGATGCGACCAGGATCCCGCCGGGCTTGAGCAGCCGCGCCGCCTCGGCGAAGAACGCGCGGCGGGAGCGGAAGTGGAACATCGCCTCGATGCACAGCACGCGGTCGAAGCTCGCCGCCGGCAGCGGCGTGCCGCAGGCGTCGGCCAGCTCCCAGCGCAGGCGGTTGCCGTTCGCCGGCCCGATCCGGCGGCAGAGATCGAGCTGGCGCGGGTCCACGTTCACGCCGACCAGTTCCATGCCGGCGTGCCGGCCGTTGACGAGGTCCAGCGTCCCGCCGAAGCCGCAGCCCGCATCGAGCACGCCTTGGCCGTTTCCCAGGGCCGCCATCGCCAGCAGGGTCTGCGCGAGCCGCTCCTGCGCCTGCTCGAACTCGCGCGGCGATGGCTCGGCTTCCGGCGCCAGCGGCGGATCCCAATGACCCAGGTGCACGTGGCGCCCGGCCTGGCCGCGCCGGAAAGCCTCGATGAGGTAGTCGAAATAGGGCGGAACGGCGTTCACGCCTAGCCCCAGCAGTAGGTGGCCTCGCCGCGGCGCGAGGAGGCCATGAAGCTGCACGCCGTCCAGCGCCGGCGCGGACCCTCTACCGGCGTCAGGCGGTGCAGGTAGCGCCCGGAATCCAGGACGATCATGGACCCGGCCGGCACGCGGAAGCTCACGGAGGCGAGCGTGGCGACGTCCGGCTTGTCGACGACGCTGTCATCGCTGATCATGCGCGCCGCCTCGGGCGCCGTGACGAGGTCGAAGACCTCGAGGGCGCCACCGGCCTCGGGCAACGTGAACGCGAGCACGAACGAGGTCATGTGCAGGTCGACGATGCCCTGCAGGTGGCGGTAGCTCCGGCGCAGCCGCTGCTCGTTGTCGAAATGCGGCGGGATGTAGCCGCCTTCCTCGTGCGCGCGCAGGGTCGTGAACATGTAGCGCTCACCCGGAGCCGCGCCGGGCGCGGGCACGAAGGGACGCCCGCCGTCCAGCGCGGCGAGGATCGCGCCCACGCGCGCCTGGATGCCGTCGCCGCCCGGCAGCAGCGCCTCGAGCTGCGCGTTGAAGTGCGCGGCCTCGGCGAAATAGCCGGGCAGGTCGGGATGCGAGAGGTTCAGGTTGCGGCCGTAGAACCACGAGCGGAACTTTCCGGGAAACGACGTCTTCAGGAAGGGCGGGTCGTGGCGTTCCAGCCGGCCGACGATGCGCTCCAGCAGAGGTTGCGCGTAGACGCCGTGTACCAGGACGGCCTGCAGCCCGCCCGCGCGCATGCGCGCGAAGGCGTCGGCATGACCGGCCGCGTCGTCCGCCTCCACTTCCAGGGTGCGCAGGAAGCCGCCGAGCGCGCAGGCCTGCCCGGCACAGCTGCCGCGCTCCCATGCCTGCGTGGTCCTGGCCGGGACGGAGCCGGAGGATTGCGCCGCACTCACGGCAGCTTGCGCAGGATCTCGGTCCTGGCCCGCTGCACGATCTCGGCCACCGGCGGGCGGCCGTCGAGCACGATGTCGGCGATGCTGGCGACGCGCTCCTGCTGCATCGCCATCAGCCCGCGCACGGTGCCCGTGTAGTTGTCCAGGTAGACCTGCAGCCATTTCCAGCGCTCGGCGAGCTTGTCGGGCGGCTGCCGGAGCGCGTGAGCGGCGAGCTTGTTGACGTTGCGGGCGAGCGCGATGTCGAGCGGCGTGTCGATCCATACCTGCAGGTCCACGTGCTGCCCGGTGGCCTTGTGCGCCTTGCCGAACTGCGTCTCGAACAGCACGTACTTGCCCGGCCTGATCTCGCGCGAGGTGATCTGCTCGACGACCGTCTCGTTGCGCTTCAGCCTGCCGAGGTCCACGGCGAGCTGCGGGAAGGTGAAGGTGTCGATGTCGGCGCCGTTCCTCAGCCACAGCGCGATGTCCTCGATCGCGGTGCGCGTCATGGTCTCGTAGTTGTCCATGTGGATGGCGCAGGCGTCGCCGAGCGCCTGCGCCAGGCCGCGCACGACAGAGGACTTGCCGGCGCCGGGATGGCCGGCGAACGCGATGACGTGGTTCATGGCCGGCGGCGCCTAGAAGACGTTGTAGTAGCCGCTCTTGAGCACGCGCACCTCGGAGCCCTCGACGCGGTAGTCGATGCCGACGTCGTAGAGCAGGTGGTCGAGGCTCGCGCGGTTTTCCTCGAAGAAGCGCACGATGCCCGCCGGGTAGGCGAGCGCCTTCAGGAAGAACAGCAGCTGGTCGACGTTGATCTCGGAGAAGTAGACGCAGTCGTTGTGCTGCTTGTTGGCCACGCAGATGGTGCGGCAGTCGCGCAGCTCGGGCCAGAGGATGCGGTCGATGTTGATCCTCGTCACGTCCACGAAGGCCGAGCAGCAGATCTTGTCCGCGGCCTCGGCGAGCTGCGTCTTCGCGTCGAAGAAGAAGTAGAAGTTCTCCAGCGTCGTGGTACGCGGCCGCAGCGCGTAGGCGATGCCGGACGAGACCTTGCTTCCGACGTTGCCGACGTACATGTGCACCACGTCGAGCTCGCGCCGGCCGCTGACGAGGTCGGAATCGACGTCGATGGAGAACATGAAATAGGGCAGCTTCTCGTTGGGCCTGACCTCGCAGCGCGCGAACGGGGCGATGGCGGCGAGGACCTTGCCGATCGAGACCTTGCGGTCCTTGCGCAGGTAATCGTAGAAATAGAACTCCCAGCCCATGCGGCCGTCGATCTGCTTGATGCCGAACACGGTCTGGAACGGCCCGATGGCATCGCGGATGGCCTCGCAGAAGCCGTAGGCGCGCGGGTCCGCACCGGCGAAATCGAAGGACTGGTAAAGCACGTTGATGCCGCGGAACTTGTCCTCCGCCGGCGCGACGGGCCGGTACGGCCACAGGCAGTAGTTGAAGTAATGGTCCTCGGCGGTCGCGTATTCGAACCGCTCCTCGGCCGCGGGGCCGACTGTGGTCGTGCTCATCGCCTGGTATTCATCCCTGCCGCCTCTGGACGCCATAGTACACGTTGAAGAAGTCCCCGCCGTCGCGGTGGATGCCGCCGGCGAGGTGGCCGACGGTCTGCGGCTTGATCTGGTCGTAGAGCGCCTGGAACTGGCCGGGCTTCAGGTCGAAATGCTGGCGCATGCGCGCCAGCGGTGCCTGCAGGTCCCTCACGAGCAGCCCGGCGTCGTAGAAGTTCAGGTCGAAGGAGCGCCGCTCGTTGCCGTCCTCCTCGACCTCCAGGTACTGCAGCGCGTCGGCATCGACTCGGGTGCAGGCGACCTGCAGGACCGCGTGCGCGATCTCCAGCGATTCGGCGTTGCCGGCGGCCCGGTAGATGGCCGCCATGCGCCCGAGCATCTGTGCCTCGTCCAGCCCCGGGAACAGCAGGTAGCGGCTGACGACGCGACGCGCCGGATCGGCCGCATCCCACTTGAAGGCGAGGTGCAGGGTCGCCGGCCCGGCCGCGCCGTCGCGGCTGGTTGCCTGCGCGGCGGCATCGTGCTCGATGTAGTACTTGAGCAGTATGCGGTCGTCGCCCTCGAAGCCAAGGTGGACCGCGCGCGCGTTGCCGGCGTGGCGCGCGGCGATCTCGCGGCAGTCGGCGGGCATGTCGACGCGCGCGGCGAGCCGCAGCGCCAGCGCCGCGAAATCGTCCCTGGCCGAGCTGCGGCTCAGGGACAGCAGGAAGCGGTTGGCGGCCATGCCCGAGTGCGTGAAGCGCACCGAGCGCTCGTACATGTAGGGCAGGCGCAAGTCGTCCATGACGCGGAACAGGTGCGCGGCGCGCGGCGCGGCCGCGTCCGGCACGGCGTGCGAAGGCGTGGGCGCGCGCAGCGCTCCCGGGGACGTTTGCTCCGGCGGCGCATAACGCCAGCGCGCGTCGTGCTCGCGCAGGCAGACGTTCAGCGCCGAGAGCAGGCGCATCGCGGCGGCGCGGTCGAGCACGATGCGCCGCGCGAGCTCGATCTCCGAGCCGGCGCTGCGGTTGGGAACCGGGTTGCCGAAATCGATGGCAACGTCGTGCCCGCGGATGGACGCCCGGAAGGCGGAGGCGGCCAGGTTCTCGGGGGCGGCGGGCGGTGCGTCGTTCATGGGCAGGCCGGGGCGCGGCGCGGGCGGTGCCGCTTCCCCGTCCGTCAGGAGCGTTTCGGAAACGGCACCAGCAGGTCGGCCTGCCAGCCGAACTTCTTCACGTACGCGGTGTTCAGCCCGAGGCAGGTCCTGTAGCCGCAGTACTCGCGGTGGATGCACTGGTGGAAGCCGTTGCGCATGAATTCCGGCCAGAACGCGGGATCGATGATCAGCTTCGGCTGGTCGTTGTCGAGCGCGTCGCGGTCCTCGCCGAGCAGGCATTCGGGAAAGTTTTTCACCTCCACGCCGCGGCCGCAGGCACGCGCCCTGCGGATCGCCTCGCGCAGGTGAGGCAGCACGTCCACGTGCGAGGCGAGCAGGTCCTTGCCGTCGTCCTCGCGCATGGGCAGGTAGTTCCAGAACTCCATCTGCACCAGGCGGCGCAGGTGCGAGAGCCGTTCCACCACGGCCGGCAGCTGCGCGTAGCTCAGCTTCGTGACCACCGTGTTGGTCAGGATCGAGACGTTGTCGAACGCATCGAGGTTTTCCATGCCGCGCACGGTCTTCTCGAAGGAGCCGGGCACCTCGGTGATGGCATCGTGGGTCTGCGCGTCGGCGGCCGTCACGCTGACGAAGTACTCGTCGATGCCGGCCTCGACGAGCTCGCGGCAGTAGCCCTCGTTGGCGAGCCGCATGCCGTGCGTCTGGATGCGCACGTGCTCGAAGCCGTGGCTGCGCGCGCGGCGCGCGAGCTCCGGCAGGTCCTTGCGCAGCGTGATCTCGGAGCCGGTGAAGATCAGGCCCTTCCAGCGCGCATTGTCGTCGTTGAAGGCGAGGATCTCCGCGAAGCGGTCCATGGATTCGGGCTTGAGCCAGTCCATGGTGTCCTCGATCATGCAGTGCACGCACTTCAGGTTGCAGCGGAAATGCATCGTCAGCTCGACGTATTCGTCGTGCACGAAGCGCTTGCGGGCGGGGCTTTCCACCGGGAGGACGGCTGCCATCTTTCGAGATTACCGCCCGCGAATAGGGCCGTCAAACCGTGCCGGGCCGGCTGGCGGGCTTTTTGCCGGTGACCACGAAAAACGGCACTTCCAGCGCGATTTCCCGCGTCTGGATGTCGGTGAAGCCCAGCGCGAGCAGGTGGCCGGCGTATACGGCCGGGTCGCGGTAGGACCGGAAGAACAGCAGCGTGGGCAGGCTGGAGAAAGGCGGGGGGCCCGCGGTCACGTCGAGCGGCGCGCGCTCGAAGACCAGAAGATTCCCGCCCGGCTCGAGGGCCTGGGCGGCACGCGTGAGGAAATCCTTCGCCAGCTCCTCCGGCCAGTCGTGCAGCATGGACTTGAACGTGATGAGGTCGTAGGGGCCGGCAGGCATCTGCTGGCGCACGTCGCCCTTGATGAAGGTGATGCGGTCGCGCTCCGGTTCGGGTAGGACGTGCTCCTGCCCGATCTCGCAGACCAGCGGCAGGTCCGCCACCGCAGCCCGCAGCTGCGGGTGCCTGCGGCAGGCCTGCAGCGCGAACTCGCCGCTGTTGCCGCCGACGTCCAGCATCGTGCGCGCCGTGCTGAAGTCGTGCGCCTTCAGGCAGCCGAGCGCCTCGTAGCGCGTCAACGTCGTCGTCAGGCGCATCCAGGCCCGCGTGCGCTCGTAGTTTTCCGTGCCCGGCTCCAGCGCGCGGCGGTAGTCGAACAGCTGGAACAGCCGCGCGCGCTTCATGAACCCGGGCGGGTCGACCACCAGGCCGGTGAACAGCTCCAGGTAGTCGGCGGCGAGGAAGCCGGAGAAATCCAGCTTGGCCTCGAGCAGGTCGCGATAGCGCATGGCGATGCGGAACGCCGCGGTCAGGCTGTAGCCGCCGTTGCGGTTTTCCATGACGCCGGCGCCCGTGAGCAGGTCCAGCAGGAAGGTGAGGCCCGTGCGGTCGGCCTGCTTCACGGTTTCACCGAGCTCGGCCAGCGTCGAGGGATGGCGGGCCATCAGGTGGTCGACGAGCCCGAGCTCGAAGGCGGTCTTGAGCGCACGCGCGCCGATGAGGTCGCGCAGGAAATCGTCGACGACGAGGAATTCGAGGTCCGGATCGAGGTCGCGCCGGCGCTTGACCGGTGTGGCCATGGCAGCTCCCGTGAAGTGTGATCGGTATGGCCGCCAAGGATACCGGAACCGGCTGCGCGCACGCGCCTCGCGCTAGAATGGCGCCCACCTTGGCCGCCGACTTGCAGCAGATCTTTTCCGACGCCGGGCCCCTGGCCTCCGGCATACCGGGCTACCGCCTGCGGCCCCAGCAGCTCGAGATGGCGCGGGCCGTCGAGCGCGCGATCGGGGACAGCGGGGTGCTGATCGCGGAGGCCGGCACGGGCACCGGCAAGACCTTCGCCTACCTCGTGCCGGCGCTCGCGCGCGGCGGCAAGGTCATCGTCTCCACGGGCACCAGGACTTTGCAGGACCAGCTCTTCCACCGCGACATCCCGACGGTGCGCAACGCGCTGAAGGCGCCGGTGACGGTTGCGCTGCTCAAGGGCCGCGCCAACTACGTGTGCCATTACCACCTCGAGCGCGCGAAGGCCGACGGCCGCTTCCTGAGCCGCGACGACGTGGTTTACCTCGCCCGCATCGATTCGTACGCGAAGACCAGCCGGACCGGCGACCGCAGCGGGCTCGCGGACGTGCCGGAGGACGCGACGGTATGGCCGCAGGTCACCTCCACGCGCGAGAACTGCCTCGGCGGCGATTGCCCCCGCTACAAGGACTGCTTCGTCATGGAGGCGCGCAAGCAGGCGATGGAAGCCGACGTCGTGGTCGTCAACCACCACCTGTTCTTCGCCGACGTGGCGCTGCGCGACGAGGGCGTGGCCGAGCTGCTGCCGGCCTGCAATACGGTCATCTTCGACGAGGCACACCAGCTTCCCGAGACCGCGAGCCTGTTCTTCGGCGAGAGCGTGTCCACCAGCCAGCTGGTGGAGCTGGCGCGGGATACCCGCGTGGAAGCCGCGGCATCGGCGAAGGACAATGCGGCCCTGCCCGAAGCGGGAGCCGCGCTCGAGAAGGCCGCGCGCGACCTGAGGCTGCAGTTCCGGGAAGAATCCGGCCGCCAGCCCTACGCGGCGGTCCGGGACAACCGCGCCTTCGCGCAGGCGCTGGATGCGCTGCTCGCGAAGCTGACCGACCTCGGCGCGCTGCTCGAGGCCCAGGCCGACCGCTCGGAAGGGCTGCAGAACTGCTGGACGCGCGGGCTCGCGCTGCTCGACCGCCTCGACCGCTGGGAGGAGGGCGCGGACAAGGACTGGGTGCGCTGGATCGAGATCTTCGGCGGCTCGGTGCACCTGAACGCCACGCCGCTGTCCATCGCGGACGTCTTCCACCGCCAGATCAGCGGCCATCCGCGGGCCTGGATCTTCACGTCGGCGACGCTGTCGGTGCAGGGCGATTTCTCGCATTACCAGCGCGAGATGGGCCTGGGGGAGGCGGCGACGGCGTTCTGGGAAAGCCCGTTCGACTACGCCAACCAGGCGGTCCTGTACGTGCCGGAGGGGCTGCCGGAGCCGAACTCGGAAGGCTACACGCGCAAGGCCGTGGAGGCGGCGCTGCCGGTCATCGAGGCAGCCGGGGGCCGGGCGTTCTTCCTGTTCACCAGCCTGCGCGCCATGCGCGAGGCGCGCAGCCTCATGGAAACGGGCATGAAGAAAATGGGCATGGACCACCCGCTGCTGATGCAGGGCGAGGGCTCGCGCACGGACCTGCTGGAGCGGTTCCGCAGGCTCGGCAACGCCGTGCTGCTGGGCAGCCAGTCGTTCTGGGAGGGCGTGGACGTGCGCGGCGAGGCCCTGTCGCTGGTGATCATCGACCGGCTGCCGTTTGCGCCGCCGGACGATCCCGTGCTTGCCGCGCGCATCGAGCAGATCAACGCGCAGGGCCGCAATGCCTTCATGGAATTGCAGCTGCCGCAGGCCGTGATCACGCTGAAGCAGGGCGCCGGACGGCTGATCCGCGACGAGGCGGACCGCGGCGTGCTGATGATCTGCGACCCCCGGCTCATCACGAAGCACTACGGCAAGCGCATCTGGCGCAGCCTGCCGCCGATGCGCCGAACGCGCGCGCAGGCCGACGTGGTCGATTTCTACCGGCGCATCGCCAGCGCCATGGCCTGACCCTTCAGCGTGCCCCGAGTCGCGGGCGCAGCCAGATCCAGATCGCCCAGAGCAGGAGCATCCAGAGCAGGACGACGACGGCGCCGGCGATCCAGTTCCTCGGCCTGGGGCGGTGCGCCTCGATCCAGGCCCGGGCGCGGGCGCGGGAATCGAGCAGGACCTCGCGCGGCGTGAGCCTCAGCACGAGCCAGATGGCGGCGGGCAGCAGCAGCAGCTCGTCGAGGTAGCCGATGACGGGGATGAAGTCGGGAATCAGGTCGATCGGCGACAGCGCGTAGGCGACGATGAAGGCCGCCAGCCACTTCGCGGGCAGCGGCGTGCGCGGGTCGCGCGAGGCGAACCACAGCACGAGGGCTTCGCGCCTGAGCGCAGAGGCCCAGCCTTTGAGCTGCTCCAGCATGGTCACGCCGCGGGCTCGCCGTGCAGGTCGTGCGCGTCGGCGCGCGTGATCCTCACGTCGACGAAGTCGCCGGGCCTGACGCCGCCCGCCCTGCGGATGCGCACGACACCGTCGATTTCCGGCGCGTCGGCGCTGGAACGGCCGATCGCCCCGGCGCCGTCGATTTCATCGACCAGGACCGTCATGGTAGTCCCGACCCTGCGCTGCAGCCGCCGCGCGCTGATTTTCTCCTGCACGCCCATGAAGCGCGCGCGGCGCTCCTCGCGTACCTCGTCCGGCACCGGGTCCGGCAGGGCGTTCGCGGCGGCGCCCTCCACGGGGGAGTAGGCGAAGCAGCCGACGCGGTCGAGCTGCGCCTCCTCGAGGAACTGCAGCAGCTCGGAGAACTCGGCCTCGGTCTCGCCGGGGAAGCCGGCGATGAAGGTGCTGCGGATCGTCAGATCCGGGCAGGCGGCGCGCCACGCGCGGATGCGCGCGAGGTTGTCCTCTGCGCTCGCCGGGCGCTTCATGAGCTTCAGGATGCGCGGGCTCGCGTGCTGGAAGGGCACGTCGAGGTAGGGCAGGACCTTGCCCCCGGCCATCAGCGGGATCACCTCGTCGACGTGCGGATACGGATAGACGTAGTGCAGGCGCACCCACGCGCCGAGCTCGCCGAGCGCGCGTACCAGCTCTGTCATGCGCGTCTTCAGCGGCCGGCCGCCCCAGAAGCCGGTGCGATACCTGACGTCGACGCCGTAGGCGCTGGTGTCCTGCGAGATCACCAGCAGCTCCTTCACGCCGGCCTTCACGAGGTTCTCGGCCTCCTGCATGACCTCGCCGACGGGCCGGCTCACGAGGTCGCCGCGCATCGACGGGATGATGCAGAAGGTGCAGCGGTGGTTGCAGCCTTCCGAGATCTTCAGGTAGGCGTAATGCCTGGGCGTGAGGCGGATGCCCTGCGGCGGTACGAGGTCGGAGAACGGGTCGTGGGGCTTCGGCAGGTGGTCGTGCACGGCACGCATGACCTCGTCGGTCGCGTGCGGCCCGGTCACCGCCAGCACGCGGGGGTGCGCCTGCCGGACGACGTCGCCTTTCGCGCCGAGGCAGCCCGTGACGATGACCTTGCCGTTCTCGGCCAGCGCCTCGCCGATCGCGTCGAGGGATTCCTCGACCGCGGCATCGATGAAGCCGCAGGTGTTCACGACGACGAGGTCGGCGTTGTCGTAGGTCGGTGCGATCAGGTAACCCTCCGCGCGCAGCTCCGTGAGGATGCGCTCGGAATCGACCAGCGCCTTCGGGCAGCCCAGCGATACGAACCCCACCCGGGGCTGCGCCGCGGGTGCGGCACGTGGAGGACTCTTGGCGGCGCTCATGCGAAAGGCGGATGAAAAACGGCGCGGAACCAGACATCCCGCGCCGCGTGGGGGAATTCCGGGGGAGCGGTCAGGAGCCCGTCTTCTTCTGCGGCGGCTTGACCGCGTCCGGTTCGGAGGAGGCGTCGGGCTTGCCGTCGGCGCCTGCGGCGCTGCCGCCGAAGGGGAAATTGCCGAAGATCGAGCGCGCCTGCTTCTGCAGCTGCTGCTGCATGTCCAGGAAGGTGGTCGCGCTCTGCTCCAGGTAGCTCGACATCAGCCCCTGGATCGTGGGCCCCTGCATTTTCACGAACTGGCTCCAGGCTTCCGCGTTCAGCATCGGGTTGTCGCCGAACTTGGGCATGCTCTGCTCCTGCAGGCGGCGCTGGATTTCGACGAAGGTCTGGATGTTCTTGTCGAGATAGCTGCCCATCATGCCCTGCATCGCGTTGCCGTAGAAGCGGATGATCTGCGAGAGCATGTCGGAGGAGAACATCGGCGCGCCGGCACCTTCCTCCTCGAGGATGATCTGCAGCAGGATGCTGCGCGTGAGGTCCTCCTCGCTCTTGGCGTCGATCACCTTGAAGGCGACCTGGTCGAGCACGAGCTGCTTCACGTCCGCGAGCGTGATGTAGCTGCTCGTCGCGGTGTCATAGAGGCGGCGGTTCGGATACTTTTTGATCAGGCGAATGTCTTCAGTCATGTTGGTCAATCCGGAAAAATGTTCCGCCGGGACCGTGCCGGCTTGCGACGAAATCTGCGGCAGCGCGCGAGAGGGGCATTATAACCATATGAAATTTAGGTTTTACCAAACTTTATGCGTTGCGAAAAAATTTGACAGGGCAGAGGGTGGCACCTACCATTGCCATCGTGCATCGCAGCATTTCCGGCTTGCACATCGCCAGGCCGCGACGATTTAGCTGATATTCGATATGGAGATAGCGTGATGTCCGAGGTCGTCGAAAAATTTGTGGCGATGAACAAGAAGCAGATCGGGACGCTGCTGGAGGCCGCCCAGATCGGTTTCGGGGCGTGGGAAATGCTGCTCCGGCTCAACCTCGAGGCAGGCAAGTCGTTGCTGCTGGAGGCGCGGGAGGCCCTGGCCGGCGGGACCTTGCCCCGCGACGCGACGGGGCTCGCGGACTGGACGAAAGGCCAGGTGCAGGCCGGCGTGGAGAAGGTTTCAGGGTACACCAGCAATGCCTACGAGATCGCCGGCCAGGCTGCCGGCCAGTTCGGCGAATTGCTGGAACGGACATTGCTTGATACAGCACAGGATACGGCGGACTGGGTGGATGCGGCGGTGAAGTCGTCGCCGGCCCCGCAGGCTGAGGCGGCCGCTGCGGCGGCAATGGCGCAGGCCCAGACGCTGATCGAAGGGATTTCGAAGGCTGTCAGGCAGACAGCCGGATACGCGGATGCCGGTGTCAGGGCGGCCGCGGCGGCAACGGCGGATGCGGTCAGGAAGTCCGCCAGGTAACGGATTGCAAGGCTCCTCCCCCTTTATCTAAAGGTGAACCCTTTGGTAAAGGTTCAACCCCGGTGGTTCGCCACCGGGGTTTTTTTTGCCCTGAATTCGTGCACAAAACGTCAGATTCCTGACATGAAACGGCAGCAGTGGCCTTAACTTTGGCCTGTATCCCCTTCTCTGGTCAGGACATATGCTGGCCGCCGTTGATCGAAATATTGGCGCCGGTGACGAAGGCGGCCTCATCCGAGGCGAGATAAATGATCAGTCCGGCGACTTCTTCGGGCTTGCCGAGCCGGTTGAGCGGGATCTGGGGCAGGATTTTCGAGTCCAGGATGTCCTGCGGGATCGCCGTCACCATCTTGGTGCCGATGTAGCCGGGCGAGATGGTATTCACGGTCACGCCCTTGCGGGCGACCTCGTAAGCCAGGGCCTTCGTGAACCCGTGCATGCCGGCCTTGGCCGCGGAATAGTTCGTCTGGCCGAAGGCGCCCTTCTGGCCGTTGACCGAGGAGACGTTGATCACCCGTCCCCAGTTGCGCTCCACCATGCCGTCGAGCACCTGCTTGGTCATGTTGAAGACGCTGTCCAGATTGGTGCGGATGACGGCGTCCCAATCGGCCTTGGTCATCTTCTTGAACGTCATGTCCCGTGTGATGCCGGCATTGTTGACCAGCACGTCCACCGGGCCGACCTCTTTCTGCACCTTTTGCACGCAGGCGGTGCAGGAGTCGAAATCGGCGACGTCCGCCGGGTAGGCGCGGAACTCGTAGCCCCGCTGCTTCATGGCGGCCAGCCAGTCTCCCGACGCCTTGTTGCCGGGGGAGTAGGTGGTGACGACGGTGTAGCCGGCGTCCGCCATCTTCGTGCAGATCGACTCCCCGAGCCCGCCCATGCCACCGGTTACCAGAACGACTCTCTTCGCCATGTCCCCTTTACCTCCCCGAGACGTTGTTGTCGTGGCGTTCCTGCGCCACTTTCTCCTTCACGTACCTTCCCGGCGCGGCCTCGATGACCGGGTAGTCCGCGCTGCCCGGTCCCTCGGCCGCGACGAGTTTTCCCGAGCGGCGTTCCAGCCATTGCGCCCAGTGCGTCCACCAGCTGCCGGCGTGCTGGGTCGCCGCGGCCAGCCAGGCGTCGGCATCCGCGGCCTGAGGCGGGCCGGTCCAGTAGTGGCGCCGGTTCTTCGAGGCGGGATTCACGATCCCCGCTACATGGCCGCTTGCGCCAAGCACGAATTGCCTTTCGCCCCCCAGCAATCCTGCGCCGGCGTACGCGGACTTCCACGGCACGATGTGGTCGTCCTTCGTCGCGACGACGTAGGCGGGGATGCGGATCGCGTCCAGGTCGAGCGGTACCCCGACCACTTCGAGTGTACCGGGATTCGCGAGCCTGTTCTCCAGGTACATGTTGCGCAGGTACCAGGCGTAGAGCCTGCCCGGAAGGTTGGCGCCGTCGGCGTTCCAGTACAGCAGGTCGAAGGCAGGCGGCGCCTTGCCCTTGAGATAGCCGTCGATGACGAAGCGCCAGACCAGGTCGTTGGCGCGCAGCATGGCGAACGTCGCGGCGAGCTTCGCGCCGGACATCGCCGCCGGCCGCGCGAATTCGCCCTCGACGCGCTCGACGAACTCGCGGTCGATGTAGACGCTGATGTCGCCGGTCTCGGAGAAATCCAGCAAGGTGGCGAGCAGGGTGACGGAGGCGATGCTTTCGTCGCCGCGCGCGGCGAGCACGGCAGCCGCGCAGGACAGCAGCGTTCCGCCGACGCAGAAGCCGAGCGCGTTGATCCGGTCCGCGCCGGCGACGGATTTGACGGCCCGCATCGGCGCAAGCACGCCCTGCTCGATGTAGTCGTCCCAGCCCAGGCCGCCCAGCTCGGGCGGGATGTTGCGCCAGGACACGATGTACGTGCTGAAACCGCGTTCCACGCAATAGCGGACGAACGAGTTCGCCGGCTGCAGGTCGAGGATGTAGTACTTGTTGATGAACGGCGGCACGATCAGCAGCGGCCGTTCGCGCACCTGCGCGGTCGCCGGGGTGTACTGGATCAGCTGCATGACCTCGTTCTCGAGGACCACCGCGCCGGGTGTCACCGCCAGGTTGCGTCCGACCTCGAAGGCCTGCTCGTCCGACATCGACAACCGGCCCTTCGCCAGGTCGCCGGCCAGCAGCTTCATGCCGCGGGCGAGGCTTTCGCCCGCCGATTCGGCCGCGAGCTTGATGACCTCCGGGTTGGTGCCCGCATAGTTGCCCGGTGACAGGGCGTCGGCAACCTGGCGCAGCTGGTACTGCAGCCGGCGCCTGGCATGGTCGTCGAGCCCGGCGAGGCTACCCAGGTCGCGCAGGAAGCGGGCATTCAGCAGGTAGGCCTGGTGCAGGTAGCGGAAGAACGGCAGCTGCCATTCCGGGGATGCGAAGCGGGCGTCGGCCGCCTGCTCCGGCCCGGGTTGCTGCGGATCGGCCAGCGCGCGCCACAGGCAGAGGTGCTCGCGGTAGAAATCCTCCTCGAGCGCGCGCAATTTCGCCATTCGCCCCTCGTCGGCGCCGGCGAAGACGCCCATCAGGGCCGTGAGGTCGCCCGCCAGCGCGACCGGGGCGTCGCCGAACAGCTTGTCCACCAGGCCGGCGCTGGATCGGGTGAGCTCGTGCAGGACGTTGCCCGGGGCCGGGACGGATGTATTCATGGGGAGACTGGCTGCGGCAGTGCGTCGGGCGCGACGCGGCGGTTAAAATTCTTCATCGACGCGTCCGCCGGAGTCAAGCTCGCTCTGTCATGTACATCGTTGCGATCGGATGGCTGTTCGTCGCCCTCATGATGGCGCTGACCGCGCCGGGTTTCATCGCCGGCGCCGCCGGCTTCCTCGGGCTGGGCGTGCTGCCGCTCGCGTTGCTGCTGTGGATCGCCGGCACGCCGCAGCGGCGCCGGCGGGCCGCTTCACGCCAGGCCGCTGACGAGGAAGCGCACCAGCGCGATTGAGCCGATGCCGAGGCAGATCAGCGCGACCTGCTCGACGGTGGCGCGCAGCTCGGGGCGGCGGTGCAGGCCGGGGATGAGGTCCGCCACGGAGACGTAGAGCATGCTCGCCGCCGCGAATCCGAGCAGCGCCGGTACCCAGCCCTGCAGCGATTGCAGCGCGAAGTACGCGAGCAGGCCGCCGACCAGCGTCGCGCCGCTCGAGACCAGGTTGAACGCCAGCGCCCTGGCCTTGCCGAACCCGGAGTGCAGCAGGATCACGAAATCGCCGATCTCCTGCGGGATCTCGTGCGCGATGATCGCCAGCGCCGTGACGATACCCAGGCCGGTGTCCGCGATGAAGGCCGCCGCGATCAGCACGCCGTCCACGAAATTGTGGATGGTGTCGCCGACGAGGATCATCGTGCCGCTGCGGCCGTGGTCGTCCGGGTCCGCGTGGTGGTCGTGTGCCTCGCACTGCTCGGCATGGCAATGGCGCCACAGCACCAGCTTCTCCAGCACGAAGAAGAACAGGATGCCAGCGAGGATGACCGCGGCGAGCCTGTGGGCGCTGCCGGACAGCTCGAAGGCGTGCGGCAGGATCTCCAGGAACACCGCGCCGAGCAGGGCGCCGATGGCATAGCTGACGAGCATCGGCACCTGGTGCGCCGAGGCGCGCAGCGCCAGCAGGGCGGCGGCCGCAACGCTCAGCACCGCGCCTGTGGCGGATGCCACGATGATCCAGGCCAGGGTGGACATGGGAAAGGCAGGAAAGGAATCGGACGGTCCAGTATAGCGGGCGTGTCAAGTGGGGCGCGGCCCCCGGCGCTTCAGTCCTGCAGCCAGACCAGCGCCGCCATGCGTCCCGAGGTCCCGTCGCGCCGGTGCGAAAAAAAGCGCGACGGGTCGGAATGCGTGCACAGGCCGCCGCCGTGGACGTCCGATACACCGGCCCGGGCGAGACGCTGCCGCGCCAGGGTGAACAGGTCACACATCCATTTGCCTTGCCGGTGGGGCCGGAAAGCCGCGCCGGCGGCGGGATCCGCGCCGACGAAGGCTTCGTGGACGTCGCCGCCCACCTCGAACGCATCCGGCCCGATCGCCGGGCCGAGCCAGGCCACGACGTCCGTGGGGGGCACGCGCAGGCGGGCGACCGCGTTTTCCAGCACGCCGCCGGCGAGTCCGCGCCAGCCCGCGTGTGCCGCGGCGACCATGCTGCCTGCGCGGTCGGCGAGCAGCACCGGCATGCAATCCGCGATCATGATCGCGCACACGCAGCCGGGGATCGAGGCGAACGACGCATCCGCCCGCGGCGGCTGCGCGACGGATTCGGCCGGCACCACGGCTGCCCCATGCACCTGGTCGAGCCAGCGGGGCTCGGCAGGCAGTCTTTCGCGCAGCAGGCGCCGGTTGGCCGCGACCCGCACCGGATCGTCGCCGACCTTCAGGCCGAGGTTCATGCTTTCGTAGGGCGCGGCGCTCGTGCCGCCGTTGCGCGTCGTGACGAGCGCGCGCACGCGTGACGGCACCGGCCAGTCCGGCACGATCCAGTCGTCGCTAGGGTGCATCGCGTTTCAGGGTGTCGATGAGGCCGGCGAGATCGGCCGGCAGCGCGGATTCCCAGGACAGGATTTCGCCGCTCGCGGGATGCCGCAGGGCAAGCCGCGCGGCGTGCAGCGCCTGGCGCGGGAATCCGGAGGCCGCCGCAGGCAGGGACCGGCCCTTGCCGCCGCCGTATGCCGGATCGCCGATCAGGGGATGGCCGATCGAGCTCAGGTGCACGCGGATCTGGTGCGTGCGACCGGTCTCGAGCCGGCACCGCAATTGCGACCAGCCGGTGCCGCGCGCGACGGGCGCGTAGTACGTTTTCGCGGGCTTGCCGCGGGCCACGACCGCCATGCGCGTGCGATGCACCGGATGCCGGCCGATGGGCGCCTCGACCTCGCCGGCGGCGGCCACCACGCCGTGCACGACCGCGACGTATTCCCGCGCCACCGTGCGTGCCTGCAGCTGCCTGACCAGGTCCACTTGCGCGGGGATGGTCTTGGCCACGACGAGCAACCCGCTGGTGTCCTTGTCGAGGCGGTGGACGATGCCGGCCCGCGGCACGCCGGCGAGGCCGGGCGCGTGCTGCAGCAGGGCATTGAGCAGCGTGCCGCTCCAGTTGCCGCTGCCGGGATGCACGACGAGTCCCGCGGGCTTGTCGACCACGATGATGTGGGTGTCCTCGAACGCCACGGAGAGCGGGATGTCCTCCGCCGCAGGGGGCGCCGAAGGCGCCGCCAGCGGCCGCAGCGCGACCGATTCGCCGCCCCAGACCCTGGCCTTCGCCGAAGCCGGCCCGCCGTCGACCGTGATGCGGCCCTCGCGCATCCACTCCTGCAGCCGGTTGCGCGAGTACTCCGGCAGCAGCCGCGCGAGCGCCTGGTCCAGGCGCATGCCCGCGCACCCGGCGGGAACCGCCAGGCGCAGCGGCCGGTCGGAAGCGGGTGTTTCTATATAATCGCGCAACTCTTTCGCGGAATCCGACATGGGACGTAGTTTACTGGCTCTTGCGTTGCTGCTCGCGGGCTGCGCCACGAATTTCGACGAGACCAAGAACTGGAGCCCCGAGCGCATCTACAGCACCGCGCGCGAGGAGCTCGAGAGCAAGAACTACCAGAAGGCGATCGGCTACTACGAGAAGCTCGAGGCGCGCTATCCGTACGGGCGCTACGCACAGATGGCACAGATCGAGAGCGCGTACGCCTACTGGAAGGACAACGAGAACGCCCAGGCGCTCGCCGCCTGCGACCGCTTCATCAAGATGCATCCCGACCACCCCAACGTCGACTATGCCTACTACCTCAAGGGGCGCATCAACTTCAACGACGACATGGGAATCATGGGCTACATCGCCAGCAAGGACATGACGGAGCGTGATCCGCGCGCCGCGCAGGACGCCTTCGACGCTTTCCGCGAGCTGGTCACGCGCTTTCCCCAGAGCCGCTATGCGGCCGACGCGCATGCGCGCATGGTCTACCTCGTGGATGCCCTGGCGTCGGCGGAGGTGAACGTGGCGGAATACTACCTGCGTCGCGGTGCCTACGTGGCCGCCGTGAACCGGGCGCAATATGCGCTGACCAATTACCCGCGCACGCCGGCCATCGAACGCGCGCTGAAGGTGCTGGTGCGCGCCTACGACAAGATGGGGCTCGCGGAGCTGCGCGACGACGCCAACCGCACGCTGGAGGCGAACTTCCCCGGCGACAAGCTCAAGGTCGGCCAGCGCGACCACTGGTGGAAGTTCTGGTAGCTGGCGGTCCGCCGCCAGCCGGGAGCTGCAGGGCCCATGCGGTTCCCCCGCGCGGGCCGGTCGATGGCGCGGTCAGCGGGCGAATTTTTCCACGACGGTGAGCAGCTCCTCGATGGCGGGATCGCCGCGGCCGGACCGCACCGCATCCTGCATGCAGCCGTGGGCGTGGTCGCGCAGCAATTGCAGCGCCACCGCGTCCAGCGCGGAACGCACGGCGGCGATCTGGGTGAGGATGTCGACGCAGTAGCGGCCTTCCTCGACCATCTTGTTCAGGCCGCGGACCTGGCCTTCGATGCGGTTGAGCCGGCGCGCGAGGCCCGCCTTGTTGCCGCCGCCTTTCCCGTGATGGCGGCCGTGCCGGTGCGCGGGCGCTTCAGGCTGCTTCGTAGCCGGCATTTTCGATGGCCTCCTTCAGGCGCGCAGGGCTGGCGAGCGCCGGATCGAACTGCACCCGTGCCTCGCCCTTTTCCAGCGAAACCTCGGCGTTCGCCACGCCGGGCAGGGCCTGCAGGACGCGCGTCACGCTGCGCACGCAGCCGCCGCAAGTCATGCCGCCGACCTCAATGACAACCGTTTCCATGGATTCTGCCTCCGTTGAAGTTTGCAGCAATGCGGGCCAAACGCCTACCCGGCTTTCCGTCCCGCATGCGGGCGCCAGCGCTTGAGCAGCAGGGCGTTTCCCACCACGGACACCGAAGACAGCGCCATCGCGGCGCCGGCGATGACCGGATTGAGCCAGCCGATGGCCGCCAGGGGGATGCCCAGCACGTTGTAGACAAAGGCGAGGAACAGGTTCTGGCGGATGCGTGCCACGGTGGCCCGGGACAGGTCGATGGCGTCGGCCACGCCCTGCAGGTCGCTGCGCATCAGGGTCACGTCGGCGCTTTCCATGGCCACGTCCGCGCCCGAAGCCATGGCGAAGGAGACGTCGGCGGCAGCGAGCGCCGGGGCGTCGTTGATGCCGTCGCCCGCCATGCCGACGACGGTTGCTCCGCGATTCGTTTTCTCGCCGCCCCTGAGCTTCTCCAGGAACGCCACCTTGTCGCCGGGAAGCATGCCGGCGTGCACGCGTTGCGGCTCGATGCCGACTTCGCGCGCAACGGCGCCCGCCGATTCCGGATTGTCGCCGGTGAGCATGTGCACCTCGATGCCCATGGCGTGCAGCCGGCCGATTGCCGCAGCCGAGCTGGCGCGGGCACGGTCGGCCACGCTGACGTAGCCCAGCACGCGATCGGCGCGGAACACCACGACCACCGTGGCGCCCTGCGCGGCAAGGCCCGCGACGGCCTGCGCGTCGGCGGCGACGCCGTGCTCCGCCGCGAAGCGCGGCGAGCCCGCGCCGCAGGCACTGGCATCCAGCTCGGCGAGCACGCCCAGGCCCGCGATGGCGCGAAAGCCGGTGACCCGGGCAGGCGCGATGCCGTGCGCGGCGGCGTGGGCAACGATGGCGCGGCCGAGCGGATGCTCCGATGCCTGCTCGAGCGAGGCAGCGACGCGCAGCAGGTCCTCCGCGGTGACGCCCGGCGCGGCCAGCACTTGCACGACGGAGGACTTTCCCTCGGTGATGGTTCCCGTCTTGTCCAGGGCGAGGACGCGGATCGCGCTGGCGCGCTCCAGCGCGGCGGCATCGCGGATCAGGATGCCCGACTGCGCGCCGCGTCCGGTGCCGACCATGATCGCGGTCGGCGTGGCGAGCCCCAGCGCGCAGGGGCAGGCGATGACCAGCACCGCGACCGCGCAGACCAGCGCCCGCGTGAAATCCCCGCCGAGCAGCCACCAGGCCAGGAACGTGGCGACGCTCACGGCTATCACCGCAGGCACGAAGACCGCCGAGACCCGGTCCGCGACCTGCTGGATCGGCGCGCGGCTGCCCTGTGCGGCTTCCACGAGGCGGATGATTTCCGCCAGGCGCGTGTCCGCACCGACACCGGTCGCCTCGATGCGCAACGCGCCGTCGATGTTCTGCGTGGCGGCATAGACGCGGCTGCCCGCGTGCTTGCCAACCGGACGGCTCTCGCCGGTCAGGAGGCTTTCGTCCACGCTGGAATCGCCTTCGGCCACGCGGCCGTCCACGGCGATGCGCTCGCCGGGGCGCACCCGGACGATGTCGCCGGGCACCACCGCCGCCACGTCCACGCTCGCGATCCCGCCGTCGCGCTCGACGCTCACGCGCGCGGGCTGCAGGTCGAGCAACCGCTCGACGGCTTCGGAAGTGCGGCCGCGCGCGCGCGCTTCCAGCAGCTTGCCCAGCAGGACCAGCGTGATGACGGCCGCGCCGGCCTCGAAATAGACGTGCTGCTGGTGCCATCCCAGCGCCGTCACCACGGTGCTGAAGCCGTAGGCCATGGTGGTGCCGAGGGCGACCAGCACGTCCATGTTCGCGCTGCCCCCGCGCAGCGCGCTCCAGGCCCCGCGGTAAAAGCGCCAGCCCACCCAGAACTGCACCGGTGTCGCGAGCAGCCATTGCACCCAGCGCGGGATCCATTCCGCGTGGCCGCCACCCATCATGGCCGGCATTTGCGCGAGCAGGGGGAGGGTCAGGATCGCAGCCACGAGGAACCGCTGGCGCTCGCGCCGGTAGTCTTCCCGATGGCGCGCCTTCTCCTCGGCGCGCGTCGAATCCTTCAGCTCCTGGGCGTCGTAGCCTGCGCCACGAATGGCCGCGATGACTGCAGACATGTCAGGGGAGCCAGCTTCGAGGCGCAACCGGGCGCGCTCCGTCGCAAGGTTCACGTTGGCCGTGATCCCGGGCAGGCGGTTCAGGACCTTCTCGATGCGCCCCGCGCAAGCGGCGCACGTCATCCCATAGATGGCAAGGTCAGAAGTACGGGGCGGGGAAGGGGTAGCCACATCGTTACTTTAGGCTTCCCGCGAGAAAGCGTCAAATACCCCTATAGGGTATATTTCGAATCGACGCTCGAAGCGACGCGTAAATAGGGGACAGCTCACTCTGAGCCCATCTATTTCTACGTCGCGCGCAATCGACGTTTCGCTGCTACTCGCTGGGTGCGGACCACCTCCGCTGGCTGACGCTGCAGTCTGACGTTTGAGTTCACCGAAATACGGAGGCCGCCGAAGGCGGCTGTGGCATTTCCGGTGCAATGAAGGGTTAGCCCTCGCTGCGGCCATAGCCCCACTGACGATTAGCGATGACATGTTTTAGACCGCACTGGGGGCAAGAGAACTTGTAGCCGATATCGAGGTGACGATTCTCTATGTCGGCGACGCCGTTGCACGCGATGTTTGCGCACTCGAATGAGGTGATCTTGAGCTGAAAGGTCGCAGTACCGTCTTCGTTGACGATCGCGAAGTACTCTGCCTTGCACTGTGGATTGAAGCAAGCCGCTTGCTGCGTGCGACGGACGCTTTTGGCGTTGACCACGACACGGTCTTGGCAGCGCGAGCATGAGAAAGCGAAGACGTCTCGGATGCTGCCGCCGAGAATGTTGCCGGCGAGCGGAGCCTCAAGATCAGCAATGACCTCAGCAAGGTATTTCGCGAGCTGCTCACCAGTGAGGACCTCGTGACGTGTTGTAGGCGCAGAGTGCAGGCAACTGCCAAGTTTGTTGTAGTGCTTGCGGAGCCAAGGAAGCTTGAGTGAGTGGTGAGTACCGACAAGTTTCATGTTTGGCGATGGAACACCGTAGGTTTCTTCAACGCCCGTGTATATGGTGAAGGTCTGATCGGCATCCGGCTCGAACTCAAGCAACGCTTTGACTGCTTGAGGAGGTTGCCAGATATTGAGGACCTCTTCGGGAATGTCTGAGGCGAACGAGCGCAGTTTTTCGTAGGTAAGAGCCTCGATACAAAACCGCAACTCCAGCGCGGCATAGCGCAGATGCTCGGCCGTAGGCTCGGAAAGCAGCGCCTTTGCGCGGGCCATACAGGAACGCTTGTCGAACGACATGCGAGGGTTAACGTGCTTGATCAGGCGCCGGCCGCCGGCGGTTGGTCATCTGCATTGAGGGGTTAGGCCGCGACATCTGGATGCAGCCAATCGATAACCTTGAGACGGAAGCTCTCAAGGTTGTGTAGCGTCTGAGAAAGCCTTTCGAAGTCCTTTTCGAAGGCGTGAGGAAGAAGCTCTTCCTCCTGTACGTCTCGTCTGCCCTGAGAAGCCTTCAGCCCAGAGTTCTGACGGAGTAGACCCAATGACCCTTCAACGTTCTTCCAATCCCAATATTGGGAGTGAACCATCTCGTTTCGACGTTCGCCCAGGCTCAGCAGCTCCACCATCAGGCGATGAAATTCCTGCTTTGTTGATTGGTCGATATTGCGGCGAACGTCGATGAACCGAGCGAACATTACATCCGTTGTTTTCACCCGTTGAGAATATTCGAGTTCGTTTACGAGTATCCGGACTGCTTCATCATCTGCGTCCGCCATGAGCACAAGAAGCTCCGTAAGCGCAGCCTCGGCATGCTGGAATTGCACAATGAATCGTCCAAGCTGGCTGTACGAGCCGGAGTGCTCCATAAGAAACCTAACGTGCATTCGACTTCCGAGCTGTCATCCATCCTGGCTCGCCGACGGCCACGATGCCCGTTTCCCTTTGATTATTCATGCTCTTCCGCATTCCAGGCATGGCCATCGAGCCCCGCAGGCCACCTTAAATGTGGCCGTCAACAGAAACAGGCTGCATGGCATCCAGAAATGCTAGTGGAATCTGCGGAGTTTTCAAGCTGACCTAAAGCTCTGCCACCGGGATAGGCGGTAAATCGCCATACCGATACGATTCGACGCCGTCTGCGGCGCCGATTGGTAGACGGCCGGAGTCTCCGGCAGGCCAGGGTGGGGCTAGCTACTCAACTCCGCCCGATCCTGGTAGTGCTCCAGCGCCTCGGGATTCGCCAGCGCCTCGACGTTCTTCACCGGCCAGCCGTGTACGACGTTGCGCACGGCGAGCTCGACGATCTTGCCGCTCTTGGTGCGCGGAATGTCGGCGACCTGCACGATTTTCGCCGGCACGTGGCGCGGGGTGGTGTTCGAACGGATGGTGTCGCGGATCTTCTTTACCAGCGCCTCGTCGAGCGCGATGCTTTCGCGCAGGCGCACGAACAGCACCACGCGCACGTCGTTGTCCCAGTCCTGGCCGATGACCAGGCTTTCGACCACTTCGTCGAGGCGCTCGACCTGCCGGTAGATCTCGGCGGTGCCGATGCGCACGCCACCCGGGTTCAGCGTGGCGTCCGAGCGCCCGTAGATGACCGCGGTGCCGCGCGCCGTGAGCTCCATGTAGTCGCCGTGGCACCAGACGCCGGGGAAGCGCTCGAAATACGCAGCGCGGTACTTGGCGCCGTCGGGATCGTTCCAGAAGCGTACCGGCATGGAAGGGAAGGGCGCGGTGCAGACCAGCTCGCCTTTTTGCCCGACGACCGGCCTGCCGTCCTCGTCGAATACCCGCACGTCCAGCCCGAAGCCGCGGCACTGGATCTCGCCGCGATACACGGGCAGGGCGGGATTGCCGAGCACGAAGCAGGAGACGATGTCGGTGCCGCCCGAGATGGAGGACAGCAGCAGGTCTTTCTTGATGGCGCGATAGACGTAGTCGAAGCTTTCCGGCACCAGCGGCGAGCCCGTCGACGTCATGGTCTGCAGCGAGGCAAGCGAGTGGGTCTCGACCGGCTTCGCGCCGGCCTTGTTCAGCGCGTCGATGTACTTGGCCGAGGTGCCGAACACCGTCATGCGCTCGTCGTCGGCGAAGTCGAACAGCGCGTTCGGCCCCGGGTAAAAGGGCGAGCCGTCGTACAGCAGCAGGGTGGCCTCGCTCGCCAGCCCCGAGGCGAGCCAGTTCCACATCATCCAGCCGCAGGTCGTGAAGTAGAACAGCCGGTCGCCGCGCTTGAGATCCGTGTGCAGCCGGTGTTCCTTCAGGTGCTGCAATAGCGTGCCGCCGGCGCCGTGCACGATGCATTTGGGTACGCCGGTGGTGCCGGACGAATACAGGATGTAGAGCGGGTGGTTGAAGGGCAGACGCCTGAAGGCGATGGGCTTGCCCTGGTAGCGCGCGACGAAATCGCGCAGGTGCACGCCGCGGGGGACATCCGAGATGTCGGGGCACTCGCGGGTGTAGGAAACGACGACGGTCTTTTTCACCGACGGCAGCTGCCGGGCGATTTCCGCCACGCGCGGCAGGGTGTCGATCTGCTTGCCGTTGTAGTGGTAGCCCTCGACGGCGAACAGGACCTTGGGTTCGATCTGACC
Source organism: Burkholderiales bacterium (assembly GCA_036274775.1). Lineage (GTDB taxonomy): Bacteria > Pseudomonadota > Gammaproteobacteria > Burkholderiales > JACQAP01 > JACQAP01. Next base: position 45,331 of record DASUFB010000025.1, on the reverse strand, counting down.
GAAACGGTCGAGCACGCCCTGCGCGCCGAAATCCGGGGAGCAGGAGGACCAGATCGCGCCGAGGCTGGAAGCCGCCAGCATGAAGATGACGGTTTCCGGCATGTTGGGCATGAAGGCCGCCACCCGGTCGCCTTCCTTCACGCCGGCCGCCGCGAGGGCCTGCGCCGTGCGCGATACCGCGTCGTAAACCTCGGCGAAGCTCATGCTGCGGCGGACCTTGTCCTCGCCGCGGAAAATCATCGCCGGCGCGTCGTCGCGCCGGCGCAGCAGGTTCTCCGCGAAATTCAGCCTGGAATCCGGGAACCATTTCGCGCCGGGCATCCTGTCCGCATCTACCAGCACGCGCTCGTCGCGGGTCCCGGCGATCACTCCGCAGAAATCCCAGACCGCCGTCCAGAACTGCTCCGGTTGCGCGACGGACCAGTCGTACAGCCCCGTCGAATCCGATACGCCGGCCTGCCAGCGCTTGTTCACCAGCTTGATGAAGGCGCTGATGTTGGAGCGCGCGATGCGCTCCTTCGACGGTTGCCAGAGGATGGGGGGTGTGGTCATGAATTTATCTCTACCCTAAAACGGGAACCACGGAGAGCACGGAGGAGTGCGGAGGAGTGTGAATACAAAATGAAGATGCATGTTCGAGATGGACGGCAGGCGTGGATGACCATGAACATCGGATTCCTCTTCATGCAGGCTTCTTTTGACCTTCTCCGTGTCCTCCGTGTTCTCCGTGGTTCATGTTTAATTCTTGATATCTATTCAGGCCGCATCTGGGGAAACAGGATGACGTCGCGGATCGACGGGCTGTCGGTGAGCAGCATGACCAGCCGGTCGATGCCGATGCCTTCGCCGGCCGTCGGCGGCAGGCCGTACTCCAGCGCGCGCACGTAGTCGGCGTCGTAGTACATGGCTTCCTCGTCGCCGGCCTCCTTGGCCTTCGCCTGCTGCTGGAAACGCGCGGCCTGGTCCTCGGGGTCGTTCAGCTCCGAGAATCCGTTCGCCAGCTCGCGGCCGGTAACGAACAGCTCGAAGCGGTCCGTGACGGCGGGGTCCTGGTCGTTCGCGCGCGCGAGCGGCGAGACGTCGGTGGGGTGGGCGACGATGAAGGTCGGCTGCACCAGCTTGTCCTCGGTGGTCAGCTCGAACAGCTTGAGCTGCAGCAGCCCGAGCCCGTCCGTGGGAAAGACCTCGACCTCGAAGGCCGCCAGCACCTTGCGCAGGTAGTCGATGCTGCCGAGGTCGGCCAGCGCGTGCTTCGGGTTGTACTTGGCGATGGCCTGCGCCATGGTCAGGCGGTCGAACGGCTTGCCGAGGTCGATGGCCTGGTCCTGGTAGGTGAGGGTGGTGCCGCCGCAGACCTTCTGCGCCAGCCCGCGCAGCAGCTCTTCCGTCAGGTCCATCAGGTAGCGGTAGTCGCGGTAGGCCTCGTAGAACTCCAGCATGGTGAACTCCGGGTTGTGCCGGGTGGACATGCCTTCGTTGCGGAAGTTGCGGTTGATCTCGAACACCTTCTCCAGGCCCCCGACCACCAGGCGCTTGAGGTAGAGCTCCGGCGCGATGCGCAGGTAGAGCGGCATGTCGAGCGCGTTGTGGTGCGTGACGAAGGGCTTGGCCGCCGCGCCTCCGGGGATGGGTTGCATCATCGGCGTCTCGACCTCGAGGTAGCCGCGCGCGACGAAGAACTCGCGGATTGCCTGGATGATGGCCGAGCGTGCCTTGAACACGCGCTGCGAGTCGGGATTCGTGATGAGGTCGAGGTAGCGCTGCCGGTATTTCTGCTCCTGGTCCGCCAGGCCGTGGAACTTCTCGGGCAGCGGCCGCAGCGACTTCGACAGCAGGCGCAGCGCGGTCACCTTGACGGTCAGCTCGCCGGTCTTGGTCTTGAACAGCGCGCCTTCGGCGCCGAGGATGTCGCCGAGGTCCCAGTGCTTGAACGCGGCATGCACCGCCTCGCCAGTGACGTCGTTGGTGACGTAGAGCTGGATGCGGCCGGACATGTCCTGCAGCGTGGCGAAGCTCGCCTTGCCCATCACCCGCTTGAGCATCATGCGGCCGGCCACCGCCACCCTGATGCCGGCGGGCTCGAGCGCATCGTTGCCCTGGCCGTCGTGCGCGGCGTGCAGCTCGGCCGCGAGGTGCGTGCGGCGGAAATCGTTGGGGAACGCGTTGCCACCACCCCGCAACCCATGCAGCTTGGTGCGCCGCTCGGCGATGATCTGGTTCTCGTCTTTCTGCGGTTCGTTCTGTTCGGCCATGGCTTAGACGCCTTGCTTGAGGCTGGCGTTGATGAAATCGTCGAGGTCGCCGTCGAGGACGGACTGGGTGTCGCCTTTCTCCACGTTGGTGCGAAGGTCCTTGATGCGCGACTGGTCGAGCACGTAGGAGCGGATCTGGTGCCCCCAGCCGATGTCGGTCTTGGAATCCTCGAGCGCCTGCTTCTCCTCGTTGCGCTTGCGCATCTCGAGCTCGTAGAGCCGCGACTTCAGCATCTGCATGGCCTCGGCGCGGTTGCGGTGCTGGGAGCGGTCGTTCTGGCATTGCACCACGATGCCGGTCGGGATGTGCGTGATGCGGATCGCCGAGTCCGTCTTGTTGATGTGCTGGCCGCCTGCGCCGCTCGCCCGGAAGGTGTCCACGCGCAGGTCGGCGGGATTGACCTCGATCTCGATGGTGTCGTCGACCTCGGGATAGACGAACACGCTGGCGAAGGACGTGTGACGCCGCGCGTTCGAGTCGAACGGGGACTTGCGCACCAGCCGGTGCACGCCGGTCTCGGTGCGCAGGGTGCCGAACGCGTAGTCGCCCGTGACCTTCAGCGCCGCGCTTTTGAGGCCCGCCACGTCACCGGCGGATTCCTCGAGGATCTCGACCTGGAAGCCGCGGCGGTCGCAGAACTTCAGGTACATGCGCTCGAGCATGGCCGCCCAGTCCTGCGCCTCGGTGCCGCCGGAGCCCGACTGGATGTCGAGGAAGCAGTTGTTCGGGTCCATGGGGTTGGAGAACATGCGGCGGAACTCCATGCCGGCCACGACCTTTTCCATGGCGTCCACGTCGGTGGCGATGGAGGCGATCGCGTCGTCGTCGTTCTCGCCGCGGGCCATGGCGAACAGGTCGCGTGCGTCGCGCAGGTCCTGGTCGAGCTTCTCCAGCGTGCCGACCACGGATTCGAGCTGCTTGCGCTCGCGCCCGATGTCCTGGGCGCGCTTGGCATCGTTCCAGATCGCGGGATCTTCGGAAATCCGTACGACTTCGGTCAGGCGGTCGCGCTTGGCGTCGAAGTCAAAGATACCTCCGCAGCTCTTTGGCCCTCGCGTCGAGGTCGTCGAGCCGGTTGGCGATGGCATTGAGCTGTTCTGCGTCCATTGGAAGTATCCGCGAAGCGATTGTGTCTCGAAGTGCCGGAATTTTAACCGATCCGCGTGCCGGTTCCGTTCAGCCCGTCACGAGGGCGGCGCTGGCAAGCCCGGCGGCCACGGCCGCGAGGGGACCCGCGCAGCGTCTGAACAGCGGCCTGCCCCCCGTGACGAGCACCAGTCCGAGCTTGAAGGCCGTGTTGGCGCATACGGCAAGGGCAATGGCGACCACCGCGGCCCCCGTGCCGATGCTCCCGGTGCCGTGCAGGCGCAGGCTGGACAGGGTGATGGCATCGACATCCGTCAACCCGGAGACCAGTGCCACCGTGTACAGCCCGGCCTTGCCCGCGATATCGGACAGCCACGCCGAAAGCAGCAGCACGATGGCGTAGACCGCGGCGAATCCCAGTGCGGCGCGCAATTCGGTCGGGTTCTTGACCTCCGGCATGGGAGGCTGGGCCGGGTCGTGACGGCGCGCCCGCAGCCAGGCGAGCACCAGCAGCCCCGGCGCCAGGCCTGCTGCGAGCACCGGCAGCACCACCCGCAACAATGTCGGCGACACCACCGCCGTGAGCACGGCGAGCCGGGCGAGCAGGACCAGATTGGCCAGCACGATCACCGTGGTGGCCATGCCCTGCAGTTCCTCGTTCCTGCCGGCGTGGCGGGAGTACACCAGCGTGGTGGCGGTGCTGGAGACCAGCCCGCCGAATATGCCCACCAGGGCTGCGCCGTGGCGCGGGCCGACGATGCGCATGGCGATGTAGCCCGCGAGGCTGACCCCGGAGATCAGCACGACGAGCAGCCAGATCTCGTAGGGATTGAGCACGCCGTAGGGGCCGTGCGGGCGGTCGGGCAGGATGGGCAGGATGATGAAGGTGAGCACCGCGAACTGGAGGATGGAGACCAGGTCGCGGCGGTCGAGGCGCTGCGCGATCCCGCGCAGCTCGGCCTTGAAGTAGAGCAGGGCGGTGCAGACGATGGCGAGCATGACCGCCACGGCTTCCTGGCCCATCCAGACCATGACGCCCAGCAGGTAGCACACGAGCAGCGCGATGACGGTCGTGGCGCCGGGGTCCTGCTTCGGGTCGTCGCGGGCATGGGCGGCGATGATCATGGCGGCCACCGCGAGCAGCCCGGCGATGACGGCGTAAGGGGTGCCCGCCTTGTCGTCGATGTGCGCGCACAGCGAGCCGAACAGCGCGGCCAGCCCGAACGTGCGCAGGCCGGCCTTCGCGCCGGGCAGGCGCTCGCGCTCCAGGCCCATCAGCAGGCCGAGCGCGAGGCTGGTGGCCAGAGCCGGCAGCCGCTCGAATTGCGTGCCTTGCAGCCAGGTCAGCTCCATCTCGGTTCCTCAGAATACCTGTCGCAATCCAGATCTTGAACCACGGAGGTCACGGAGGCCGCGGAGGTAAAGCGAAGGAGACGTGGGAATGTCCCGAATCTTCCGCGGGTGATACCGGAATCGATCCGTTCTACCGGCCATTCTCCGTGCACTCCGTGTCCTCCATGGTGCCGCAGTAGTGCCGCAGTGGACATCAGTTCCCTGCGGGCTGCCAGTGCTCCAGCACGAGCTGCGGGCTGCGGCTGCCGTTGTACTCGTTGACCTGCACGCGGTAGACGGCGCGGATGCGTTGCGGCAGAGGGGCTTCCTGGCCGAACAGGATGCCGTCCAGGGACCGCGTGGCGTCCGGCGGGCGCAGGCGCAGCTTCAGGTGCCGGCCGCCGACCACGCGCTGGTCCGCGACGTCGAGCTCGTCGCAGAACGCCGGCGCGAGGAAGCCCTGGCCCCAGACCCCGTCGTCGAGCGCCTGCGCGAGCGGCAGGTCGAGCGCCACCCCGTGCAGGCTGCCATCTGTTTCCAGCACCCGCTCCATATCCTGCGGGCGGAGCAGGCCGCGCACGACTTCCTCGAACGCCCTGGCAAACGCACCGGCGTCCTGGCGCCGGATGGTCAGGCCGGCCGCCGCCGCGTGGCCGCCGAAGCGCCGGATCAGGCCGGGATGACGCTTGGCGACGAGGTCGAGCGCATCGCGCAGGTGCAGGCGGGGAATGGAACGTCCGGAGCCGCGCGCCTCGTCGTCACCGGCCGGCGCGAAGGCGATGGCGGGGCGATGGAAGCGTTCGCGCAGGCGCGCCGCCAGGATGCCGACCACGCCCTGGTGCCAGGTTTCGTCGTAGAGGCTCACGCTGCACGCGTCCGCGACCTCGATGCCGTCCAGGCGTGCGAGCGCCGCATCCTGCATGCCGGCCTCGATGTCGCGGCGCTCGCGGTTGAGCGCGTCGAGCCGGGCAGCGATCTGCATGGCCGCGTCGTGATCCTGGGCGAGCAGGCATTCGATGCCTATCGTCATGTCCGCGAGCCGGCCGGCGGCGTTCAGGCGCGGCCCGGCGGCGAACCCGAGGTCCGCCGTGGTCGCGCGCGAGGGATCGCGCCCGGCCGCGCGCAGCAGCGCCTGGACACCGGGGCAGGCGCGGCCGGCGCGGATGCGCCGCAGTCCCTGGTGCACGAGGATGCGGTTGTTCGCGTCGAGGGGCACGACGTCGGCGACCGTGCCCAGCGCCACGAGGTCGAGCAGCTCCGCGAGGTTGGGCTCGCCTGCCGCGAGGCGGCCGCGGCGGCGCAGCTCCGCGCGCAGGGCGGCGAGCACGTAGAACATCACGCCGACGCCGGCGAGGCTCTTGCTGGGGAAGGCGCAGCCGGGCTGGTTCGGGTTGACGATGCAAGCCGCGCGCGGCAGCTCGGCCCCGGGCAGATGATGGTCGGTCACGAGCACGCCGATGCCCAGGCGCGCCGCCTCGTCGACGCCCTCCACGCTGGCGATGCCGTTGTCGACCGTGATCAGGAAATCGGGCTTGCGCTGCGCGGCCAGCCGCACGATTTCCGGCGTCAGGCCGTAGCCGTACTCGAAGCGGTTCGGCACCAGGTATTCGACCTTGGCGCCGAGACTGCGCAGCCCGCGCATGCCGGCCGCGCACGCGGTCGCGCCGTCCGCGTCGTAGTCCGCCACGATCAGCAATCGCCTGCCGTCCTCGACGGCATCGGCGAGCAGGGCCGCCATGTCGGCGCAATGCAGCAGCGCCCCGGCCGGCAGCAGGTTGTCCAGCGACGTGTCGAGCTCGTGTCCCGCGGCGACGCCGCGCGCGGCGTAGACCCGCGCCAGCACCGGGTGCACGCCTGCGGCGCACAGCGCGGCGAAGGCCGCCGCGGGCACCGGTCGTTCGAGTATGCGGGCGGCGGCGTTCACGCGGAAACCGCGCTGCCCGGCAGGGGCTTCGCGGCCCGCCAGAAGCGCCACAGGTGCGGCCTGCGCACGGACCACCGGTGCGCACGGCCGTCGGCAACGGCGGCGATGTCGAGGCGCTCGATTTCGCCGCGGGACAGCGCGCGCAGCAGGGGTGCGAACCAGCGCCGCTCCAGGTCTTCCAGCGCGGATTGCCAGCCCGCGTCGTCGCTGGTCAGCCAGGCGGGCAGGGCCGCGTCGAGCTCGACGAGCACGCTGCCCGCGTGCGCCAGCGAGGGCGTCTGCAGGGCGCCGGAGCCGTCGCGAGCCGGGACGCAAGGCAGGCCGGCGAGCCGCGCGAGCCCGCGCGCCAGCGCCCCGTCGGCGGCGACCGCGTCGCAGGGCGCCTTCACGGCCGCGGCCTTGCCGCCGCCGGAGAGCCACAGGCTGTTGATGGCAGGGTCGCCGCGCGCTTCGCGCGCCTGGTTCACCTCGTGTGCGTGCATCAGCATCTGGGCTTCGTTGATCAGCCGGTGCCACGCGAGGCGGTCTTCGCCTTCAGGCAGAAGCGCGTCGACGTCACGGCCGGCGGCCCGCGACAGGCCGCAGGTGCGGATGCGCGCCGGTGCCCGCCTGCGCAGGTACCAGCGTTGTGCGTCCGCGGCCAGGAACTCCACCCCGTCGGAGGCGAAATGGGCACTGAGCGCTGCGCACAGCGCGGCGGCTTCGGTCCGCTCGATCGCGAGCGCCTGCGGCGCCACGAGCACGAGCCGGTCGCGATGCACCTTCATGTGCACAGGATCGGCGAACAGCCAGTAAGCGTCACCCGGGGCGAGGCCGGCGCCGAGCGCAGCGGCCGGGGCGGCGGGCCAGTCGTCCTGGCGTTCGAGGCCGAAATAACCGCACAACCAGGCAGCTTCGTCCTCGCATTGCGTCGGAGCGGCCGCGTCGCCGCGCGCGAGCAGCGTCTGGAGCGAAGGCATGTGCGGCGCGCCGCCGCTGCCACCCGCCCGGCGCTCGCGCGCCACGGCGGGGAACAGCGCGGATATGAACAATGTGAGGGTGTGCACGGGCTGCTAGGTTGGCCGCCCCAGTGTAGCACGCGGATTTTCGCGGCTCGTCCGGCGCGGTGTCGTACTCACGACAATGGGAATGTGGCAGACTTCGGCTCGCCTCCAGGATCCATGCCGCCGATGCCCAGCCGCCTTTCATGCTGAAGCCCTACGAACTGTTCGTCGGGCTGCGCTACACGCGCGCCAAGCGGCGCAACCATTTCATCTCCTTCATCTCCGTCACGTCGATGCTCGGCATCGCGCTGGGCGTGGCGGCGCTGATCGTGGTGCTGTCGGTCATGAACGGCTTCCAGAAGGAATTGCGCGCCCGCATCCTGGGCGTGGCCTCGCACATCCAGATCACCGGTATGTCCGGGGGGCTGGTCGGCTGGCAGCGCGTGGCCGAGCAGTCCCTGCGCAACGGCGAGGTCGTGGCCGCCGCGCCCTACGTCATGGCGCAGGGCCTCATCTCGAATCGCCAGGCCGTGCAGGGCAGCGTCGTGCGCGGCATCCTGCCGCAGGAGGAGGATCGCGTGGCCGACGTCGGCATGCACATGAAGGCCGGCCGGCTGGCGGACCTGCAGCCTGGCAGGTTCGGGATCGTGCTCGGCTCCGAGCTCGCCCTGAGCCTGGGCGCGCGCGTGGGTGACAAGATCGTGGTCATCGCGCCGCAGGGGCAGGTCACCCCGGCGGGCATCATGCCGCGGCTCAAGCAGTTCGACGTGGTCGGCATCTTCGAGGTCGGGATGTACGAGTACGACGCCGGGCTCGCGCTGATCAACCTGCAGGACGCGCAGAAGCTCTACCGCATGGACGACAAGGTGTCAGGCGTGCGCCTGAAGCTCAAGGACCTGTTCGCCGCGCCGCGCATCGCACGCGAGCTCACGCACACGCTGGACGCGGACGTCTACGTCTCGGACTGGACGCGCAGCCACGCCAATTTTTTCCGGGCGGTGCAGATCGAGAAGCGCGTCATGTTCATCATCCTGCTGTTGATCGTCGCGGTGGCGGCCTTCAACATCGTGTCGACGCTGGTCATGGCCGTGACCGACAAGCGCGCCGACATCGCCATCCTGCGCACGCTGGGCGCGGCGCCGGGCAGCATCATGCGCGTTTTCATCATCCAGGGCGCCCTGATCGGCGTGGTGGGCACGGCGGCCGGCGTGCTCGGCGGCATGCTGATCGCCTGGAACATCGACGTCGTGGTGCCGGCCATCGAGCATCTGCTCGGCATCCGCTTCCTCGCCAAGGACGTCTATTACATCAGCGACCTGCCCTCCGATCCGCACCTGCAGGACGTGACCGTGATCGCGCTCACCTCGTTCGTCCTGAGCCTGGCGGCCACGCTGTATCCGAGCCTGCGCGCCGCGCGCGTGAATCCCGCGGAGGCGCTGCGCTATGAGTGAGCCCAGCCTGGACGTGGTGCTGGCCTGCAGCGGCCTGCGCAAGGTTTTCCGCCAGGGAGAGCACGCGGTGAGCGTGCTGGGCGGCGTGGACCTCGAGGTGCGCAAGGGGCAGACCGTGGCGATCGTCGGCGCGTCGGGCTCGGGCAAGAGCACGCTGCTGCACCTGCTCGGCGGGCTCGATGCCGCGTCGGGCGGCGAGATCACCGTGCTCGGGCGCCGGCTCGACGATCTGTCGGACAAGGAAAAGGGCAGGCTGCGCAACCACGGCCTGGGCTTCGTCTACCAGTTCCATCACCTGCTGCCGGAGTTCACGGCGCTGGAAAACGTGGCGATGCCGCTGCTCATCCGCCGCCTCGATCCCGCGCAGGCGCAGGAGCGCGCCGAGCAGGTGCTGCAACGGGTCGGCCTGGGTTCGCGCCTGACGCACACGCCCGGCGAGCTTTCCGGCGGCGAGCGCCAGCGCGCGGCGCTGGCGCGCGCGCTGGTGACGCAGCCCGCATGCGTGCTGGCGGACGAGCCCACGGGCAACCTCGACCGCCATACGGCCGAGGGCGTGCTCGACCTCATGCTCGAGCTGAACCGGGAGCTGGCGACGAGCCTCGTCATCGTCACCCACGATCCGGCCATTGCGGCGCGCATGCAGCGCACGCTGCGGCTGGAGGACGGGAAGCTGTCGCGGGCAGCCGGCTGAGCGCGGCTGCCTACCGCGCGCCTGCGCGGACGTGCTGGCGCCGGCGCCAGGCGAGCGCGACGTGGATGCGCCAGCCGACCATCACCAGCACGTACCCGGCGATCGCGAGCAGCGCCGCGAGCAGGACCAGGCCCACCACGAAAGGCCTGCCCATCGCCACCATCCAGTCGATAATCGCGGGAATCCACTGCGACACCGGCAGCGCGAAGATCGCCGGGTCCGCGGGCGGCGCGCGGCCGGCCGCCCCGGTCGCCAGCGCACCGAGCTTGTAGGCCAGGTAATACAGCGGCACGATCGTCAGCGGGTTGGTGTACAGCGTCACGATCATCGCGACGGGCAGGTTCACGCGAAACGCCACCGCGCAGGCCGCGGCGGACAGCATCTGGAAGGGGCCGGGTATCAGGCCGCAGAACATGCCGGCGGCAACCCCTCCGGCCACGGTGCGCCGGTGCAGAAGCCAGAGGTTGGGATGATGCAAGGCCGTTCCCAGCCAGCGCAGGTAACGGTTGGCACGGACGGCGTCCTGGGTGGGCAGGTATTTGCGGATCAGTTTGCGCGGCATGACTTGCAGCTTGAGGCGTGGGCGGGATGGTGACGAGCCTGTATTTGTTCGCTCTGGTCGGCGGCGCCTGGCTGCTGCAACAGCAGCCGCTGCTGCCGGATTTGACCGGTGCCGCGGCATTGGTTCCCCTGGCGGGCGCCTGGCTCATCCTCGCGCGCCGGCAGGAAAGGGCGGCGCGATTCGCCGGCCATGCCGCCGCCGTGGCGACCTTCGCCGTGGCGGGATATTTCTGGGCCGCCGCTCAGGCTACATGGAAATTGTCCGACGCGCTGCCGGTATCCCTCGAGGGCCGTGACGTCGAGATCACCGGCGTGGTCGCCGGGATGGTGCAGCCAAACGCCCGCGGCGCGCGCTTTGCCTTCGACGTGGAGCGCGCGCAGCTGCCGGCGCAAAGGCTGCCGTCGCGCATCTCGCTCATGTGGTATGCGGACGACGCCTCGGCATCGCCCCCGTGGCAAGCCGGCCAGCGCTGGCGCATGACCGTCCGGTTGCACCGCCCGCACGGCAACGCGAATCCGCACGGGTTCGACTTCGAGGCATGGATGCTGGAGCGGGGCATCCGCGCTGCCGGCTACGTGCGTGCACAGCCGGCGCCGGATCTGCTCGATCCCATGGTCTGGCGCCCGGGCTATGCGCTGGAGCGGGCGCGCGAAGCCGTGAGGGCGCACCTGCTGCGGGCGCTCGCCGGGCAACCTTATGCCGGCGTGATCGTGGCGCTGGCGGTGGGCGACCAGCAGGCCATTCCGCCGGACCAGTGGCAGATTTTCACGCGCACGGGCGTGAACCACCTCATGAGCATCTCGGGACTCCATATCACCATGGTGGCGGCCATGGTGGTGCTGGTCGTGTCGCGCCTGTGGCGCCGCTCCGAGAAGCTGGCGCTGCGGCTCGCCACCTCGCGTGCCGCCGCCGCATGCGGACTCTGCGCCGCGTTCGCCTACGCGGCGCTTTCAGGATTCGCCGTGCCCGCGCAACGCACGGTGTACATGCTGGCGGTCGTGGCGGCGGCGCTGTGGTCGGGATGGGCGGCGCGCCCGACCGCCGTGCTGGCCGCGGCCGCCGCCTTTGCCGTGATCCTCGATCCCATGGCCGTCATCTCGCCGGGCTTCTGGCTTTCCTTCGGCGCCGTGGCGATCATCATGCTGGCATCGGCTTCGCGCATCGGCCGGCCGGGCTGGTTGCGCGCGTGGCTGCAGACGCAATGGGCCGTCACGGTCGCGCTCGTTCCGCTGCTGGTCGCGATGTTCCAGCAGGTTTCCCTGGTATCCCCGGTCGCGAATGCCTTCGCCATCCCGCTCGTCAGCTTCGTCGTGGTGCCGCTCGCGCTGGCGGCATCGCTGCTGCCTTTCGACTCTCTGGCCCACGCGGCCCATCTCGCGATGAGCCCCTGCATGGGCCTGCTCGGCGCGCTGGGTGCCGCGCCGGCTGCCGTCTGGCAGCAGCATGCGCCCGTGCCCTGGACGGTGCCTCTCGCCGTCGCGGGAGCGCTCTGGCTGCTGTTGCCCAGCGGAGTTCCCGCGCGCTGGACCGGCGCTTTCCTGATGCTGCCGATGTTCCTGGTACCGCCGGAGCGGTTGCCGGCCGGCCAGCTGCAGGTGACGGTCCTGGACGTAGGGCAGGGGCTCGCCGTGGTGGCACGCACGCCGGGCCACGCCTTGCTCTACGACACCGGACCGGCTTTCACGGAACAGATCGACGCCGGCGGGCGCATCGTCGTTCCCTACCTGCGCGCCGCAGGCGTGCGCCGCCTCGACGCCATGATCGTCAGCCACGGCGACAGCGACCACAGCGGCGGCGCGCTCTCGGTGCTGCAGGCGATGCCGGTGGATTGGACGGCGTCGTCCATGTCGCAGGGCGGGCCGATCGCGATCGCCGCCGGCGACAGCAGGCGGTGCGTTGCCGGACAGCGCTGGGAATGGGACGGCGTGACCTTCGAGATGCTGCACCCGCAGGCGGCGGACTATAATGACCGCGGCTCGAAGGACAACGACCGCAGCTGCGTGCTGAGGATCGTGTCGCCATACGGCAGCGTGCTGCTGCCGGGCGACATCGAGCGGCACGGCGAAGCACACCTGCTGGACTCGGGCGCCGGCCTGCATGCGGATGTGCTGCTGGCGCCCCATCACGGCAGCCGGACGTCGTCCACGCCGGGGTTCGTGCGCGCGACGGCACCCCGACTGGTGGTTTTCTCCGTCGGCTACCGCAACCGCTTCGGTCATCCCCATCCGCAGGTCAGCTACCGGTACCGGCAGGCAGGAGGCGAGGCCTTGAGAACCGACGTGTCCGGCGCCATCATCGTCGACCTCGGTCCCGCGGGCATCGCCGTGCGGAAATGGCGGGAAATCGACAGGACGTACTGGGCGGGCCGCTGAGACGGCCCGGAACGCAATGGTCAAGGTGACGGAATTCGGAGCGGGCGCGGCATCGGGGCAGTGGCTGGATGCCGTCGTCGCGCGCCTGCCCGGGACCGAATCGGATCTCGTGCGCCGCGCCGACGAGCACGCCCGCTCTGTTTACGAGGGGCGCCGGCATCCGACCGGCGAGCCCTGGCTCGACCATGCGCGCGGTGCAGCCCGCATCGTCGCGGGTCTCGGCGTGGGGGGCGAAGCCATCTCGGCGCTGCTGCTGCTCGGCGCCGCGCCGGCGGACGCGAAGCAGCGCGAGGCGTTTCGCGCGGCGTTCGGCCCGGTCGTGCTGTCGCTCGTCGACGGCGTGACCAGCATGGGTCAGATCCAGGCGCTGCGGTCCAGGAGCGCCGCACTCGGGAGCGAGGAGCGCTCGTCGCAGCTCGAGGCGCTGCGCAAGATGTTCCTCGCGATGGCGCAGGACGTGCGCGTCGTGCTCATCAAGCTCGCCGACCAGGTCCAGCGCCTGCGCGAGCTCGCTTCCCGGCAGGATGCCCCCGAACGCGAGGAGGCTGCGCGCGAGACGCTCGAATTGTTCGCGCCGCTGGGCAACCGCCTCGGCGTCTGGCAGCTCAAGTGGGAGCTGGAGGATCTCGCCTTCCGCTGCCTTGAGCCGCAGACCTACAAGAGCATCGCCGGGCAGCTCGACGAGAAACGCCGGGACCGCGAGACCTACATCGGCGGGGTCATCCGCCTGCTCGGCGCCGAGCTGCAGGCCGCCGGCATCCGCGCCGAGGTCAGCGGGCGGCCGAAGCACATCTACAGCATCTGGCGCAAGATGCAGCGCAAGAACGTCGGCCTCGACGACCTGTCCGACGTGCGCGCGGTGCGCGTGCTGGTCGACGACGTCAAGGACTGCTACGCGGCGCTGGGCGTGGCGCACAACCTGTGGACGCCGATCCCGCGCGAGTTCGACGACTACATCGCGCGACCGAAGGCCAACGACTACCGGTCGCTGCACACCGCCGTCGTCGGCCCGGAAGGAAAGGTCCTGGAGATCCAGATCCGCACGCACGACATGCACCGGCATGCCGAGCTCGGCGTGGCGGCGCACTGGCGCTACAAGGAATCCGCCCGTGCCGATCCCGCGCTGGACCGGAAGCTCGCGTGGCTGCGCAACGTGCTGGAATGGAAGGACCAGCTCGCCGACACGGGCGAGCTCGCCGAGCATTTCCGGACCGACCTGTTCCAGGACACGGTCTACGTCGTCACGCCTCAGGGCAAGATCGTCGACCTGCCGCGCGGCTCCACACCGATCGATTTCGCCTATCACCTGCATTCCGACCTCGGCCACCATTGCCGCGGCGCCAAGGTCAACGGCCAGATCGTGCCGCTCACCTACGTGCTGTCCAACGGGCAGAGCGTGGAGATCATCGCCGCGAAGGAGGGTGGGCCCTCGCGCGACTGGCTGAACCCGGCGCTGGGCTACATCCGCAGCAACCGCGCCCGCACCAAGGTCCGGCAATGGTTCAACAGCCGCCAGCTCGAGGAGGCGGTCGCACAGGGGCGCGCGATCCTGGAGAGGGACCTGCAGAGGCTGGGCAAGACCGGCCAGAACCTCGACGAGCTCGCGGCGCGGCTGCATTTCGACGCCGTGAACGACCTGTTCGCCGCGCTGGGCCGCGGCGAGGTCGCGCCGCGCCTGCTGCAGGCGGCCGTCACCGGCATGGAGGCACCCGCGGGAGCGCCGGCGGCACCCGCCGCGCCGCGGCCCGCGTCGGTGCCGAGCGGCGTCCTGGTCGTGGGGGTGGACAAGCTGCTCACGGTGCTGGCGCGCTGCTGCAAGCCCGCACCTCCCGACGCCATCGTCGGCTTCGTCACGCGCGGCCGCGGCGTGACGGTGCATCGCGCGGACTGCCGCAATGTCGCGCACCTGCCGCGCGAGCGCCTGATCGCCTCCGACTGGGGCGACACGGGCGAGTCGCGCTTTCCGGTGGACATCGAGGTCGTGGCTGCAAGCCATCCGGCGCCGATGCGCGACCTGCTCGACATCTTCATGCGCGAGAAGGTGCAGGTGGTATCCAGCGCCTCGCACAGCCAGGACCTCGGCACGAAGATGTCGTTCACGCTGGCGGTGGACGGCGTGGGGCAGCTCACCCGGCTGCTGGCGGGTGCACGCGAGCTGCCCGGGGTGCGGTCGGCGCGGCGCAAATGAGGTTTGTACGGGCGTAGCGTTTCGTTTAGAATCCGCCGCTCGGCAGGCGCGTAGCTCAGCTGGTTAGAGCATCACCTTGACATGGTGGGGGTCGTTGGTTCGAGTCCAATCGCGCCTACCAAACATCCTTGCGGACGGACGAAGAATGGGTTTCCGAACTTGCACGACGGGCTCCATGCGCAGCTTCTGAACCCCTTTCGAATCCAACGACGGAAAAAGTGCGGTTCGCCGCACTTTTTCATTTCTGGTACCCCGGAACATGCCGTCCATACGCCTGCCTGACGGATCGACCAAGGCCTTCGACAAGCCCGTGAGCGTGGCCGATGTCGCCGCGTCGATCGGTGCGGGTCTGGCCAAGGCCGCGCTCGCGGGCAGGGTCGACGGCAAGCTCGTCGACACCTCCTTCGTCATCGACCACGATGCCGAGCTGTCCGTGGTCACGGACAAGGACCCGGCCGGGCTCGACATCCTGAGGCACTCGACCGCGCACCTGCTCGCACAGGCGGTCAAGGAGCTCTATCCCGACGCCCAGGTCACCATCGGTCCGGTGATCGAGGACGGCTTCTACTACGATTTTTCCTACAAGCGCCCGTTCACGCCCGAGGATCTCGCCGCCATGGAGAAGCGCATGGCGGAGATAGCGAAGCGGGACCTCAAGGTCGAGCGCCAGGTGTGGCGGCGCGACAAGGCCGTCGATTTCTTCCGCGGCCAGGGCGAGGAGTACAAGGCGCAGATCATCGCCTCGATTCCCGGCGACGAGGCGATCTCGCTGTACTCGCAGGGCAATTTCACGGATCTCTGCCGTGGTCCGCACGTGCCTTCGACGGGCAAGCTCAAGGTGTTCAAGCTGCTCAAGGTCGCGGGCGCGTACTGGCGCGGCGACTCGAAGAACGAGATGCTGCAGCGGGTCTACGGCACGGCGTGGGCGAAGAAGGAGGATCTCGACGCCTACCTGTTCCGGCTCGAGGAAGCGGAAAAACGCGACCATCGCAAGCTGGGCAAGCAGCTGGACCTGTTTCACACCCAGGAAGAGGCGCCAGGCATGGTGTTCTGGCACCCCAAGGGCTGGACCATCTGGCAGCAGGTCGAGCAGTACATGCGCCGCACCCTGTCGCAGCACGGCTACCAGGAGGTGCGCACGCCGCAGGTCATGGACCGCTCGCTGTGGGAGCGCTCGGGGCACTGGGAGAACTACCGCGAGCTGATGTTCACGACGGAGTCGGAGAAGCGCGACTACGCCGTCAAGCCGATGAACTGTCCCGGCCACGTGCAGATCTTCAACCAGGGCCTGAAAAGCTACCGGGACCTGCCGCTGCGGCTGGCCGAGTTCGGCGCCTGCCATCGCAACGAACCCTCGGGAGCCCTGCACGGGATCATGCGGGTGCGCGGCTTCACCCAGGATGACGCCCATATTTTTTGCACCGAGGACCAGGTGCAGGACGAAGCCTCCGCGTTCATCGACCTGCTGCGCAAGGTCTACGCGGACTTCGGCTTCTCCGAGATCCTCATCAAGCTGTCCACGCGGCCGGCCAAGCGCATCGGCGCGGACGAGGCATGGGACCGCGCGGAAGCGGCCCTGAAGGCGGCCCTGGACAAGAAGGGCCTGGCCTGGGACGTTAATCCGGGGGAGGGGGCGTTCTACGGCCCCAAGATCGAATTCTCGCTGAAGGACTCGATCGGGCGCGTCTGGCAGTGCGGAACGTTGCAGCTCGACTTCGCGCTGCCGGGGCGCCTGGGCGCCGAATACATCGCCGAGGACAACAGCCGGCGCCTGCCCGTCATGCTGCACCGGGCCATCCTGGGGTCGATGGAGCGTTTCATCGGCATCCTCATCGAGCATTATGCCGGTGCGCTGCCCCTGTGGCTCGCTCCGGAGCAGGTCGTGGTGCTGAATATTTCCGAGCATCAGGCCGGTTACGCCGCTGAAACCGCCCGCCGGCTGGCCGGCGCCGGGTTCAGGGCGTCGGCGGACTTGAGAAACGAGAAAATAACCTATAAGATTCGGGAACATAGTTTGCAGAAGCTGCCTTATCAGCTCATCGTCGGCGACAAGGAAGTCGCTGCAAACGTCGTTGCCGTGCGTACCCGGAGTGGGAGCGATCTCGGCCAGATGCCGCTACATGGCTTCATCGAGCGGCTGGTTTCCGAGTTGCCACGATCGGGAAGTGCGGCTTAATTTTTTGATGGAGGCCTGCTTATAGCTCAGGACAGGGATGTCAGGATCAACGGCGAGATCACCGCGCCGGAGCTCCGGCTGATCGGCACGAAAGGCGAACCGATCGGCATCGTCAGCCTCGCACAGGCGAATGCCATGGCCGAGGAACTGGAAATAGACCTGGTGGAAATTGCACCGACTGCCAAGCCGCCCGTGGCACGGCTGATGGACTTCGGCAAGTACAAGTACAGCGAGGCCAAGAAGCGGCACGAGGCCAAGCTCAAGCAGAAGCAGATCCAGGTCAAGGAAGTGAAGTTCCGCCCGGGTACCGACGAGGGGGATTACCAGATCAAGCTGCGCAACCTCGTGCGTTTCCTGGGCGAGGGCGACAAGACCAAGATCACCCTGCGGTTCCGGGGTCGCGAAATGGCCCACCAGGAATTCGGGTTCAAGCTGCTTGAAAGGGTGAAGGCGGACCTCGAGCCCCATGGTGTGGTGGAGCAGTTCCCGAAGATGGAGGGGCGCCAGATGGTCATGGTGATGAGCCCCAGGAAGAAATCGTAGCCGGCAGTACCGGGCAAGCCCGGGGTTGCGTGAAGGTTGCAGTTGGCCGGATCGACGTGGTACGAGCGGCCGGCGGGTGCCGCATGACGGGCAAGGCCAGTGCCCGGGCGCCCGCAGGGCCATGACAAGTGATTGCCGGGCAGCAAAGCGCCCCTCGGGGACGCCCGGCGTCAGGCTAAAACAAGCATGAAGGAGTGGTAATGCCCAAGCTCAAGTCCAAGAGCGGCGCGGCCAAGCGCTTCAAGGCGCTCGGCAACGGCCGTTTCAAGCGCACGCAGGCCAACCTGCGTCACATCCTCACCAAGAAATCGACCAAGCGCAAGCGCCAGCTGCGCGGGAATACGGCCGTGAACGCATCCGATCACGCCCATATCCGTTCGATGCTGCCGTACGCCTGAGGAGGGGATGACATGCCAAGAGTCAAACGTGGTGTAACCGCGCGCGCGCGGCACAAGAAGGTACTGGAGAAGTCCAAGGGCTACCGCGGCCGCCGCGGCAACGTATACAAGATCGCCAAGCAGGCGGTCATGCGCGCGGGCCAGTACGCCTACCGCGACCGCCGGCGCAAGAAGCGCGATTTCCGGGCGCTGTGGATCGTGCGCATCAACGCCGCGGCCCGCGAGTTCGGCATGACCTACAGCACGCTCATCAGCGGGCTCAAGAAGGCGGCGATCGAGGTCGATCGCAAGGTGCTGGCGGACATCGCGGTGTTCGACCGGGCGGCATTCGAGAAGATCGCGGGCCAGGCCAAGGCGGGCCTCGGCGCCTGAAGCCAGGGTAGAACGGAAAAGGAGGCTTGCGGGCCTCCTTTTTTTATCCCCGACCAAGAAAATGCAGGATCTCCAGGCAATCGTCGACGAGGCCCGTCGCGTGTTCGCGGCAACGGCCGAGGCTGCGCAGCTCGAGCAGGCCAAGGCACGTTACCTCGGCAAGACCGGCGTGCTGACCGAGCTGCTCAAGGGCCTCGGCAGGCTGCCCGCGGACCAGCGGCCGGCCGAAGGCGCGCGCATCAACCAGGCGAAGGTCCAGGTCGAGGAAGCCCTGGCAGCGCGCCGCGAGTCGATCCAGAAGGCGGCGCTCGACGTGCAGCTCGCGCAGGAAGCCCTCGACGTCACGCTGCCCGGCCGTGGCGGTTCCCGCGGCAGCATCCACCCGGTCATCCGCACCTGGCAGCGCGTCGAGGAAATCTTCCGCTCCGTGGGCTTCGACGTCGCCGACGGTCCCGAGATCGAGACCGACTGGTACAACTTCACCGCGCTGAACCAGCCCGAAAACCACCCGGCCCGCTCGATGCACGACACGTTCTATGTCGAGGGCGGCCTGCTGCTGCGCACCCACACGAGCCCGATGCAGGTCAGGTACGCGCGCGCGCACCGCCCGCCGATCAAGGTGATCGCGCCGGGACGCACCTACCGGGTGGATTCGGATGCGACCCACTCGCCCATGTTCCACCAGGTCGAGGGGCTGTGGATCGACCGCGGCGTGAGTTTCGCCGACCTGAAGGGCGTCTATACGGATTTCCTGCGTTGCTTCTTCGGGACCGACGAGCTGCAGGTCAGGTTCCGCCCTTCCTTCTTTCCCTTCACGGAGCCTTCCGCGGAAATCGACATGGCGTTCGCCAGCGGGCCGCACAAGGGGCGCTGGCTGGAAATTTCCGGCGCCGGCCAGGTGCATCCGCGCGTGGTGCGCAACTTCGGGCTCGACCCGGAGATCTACACGGGCTTCGCCTTCGGCAGCGGCCTGGAACGGCTGACGATGCTGCGTTACGGCATCGACGACCTGCGTCTGTTCTATGACGGCGACCTGCGCTTCCTGAGGCAGTTCGACTGAGGGCGGACGGCATGCAATTCCCGGAAAGCTGGCTACGCACCCTCGTCGACCCCGGCCTGTCGACGCAGCAGCTGTCGCATCTGCTGACGATGTCCGGCCTCGAAGTAGAGGAATGTCGCGACGTCGCGCCGCCGTTCTCGGATGTCGTCGTCGGCCAGATCGTGGCCTTCGAGAAGCATCCGAACGCCGACAAGCTCAAGGTCTGCCAGGTCGACGTCGGCGGCGGGCGGCGGCTCGGAATCGTCTGCGGTGCGCCGAACGTCGCCCTGGGCATGAAGGTCCCGTGCGCGCTGGTGGGCGCGAAGCTGCCCGCTCCGGCCGGTGGCCGGGTGCTGGAAATCGAGGCCGCGACCATGCGCGGCGTCGAAAGCCAGGGCATGCTGTGCTCGGCCCGCGAGCTGGGAATTTCCGAGGACCACAGCGGACTGCTCGTGCTGGATGACGCCGTCCCGAACGGGGCCGGCATCAGGGAAGTGCTGGCGCTGGACGATCACATTTTCGTCATCAAGCTCACGCCGAACCGCGCCGACTGCCTGTCCGTTCTCGGCATCGCTCGGGAAGTCTCGGCGCTGACCGGGTCGCCGCTCGAACCGCCGCCGATCGCCGTGGTCGCGGCAGCCAGCAGCGAGACTTTCCCGGTCAGGATCTCGGCTCCGGAAGGGTGCGGCCGGTTCACGGGACGCGTGATCCGCAACGTCGACGCCGGGGCGCCGACGCCGCAGTGGATGAAGCAGCGACTCGAACGGGCGGGGCAGCGCTCCATTTCCGCCCTGGTCGACGTCACGAACTACGTGATGCTCGAGCTGGGACGCCCATTGCACGTGTACGACCTCGACAAGCTGGACGGCGGCATCGACGTGCGCTTCGGCCGCAGGGGCGAGAAGCTCAAGCTGCTGAACGAGCAGACGGTCGAGCTCGACGAATCCGTGCTCGCCATCACCGATGCCAGCGGCCCGATCGGCCTGGCAGGCATCATGGGCGGCGACGGCACCAGGGCCGACCTCGATACCCGGAACGTCTTCCTCGAGGCGGCCTTCTTCTTCCCCGACGCGATCGCCGGACGCGCGCGGCGCTACAACTTCGCGAGCGACGCGTCGCACCGCTTCGAGCGCGGCGTGGACTTCGACAACAACGTAACGGGCATCGAACGCGCCACGGAGCTCATCCTGCAGATCTGCGGCGGCGAGCCGGGCCCGGTGGCCGATCTGGTCGCAGGCTTGCCGCAGCGCGCGCCGGTACGCATGCGGGTCGACCGCGCGGCCAGGATCATCGGCGTGCCGGTCGCAGCGCCGGAAATCGCCGACTATTTCATGCGGCTCGGGATGCAGGCCCGCATGGAGGGCGAGGGAAAGTGCACCTCGTTCACGGTGACGCCGCCCAGCTACCGCTTCGACATCGAGCTGGAAGAGGATCTGATCGAGGAAGTCGCGCGCCTGCATGGCTTCGAACGCATCCCGGCGAACCCGCCGGTTGCGCCTGCCGTCATGCGCGGCGCCCCGGAAAACCGCCGGTCGCTGCACGAGCTGCGCGGCCGCATGGCGGCGTCCGGTTACAACGAGGTGATCAACTACAGCTTCGTGGAAGAGCAATGGGAACGCGATCTCGCCGGCAACGACAAGCCGGTGAAGCTGCTCAACCCGATCGCGGTCCAGCTCGCCGTCATGAGGTCGAGCCTGATCGGAGGCCTGGTCGCGAACGTGCGCTACAACCTGAACCGCAAGCTCGACCGCGTGCGGGTATTCGAGATCGGGCGGGCTTTTTTTCGTGATGCGACCGTGGTTGACAGCGAAGCCGATGTCGCGGGCCTGCGCCAGCCCATGCGCGTGGCAGCCGCGGCGTTCGGCACGAGTCTGCCCGAGCAATGGGGCAGCGCGGCCCGGCGCGCGGATTTTTACGACATCAAGCGCGACCTCGAGGCACTCGCGGCGCCGGCCGGGCTCCGGTTCGGGGCGGGATCGCACCCGGCCCTGCATCCTGGGCGCAGCGCGCGCGTGCTCCTCGACGGCACGCAGATCGGCTGGCTGGGCGAGCTGCATCCGGCATGGCAGGCCAAGTACGATCTGCCCGCGCCGCTGGAAGTGTTCGAGGTCGACGCCGGGCCGCTGCTCGTACGCGCGTTGCCCGCCTATGCGGAAATCTCGAAGTTCCCGCCCGTGCAGCGTGATCTGGCCTGCGTTTTCGATGAAAATGTTCCCGTCCAGGACATCCTGGACCGCCTCGAGCGGTCGAAGGCGGCCATCGTGGAAAGCGTCGCGGTCTTCGACGTGTACCGCGGGAAGGGCATTGCCGAGGGCAAAAAAGGTCTTGCATTCCGTGTGTTATTGCAAGATACTCAAAAAACTCTAATGGATGCCGAAGTGGATGCCGCCGTTGCCGGGCTGCGCAAGGTCCTCGAGCAGGAGTTCGGGGCCGTGCTCCGGCAATGATCGCCATGCCGGCAACGACAAACTGGCTAGGGCGGCGGGCCGCCGCACGACAATGGTGAATCGATGACACTGACCAAAGCCGACCTGGCGGACCTGCTGTTCGAGAAAGTGGGGCTGAACAAGCGCGAAGCCAAGGACATGGTGGAGTCCTTCTTCGAGGAAGTGCGCATGGCCCTCGAGGGCGGCGACGGCGTGAAGCTTTCCGGCTTCGGCAATTTCCAGCTGCGCGACAAGCCGCAGCGCCCGGGCCGCAATCCCAAAACCGGCGAGGAAATCCCGATCACGGCACGCCGCGTCGTGACGTTTCACGCCAGCCAGAAACTGAAGGCGATGGTCGAGAAGAATTACGGTGGACAGCAGCAGCCACAGCAGCAGTCCTAGGACGCCGCTGCCCCCGATTCCCGCGAAACGCTACTTCACCATCGGTGAGGTCAGCGACCTTTGCGGCGTGAAGCCGCACGTGCTGCGTTACTGGGAGCAGGAATTCACGCAGCTCAAGCCGGTGAAGCGGCGCGGCAACCGGCGCTATTACCAGCACCACGAGGTCCTGCTGATCCGGCGCATCCGCGAGCTGCTCTACGAGCAGGGCTTCACGATCAGCGGTGCGAGGGCGCGGCTCGACGAGTCCGCCATGCAGGCGAAGCCGGCCGCACCGGCCCGGCTCAGCACTGCCGTCCTGCGGCGCGAGCTGCAGGGGCTGCTCGATTTCCTGCGCGAGTAACGACAGCCGCATCCGCCTGCTATAATCGCCCGCGGATTCGGGGCGTAGCGCAGCCTGGTAGCGTACCTGCATGGGGTGCAGGTGGTCGGAGGTTCAAATCCTCTCGCCCCGACCAATCCTGGTTTCATTAACGGCCGGCAGGCTTTCGGGAAGCGATGATCGGGGGAAAGTCGAGCAATTCGAGCGCCTTCGTTCCTCGGAACGACACCCGGTCCAGGCGATTCCGCTGATGCGCGTCCTGCTGAGCAACGATGACGGCTATTTCGCTCCCGGCCTCGCAGTGCTCGCGGAAGCTCTGGCGAAGGTCGCCGAGATCACCGTAGTCGCTCCGGAGCGCGACCGCAGCGGCGCCAGCAACTCCCTCACGCTCGACCGCCCGCTGATGGTCCGGCGGTCGCACAACGGCTTTCATTACGTGAATGGCACGCCGACGGACTGCGTGCATCTTGCCGTGACCGGCCTGCTCGACACGCTGCCGGACATGGTGATTTCCGGGATCAATCACGGCGCCAACATGGGCGACGACACCATCTATTCGGGCACCGTCGCCGCGGCCACCGAGGGCTTCTTGCTGGGCATCCCGTCGATCGCGATTTCTCTGGCGAGCAAATCCGCCGGGAACTATCCCGCGGCCGCGCGCGTTGCCAGCGACCTGCTCGCGCGCTTTCGCAACAGGCCGGTCACGGCTCCCATCCTGCTCAACGTGAACGTGCCCGACCTGCCATACGAAAGCCTGGCGGGTACCGTGGTTACGCGCCTGGGCCGCCGGCACAAGGCCGAAGGCGTGGTGAAGTCGATGAACCCGCGCGGCGACACGGTCTACTGGGTCGGCGCCGCGGGCGGCGCGCAGGACGCGGGGACGGGGACGGACTTCCATGCCGTCGCGCAGGGGATGGTTTCCGTCACGCCGCTGCAGATCGATCTCACGCAGTACGCCAGCATCGATCGGGTGCGGGACTGGCTGACGGAGCCCGTGCTGACGTGAAACCGCATACGCCCGCGAGCCCGCCCGGCGTGATGCGCACATGAACACTCGCATCGCCGGCATCGGCATGACCTCGCAGCGCACGCGCCTGCGCATGGTCGATCGCCTGCGCGACCAGGGCGTGAAGGACGAGGTGGTTCTCAACGCGATGGCGGAAGTGCCGCGGCACATCTTCGTGGATGAGGCGCTCGCGAGCCGCGCCTATGACGACGTGTCGCTGCCGATCGGGTTCGGGCAGACGATCTCCAATCCCTACACCGTGGCGCGCATGGTCGAGCTTGCGCGCGCGGGCCGTCCGCTGCACAAGGTCCTCGAGATCGGCACCGGCTGCGGTTACCAGGCGGCGGTGCTGTCGCGGGTCGCGCGCGAAGTGTATTCCGTCGAGCGCCTGGCCGGGCTGCTGTCCAAGGCCAGGGTCAGGCTGCGCGAGCTCGGTTTGCGCAACATCAAGCTCAAGCACGGGGACGGGCACTCGGGACTGCGGGAGCAGGGGCCGTTCGACGCCATCGTCATGGCGGCGGCGGCAACGCATCTTCCGGAGCCGCTCGCAGAGCAGCTCGTGGAGGGCGGACGGTTGGTGCTGCCGCTCGGCACGCGCGAGCAGAGGCTGGTGCTGGTGGAGCGCAAGGCCGAGGGCTTCACACAATCCATGCTCGACGAGGTCAAGTTCGTGCCGCTGATCGCCGGAGTCTCGGCATGATGCGGCGGGACTGCTGGACCCTGCCCGCGATGGCGGCGCTTGCGTTGCTGCTCGCGTCCTGCGGCTCGACGCCGACCGCCGCGCCGGTAATCGAACGCTCACCGAATTCGACGCCCCTGAGGCCGCAGGCGACCGCTGCGGCTTCCAAGCCGGCTCCGGCGACGCCGGCCGTCACGGCGGCCGTGCAACCCACGACCGCGCCGGCGGTGCCGAAGACCGAAAAGCAGCCTGCGGTCGCGGGGACGCCGGTATCCGTGGCACAGGACAAGGCCGTCGCCGCCGAGGCCCCGACCACCAAGCCATATCGCGAAGGCGACTGGCGTCCGGAGTACCACGTCGTCAAGAAGGGCGATACGCTCTACAGCATCGCGCTCGACTACGGCCAGGACTATCGCGAGCTCGCGGCCTGGAACAACCTCGAAGACCCGGCGCTGATCAAGATCGACCAGCGCATCCGGCTGTTCCCGCCCGACAGCGCGGGCGAAGCGGTCGCGGTGCAGCCGGCGCCGCTTCCCGCGCCGGTGCCCGTGCCGGCCTACGCGGAACCCAAGGCGCGCAAGTTGCCGTATTCCGAGCACGCGTTGGCACAACTGACGCAGCAGCCTGCCGCAGCGTCACCGGGCCCCGCGAGTGCCACCCGGCCCGCACCCAAGCCGGAAGCCGCAGCGGCCCCTCCGGCTGCTGCGCCGGTCGTCCGCAAGGACGTTCCCCTCTCGGACGGCAAGATGGTCTGGGAGTGGCCCGCCGAAGGCAAGCTGCTGTACGGCTTCGGACAGGGGCCGATCCAGAAAGGCATCGGCATCGAGGGCCGCAGCGGCCAGCCGGTGCTCGCTGCGGCGCCGGGCAAGGTCGTCTACAGCGGCAGCGGGCTGCGCGGCTACGGCAAGCTCATCATCATCAAGCACAACGCTTCCTACCTCAGCGTGTACGCGCACAACAGCAGGGTACTGGTCAAGGAAGGGCAGATGGTGGCGAAGGGTCAGAAGATCGCCGAGATCGGCGACACCGACAGCGACCGCGTCGCGCTGCACTTCGAGATCCGCAGGCTCGGCAAGCCGATCGATCCCCTGCAGTACCTGCCCGAGCGCTCCTGACCGCCGCTGCTCCCGCCCGGCCGCGTTTCCGGCGGCGAACCGCCGGTGCGTTCAGGCCCGCGAAAGTGCCTTGACCGCGGCACGCAGGGCATCGAGGCTTCCCGCCTGCCCGCCGCCACCGTAGCGCAGCGACACGTAGAGCGCGCTGATGCGCTGGGCCGACTCCTTCAAATCCGGGAATTGCAAGCCGATGCGGTTCGCGAAATCGCGCGGCCCCTCGCTGGGGTGTCGTGGCGCGCCGCGCCTGGCCATCGCCCGGCAGAAATCCAGCCATGCGCGCTGGGCGGGCTCCACGCGGCGGATTTCCATCCGCAGCAGCAGGGCAGCCGACAGCGCCAGCATGATGGCACCGCTCACCGCCGCGAGCACGATGACGAGATCCTGCCACGATATTTCCTCGAACCCGAACTGCGAAAGGAAGCGTCCCTGGCGCTCGGGGTTGTAGCCCAGCACCCACTGGTTCCAGGTATTCGCGACGGCATCCCAGGCATAGCGGGCCTTGCGCAACCATTCGAGGTTCCTGCGCTCGAGCCGCACGCGGTCGGTCTCGGGCACCGCCGCCGAGAGCCCGCGCTCGATACGCAGCGGCGATACCGCTGCCGTCGGATCCACGCGGATCCACCCCTCGCCCTGAAGCCAGACTTCCGACCAGGCGTGCGCATCGGACTGCCGCACGATGAGGTAGCCATCCACCGGATTGATCTCCCCGCCGAGGTAGCCGGTGACGACTCGCGCCGGGATGCCGGCCGCGCGCATGAGGAAAGTGAATGCCGAAGCATAGTGCTCACAGAAGCCGCTGCGGGTCTCGAACAGGAACTGGTCGACGGGATCCGAATCGAGCGGCGGGGGCTCCAGCGTGTACATGAAGGGCTGCTCGCGAAACATCGCCAGGCCCCGGGCAACGATGTCCTTGTCGCTGCCGCCCTGCGCGCGCCATTGCGCTGCCAGCTCGCGCGCACGCGGCGCGCTTCCGGCGGGCAATCGTCTGGCCAGCTGCAGGTTGCCCGAGGATTCCTGCGCGTCGATGCGATACTCCAGCGAGGACTGCATGTCGTAGCGCAGCCGCTCGCGCACCAGCCGGCGTGACAGAAGCTGGTGGTCCGTGGTCAGGTAGGCCCCCTGCGGCACGACGAGCGGCATGTCGATGGCGAACATCCAGTGACGGTCGTGCGCCTCCATTGTCACCGTGTACCGCAGCGGCGCCGAGAAGCCCTCCACGTCCGGCCTGGGCGAAGTCAGGTTCAGCCCGGCGCGCCAGGTACGGCCGTCGAAGTTCCACAGCACCGGCCCCCGCCAGTACAGCCGCGAAGGTTTTTCCGGCGGATGCTCGAACAGCACGCGGAACGCGACGTCGTCGGACAGGCTCAGCGCGCTCACGTCGCCCGGCGACATGGTTTCCGACAGGCCGCTCTTGGCCGAATAGTTGATCTGCGGCAATCCCCACAGCGGCCCCTGCACGCGCGGAAACAGCAGGAACAGCGCCAGCATGATGGGCATGCCCTGCAGGAGCATCAACCCACCCTGGCGCAGGGCGGCCGCCGGCCGCGGGCTGCCCGCCTGGTACTGCAGGCCGATCATCGTCGCGGTGATCACCCAGACCACGAGCAGCATGTACAGCGCGGTGGGAATGGACTGCGAGTAGAAAAAGTTGGTGACCACCAGGAAGTAGGCGAGCAGCACGGCGACCATGGTGTCGCGCGCGCTCGTCATCTCCATGACCTTGAGCGCCATCATGACGGTCAGCAGCGCGACGCCGACGTCGCGGCCGTACAGCGTGCGATATGACAGCCCCACGCCGGCTGCACAGGCGAACGTTGCGGCGAGCAGCAGCGCCTTGCGGGGCAGGGGCTGCCGCCGCCATCCGAAATACAGCCGGGCAGCCAGCACGGCCGCGACCAGCGCCGGAATCCAGGCCGGGAGATGGAAGGCATGCGGCGCCATGACCAGCGCCAGCGAGAGCAGGATGCCGGACAGCTTGATCAGGCTCAGTTCACGCGGCGGGGCGTTCATTGGAGCAATGCAAGTGCGCGCAGGCAGTGCTCGCGGTGCGGCAAGCCTGCATCGGCGTCGATCTCGACCCCCGGCAGGTGCAGGCCGAAGCGCAGGCCGGCCGCGTCGGCTTCCATGACCCAGCGGGCCAGACGCGACAGGCGGGCCTCGAGGCCGAGCCGCTCCGGCGTGTCCGCAAGGTCGAGCCAAAGCTCGGAGGCCCCGCTGCCGGAGAATTGCTTCGCCAGGAACTGCTCGTTGCGCGCGTAGACTTTCCAGGCGATGCGCCGGGGCGAGTCGCCGGGATGGAAGGTCCGCAGACCCGCGAAATCCTCTGCGCCCTGGCCGGAGGCGGGTCCTTCGCCGCTGGCGGCCTGTGCCGGCGGAAGGGGCACGCGTCCCGCCTCCGGGCGCGGATAGACGACGCAATGCGCATCGAGCTCGATGATCGCCCAGGCGTAGAACAGCCCCATCGGGTAGGTCGTGAACAACCGGATGCGGCCCGGCCTCAGGATGCCGCGACGCGGTGCGGACATGCCCGCCTCGACTTCGATTTCGCTGCGGGCGGGCACGTCGAAGTATTGCGGTGTCTCGCCGGCGACCTGCACGGCGAGGCTTACCCTGGGCAGCGAAGCCCGGTTGTCGACGCGAATGCCGAAGACCGCGCGATCGCCAGCGAAGACCGGGGATGACTTTCCCGGCCGCAGCGACACGCGCGCGAGATTGCGCCAGGTGTGCAGCATCGCCACCATGCCGTTGCCGGCCATGAGGAAAACCAGGACATAGCCAAGGCTGAGGTTGTAGTTGATGGCTCCAAGCAGCATCAGGATGACGGTCACCCCGTAGGCGAGTCCCCCGCCGGTGGGCAGGATGTATACGCGCCGCTGGCCGAGCACGACCGGGCCGGCTTCCGGACCCTTCGGCGGAAAGATCCGGTCGCCGATGCGCTCCCTCAGGGAAGGTCGCGGGTCTGCCGGCCGCACCCCGGTGCCGGATGGCTGCGTCGCTGCCGCGCGGCTCAAGCGGCTGCCCTCGCGATCAAGGGATGGGGACTTCGGAGATCAGGCGCTCGGCGAGCTGCCCGCTCGCGAGCGAGGGAAGGCCGGTGACGGGATAGAGCCGGTGTCCCGCCACGCTGGGCAGCACCGCCTGGACGTCTTCGGGGATGACCTCGGCGCGATCGTCCATGAAAGCCCAGGCGCGCGCGGCGTTGACCAGGGCCAGCCCGGCCCGCGGCGAAAGGCCGTTGACGAAATCCGCGGACTGCCGCGTGTAGTTGACCAGCGCCTGCACGTAGTCCAGCAGCGCCGGCGCAGTGTGGACCTTGCGAGCGGCCGCCTGCAATGCGAGCAGCTCCCGGGTGTCGAGCACTGGTGCCAGGTCGGTGATCATGTCGCGCCGCTCGCGTCCCTCGAGCAGCGCCCGCTCGGCGGCGACATCCGGATATCCCAGGTGAATGCGCATCAGGAAGCGATCGAGCTGGGATTCCGGAAGCGCGAACGTGCCGACCTGGTGCGAAGGGTTTTGCGTCGCGATGACGAAGAACGGCTCCGGCAGCGGACGGGTCTGGCCCTCCGTGGTGACCTGGTGCTCTTCCATGGCCTCGAGCAGGGCACTCTGCGCCTTGGGTGTGGCGCGGTTGACTTCGTCGGCAAGGATGACCTGCGAGAACACCGGACCGGGATGGAACTTGAACGTCGAGCTGTCACGATCGAACACCGACACGCCGAGTATGTCGGCCGGCAGCAGGTCGCTGGTGAACTGGATGCGCTGGAAATCGAGGCCCATGGTCCTCGCGAGCGCATGTGCGAGCGTGGTCTTGCCCACGCCGGGCAGATCCTCGATGAGCAGGTGGCCGCGCGCCAGCAGGCAGGCGACGGTCAGACGGATCTGGTGCTCCTTGCCGAGGATGATGCGGCCGACTTGCGCAACGACGGGGGTGAGCGGATTGGGCATTCGATGTCGATGTTGCGGATGCGCGGGTACGCACCCCGCGCTAGTTTACATGAGCGGAACCCGCGCCGCGCCGGGCTGCAGATTGCTGCGCCGTGCGTGGACATGGCAGCCGCCGCTGCCATAAGATGAACCCGCGAGCCGGGGAGGGCGTCGAGCCGGCGGCATTGCTTCAAGTCCATGGCCACGGCATTCATCCACCATTCCGACTGCTTGCTGCACGACATGGGAACCGGGCATCCCGAGTCGCCGCAGCGCCTCCAGGCGATCGAAGACGGCCTGATTGCGACCGGGCTGGCCGACTGCCTGGTCTTCGAGCCCGCCCCGAAGGCAACCCGCGCACAGCTCGCTCGCGTCCACGGCGCGGACTACATCGATTTCATCGTGGAGTCCTTGCCGGCCCGCGGACTCGCCCACCTCGATCCGGACACCGCGATGAACCCGCACAGCCTGTCGGCTGCACTGCGCGCGGCGGGTGCCGCGGTGAGGGCCGCCGACCTGGTGGCACGCGGCGAGGTCGACAACGCATTCTGCAGCGTGCGCCCGCCAGGCCACCACGCCTGCCGCGCACGCGCGATGGGATTCTGCCTGTTCAACAACGTCGCGGTCGGCGCCGCGCATGCCCTGGAGGCGCACGGCATGGAACGCGTGGCCATCGTCGATTTCGACGTGCACCACGGCAACGGCACTGAGGACATATTCGCTGCGGACGAGCGCGTGATGATGGTGTCCACGTTTCAGCATCCGTTCTATCCCTACAGCGGCGTAGAGGGGCGCTCGGAACGCATGATCAACATCCCGTTGCCCGCGCGCAGCACGGGCCGGCAGTTCCGCGAGGCGGTGGTCGCCGAATGGCTGCCGGCCCTGCGCAGGTTCGCGCCGCAGATGATATTCGTCTCCGCCGGGTTCGACGCGCACCGCGACGACGACATGGCGGCGCTCGGCCTGGTGGAGGACGACTATGCCTGGGTCACCCGCCAGATCATGGACGAGGCACGACGCAGCGCTGGCGGGCGCATCGTGTCGACGCTGGAGGGTGGCTATGATCTCCGCGCGCTGGCAAGCAGCGTCCAGGCTCATATCGGGCAACTTTGCGGCCTTTGAGGGCGTCGATCGGAACCGGGCACGCCGCACAGCGAATGACACTCCAGGGGGCGATGAAACCGATCCGGGTCGTGCTGGCGGACGATCACAACCTCGTGAGGTCCGGCCTGAAGTCGCTGCTGCTCGGCGTGCCGTACGTCGAAGTCGTTGCCGAGGCCACCACGGGGCAGGAAGCGGTCGAGCTGGCCCGCGCGCTCGATCCAGACGTCGTACTCATGGACATCAGCATGAAGGGGCTGAATGGCATCGAAGCGGCCGCCATCATCAATCGCGAGAAACCGCTGGTGCGCGTCGTCATGCTGTCCATGCACGACACCCGCGATTTCGTCTCGCAGGCGCTCAAGGCGGGCGCGTGCGGCTATCTGCTGAAGGATGCCGTGCCGCCCGAGCTCGAGCTGGCACTGCATGCGGTCATGGCGGGGGACACGTACCTGAGCCCGCGGGTGTCCCGGCAGGTCGTGCAGTCCTATGTGCGGCCGACCGTCGTTCCCGACGTCCTCGACACGCTCAGCCCTCGGCAACGGGAAATCCTGCGGGCCATCGCCACCGGCCGGGCGATGAAGCAAATCGCCCAGGACCTTGGATTGAGCATCAAGACCGTGGAGAGTCACCGTGCCCAGATCATGGAGCGACTCGACATCCATGACATCGCCGGCCTGGTCAGATTTTCGATACGCGTCGGGCTGATTAATGCGGATGATTAATATTAATAAATAAATATTTACTTTTTATATTTAAAGTAATTTATCGATTTGATCCAGGCTCTTCAGGCACCGGGAAGGATCAGCGCTGCAGCCACTTCGCGCCCTTCGCCGGCCAGAATGTTGTAGGTTCGGCAAGCTGCCCGGCTATCCATGACTTCGGTCCCTATGCCGGCGGCCGTGAGCGTCATCAGCGTCCTGGGGTGCGGGAAGCGCAAGGTTTCCCCGGTCCCCAGCAGGACCAGCTCCGGCCTCAGGTTTGCCAACAACTGGAAGTCGTCCTGTACCAGCGCGTCCGGATCGGCTACGTGCCAGAGCCTGACGTCGCCCCGCGGCACGACCAGCACGCTGCTTTCGTAGCGCACGCCGTTCACCGACACGTAGCCGTGCCCATAAGACGTGAAGATGTTGAGGCCGGAATTCTGTGATGCGTGGAGTTTCAATCGGGTAGCCCTTTGCCGCACCGGCCGCGATCCGGTAGGATGGCGACTTTATATTTGTGAACAGTCGGTTAGGACCGCTCGCGATCCGCTGCCGGTTGCCCGCCCCACACCATGGCCGAGTTTCCCCGCATCAGGCGCCTGCCGCCCTACGTCTTCAACATCACGGCCGAGCTCAAGGCGGCCGCCCGCCGACGCGGCGAGGACATTATAGACATGAGCATGGGCAACCCAGACGGGGTAACGCCCAGGCACATCGTCGACAAGCTGGTCGAGGCCGCGCAGCGCAACGACACGCACGGCTACTCGATGTCGAAGGGCATTCCGCGCCTGCGCCGTGCCATCTGCAACTGGTACAAGACACGGTTCGACGTTGATCTCGATCCCGACAGCGAAGCGATCGTCACCATCGGCTCCAAGGAGGGTCTCGCGCACCTCATGCTGGCCACACTCGACCATGGCGACACGGTTCTGGTGCCGAACCCGAGCTATCCGATCCATATCTACGGCGCCGTCATCGCCGGCGCCGATATCCGTTCCGTGCGCATGACGCCCGGCGTGGACTTCATCGAGGAGCTGCAGCGCGCGATCCGCGAATCCATCCCGAAGCCGAAGATGATGATCCTCGGCTTCCCGAGCAACCCGACGGCGCAATGCGTGGAGCTGGATTTCTTCGAGCGCGTGATAGCGCTGGCGCGTGAGCACGGCATCCTCGTGGTGCACGATCTTGCCTACGCGGACATCTGCTTCGACGGCTGGAAAGCGCCGTCGATCATGCAGGTGCCGGGGGCCCGCGAAGTGGCGGTCGAATTCTTCACCATGAGCAAGAGCTACAACATGGCCGGCTGGCGCATCGGTTTCATGGTAGGCAACAAGGAACTTGTGTCCGCGCTGGCGCGGATCAAGAGCTACCACGACTACGGCACGTTCACGCCCATCCAGGTCGCCTCGATTGCCGCACTGGAAGGCCCGCAGGACTGCGTGAAGGAAATCTGCGAAAAATATCAGAAGCGCCGTGACGTGCTCGTGAAGGGGCTGCACGAGGCCGGCTGGATGGTCGAGTCGCCGAAGGCCTCGATGTACGTCTGGGCGGAGATTCCGGATCCTTACAAGCCGATGGGCTCGCTCGAGTTCGCCAAGAAGCTGCTGCAGGAGGCCAAGGTGGGCGTGTCGCCCGGCATCGGCTTCGGCGAATACGGCGACGGGTACGTGCGCTTCGCCATGATCGAGAACGAGGCCCGGACCCGGCAGGCGCTGCGCGGCATCAAGGAGATGTTCCGCCGCGACGGTCTGCTGCGCGGGGCCATGCCGCTGCGCGTGGCGGGCTGACGCCGTCGCGATCCGACCCGGGCGCGCTTCGCGCCCTTTTTTTGCCTGCCGCCCCATGCCCGAGAACTGCCGCATCATTGCCGTGACCGACGAGCGCCGCGAACTGGTGGCGCCGGAATGGCTCGCGCGCGCGGAGGGTGTGCACAGGCAGTTGCGACCGAAGCTGCCGGCCGGCTATGCGGCCAAGATGAAGCTCGTGTTCGACCAGGGTGGCGAAATGTGCGTGGCTGTCATCGACGGGGAAGTGGCCGGGTTGGCGGTGTTCCGCGTGTTCGAAAACACGCATGTCGGCCGGCGCTTCTACGTCGATGACCTGGTAACCGGCGAAAAGCACCGCTCGACGGGCGTGGGCAAGGCGCTGATCGCATGGCTGGAAGGCGAGGCGCGCCGGCGGGCCTGCCCGGGGCTCGATCTGGAATCGGGTACGCACCGCACGGAAGCGCACAGATTTTATTTTCGCGAGGGCTTCGTGATTCCGTCGTTTTCATTCAGGAAAGATTTTCCATGAAACCCGTCAACGTCGGCCTGCTGGGCATCGGCACGGTCGGGGGTGGCACATTCGCGGTCCTGCTGCGCAACCAGGAGGAAATCTCACGGCGCGCAGGACGCGCGATCCGCATCGGCCTGGTGGCCGACAAGGACGTCGAGCGCGCCCGGCGCGTCGCGGGCACCCACGCGCAAGTCACCGACGATGCCTTCAAGGTCGTGACCGATCCGGACGTCGACATCGTCGTCGAGCTGATCGGCGGAACCAGGATGGCGAAAGACCTCATCCTCGCCGCCATCGAGAACGGCAAGCACGTCGTGACGGCCAACAAGGCGCTGCTGGCGACCCATGGCAACGAGATTTTCCGTGCTGCGCAGAAGAAGGGCGTCATGGTGGCCTTCGAGGCCGCGGTGGCCGGCGGCGTGCCGATCATCAAGGCCCTGCGGGAGGGCCTGACGGCGAACCGCATCGAATGGATCGCCGGGATCATCAACGGCACCTCCAACTTCATCCTGTCGGAAATGCGCGACAAGGGGGCGAGTTTCGCGGAAGTGCTGGCGCAGGCGCAGAAGCTCGGTTACGCGGAGGCCGATCCGACCTTCGACATCGAGGGCGTGGACGCCGCGCACAAGCTCACGATCATGGCCGCCATCGCCTACGGCGTGCCCATGCAGTTCGACAAGGCCTATACCGAAGGCATCTCGAAGCTTACGCGCGAGGACATCCGCTATGCTGAAGAGCTGGGCTACCGCATCAAGCTGCTGGGCATCACGCGGCGCGCTGCGGCCGGCATCGAATTGCGCGTGCATCCGACGCTGATCCCTGCGCGGCGCCTGATCGCCAATGTCGAGGGCGTGATGAACGCGATCCTGGTCAAGGGTGATGCCGTCGGGCCGACGCTTTACTATGGCGCCGGGGCCGGGGCGGAGCCGACGGCTTCGGCTGTGGTCGCCGACCTCGTGGACGTGACGCGCATGCATACGGCCGATCCCGAGCATCGCGTGCCGCACCTGGCCTTCCGGCCGGATCGCATGGCCGACACGCCCATCCTGCCGATGGAGGAAGTGGAAACCTCGTACTATCTGCGCCTGCGAGTGCTCGACCGCCCGGGGGTGCTGGCGGACATCACCCGCATCCTGGCGGATGCGTCGATCTCCATCGATGCCATGGTGCAAAAGGAACCCAGCGAGGGCGAGGAGCAGGTGGACATCATCATGCTGACGCACCTCACGCAGGAGAAGAATGTCAACGCAGCGATCGGCCGCATCGAGTCCCTGCCCGTCGTTTCGGGCAAGGTGACCCGCATCCGGCTCGAGGCGCTTGGAAAGAACTAGAAAGCCGAAGACATGGCACAGCACTACACCGGACTCATCGACCGTTACCGCGATCGCCTGCCTGTCAGCGCGAACACTCCTGTCATTTCGCTGAACGAGGGCAACACGCCACTCATCGAGCTGCGCAACCTGCCGGGCAGGATCAAGCGCGAGGTGCGCATCCTGTGCAAGTTCGAGGGCCTCAATCCGACCGGCTCGTTCAAGGACCGGGGCATGACGATGGCGGTCACCAAGGCCGTGGAGGCGGGCGCAAGGGCCATCATCTGCGCTTCCACGGGGAACACGTCAGCGGCAGCGGCGGCTTACGCGGCACGCGCCGGGATTTCGTGCTTCGTGCTGATCCCGGAAGGCAAGATCGCGCTGGGCAAGCTCTCGCAGGCGATGATGCACGGATCGGTGGTCATCCAGATCCGCGGCAATTTCGACGATGGCATGCGCCTGGTCCAGGAAGTGGCGCAGACCGTCCCGGTCAACATCGTGAACTCCATCAATCCGTTCCGCCTGCAGGGCCAGAAGACGCTGGCTTTCGAGGTCGTGGAGGCGCTGGGCGACGCGCCGGACTACCACGCCCTGCCGGTGGGCAACGCGGGCAACATCTCGGCGCACTGGATCGGCTACAGCGAAGCGGTGGGCGTGAAGACGGAGAGCCTGGCGGTCGATTCCTACAAGTACCGCACCGGCGGGCTTGCGACGAAGCGGCCGATCATCGTCGGCTACCAGGCGGCGGGTGCCGCGCCATTCCTGCGCGGCAAGATGGTCGACGAACCCGAGACGGTGGCCACGGCGATCCGCATCGGCCATCCCGTGTCGTGGAAGCTCGCCTGGGCGGCGAAGAACGAGTCCGGCGGCTGGTTCAACGAGTGCACCGACGAGGAAATCCTCAAGGCGCAGAAGCTGCTCGCGGATACCGAGGGTATTTTCTGCGAGCCGGCATCGGCGACCTCCATCGCCGGCGTCATGAAGGACCTGCAGCAGGGCGTGATCGGGGAGGGCAGCACCATCGTCTGCACGCTGACCGGCCACGGCCTCAAGGATCCGGACACCGCAATCGCGCAAAGCACCAGGCCGTTCGTGGTCGACGCGACCCGCGGCGCGATCGAGCAGGTCATCACCGCCAACCTGCCGAAGTAATCAGGCGCCGAAGCGCATCGAAAGATCGATCGCGCGGATGTCCTTGGTCAGGGTGCCGACGGAGATCCTGTCCACGCCGGTCTCGGCGATCGCGCGTACCGTCTCCAGGCTGACGCCACCGGAAGCCTCGAGCTTCGCGCGGCCCGACGTCATGCGGACGGCTTCGCGCAACCCTTCCAGGTCGAAGTTGTCGAGCAGGATGAGCGTCGCGCCGGCGTCGAGCGCCTCCCGCAGCTGCTCCAAGGTCTCCACCTCGATCTGCACCGGCTTGCCCGCCGCGACCTTGCCCGCGTCGGCCAGCGCCGCATGCACGCCGCCCGCGGCGGCGATGTGGTTTTCCTTGATCAGCACGGCGTCGTAAAGGCCCATGCGGTAGTTGATGCCCCCGCCGCAGCGCACCGCGTACTTCAGCGCGGCCCTGAGGCCGGGGAGGGTCTTGCGGGTATCGAGGATGGCGGCCTTCGTGCCCGCGATCGCATCGACGAACTGTCGCGTCCGCGTGGCAACCGCGGACAGCGTCTGGAGGAAGTTCAACGCCGTGCGCTCGCCCGTGAGCACGCTGCGCGCGGGGCCGGTGACTTCGCAGACCACCTGGTTCGTTGCGATCCGGTCCGCATCGGCGGCACGCCATGCCACGCCGACGACGGGATCGATCTGCCGGAAGACTTCGGTGAACCATGCGGTGCCGCACAGCGTGGCGGGCTCGCGCGTGAGGACCTTCGCGCGCGCGGTCGCCTGAGAAGGAACCAGGCGGACGGTCAGATCGCCGGAGCCGACGTCTTCCGCCAGCGCGCGCGCGACGTCGTCGCGTATCCGGGATGCCAAGTCCAAGTCTTTCCCCTATGATGGAGGTCGCATTCTACCCACTCTGACACGACGGGGAGGCGTTGATGTCGGGCTACATGGGAATCCTGTCGTACGGCATCGGGACGATCCTCGGCATCTCGCTGATCGTCCTGGTCGGGTTCTGGTTCGTCCAGGACATCACCCAGAAGAAGCATACGGTCCTGCGCAACTACCCGGTCATCGGGCGGCTGCGGTATTTCTTCGAGAAGCAGGGGGAGTATTTCCGGCAGTACTTCTTCGCCGGCGACCGCGACGAGATGCCTTTCAACCGCGCCACCCGCGGCTGGGTCTACCGGCTCGCGAAGGACGAAGGCGGCATCATCGGCTTCGGCTCGACCAACGATCTGCGCGAGCCCGGTTCCATCATCTTCGTCAACGCGCCGTTCCCCGTGCTCGAGGAGGACCGGCTGCCCACACCGCCGCTGGTCATCGGCGCCGGATATTGCCGCCTGCCGTTCGAGGCGCGCTCCATCGTCAACATCAGCGGCATGAGCTTCGGCGCCATTTCCCAGCCCGCGGTGCAGGCGCTGTCCCGCGGCGCGCACGAAGCGGGCTGTTGGCTGGATACCGGCGAGGGCGGGCTGGCGCCCCACCACTTGCACGCGGACGCCGACATCATCATGCAGGTGGGCACCGCGCACTACGGCATTCGCAATCCGGACGGCACGTTTTCCGCGCAGCGCGCGAAGCAGATCGGCGAAGTCGTTAAGGCCTTCGAGATCAAGCTGTCCCAAGGCGCAAAACCGGGCAAGGGCGGCGTCCTGCCGGCAGCGAAGGTTACCCCCGAGATCGCGCAGATCCGCGGCATCCCCGCCGGGCAGGACTCCATCAGCCCCAACCGCCACCAGGACATCGCCAACGTCGACGACCTGCTCGACAAGGTGTGCATGATCCGCGACCTGACGGGGCGGCCGGTGGGCGTGAAAACCGCGATCGGCGGGTGGGAGTTCATCAACGATCT
Organism: Burkholderiales bacterium; assembly: GCA_036274775.1. Classification (GTDB taxonomy): domain Bacteria; phylum Pseudomonadota; class Gammaproteobacteria; order Burkholderiales; family JACQAP01; genus JACQAP01. The sequence goes on along the minus strand of DASUFB010000025.1, from coordinate 7,739 downwards.
CTGCAATGCAGTGCTGAGACGCGGGTTGCACGTGGCGCCGGACTTCATTGTCATCGACGGCGGCGAGGGTGGCAGCGGTGCGGCGCCCCAGGCTCTGGCGGATCACATGAGCCTGCCGATCGCGGAGGGCCTGCCACGGGTCGTGGATGCGCTCATCGAATCCGGGCTCAGGCAGCGCATCCGCGTGGTTGCCGCGGGCAAGCTCGTCACCTCGGCCAAGGCGGCATGGGCGTTGTGCGCCGGCGCGGATTTCGTCAACACGGCGCGGGGATTCATGTTCGCGCTGGGCTGCATCCAGGCACTGCGCTGCCACACCAACACCTGTCCGACCGGCGTGACCACGCACAACAAGCGGCTGCAGCGCGGCCTGGTGGTCGAGGAGAAGTTCCGGCGCGTCGCGAACTACGTCGCGAACATGAACAAGGAAATCGACATGATCGCGCACTCGTGCGGCTGCCGGCATGCGCGCGAGCTGCGCAGGGAGCATGTGCGCATCGTCGAATCCGCCAACCGCAGCGTCGCCTTCAACATGCTGTACCCGTACCCGGACGCGAAGCAGTCGGCGGGCGCCTGAACCGCCTCAGGCCAGTTCTGCTGCCAGCTCATCCAGGCCGCGGATGACGCGATAGGGCTGAAATCCGAGCTCGTCCCGCGGGGCGTTCGAGCGGTTGATCCAGAACGTGCGGAAGCCGAAGGAAGCGGCGCCCGTAATGTCCCAGAAATTCGACGAAACGAAACCGGTCTCGTCCCTGGCGATGCCCAGCTTGTGCGTCGCCAGCTCGTAGACCTCCGGCGACGGCTTGTACATCTGCAGAGCGTCGACGCTGATCACGGCGTCGAAATGGCGGGAGATGCCGGCGTGCTCGACGACTGCTGCCAGCATGGCCGGCGAGCCATTCGACAGGATCGCTTTCCGGCAATCCCCGAGCGCTTCCAGGGAACGGGTCACCTCGGGAAACAGCTCGAGCCGGCGATAGGCACCGAGCAGTGCCCGGGCATCGTCTTGCGTCAATTCCACGCCCAGGGCACGGCACGAGAACCGGAGCGCGTCCAGGGTGATGGCCTCGAACGCGGTGTAGCGTCCCATGAGGCTGCGCAGCCAGCTGTATTCCAGCTGCTTGGTGCGCCACAGCCTGGACAGCTCGGCGCCTTTGCCGGGGAACCGGTCTTCGCAAGCCGCCCCCACGGAGAACACGTCGAACAGCGTGCCGTAGGCATCGAACACCAGCGCCCGCGGCGAGAACGCCTCAGGCATCGACTCCGCCGCGCAGGTTGGCCGGCACCGACTCCCCGATCCTCTCCGGCTGCGGCAGGTCGAGGTTTTCCATGATCTCGATGAACTGCTCGCGGGTCTTGCCAGCCAGGCGGGGATTGGTCGCCTTTTCTTCGCCGATGGTGGAGACGCGCCGCCCCCTGTAGTCATGACCGGGATAGACCAGCGTGTCGTCGGGCAGCGTGAACAGCCTGCCAGTGATGCTCTCGAACAGCGCCGCGGCGCTGCCGTGCTGGAAGTCCGTGCGCCCGCAGCCGCCGATGAGCAGGGTGTCTCCCGTGAAGAGCCGGTCTTGCCAGAGGAAGCAGCTGCTTCCCAGCGTATGGCCGGGGGTCGCGATCACCTGCAGGCGCTGGTCGCCGAACGCGAGCATGTCGCCGTCGTCCAGCAGCCTGTCGAAACCCGTGGCGCCGCACTGTCGGCTGACGGCGGTCTGGGCACCGGTTGCCTTCTTCAAGGCCTGGGCGCCGGTCACGTGGTCCGCGTGCACGTGGGATTCCACGATCCAGCGCAGTGACAGGGCGAGGTCGCCGATCAATCCCAGGTCGCGTTGCGCCTGCTCGCGGACCGGATCGAGGATGACGGCCTCCCCGCCACGTTCCGTGGCGAGAAGGTACGTATAGGTGGACGTTGCGGGATCGAAGAGCTGGCGAAAGATCATTGGGCTGATTCCAGTGGCTGCTTCACGGTGACCGCCCCGCGGATCTGCCCGACGGAATAGCCGGTGGCCCGATCGTGCGGGTATTGGGCCGCAAGCCCGGCACGCACGCCTTCCGCGATGTCCTCGCCGCTGCCATGGCAGGCCAGGCACAGCGGCTGCACCGGCAGCGCCTTCATATACCGGAAGACCTTGCCCCGGGGTTCATCGACCGCCGCAAAATACTCGAGGGTCTCGACTCTTTCGCCAGCCTCGAGGCGCTTCTTGAATTCCTGCAGGACCTGCTGCTCCCACGCGTCGGGCTGCCCCAGCAGGGGATTGCGGGTCTTCAGGCTGACGCGGGCGACACGCGCGCCGGAGCCGCGCGACAACTCGCCGGCGAGTGACGACGCCAGATCCCGGCAGACCGAAATGGCGCGCTCGGGACCGCCGCTCGCCATTTCCTGTGTCAGCGCTGCGCTCAGCCTCCGGACCAGCTGGCCCGCCAGGGTCCTGGCCTCGTCGGGCTGAGCCGCGGCCGCAGGCCGGGCCGGCATGAGCCCGAGGGCAAGCAGCATGAAAACAGGGCGAATCATGCGTGGGAATCTGCCAGTTTTCCGGCTTGCCGGCAACGGCAGGCGGCGCCCGTTGAAATTTCCCTGCAAACCCCTATGTACGCGTCAACCTTCGATTCCGGGACCCTTTCATGCGCTTTGACAAATTCACGACTCGTTTCCAGCAGGCGTTTGCCGACGCCCAGAGCATGGCTGTCGGGCAGGACAATCCATACATCGAGCCGGTGCATCTGCTGCTGGCATTGATGGACCAGGATGATGGGGGGACGACCTCCCTGCTGGCCCGCGCCGGTGCGAGCACGGGCCCCCTCAAGGAAGCCCTGCGCACGGCGATGAGCCGCCTGCCGAAGGTCGAAGGCCAGGGAGGGGAGGTCAACGTCTCCCGGGAACTGGGCAACCTGCTCAACGTGACCGACAAGGAAGCGCAAAAGCGCGGCGACCAGTTCGTCGCTTCGGAGCTGTTCCTGCTTGCCCTCGCGGACGACAAGGGCGAAACCGGAAAACTCCTGCGCAGCCACGGCGCCAGCCGGAAAGCGCTCGAGCAGGCGGTGGACGCCGTGCGCGGCGGGCACGGCGTGCAAAGCGCGGAAGCCGAGGACCAGCGGGAGGCTCTGAAGAAATACACGCTGGACCTGACGGAGCGCGCGCGCGCTGGCAAGCTCGACCCGGTCATCGGGCGCGACGACGAAATCCGGCGCGTGATCCAGATCCTGCAGCGCAGGACCAAGAACAACCCCGTGCTCATCGGCGAGCCGGGCGTGGGCAAGACGGCCATCGTGGAGGGACTTGCCCAGCGCATCGTCAACGAGGAAGTACCCGAGTCCCTGAAGGGCAAGCGCGTGCTCAGTCTCGACATGGCCGCGCTGCTCGCCGGCGCGAAATATCGCGGCGAGTTCGAGGAACGCCTCAAGGCCGTTCTCAAGGACCTGGCGAAGGACGAAGGCCAGACCATCGTCTTCATCGACGAGATCCATACCATGGTCGGAGCCGGCAAGGCCGAAGGTGCGATGGACGCCGGCAACATGCTCAAGCCCGCGCTGGCGCGCGGCGAGCTGCATTGCGTCGGCGCGACCACGCTGGATGAGTATCGCAAGTACATCGAGAAGGACGCCGCTCTCGAGCGCCGCTTCCAGAAGGTGCTCGTCGGCGAGCCTTCGGTCGAGAGCACCATCGCGATCCTGCGCGGCCTGCAGGAGAAGTACGAGGTGCACCACGGCGTCGAGATCACCGACCCGGCGATCGTTGCTGCGGCCGAGCTTTCCCACCGTTACATCACGGACCGGTTCCTGCCGGACAAGGCGATCGACCTGATCGACGAGGCCGCCGCGCGCATCAAGATGGAGATCGACTCCAAGCCGGAGCAGATGGACAGGCTTGACCGGCGCCTCATCCAGCTCAAGATCGAGCGCGAGGCCGTCAAGAAGGAAAAGGACGAAGGCTCGCGCAAGCGCCTTGCGCTGATCGAGGAAGAGATCAGGCGCCTGGAGAAGGATTATTCCGATCTCGAGGAAATCTGGAAGGCCGAGAAGGCCCAGGTTCAGGGCTCGCAGCACATCAAGGAGGAGCTGGAAAAGGTCAAGCTCGAGATGGAGGCGGCCAAGCGCAAGGGCGACTGGCAAAAGGTCTCCGAGCTGCAGTACGGGCGCATCCCCCAGCTGGAGTCGCAGATCAAGAAGGCTGAGACCAGTTCCGCGCAGCCGCAGCACAGGCTGCTGCGCACCCAGGTCGGCGCCGAGGAAATCGCGGAAGTCGTGTCGCGCGCAACCGGCATCCCCGTTTCGAAAATGATGCAGGGGGAGCGTGACAAGCTGCTGCACATGGAGCGGAAACTGCACGAGCGCGTCGTCGGGCAGGACGAGGCCGTGCGCCTGGTATCGGACGCGATCCGGCGCTCGCGCGCGGGGCTGGCCGATCCGAACAAGCCCTATGGCTCGTTCCTGTTCCTCGGCCCCACCGGCGTGGGCAAGACAGAGCTTTGCAAGGCGCTGGCGTCCTTTCTGTTCGATTCGGAAGAACACCTGATCCGCATCGACATGTCTGAATTCATGGAAAAGCACTCGGTGGCCCGGCTCATCGGTGCGCCGCCCGGCTACGTGGGCTACGAGGAGGGCGGCTACCTCACGGAAGCCGTGCGCCGCAAGCCGTATTCGGTGATCCTGCTCGACGAGGTCGAGAAGGCCCATCCGGACGTGTTCAATGTCCTGCTGCAGGTGCTCGACGACGGGCGCATGACCGACGGGCAGGGCCGCACCGTGGATTTCAAGAACACGGTCGTGGTGATGACGTCCAACCTCGGCAGCCAGATGATCCAGCAGATGGCCGGCGACGACTACCAGGTCATCAAGCTGGCGGTCATGGGCGAGGTCAAGGCTTATTTCAAACCGGAATTCATCAACCGCATCGACGAGGTCGTCGTCTTCCACGCGCTCGACGAGAAGAACATCAAGTCGATCGCGCAGATCCAGATCGGCTACCTCGAGAAACGGCTGGCGGCGATGGAGATGAAGCTGGCGGTGGACGATGCCGTGCTGGGCGAGATCGCCAAGATCGGATTCGATCCGCTGTTCGGCGCCAGGCCGTTGAAGCGCGCGATCCAGCAAGGCATCGAGAATCCGCTCGCGAAAGAGATCCTCGAAGGGCGCTTTCTGCCCAAGGACACCATCAAGGTCTTTCTCAGCGCTGGCAGGATCGCCTTCGGCAAGGCCTGAGCCCGCCAGGCTGGCTAGCGCGGATGTTTTACCCGATAATCCCCGGCTGAATCAGACTCCAGGCCGGGGCTCGCACGCCAGCAGCGGCGATGGTCTTCCTTGAAAATCAAATGACTGCTGAATCCGCCGTGGAGCCGCTCGCCGTCGTCTGCGGAGAACCCGTCCTCGAGGTGCCGGGCGACCTCTACATCCCTCCCGATGCCCTGCGCGTATTCCTCGAGACCTTCGAGGGGCCGCTGGACCTGCTGCTGTACCTGATCCGCAAGCACAACCTCGACGTGCTCGATATCCCGATGGCCAGCCTCGCGCGCCAGTACATGGAATACGTGGAGGCCATGCGGGAGAGTCAGCTTGAACTGGCCGCCGAATACCTGCTGATGGCTGCGTTGCTGGTCGAGATCAAGTCCCGCATGCTGCTGCCGCGGCCGGCACAGGCCGGCGCGGAGGAAGAGGATCCGCGCGCGGACCTCGTGCGGCGGCTGCTGGAATACGAGCGCATGAAAGCTGCGGCGGAAGGCATCAACGATCTGCCGCAGGCGGGACGTGACTTCACGCTGGTCCAGGTCTGGTTCGACCGGGAAGTCGAGCAGCGCCTGCCACACGTGATCCCGGACGATCTGCGCAACGCCTGGCTGGGGCTCGTGGCGCGTGCCCGCGTCACCCGCCACCACAGGATCACGCGCGAGCAGCTTTCCGTGCGCGAGCACATGAGCCGCATCCTGCGCAACCTCCAGAACCAGCGCTTCGTGCGCTTCGAGGACCTGTTCGACGTCTCTGCCGGCGTGCCCGTGCTCGTGGTCACCTTCCTCGCCATCCTCGAGCTTGCCCGTGAATCCCTCGTCCAGGTGACGCAACAAGGCGCCTTTTCGCCCATTTACGTAAGGCAGAACCATGGACTCGCATCCGTCTGATACCCGGCAATTGAAGAACGTCCTGGAAGCCGCGCTTCTGAGCAGCGCCGAGCCGCTGCCCATCGCCGACCTGAAGAAGCTTCTCGACGACGACATCGGGGCCGACGTGATCCGACGCATGCTGGAGGAACTGCGCACCGACTGGGCCGATCGCGGAGTCGAGCTCGTGAACGTGGCGAGCGGCTGGCGCTTCCAGGTTCGACCGGTCTACCAGAAGTTCCTCGACCGGCTGAACCCTCAGCGTCCTCCGAAGTATTCGCGCGCCGTTCTGGAAACCCTCGCCATCATTGCCTACAAGCAACCTGTCACACGAGGGGACATAGAGAACATCCGCGGCGTCACGGTCTCCAGCGGCATCCTGAAGGCCCTTGAAGCCAGAGGCTGGATCGATGAGGTGGGCCACCGGGAAGTCCCGGGCCGTCCGGCGCTGTATTCGACGACAAGGGCTTTCCTGGACGACCTGAACCTGCGCTCGCTCGACGAACTTCCACCGCTCGACGATCTCGGTGCGCTGGTGGAATCGGAGCCTGTCACGGATCAGACCGAGCACCTTTCGGCGCCGTCCGACGCCACGGACGCACGGACCATGGCCGTTATCCGGCACGCGGACGAACCGGCGGCCGATTCGATGTGACCTTCGGCGGGACCCGGCGCCCGGAGGTGACGCCGGAGCGATGGCTGCGGAGAACAAGAGATGAAAGCGATCCTCGTCGCAAACCCCAAGGGAGGGGCCGGGAAGACCACGATTGCCACCAACCTTGCCGGGGCCCTTGCTTCGGGCGGGCAAAAGGTCGTTCTCTGGGACCTGGACCGGCAGCGCTCATCCCTGAAATGGTTGGCCATCCGGCCCGCGGAGCGCCCCAGGATTCGCCAGCTCGATGTCCTGGGGAATGGCGAAGGGGCCGGCCAATCCAAGGGAGGCGGATGGCTGATCCTGGACTCCCCTGCCGGGATGCATGGCAAGAACCTCGAGCACGCCCTGAAGATCGCCGACCGAATAGTGGTCCCGGTCCAGCCTTCCATGTTCGATATGGCGGCTACCAGCCTGTTTCTGCAGGGACTTATGGATGAAAAGGCGATCCGCAAGCACAAGGTCGAAGTCGCCATCGTGGGCATGCGCGTAGATCCCCGGACGCGGGCTGCGGCGACGCTGGAGGCTTTTCTCAGGCAGTTCGACCTTCCGGTTCTGACATACCTGCGGGATACACAGGTCTACGCGAATGCAGCCTTCAATGGCCTGAGCGTCTTTGATTTGCCTGAATATCTGGCGGCCAGGGATATCGAGCAGTGGCAACCGCTGCTGGACTGGGTGGGGCAGCACTGATCCGGACCCCCAGAGAAGCTTTTGTTGACGGGGTTTTTTCAGGATTTTATAATTCCGCGTCTCGGAATCTGATTTTCCGAACTCGGTCGCGGGATGGAGCAGTCTGGCAGCTCGTCGGGCTCATAACCCGAAGGTCGCAGGTTCAAATCCTGCTCCCGCAACCACTCTCTGCTCTTTAAAAAATCAAACAGCCGATGCGTGTGGGTGCTTCGTGTTTTTGGGGTGCTTGCGTGGTGTGGGGACGGGGTCATCGCCCGGACTGTTCGTAGAGGATGGTCTTACCTGCATCATGAAGGCTCAAGAGTAAGAAG
>DASUFB010000024.1:0-60384 GCA_036274775.1 Burkholderiales bacterium | reverse complement strand
TGCACGAAGGGCGGCTGCAGCAGGCGGCGCTTGTGGTGGCGCTTCTTCGGCCAGGGATCGGGGAAGAACACGTGGACGCCCGCGAGGCTGCGCGGCGCGATCATGTGCATGATGACCTCGACGGCATCGTGCTGGATGATGCGCACGTTCGTCAGACCCTGCGCCTCGATCAGCCGCAGCAGGCCGCCGATGCCGGGCGTATGGACCTCGACGCCGATGAAATCCATGTCGGGCCGCGCCGCGGCGAGCTGGGCCGTGGCCTCGCCCATGCCGAAGCCGATCTCGAGCAGCCGCGGCGCGCGCCGTCCGAACAGTTCGTCGAAATCGCAGGCCGATTCGCGGTAGGGGACGCCGAACGCCGGCAGCAGGCCGTCGACGGCGCGGCGTTGCGCGCTGGAAACGCGCCCCTGGCGCAATACGAAGCTGCGGATGGATCGGTGCGTGGCGCTCACGGGGCGCGAATCATAGCGCCCCGTGGGCCGCAAGGCCAGCGCGCCGGCAGGCGCGGCGGTCAGGGCCGGGTCGCGGTGCTCGTTTCTTCGCGCGCGGCCGCGGGATCGGCCAGGCGCATGCGTAAACTGGCGTCGGGCAGGTCCGGCGTCGACAGCACGACCGGCAGCGCGCGTATCGGGCGCGTGGGCGCAACCGGCTTCACCGCCGCAGCGTGGACCGCCTGCGCCGAGTCCGACAACGGCAGCCATCCTGCGACGATCCAGCTCACGATGGCCGTCACGACGGCCGTGACGCCGCCGGCGATCACGCCGCGATACGCGAATCTCGGGCGCGTCGCGATCGCCGCGCCGAGGTCGTCTCCGGGCCATTCCGCAAGCCGCGGCGGTCGGGCCGGCGTGTCTGCCCCGGCTTCGTTCGTCGCAGGCGTGGCGATTTCCATGGCGATGCGCTCGCTCTGGGCCTCGATGTCACCGGCTTGCACGGCGGCAGTCTCGTCGTCCGCGGCTTCGGCGGCGAAGCCGCACGATGCGGATTGCTGCAGGCTGCCGCATTCGCCGGGCATATGCGCGGGAACCAGCACGGACGCGGATTCTCTCACGCGTGTATCCTCGCCCTGCGCGGCGGCACTCGCCTGCGCGAGGTTGTCCGCCAGCTCCCGGGCAGCCGCGCGCGCGCGTGCCGCGTCGAGGCGTTCCTGCGCTTGCGCGGCCTCGAGGCGGGCGGCCCCGGCTGCGGCGCGCAGGGCCTGCGCGCGCTCGACCTGGACTTGTGCCAGCTCTTCCGCTGCCGCCGTGGCCTCCCGCTCCGCATCAAGCTGGGTTTGTGCGGCCTGTTGCGCGGCCTGCTCGGCCTGCATTCTCGCTAGCGCCGTGTCGGCGGCTTCTGCTTCCACGCGCGCGCGCGTCGCGGCGGCTTCCTGCGCCTGATTTTCGGCCGCCTCGCGTGCGCGTGCCGCGCGTACGGCCTCGAGGTCGGTCTCGGCGCGCGCCGCCTGTGCCTGCGCCAGCTCGCTTTCGGCGTGCTCGCGCGCGAGCGCGGCGGCGCGGGCACGCGAGGCGATGCGTGCGTGTTCCTGCTGCGCCTCGGTAGCCTGCGCCTCGGCGGCGATGGCCGCCCGGGTTTCGGCGAGCGCGTGCCGTTCCGCGTCCAGCTTTTCCTGCGCGACGCGCAGGTACTGCTCTTCGGCGGCGCGGCGCTCATCGACCGCCTGGTGCGACTGGGCCTCGGCGGCTTCTCGCGCGGCCACGGTCTGCCCGATGCGCTCGTTCAGCTCGTCGAGGGCGGTACGGGCGGCGTCGACCGCGGCCAGGGCGGCGTCCGCGGCCGCGCGGCCGGCTTCGAGATGCTGCTGCGCAAGCTCCTGTGCGCCACGCTCTGCATCGTTGCGTGCCTGCAGGGCTTCGGCCGCCTGGGCATCGAGCCTGAGCTGGCGTTCGGCAATCACGCGTGCTTCGGCTTCCTGCGCAGCGCGCGCTTCGGCGGCCTCGGTCGCGAGCGTCTCGGCGAGCGTCCGGGTACGGGCTTCGTGTTCGGCATGCCGTTCTGCCTCGACGCGGGCGCCGGCGGCTTCCCGGGCAGCCTGCTCGGCCTGCGCGCGCGCCGCGGCGGCAGCCTTGAGCTCGGACTCGGCGCGGGCACGCGCCTCGGCCGATTCGCGCTGCTTGCGCTCGGCGGCGCGGCGTGCCTGCATTTCGCTCTCGGCTTCCTGCTCGGCGCGATGCCGCAGCTCGGATTCGTGCTGCAGCGCGCAGGCCTCGTCGGCGCGGGATTTCTCGGCGGCGGCCAGTTCCTGCTCGAGGCGCAGCTGGTTTTCCGCCGCCGCGCGCGCACGCGCCTCGTGCGCCAGGCGCGCCTGGGCTTCGGCAACTGCTGCCTGCTCGGCCTTGATGCGCGCTTCCGATTCCGCGGCCGCGGCGGCCTCCGCCTCGATGCGCGCCAGCGCGAGCAGCTTCAACCGCGCGTCGATGCTGGCGCGCGAGTCCGCGAGTTCCGTCGCCCGCGCTTCCGCAGTGGCGCGGTCGCGCGCTTCCTGGGCGCTGCGGGCCTCGGCTTCGGCGCGGGTGCGCGCCTGATCGACGGCCTGGCGCTGTGTTTCCGCGCGCGCCTGCGCCTGCATCTCGGCGCGCAGTTCCTCCTGCTCGCGCTGCTCGTGCGCGGCACGCAATTCGTCGAGCCGGCGCTTGAGCTCGCCGGCGCGCACGCGTGCACGTTCGGCCAGCGTGCGGTCGGTGCCGGCCTGGGCTTCCGCCAGGCGTGCGGCATTGGCTTCGGCTTCCTCGCGCCGCTGCGACTCCGCCGCGGCGGCCTGGGCCGCGCGCTTGCGCTGCTCGGCGGCGGCGAGTGCAGTCCGTTCGGCCTCGATGGCGGCGGTGGCGGCCCTGGCGGCGTCCTCGTCGGCGCGCGCGCGCTGCTCGGCGAGCTTCGCGGCCTCGGCTTCCAGGCGGGCCCGCTCCTCGGCGGCGCTGCGGAAACGTGCTTCGCGCCGGGCGCGGCTCTGCGCTTCCAGCGAGGCACCGGTCTCGGCTTCGACGCGTTCGACGGCTTCCTGGATCGCATGCAGCGCGGGCGCGCGCGAAAGGTCGCCCTCCCAGAGGGCTTGGGGCGCCGGCCGTGCCGGGGCGGGGCGTGTCGACATGGAGACCGTCCTTGGTTGCGGATTCCCGGAACATGCCGGGCAGTGGACGGGATTATGCGCAGCCCGCGCCGCCATCTGGCGCGGAATAGGGGCCGTTTAACGGCCCATTTCCGGCTTCAGGCGGCCTTGCCGCGACCGGCGGTGATGGTGCCTTCGGCCGGCGAAGAGGGGGAGGCGGCGTAGAGCTTCTTCGGCATGCGCCCGGCGAGCCAGGCCTCCCGGCCGGCCTGCACGGCCTTCTTCATGGCGCCTGCCATCAGGACGGGGTCCTTCGCGGCTGCGATGGCGGTATTCATGAGCACGCCGTCGCAACCGAGCTCCATGGCGATGGCGGCATCGGAGGCCGTGCCCACGCCCGCATCCACCAGCACCGGCACGCGTGCCTGACCGATGATGATCTGCAGGTTCCAGGGGTTCAGGATGCCCATGCCGGAACCGATCAGGGAAGCGAGCGGCATGACGGCCACGCAGCCGATGTCCTCGAGCTGGCGCGCCAGGATGGGGTCGTCCGAGCAATAGACCATGACCTGGAAGCCTTCCTTGACCAGGGTCTGCGCAGCGGCGAGCGTCTCCACCATGTTGGGGTAGAGCGTATGCGGGTCGCCGAGCACCTCGAGCTTCACCAGCGCGTGCCCGTCGAGCAGCTCGCGCGCGAGCCGCAACGTGCGCACCGCATCCTGCGCGGTGTAGCAGCCCGCGGTGTTGGGCAGGATCGTGTAGCGGCTGGGTGGCAGCACGTCGAGCAGGTTGGGCTCGCCCGGCGTCTGGCCGATGTTGGTGCGGCGGATGGCCACCGTCACGATCTGCGCGCCGCTCGCCTCGATGGCCTCGCGCGTCTGCGCGAAGTCGCGGTACTTGCCGGTACCGACCAGCAGCCTGGAGGCGTACGACTTGCCTGCGATGACCAGGGAATCCATGGATTCAGTGACGGGTGACAAGCGACGGGGCCGGGGCGTTTCAGCCGCCGCCGACGGCGACAACGATTTCGAGCGCGTCTCCGTCGGCGAGTTCCGTCGCCTCGAACTGGCTGCGCGGCACGATCTCGCCGTTGCGCTCCAGGGCGATGCGCTTGCCCGCGAGGTCCAGCTCGCCGATGAGCGCGGAAACCTTCAGCGGCGCGGGGAAGCTGCGCGGCTGGCCGTTGATGGTGAGGGCGATCATGGCCGGAATGTTAGCATTCCCGAATTGAACAGTCCGGGGGACCGTTCGTCGGACGCCGTGTCGCGCGGGCGACACGGCGGTCCCGAGAAGTCCTGCGGGGACTTGGAGGGATGGCCGGGCCGCAGAGGCAATGCGGCCCGGACACAACCCCTTCACCGGCTTCCGATCCCCACGCCGCGCACCCGACTATCGTAGAATTCACCTCACGCGGGTGTAGTTCAATGGCAGAACGAAAGCTTCCCAAGCTTTAGACGAGGGTTCGATCCCCTTCACCCGCTCCATTTCCCTTGATGATGCGCACGAGCTTTCGCCCATGAAAATCCTCAAGTGGGTCCTCATCGCCGCCGGCGCCGTCATCCTGCTGTTTGCGGGAACGCTCGCGTTCGTCCTCGCGACCTTCGATCCGAACCAGTACAAGGGGGAAGTCGCGGCCCTGGTGAAGGACAAGACCCAGCGCACGCTGACCATCGAGGGCGACATCCGCCTCATGCTGTTCCCGAAGATCGGCGTGCACCTCGGCAAGACGCGGCTGTCGGAATACCGCAGCGACAAGGACTTCGCGGGCCTCGACGACATGCGCGTGTCGCTGGAGCTGTTCCCCCTGCTGTCCAGGCAGGTCGTCGTCGACCAGATCCAGCTCGACGGCCTGCGCGCCACGCTGGTCAAGCACAACGACGGCAGCACCAACTTCGACGACCTGCTGGGCAAGGGCAGGACGCCGGCGCCGTCGAAGCCGGAGGAACCGGCGGCCGCGCCGGGCTCCATCAAGCTCGCCGTGGACGGCGTGCGCATCCGCAAGGCGGCCCTGACGTGGATCGACGAGGCTGCGGGCGCGCAGTACGCCGTCTCGGATTTCAACCTGAAGACCGGCCGCGTGGCGCCCGGCGTGCCGACCAAGTTCGAGATGTCCGCCTCCATTCTTGCCAACCAGCCGAAGACCGACGCGAGGCTGCAGGTCGGCGGGACGCTGAGCGCGGACCCGGAAAAGCAGGTGTTTTCCGTCGCCGGCCTGCTGGTGAAGCTTGCCGGGGAGGCGGCCGGTGTGACCGGTCTCGACACCGAGCTGCGCGCCGACATCGAGGCGCGCATCGCGGAACGGCGCGTGCGCGTTTCGGGGCTCAAGCTCGCCGCCGGCGGGAACCTGGGCAAGGACAGCTTCAAGGTCAAGGCCGGCGCGCCGGCCATCGAGATGGCCGGCGGCGCGCTCTCGGTCAGGGACTTCACTGCCGGCCTCGGCGGCGTGATCGCCGGGGTGACGCTTTCCGAAGGCAGCCTGCGCGTTCCGCAGCTCAACGTCGACCTCGACCGGCAGAACGTTCTGGTCGACGGCGTCGCCCTCGCCGTGAAAGGCAGGCGCGATGCGGACAGCTTCGATATGAAGCTCGACGCGCCGAAGATCAGCATCACGCCTCGGAAGGCCGAGGGCGGCGACGTGGTGCTGGCCTTGAAGGCCCAGGGGCCGAAGCTGGACGCCGACATCGGCTTGCGGCTTTCCGGCATCCAGGGCAGCGGCAAGGTCGTGCGCGTCGGCCGGCTCGCGCTGAACGTCGATGCAAGGCAGGGCGACGATGCGGTGAAAGGCGCGCTGGCCACCCCGGTCGCCGCCAACCTGGAAACCCGGGTGTTCCAGGTACCGAAGCTTGCCGGCGAGTTCGAGGTGGTCTCGCCGTCGCTGCCCATGAAGAAGCTCAAGGTGCCGCTTACCCTGTCGGCCACGGCCGACCTGAAGAAAAATACCGCAGCCGCGGAACTGGGCATGAAGCTGGACGAGAGCAACGTCAAGGCGAAGCTCGCCGCCGCCGGCTTCACGCCGCTGCACAGCACCTTCGACGTCGCCATCGACAAGCTCAACGTCGACCGCTACCTGCCGCCGAAGAAGAACGAGCCTGCCGCGAAGCCGGCGCCGGGGCCCGAGCAGCCGATCGATTTCTCGCCCATCAAGGGCCTCGATGTCGCCGGCAGCGTGCGCATCGGCGACCTCGTGGCCTCGAACGTGAAGGCCCAGAACGTGCGCGTGAACCTGAAGGTCAGGGACGGCAAGCTGGATGTGAATCCGTTGTCCGCGCACCTCTACCAGGGCGCGGTCAAGGGCACGGCTTCCGTGAACGCCAATACCAGCCAGGTGGCCGTCAAGCAGGACCTGTCCGGCGTCCAGATCGGGCCGCTGCTCAAGGACGCGGCCGGCGTGGACGTGATCGAGGGCAGGGGCAACGTTTCGCTCGACGTGACCGCCACGGGCAACCTCGTGTCGGCCATGAAGAAGACGCTGAACGGCACCGCGAAGCTCGAGCTGAGGGACGGTGCCATCAAGGGCATCAACCTCGCGCAGTCGCTGCGCAACGCCAAGGCGATGCTCACCGGCGGCAAGACTTCTTCCGAGCAGGGCGCGGCGGCCGGCGAGAAGACGGACTTCTCCGAGCTCGGCGCGAGCTTCGTCATCCGCAACGGCGTCGCCCACAATGGCGATCTGCTCGCCAAGTCGCCCTTCCTGCGGCTGACCGGCGAGGGCGACATCAACCTGCCCGAAGGCTCGCTCAACTACCTCGCGAAGGCCGCCATCGTGGCCACCAGTACCGGCCAGGAGGGCAGGGATCTCGCCGACCTCAAGGGCCTGACCATCCCGGTGCGGGTGTCGGGGCCCTTCACCGCACTCAAGTACAAGCTCGAGTTCGGCTCGGTGCTGTCCGACGCGGCCAGGCAGAAGCTCAAGGAAAAGCAGGGCGAGTTGACGGACAAGCTCAAGTCAAAGCTGCTCGGTGCGCCCGAGTCCGGCGCGCCGGCGGCCGGCACTCCGCCCGCCGGGCAGGCACCCTCCTCGACCGAGGACAAGCTCAAGCAGAAGCTCAGGAAGCTGTTCTAACGCTGCGTCGCGCACGAGATGAAGGACTTCGCCCGGCGCATCATCGACTGGCAGCGGCACGCGGGCCGCCACGACCTGCCTTGGCAGGGCACGCGCGATCCTTACCGAATCTGGCTGTCCGAGATCATGCTGCAGCAGACGCAGGTCGCGGCGGTAATTCCCTACTACCGGCGCTTCCTGGCGCGTTTCCCGGACCTGGCGAGCCTGGCCGGCGCGCACGAGGACGATGTGCTCGCCCTGTGGAGCGGGCTGGGCTATTACGCGCGCGCGCGCAACCTGCACCGGGCCGCGCAGGCGGTGGCGCTGCACCACGGCGGCGGGTTTCCCCGGCAGATCGAGGACATCTGCGCATTGCCCGGCATCGGCCGCTCGACCGCCGGCGCGATCGCCGCGTTCGCGTTCGGCGCGCGTCATCCCATCCTCGACGGCAATGTCAAGCGCGTGTTCGCGCGCGTCTTCGGCATCGACGGGTTTCCCGGCGAGCGGCGCGTGGAGGCGGCGATGTGGGATCGCGCCGCGCAGCTTTTGCCCGATGGCGACGTCGCGGCCTACACCCAGGGGCTCATGGACCTCGGTGCGGGCGTCTGCGTGCGCGGCAAGCCGCGCTGCGAGCTCTGCCCGCTGCACGACGAGTGCGTGGCCAGACGCGAAGGGCGCACGGCGGACCTGCCGGCACCGCGGCCGCGCAAGCCGCTGCCGGAAAAAACCACGGTGATGCTGATCCTGCGGCGCGACCGCGAGCTCCTGCTCGAGAAGCGGCCCGCGCCCGGCCTCTGGGGCGGCTTGTGGAGCTTTCCGGAGATCGACCGCCTGGAGCATGCCGACGGGCTGCTGCAGTCGCGCTTCGGCGCGCGTGCGCAATCCGAAGGCACGCTGCCTGACATCCGGCATGGTTTCACGCATTACGCGCTGACGATCACGCCGGCGCTGCTGCGGGTCACGCGCGTCGAGCCGCGCGCGCAGCAGCCCGGGCTCGTTTGGCTCACGCCCGCCGAGGCGGCCGGCGCCGCGGTGCCGGCGCCGGTGCGCCGCATCCTGCGCCAGCTCGAGCGCGCCTGAGGCGGACGCTTCAGCCGGCTTCGCGCAGGTAGTCGTGCAGGCGCCGCAGCCGCGCGCCGTCGTCGCGTTCTTCCAGCAGGGCCTGCTTGCGCAGCGTGTCGAGCGGCAGGACTTCCGCGAGGCGATAACCGACCCAGCGTGCGTCGTCGAAAGCGTGCGGCGCCGGGAAATAGTCGCTCCCCAGCTTCACGGCCACCTGCTCGAGCAAGCGCCGGCACAGCGCCATGGCCTGCGGATCTGCTGTGCCGGGGTGGTCCTCGAGGAATTCGACGTCCGCGCCGATCAGGTCGCCTGGCTGCACCGCGTGGCGCAGGATGCGAAACGCCTTCTCGCCGCGCGCCTGCAGCAGGAACATGCCCGGGTGCGGCATCTCCCAGTGCGCGATGTGCGCGCTGCAGCCGACGGGCTCGGGCACGGCCGGCGCGCCGACCTCGCGGCCCTCGCGGATGCGGCACACGCCGAACGGCGTGCCGTCGCGGATGCAGGCCTTGGTCATGTCGAGATAGCGCTGCTCGAAGATTTTCAGCGGCAGCAGCGCACCCGGAAACAGCACGGTTTCCAGCGGGAAGATCGGCAGCGGCCGGGTTGCGGCGCCGTTCACGGCCCGGCCGCGCCGGCGTCGCCCCAGCGCGGCACGAGCGCGTGCGGCACGCCGAGGTGGTCGAGCACGCGCGCGACCACGAAGTCGACCAGCCCGCCGACGTCTTTCGGGTGGTGGTAGAAGCCGGGATTGGCGGGCAGGACGATCGCGCCGGCGCGCGCGAGCCTGAGCATGTTCTCGAGGTGGATGGCCGACAGCGGGGTTTCGCGTGGCACCAGCACCAGCGTGCGCGCCTCCTTCAGCGCCACGTCCGCGGCGCGCTCGATGAGGCTGTCCGCCAGCCCCGACGCGATCGCGGCCAGCGTGCCCATGGTGCACGGGCAGACGACCATCGCGTCGGCGGGATTCGAGCCGGACGCCACCGGCGCGAACCATTCCTCGCGCCCGAAGGCCTGCAGCTGCCCGGGGGATGCGCCGAACTTCCGGGCGAAGACTTCCGCCGCTTCGGCGGCGCGCGCCGGCAACGCGAGGCCCATCTCCTGCCGCGCGACGACCTGTGCCGCCTGCGAGTACAGCAGGTAGACGCGCACGCCGGCCTGCAGCAGGCATTCCAGCAGACGCACGCCGTAGGGCATGCCGGAGGCGCCGGTGAGGGCCAGCGTGACGGTGGCGGGCCTAGCGCCGCGCATGGGCCGGCCGGGCCGTCATTCCGCCAGCTCCCGGTGGCGCACGAGCACCTTCCAGCCGTCGCGGAAATGCGCGGCCAACGTTTCGGCGAAGTACACCGAGCGGTGGCGTCCGCCGGTGCAGCCGATGGCGATGGTCAGATAGGCGCGGTTGTCGCTCACGAAGCAGGGCAGCCATTTCTCGACGTAGTCGCGGATGTCTCCCAGCATGGCGCGAACGCTGTCGTTCGACTCCAGGAAGGCGATGACGGGGGCGTCATGGCCTGTGAGGGGGCGCAGCTGCGGATCGTAGTGCGGGTTGGGCAGGCAACGCACGTCGAACACCATGTCGGCGTCGAGCGGGATGCCGTGCTTGAAGCCGAACGACTGGAACAGCAGGCGCAGGCCCGCGTCGCCGCCGGAGCGCAACAGGTCCTTGATCCAGGCGCGCAGCGTGCCGGGATGCAGGTCGCTGGTATCGATGTGGTGGCCGAGCCCGCCGAGGTCGGCGAGCAGCTCCCGCTCCTGCTCGATGCACTCGGGCAGCGTGCGGTCGCCGCTGGCGAGCGGATGCAGGCGGCGCGTCTCCGAGAAGCGCTTGACCAGCGTCTCGGTCTTGGAATCCAGGAAGGCGACGTGCACGCCGATGCCCTCGGCCTTCAGTTGGGTGAGGTGGTCCGGCAGTTCCGAGAGCGTGGCGCCGCTGCGCACGTCGATGCTGACCGCGACGTGCTGGTAGCCTTCCTGCGCGAGGAACTGCACCAGCCCCTTGAGCAGCGTCGCCGGCAGATTGTCGACGCAGTAGAAACCGCTGTCCTCCAGCACTTTGATGGCGATGCTCTTGCCCGATCCGGAGAGCCCGGTGACGACGATGAGTTCCATGGTCGGCCGCCCGGGGTTCTAGCCGCGCCTGCTGAGCTGCTTTTCCTGCCGCTGGATGAATTCCTGGGTGCTGTCGATGCCGCGCAGCTGCAGCACGTAGTTGCGCACGGCGGCTTCGGCCAGCACGGCGAGGTTGCGCCCGGCGGCCACGGGCAGCACGACCTTGCGGATGCTGATGCCCATGATGTCCTCGGAGCTCGCGTTGAGCGGCAGGCGCTCGAGGCCGGGGATGACGCCGCCGACGGGCTTTTCCAGCTGTACGATCAGCTTCAGGTTCTTCTTCGTGCGCACGGCCGTCTCGCCGAAGATGGTGCGGATGTTGAGCATGCCCAGGCCGCGCACTTCCAGGAAGTCCTTCAGCAGCTCCGGGCTGCGTCCTTCCAGGGTCTCCGGGGCGATGTGGTAGAGCTCGACGACGTCGTCGGCCACCAGTCCGCTGCCGCGGGAGATCAGCTCGAGCGCGAGCTCGCTCTTGCCCACGCCGCTCTCGCCGGTGATCAGCATGCCCATGCCCAGCACGTCGAGGAACACGCCGTGGCGCGTGACGAACTCGGCCAGCGCGCGCCCCAGGTAGGTGCGCACGACCCAGATGATCTGCAGGCTGTGCAGCGGCGAGGACAGCAGCGGGATGTTGCGCGAGGACGCGAATCCGGCGAGTGCCGCCGGCGCGCGTTCCTGCTCGCTCAGGATGAAGCAGGCGAGCCCGCTGCCGGCCAGGCGCTCCAGCGCGTCGCGCTGCTCGCTTTCGCCGAGCGAGGCGAAATAGGCGGCTTCCGTGCGGCTGAAGATCTGGATCCAGTTCGGATGCACCAGATTCAGGTGGCCGATCAGTCCCTGGGAGGCCTGGTTGATCTCGCTGCTGTCGAGGAACGGCGACGGGTCCCGCGGCCCGGACAGCCAGGCGAGCTTCAGGGCGTCCGCGTTGTCCTCAAACAGCTGCGCGACGCTGACTTGGGGCATTGGGCTCCCATTGCGCGATTGCCCGCTGGACGGCCTCGGCGTCCGGCAGCGAGCCGAGTTCCGTGCGCATCTCCTTGTCGCTGAACATCTGCGCCAGTTCCGAGAGGATCTGCAGGTGCAGGTCGGTTGCCTTCTCGGGCACCAGCAGCACGAAAATCAGGTTGACCGGGTTGCCGTCCGGCGCCTCGAAGGGGATGGGCGTGCGGGTGCGCACGAAGGCCCCGGCGGCGTCGCGCAGCCCCTTGATGCGCCCGTGCGGCACGGCCACACCGTGGCCCAGCCCCGTCGAGCCCAGGCGCTCGCGCGCGAACAACGCGTCGAAGACCTGGCTGCGGCCGACGCCCAGGGTATTCTCGAACACCAGCCCCACGTGCTCGAACACGCGCTTCTTGCTGATCACGTCGAGGTCGAGGGTGACGTTCGCGACCGGCAGCAGTCTCGAAAGCAGGCTCATGAAATGCGAAGGGCGGCGGGAAGGCTACAGGTTGCGCGGGGCCTGCTGGGCGTGGTGGTCGAGGATCTTTTCCTTGTGCTTCAGGATCTGCCGGTCGAGCTTGTCGGCCAGGCCGTCGATCGCCGCGTACATGTCCTGGTCCACGCACTCGACGTGAATGTCCTTGCTGCGCACGTGCACCGTGGCCTCCACCTTCTGGTCCAGCTTGTCCACCGACAGCACCACGTTCACGTCGATGACGTGGTCGAAGTGCCGTGAGATGCGACTCAGCTTGTCGAGAACGTAGGATCGGATCGCTGGGGTGACTTCGAGGTGGCGGCCGGACAGCTGAAGATTCATGGATTTTTCTCCACTGGAAGTTCTCATTCAGATCGACTTGCGCAGATTGACCGGCAGGATCTGCAGGGATTCCCGGTATTTCGCGATCGTGCGCCGCGCGACCATGATGCCCTGCTTGCCGAGCACCTCGGAGATCTGGCTGTCGCTCAGCGGCCTGCGCGAATCCTCCTCGCCCACCATCTGCTTGATCAGCGCGCGGATCGCCGTGGCCGAGCAGGCGCCTCCGGTCTCCGTGGACACGTGGCTGCCGAAGAAGTACTTGAGCTCGAAGATGCCGCGTGGAGTCAGCATGAATTTCTGCGTGGTCACGCGCGACACGGTGGATTCGTGCAGGCCCAGCGTCTCCGCGATCTCGCGCAGCACCAGCGGGCGCATCGCGACCTCGCCGTGCTCGAAGAAGTGGCGCTGGCGGTCGACGATCGCCTGCGAGACCCGCAGGATGGTGTCGAAGCGCTGCTGCACGTTCTTGATCAGCCATTTGGCTTCCTGGAGCTGGCCGGCCAGCTGCTGGAAGCTCGCGTCGCGGTTGCGGTGCAGGATGTCCGCGTACATGCGGTTGATGCGCAGCTTGGGCATGGCCTCCGGGTTCAGCGAGGTCACCCACATGCCCTTGACCTTGCGCACCACCACGTCGGGGATGATGTAGCGGGTGTCGCTGCCGGAGAAATTTCCCGCCGGGCGGGGGTTCAGGCCGGTGATCATGGCTTGCACGGCGCGCAGCGTGTCGTCGTCGCAGCGCAGGATCTTTTTCAGCCGGAAATAGTCACGCGCGGCGAAGACGTCCAGGTGCTGGCGCACCACCAGCAGAGCCTCGTCGCGCAGCGGCGTGTCCTCCGGCAGCGTCTCGAGCTGCAGCGCCAGGCATTCGCCCAGGCTGCGCGCGCCGATTCCCGCGGGGTCGAGGCTCTGCACGTACTTCAGCCCGATCGTGAGCTGCTCGGCGTCGATTTCCAGCTCCGGCGGCAGCAGGGCGGCCAGCTCGGCCAGGTCCTGTGTCATGAAGCCGTCGTCGTCGAGATTGTCGATCAGGAAGGCAGCGATGCGCTTGTCCCGATCCGGCATCTGCATGATGTTGATCTGATCGAGCAGGTGATCGCGCAGCTTCGCCGGCTCAGCCGCCGCCTGCGGCGTCTCGGCGTCGTCGTCGCCGTCCTGGCCTCCGAACGACCCGTAGCCGTCATCCAGGGACCAGTCGGATTCGCCTGCCGGCCTGTCGTCCCCCCCCGCTTCGGCGTCCCCGGACGGCGCCGGCGCCTCGCCTTCGGCGGCCGTGGTCGAAGCCGTCGTCGTGGCGGCAAGCTGGGACGGTGGCACGCCGGAGGCTTCGTCCTCCTCGTCGCGCTCGAGCAGCGGGTTTTCCTGCAGGAAAGTCTCGATTTCCTGATTGAGCTCGAGCGTCGACAGCTGCAGCAGCCGGATCGACTGTTGCAGCTGCGGGGTCAGGGTCAGGTGCTGCGAAAGCTTGAGCTGCAGGGAGTGCTTCATCAGCTGGCCATCGATATCGGCCCGCAAGACCGGGCCGGTGATTCCGCGAGCGGCGACCGGCCTAGAGCCGGAAATGCTCGCCCAGATAAACTTTTCTTACGCTTTCATTATAAACGATTTCCTCGGGCTTGCCGGCGGCGAGCACGGTACCGTCGTTGATGATGTAGGCGCGGTCGCAAATGCCCAGCGTTTCCCGGACGTTATGGTCGGTGATCAGCACGCCGATCTCGCGTTCCTTCAGGAAACGGATGATTTTCTGGATGTCCAGGACGGCGATCGGGTCCACTCCGGCAAAGGGCTCGTCCAGCAGGATGAAGCGCGGCTGGGTGGCCAGTGCCCGGGCGATCTCGGCGCGCCGGCGTTCCCCGCCGGACAGGCTGACCGCCGGGCTGTTGCGCAGGTGGGCGATGTGCAGGTCGTGCAGCAGGGTGTCGAGCTGGGTGTGGACCTCATCGTCCGGCAGGTCGCGCAGCTCGAGCACGGCACGGATGTTTTCGGCCACCGTGAGCTTGCGGAAGATGGACGCCTCCTGCGGCAGGTAGGACAGCCCCATGCGCGCGCGGCGGTGGATCGGCGTGTGGGTGAGCTGCTGCTCGTCCAGGAACAGGTCGCCGCCGTCGAGCGCCACCAGGCCGACCATCATGTAGAAGCAGGTGGTCTTGCCGGCCCCGTTCGGGCCCAGCAGCCCGACGACCTCGCCGCTGGAGACGTCCAGCGAAACTTCCTTGACGACGGTCCGCGCCTTGTAGCGCTTCTTGAGTTTTTCCGCGCGCAGCTGGCTCATCTGCTTCGGACGGACGGCCGCGTCATTGCTTCGGGGGTTCGACGGATTCCGACGGCTTGAGCTCCACCGATCCCGGTGCGGACGGCGCGGCGCCCGCCTTCGGCTTGGGCTGGATGACGGCGCGCACGCGCCCGTGCGGATTGCCGCTGGTCGCCGCTGACTTGCCTCCGCCGATGACCTGGAAGAACTCGGTGACGGCGTTGTAGGAGATATAGTCCCCGCGCACCTCGTCGTCGCCGCGCTGGATGCGCGCGTTGGTGAACATCTGCACCTTGTCGGCCTTGCCGTCGTACTCCAGGCGCTCGGAATAGCCCTCGATGTACTCGTCGTAGCCCTCGCGCTTCTGGCGGAAGTGGGCCGGGTTGCCGTAGGCGATGCCGTACTGGAAGCCGTCGGCGTCCTGCTTGACGATGATCTTGTCGCCCTTGATGCTGAGCGTGCCCTGGGTGAGCGTGACGTTGCCGATGAACACCGCGACCTTCTTGGCGTCGTCGAGGTCGACGCGGTCGGCCTCGACGTTGACGGGCTTGTCCCGGTCGGCCTTCTCCGCCCAGGCGGGCGCGCATTGCATGACGGCAACCATGCCTGCGGCGGCCAGGCATGCGGGAAGGCGCCTAGCGGCGGCCATACGGCGGCTGCGGCTTCTGGGCCGGGCGCTTCGGGATCGCATAGATGGCCTTCACTTCCGACAGCAGCTTGATCTCGCGCGTCGCATTGTTGAATTCTAAGCCAACGGCGCTGGCCGTGGAGCCTGCCTCCACCATGCGCACGGGCCTGTCCGTCTGCGCAAGGTCCTTGTCCGGCATGACGTGAAGGTAGCTCGTGAACACGCCGAGCTCCGGGTTGTTCGCGTAAGCCGAGCGGATGATCTGCACGTCGTCGTAGAAGTACACGTTTTCGTTGCCCTGGACGGCTTCCGCCCTTTCCGAGCGCACCCTCACCGGCGCCCGCTCGTAGTCGAAATAGACCAGGCGCGGCTGCGTGAGCTGCGTGCTGTTGTCGTCCGGATAGTGCACCAGCTTCGTTGCCACCAGGCTGTAGCGGCGCGTGCCATCGGGGTTCATCTTCACCGCCGTGAAGCCTTCGATGTAGAAATCCGGGTCGTGGCGGGTACTGCCGTCAGGCCGCCTCGCCGCGGGCTGCACCTTGTGGTCGAGCCAGAAGCTCATCGACGCGAGCAGGGCGAGCAGGATCAGCGGCGACCAGGTTACCAGCCTGTCGTTCATGCCAGGTAGGGCTCCAGCTGGCGCGCCAGGGTTCCCTGCGCGCGCATGAGGAACTCGCAGGCCTCGCGGACCGCGCCGCCGCCACCGCGGGCCCGGGTCACGTAGTGCGCATGCGTGCGCACGATTTCCGGCGCATCCGGCACGCTCAGCGCCAGCCCGCAGCGGCGCAGCACCGGCACGTCGGGCAGATCGTCGCCCATGAACGAGCATTCCTCCTCGGCCACGCGCAGCTTGCGCAGCAGGTGCCGGTAGGCGTCGAGCTTGGCGTCGACGCCCTGCAGGACATGCGCAACGCCCATTTCCTTCGCCCGCACGGCCACCATGGGCGACTTGCGCCCGGACAGCAGCGCCGTGACCACGCCGCTCGCGGCGAGCATCTTCATGCCCAGGCCGTCGAGGATGTTGAAGGCCTTGAGCTGCTCGCCGCGTTCGCCGACGTACACGGTGCCATCGGTGAGCACGCCGTCGACGTCGAATATCGCGAGCCGGACGCGCTGCGCGCGCAGGGCGAGGCGCTTGCTCATCAGATGACCTTCGCGCGCATGAGGTCGTGCATGTTCAGCGCGCCGACGAGCCCGCCCTGCGCGTCCAGCACCAGCAGTTGCGTGATCCTGGCCTGCTCCATGAGGTCCGCCGCCTCGGCGGCGAGCTGCTCGGGGCGCACCCAGCGCGGGCCTGGCGTCATGAGCTTCGCGAGCGGCATCGAACGCAGGTCGCCGCCCTTCTCCAGCGCGCGGCGCAGGTCGCCGTCGGTGAATATCCCGGCCACGCGGCCGCCGTCGCCCATGACCGCCGTCATGCCCATGCCCTTGCGCGAAATCTCCAGGATGGCGTCGGCGAACGACGCGGTGCCGGCGACGCGCGGAACGGCATCCCCGGTGCGCATGACGTCGCGCACATGCGTGAGCAGGCGCCGGCCGAGGCTGCCGCCCGGGTGCGAGCGGGCGAAGTCTTCCTGGCCGAACCCGCGCGCCTCGAGCAGCGTGACGGCGAGCGCGTCGCCGAGCGCCAGCGCGGCGGTCGTGCTCGCCGTCGGCGCGAGGCCGAGCGAGCAGGCCTCTTCGGCCACGCGCGCATCCAGGTGCACGTCGGCTTCGCGCGCGAGGGACGAGGCGGGGTCCCCGGTGATGGCGATGAGCCTGCCGCCCATGCGCTTGACGAGCGGCACGATGACCAGCAGCTCGCTGCTCTCGCCGGAATTCGACAGGGCGATCATGACGTCGTCGCGGGTGACCATTCCCAGGTCGCCGTGGCTCGCCTCGGCCGGATGCACGAAGAAGGCGGGCGTGCCCGTGCTCGCCAGCGTGGAGGCGATCTTGCGCGCGACATGGCCCGACTTACCGATGCCGCTGACCACCACGCGTCCCTTGCAGCCGAAAACGATGGCGGCGGCGCGAACGAAATTTTCGTCCAGCCGGCCTGCCAGCTCCAGCACCGCCCGGGCTTCGATCTCCAGCACGCGGCGTCCCGCCGCGAGCGCAAGCTCAGAGTCGATGAGGCCCAGTTTCGCCATGGGCGCCGAGTATAACCCATGGTGCCGGAGCGACCGGCCGTGCGCGGCGCACAAAACCCGTGTGCTACAGTCTGCCGGCTTCCCGTAGTCGCAAGCCGGTCCCATGAAGCTAGACGTACTCGAACTCGTGCTCGTTCTGCTCACGACCGCCGTGGTGGTGGTGGTGATTTTCCGGGCGCTGCGGTTGCCGGCCCTGCTGGGATACCTCCTGGTGGGCGTCGTCCTCGGCCCGCACGCCGTCGGCATGGTGCCGGACGACGAGCACACACGTTACCTCGCCGAGTTCGGCATCGTCTTTCTGATGTTCAGCATCGGGCTGGAATTCAGCCTGCCCAAGCTCGTGACCATGCGCCGCGTGGTCCTCGGGCTGGGCGTCGCGCAGGTGGGCGCGACGCTGCTTGCCTGCATCGCGCTCGCCATGCTCTGCGGCCTGGACTGGCGGGGCGGGCTGGTGCTGGGCGGCATATTCGCCATGTCCTCGACCGCCATCCTCGCCAAGATGCTGGCGGAAAGGCTGGAGCTCAATACGCCGCACGGGCGGCGGATCATCGGCATCCTGCTGTTCCAGGACCTCGCCGTGGTGCCGCTGCTCATCGTCTTCCCGGTGCTGGGACAGGGGGGCGAGGTGCTCGTGCGCGAGCTGCTGCTGGCGCTCGCCAAGGCGAGCCTGGTGCTGCTGCTGGTGCTGGCGGCGGGCCAGCCCCTGATGCGCCACTGGTTCGGGCTGGTGGCGCGGCGCAAGTCGCCGGAGCTGTTCGTGCTGAACGTGCTGCTCATCACGCTCGGGCTGGCGTGGCTGACGGGACTTGCCGGCCTGTCGCTCGCCCTCGGCGCCTTCCTGGCCGGCATGCTGATTTCGGAGACCCAGTACCGGTACCACGTCGAGGAGGACATCAAGCCGTTCCGCGACGTGCTGCTGGGCCTGTTTTTCGTTACGGTCGGCATGCGTC
The DNA here is from genome assembly GCA_036274775.1 of Burkholderiales bacterium. Classification (GTDB taxonomy): domain Bacteria; phylum Pseudomonadota; class Gammaproteobacteria; order Burkholderiales; family JACQAP01; genus JACQAP01. The sequence goes on along the minus strand of DASUFB010000024.1, from coordinate 42,417 downwards.
TGGACCTGCACGTCCTCGCGCAGGACTGGCCGTGGATCGCGATGCTGCTCGCCGGGGTGATGGTCGGGAAGTTCGCGCTGATCGCGGCGCTCGTGCGCCTGACGGGGGCGGAAGCCGCCGTGGCCCTGCGCACCGGGCTGGCGCTCACCGGCGCCGGCGAGTTCGGGCTGGTGCTCCTGGCGCAGGCGGCGCAACTGCAACTGCTGAGCGTGCCCGTCCTGCAGGTGGCCCTGGCTACACTCGTGCTGTCGATGCTGGTGTCGCCCTTCCTGGTCGACCGCAGCGAGCACCTCGTGCGCCGCTTCGTGGCCGCCGAGTGGATGCATCGCGCCGTGGCGCTCCACGACATCTCCATACGCACCATGGCCGCCGACGGCCATGTCATCATCTGCGGCTTCGGGCGCAGCGGCCAGAACCTGGCGCGATTCCTCGCCCGGGAGAGCATTCCCTGCATCGCGCTGGATCTGGACCCGCAACGAGTGCGCGAGGCCGCCGCCGCGGGCGAGAGCGTGGTTTTCGGCGATGCCGCGCGTCGCGAGGTGCTCGTCGCGGCGGGACTCCTGCGCGCGAAGGTGGTGGTGGTGTCGTACGCGAATACCCGGTCGGCGCTGGGCATCCTTGCCCTGGTGGCTGAGCTGCGTCCGGGGTTGCCGGTGGTGGTGCGCACCGTGGACGACAGCGACGTCGACCGGCTCAAGCAGGCGGGCGCCGCCGAAGTCGTCGCGGAGATCCTCGAAGGCAGCCTGATGCTCGGTACGCAGGCGCTGCTGCTGCTGGGCGTTCCGCTGAACCGCGTGCTCAAGCGCATCCGCGACGCGCGCGAGCAGCAGTACAGCCTGTTCCGGGGTTTCTACCGCGGCGTGACCGACGACGACGAGCGCAGCGAGCTGCAGCCGCGGCTGCGTTCCGTCGTCCTGCCCCACGGCTCACGCACCGTCGGCCGCTCTCTGCAGGAGCTCAATCTGGCCCGCTTCGACGTGGAGGTCACCGCCGTGCGCCGGCGCAGCGTCCGCGACAGCACGCCGCTGGCCCAGACACGGCTCGCCGAGGGCGACGTGGTCGTGCTGCGCGGATTGGAGGAGAACCTGGTCGCGGCGGAGATGTTCCTGCTGCAGGGTTGACCAAAAAAAACAGCCCGCGCGAGGCGGGCTGTTTTTCGGGTCCGGATCCGGTTAGACGCTGAAGCAGACGGTAAAGCTGTCAGCCGGATTGGCCTGCACGGTGGCGGTCGTGGACGGCGCGCCGGGGATGGCCGAGGTCTGGATCGCGCGCATCGAGCCCGTGGCCGGGTTGCCGTCGTCCAGCGTGGCATCGAGCTGCAGCACGAACTGGCCCAGCACGTTCTTCGAGCAGATGATGTAGCTGCCGTTCATCGTGCCCGTCATGGTCGTGAAACTCGTGTTGCTCTGGATGCCGATCTGGCCGCCGTTGGCGTTCTTCGGCCAGTAGTCGGCGTTGGCCGCGCAGCTCACCGTGGTCGAGCCCGGCGCCAGGTTGGCCAGGCGCACGTGCTGCCAGAACAGGCAGCTCTCGTCGGTGTTCGTGGCGGTGTCCCACGCGCCGTTGATGACGCCGTTGCCGATGGTACCTGCGGGCGTGGTGGCAGCGGTCGAGCCGGGAATGTGGGTGGTCACCAGCGCATCGTCGCCCGGCAGGGCCTTGAAGCGGTCCTGGTAGCCGTAGAGCATGACCGGGATGTTGCGAAAGTCGGTCGCGTAGCTCTTGACCTTGGCGTTGTTGATGAGCTCCTGGCCCTTGAGCACGCCGCCGAGCAGAAGACCGATGATCACCAGCACGATGGCGATTTCGATCAGCGTAAATCCTCGATTGGTTGTCCGATTCATGGAATGCTCCAGTTCTCCCGGGAACGCTTCCCGGTGGCTCGGCAGACGCCAGAAGCATGCCAGCGCGGATCCGGGGCCGGAAAATACTTGCCGTCGTCATTTTCGCGAAGCATCCGGGCCGGCGCGGTGCTCCGGGTTGCCGGGGTGAGCCGGCCCGGCCGCGTCCGTGGAACCTTAAAGTCATGAAATAGATGGATAAACACCATGTTCATGGAATCGGTTGCGGCGGAGCGCTCGCAATCGGAAACTTATTCCTGCCGGATGGCGGCGTTGTGTTTCCGTCGCGGCCGTCGAATTTTCGTCAAACCCTCGTGCGCCGGACGGCCTCGCCCCGGCAGCGTCCGATGCTGCCGGCAGGTGCGGTACACTGCTTTTGCAGGCAGGCTTTCCCATGAGCGCAGAAGCGACCGTCCCCTCCCCGATCCAACGCGGGCTCGCCGCCATCCGGCAGCAACACTGGCTTTCGCTGGCGCTGCTGGCCCTGCATTGCGCGCTGATGCTGGAGCTGGGAGATCCGCTGGCGCGCGCGCTGCTGCTGTCGCACTTCGGTTTTTTCCTGCTGTGGCAGCCGTTGTGGCGTGGCGGCCAGAAGCTGATCCCGGGCCAGGTCGCCCTGATCATCGGCGCGGCGGTCCTGCTCATCGCGGCGGCGAGCTACTGGCTCATGGCATTGTGGATCTCGGTGCTGTTCTCGCTGATCGGCGGCAACGTCCCCGGCATCAAGAATTTCCGCAGCCGCATGGTCTCGCTGCTCGCGGCGGTCTACCTGCTTTCCGTGCTGCTGACGTGGGTCGTTCCGCACCTGTTCGAGGACCAGGCGTTTTCCGAGCCGTTCAAGGCACTGGTGCGCTACGGGCTGGTCATCCCGGCGGTGGCCATCTTCTTCGTGCGCACAGAGAAGTTTTCGTCGTCCTCCGCCTATTCGGTGGACCTCTTCTACAGCCTGCTGCTGTTCCTGATGGTCGTGGTGCTGGTTCTCGGGGCCTTCGCGATCAAGCAAGTGAGCCACGGCAACTATGTCATCTCTCTCGCCCAGGCGCTCATCGTCGCGGCCGGCCTGCTGGTGGCCCTGTCCCTGCTGTGGGACCCGCGCGCCGGATTCGCCGGCATCGGCCAGCTCGTCACGCGCTATTTCCTGAGCATAGGCGTGCCGTTCGAGCGCTGGATGCACAGCCTCGCGGCACTCGCCGACCGCGAACGCGACCCCGACAAGTTCGTCATCGTCGCCGCCCACGAGATGGCCGGCCTGCCGTGGCTGTCGGGCATCTCGTGGCAGTCGAAAAGCTCGACCGGCAGCGCGGGCGAGCTCACGCGCTATTCCACCGTGTTCACGTTCGGCGGGCTGACGCTGAGCCTGTACACCCGCTGGTCGCCGAGCCCGGCGCTGGTGCTGCACATCCGCCTGCTGGCGCGGCTGCTGGGCGACTATTACGACGCCAAGGTCCGTGAGCAGGAGCAGCGCCGCAATGCCTACGTGCAGGCCATCTACGAGACGGGATCGCGGCTCACCCATGACGTCAAGAACCTGCTGCAGACCCTGCGCTCGCTGTGCGCAGCCGCGGAGACGAGCGATGAGAGCGACTCGGAGGCGTTGCGCCTGCTGATGCAGCGCCAGCTGCCGCAGATCACGCAGCGGCTGCAGATCACGCTGGACAAGCTCAACACCAAGCCGCCGGTCGGGCAGGATCGCAAGCCGGGCAAGGACTGGTGGCAGGAACTGCGCCAGCGTTTCAGCCACGAGCGCGTGGAGTTCGAGGCAGGGACGCTGCCGGAGGATCGCCTGCTGCCCTCCGATCTGTTCGAATCGGTCGCGGAGAACCTGCTGCAGAACGCCCTCGAGAAGCGCAAGCTCGAAACCGGCCTGCGCATCCTGGTGAGGCTGCAATGGCAGGATGGATTCGTGCTGTCCGTGTGCGACGACGGTGCCGCCATTGCGGACGCGCTCGCCGCGCAGCTGTTCAATTCCCCGGTGCAGTCGAACACAGGCCTTGGCGTGGGGATGTACCAGGTTGCGCGCTTTGCCCGGGAGCAGGGCTATGCCGTCACGCTGTCGAGCAACGAGCCGGGGCGCGTGTGCTTCACCCTGGCACGACTATCCTGATGTCGGTCACGCCCGTCGTCCCGTCTCGATTGCTGACCCTCAGGGCAGCGCCCCGGAAGACAGCAGGCGGCTGAACAGGATCGGAGGCCCGATCCACACCAGCTGGTCGTCGAATTCCGAGCCCGACACCCTGGAGTAGGGCGCCAGCACGAAAACCCGGTTGTTGTCCAGGTTCTTGTCCTCGTGCGGCGCATTGCCGCCGTTGGGGGCGTTCGAGCCCAGCGACCATACGACGGCAATCGCGTTGTCCGACAGCTCCGCCGTGGCGGCCGAGCAGCCGGTGCCGGAGACGCCGGTTCCGGTATTGCAGACGTAAAGCAGCGTGGACAGAGACTGAATGCAGCTCATTGTCGCGGTACGCATGCCATTTGCTTTGGTAAAAGGCTTGGTTACCGCGGTGGGACAAGGAGTCGAGGTTGCGATATCGACATTCGTGACTGCGTAGCGAATGCGATTCTGGGCAAGCCCCCAAGCGTCGAGCGCATAACCGCTGCCGTCGATGGGCGTATAGCCCAGCGTCACCGCCGGCAGGAATCCGACGTACGCGTTGGTTCCGGTCACCGTGGCGTCGCACACGCCGGTCGTGTGGTTGCCGAGCTCCTGGCCGTTGCTCGTGGTGCTCGCCGGGCAGGGCAGGTAGCCGTTGGCGGCGGCGTAGCCGAGCAACAGTTCCCGCGCCTGGTCGAGCATGCGCTGAGTTTCGTCGATCTTGCGGCTCTCGATCTGGCTCTGCAGCGGTACCAGGATGCTGCCGATCAGCAGCGCCATGATGAACACCGCGATCGCCAGCTCGATCAGGCTGAAGCCGCGCTCGCTGCGGGGCGGGTTATTGCATGATGAACATGCGATCACGATTCGTGCTCGTCGAAGAAGGAATGGCGTAGTTGTCGTTGCTGTTGTTGCCGTTCGTGGCATCCTCGAAATAACCGGTAATCGGGCTCCAGGTGGTATTCGACCAGGAGTGCGCCCCGCCCTCCCATCCGCCCGGCGTGATGAGCAGAAGGACGTTCTGCAGGCCCGGGGAGACGTTCGACAGCGGGCACGTGAACGGAGATGCGCCGTACGTGCACAGGAAGACGCGGCCCGAGTTGGTGATGTTGAGCCCGCCGTGGGCCGCGCATCCCGGCGTCGTGCATCCGGTGCCGCCATTTTCCAGCAAGTTCGTCGCCACCGCATAGTAAATTACGCCGGCCCATCCCGTGGATGCTGGACAGCCGTTGGTGAGCCAGTCCGGCAGCGTCGGCGTGCCGCTGCTGCCCCAGTTCACGGGAAGCGCGTTTCCGCACGGGAAGCGGCCGCGATTGTACGCGGCCGTGCCGGGGTCGCCGTTGCTGTCGCCGTCCGACAGGTCCGCCCAGGGGTAGACGTGCGACGGGATGGCGGCCCGATAGCGGTTCAGGTAGGACATCATTTCGTAGGCGACGCGAGGTTCGACGGCGGGCATCAGGTCGGCGTTGGTGATGGCCAGCACGCGATCGTTGAACGACGCCGATTTCACTGCCTGAATGAACGGCCCGCCGGTCTGGGCATTGTTGCCCCCACCGGTGGCTTCCAGGTAATTCGCCGCGCAGTTGACCTGCGCAATGGTCGTTCCGGTTGTCGCGCAAGTAGTCGTCGTCGCGCCGCGCGCCTGCGACCCCACCGGCGGGCCGGGGGCAAACAGCACCGCGACCGCCTGGGTTGTAAGGCTCATGGCGCTGCTGCCGAGATAAACCGTCAAGTTGCCCATGGTGTCGCTCGTGATCGGCGCGTTGGCCTGCGCCTTGTAGCGGAACGGCCCGGCGATCGCGTACCAGATCGTTTCGCCGCTGCCGTCCTTGGGTTCCGGGATGCCCAGCGTCTGCCACGGCACGCGGCCGATCGCGCCGGCCGCGCAGCCGCCGTCGTCGTCCATGCCGTTGTTGTTCATGTCCGGGCAAGGCAGTTCCCCGGGCCTGGATGTGGGAGCAGTCGAGGTCGGCGTGCGCGTCGCGGACCATCCGATCAGCGCCAGCTTGACCTGGGCGAGCGCGGCATCGGTCTCGGCGTTTTTCTGGATGATGTCGGCGCGCGGCTGCGCGAGGCTGAAGACGAGGAAGCCGGTGCCGATCGCCAGCATGAGCACGATCATGATGACGATCTGGCCGCGCTGGCCGCTGAGTTCCGCCGGGCGGCGGGCAGAGTGGCCGGTCATGTTCGTGGGCGCGAGCGGATGGAAAGCCCCGGCCGGGCGCTCAGCGCGACGGCGTCGGTGCGGCGGCCCCGGCCTTCGGCGCCGCTTCGCGCTGCGCAGTTCCGGGTGCGGCTTGCGTCTCGGCAGCGTCGGGCCGGGCGTCGCGCTGCGCGCGTTTCGTCCGCGCGAAGCTTTCCTGGATGCGCCCCGAGTTCAGCTCCAGCTGCTGGCCGACCTTGACGCGTGCCGTCGCCTTGCCGGGCACGCGCACCGAGCCGGTCTCCGGCGTCCTGGGGTCCGTGCCCACGCGCACCCCTTCGGGCGAACCGTCGTGATAGGCCTTGCCGTTCACCCAGATCGTGCTCTCGGCATCGCTGCGCGTCACGATGCCGTCGATCTGCATGGTCCTCGGCACCGGCTTTTCCGTCTTCCTCGGGGTGGAGTATTTCCCGGCGTCGAGCATGTGCCGTTGCGCGGGCGTGAAGAAAAGCCTGCCGAGCGGCTCCGCGACGCTTGCCGACGCCGGTACGAGGCTCGCGACCAGCAACCATGCGGCAACAGGCGTGCTTCTCATGACCTGTCGTCCCCCGGTTCCAGCGTCAGCCATGACAGCTCGCATTCGGCCGTCAGGTTCGCCTGCTTCGGCACCGGGGGTCCCTGGCGCCCGGCGCGGTCGAGCGAGCAGTTGTCGATCGAATACATCCCCGGGTGCTGGTCGGCCAGGGCCTGCAACAGCCGCGTGATATCGCCCTCGTGCAGCACGCCGAACGACAGCCGCATCTTCGAGCGCCGCACGCGGCTGCCCATGGGGTTTTCCCTGGCCACGTAGGGATAAGTTTCCTGCGCGCTCAACTGGTAGTCGACCCCGAACAGGCCCGCCTGCGCGTTCGCGGCGCGCAGGCTTTCGACCCAGTTCAGGCGCTGCTCCGGGCCGACGAAGCCGGTTTTCTCGAGCTGCCGGTACGCCTGCAGGTAATGGGTGATGGTTTCGCGCTCTTCGCCGGAGCGCTGGTAGCGCGTACGGGCGTCCTGCAGCGCGTTGAGCTCGTCGCGGTACTGCCTGCGTACCTGCTCGTAGTGTCCCCAGGAAAAGGAAACCATCACATATGACGCGACGACGGCGGCGACCAGCGCGGCGGCGGGCATCCGCAGGGCCCGCATGTCCTTCGATGTCAGCTGCATTCAGACCCCGCTGCGGTAAATGACTTCCACTTCGAACTCGGCCGTCTCCCTGCCCGGCGTTCCGGTCGTGCTGCCGTTGAGCCCGGCATTGGAGCGCACGTCCAGCGGCAGCTTCAGCACCTTCACCTCGGCCACTGCCGGATCGCTGGCGATCGCCTGCAGGAAGCCGTTGATCGCCTCCATGGCGCCGCGATAATTCCCCGTGAATTTCACGACCTCGCCCTGCACGATGCCGGTCTGGACCAGGCTGCCCGGCCCGGGTTCCGGCGCCGCGGCGGGGTTCATGCCGGGCTTGGCCGGCGGCGTGTCCCCGTAGTGCCACTCGACGCGCTGCAGCCTGATGTCGGGCGCCGCATCGAGCGCGCGGCTCACGGTGGCGAACATCGCGTCGGGCGTGCGCAGCTGCGCGTGTATCTGCTCGGCGGCCTGCACCGTCCCCCGGAGGTTGTCCGCGCTGGTGGGGGCATCCGGAAACTGGGCCGTCACCTGCTGGTATTTCGACTGGTACTCGCGTGTCTGCCTCTGTGTGGTCACCGTGTCGGCCTCCACGCCCATCGACCGGAGCAGATTGACGCCGCTCCATATCGCGGCGGCGACCACCAGCGCACCGGAACCCGCGTAGACCCACCTTCCCGTGGCGAAGCGCTGGTAGGTGCGGGTCAGCTGCGGCGGCGCGAGGTTCAGCGTGGGCGCCTGCCTGCCCAGCAGGTGCAGGTAGAGCGCGTCGTTGGATGCTTCCAGGTCCGAGGCCGGAATCTCGAAACGCGCCTGGATGGCGTTGATGTCGAGGTGCTCGCATTGCATGTTCGGCCGCCCGCGCATGATCGCCGCGGGCAGCCCGGCCAGCGAGCCGTCCTGGTCGAGAACGAGGACCTCGATCGTGTCGTCGACGTGGGTGACGGTCAGGGCGTCCAGGTACATGCGCGTGTTGCCGATCTCGTCGGCGTAGTGCTGCTCCGCGACGTCGGCGCCGCCGCGCAGCGGCGTGAGCCGGCTGATGCGGAATTTCAGATTCTTGAAGAACGTCTGGCGCAGGCCGGCGGCGTTCTTGCTGATGATCAGCAGGTTCGGGCTCTTGAGCTTGAGCCGCTCGATCAGCGAGGCGCTGACGAGCGCGAGCGGATAGATGCCCGACACCGGCAGGCTGGTGGCCTCGATGGCGCGCAGCCAGCCGGCCAGCATGTCGGGATTCGTGAGCGCCGCGAACAGGTAGCGGTCGTCGCGGCGCTTTCCCGTCTGCCTTTCCTGCAGGGCATACGAGGTATAGGGCGTGGTCCGGTACAGCTGCTTGAGTTTGCGCCCGACCATCTCGGCGCGATCCCCGCCGCGTATGTGCGGCAGCGTCTCGAAGCGGAAATCCTCCTCGACCGTGTCCACGATGATATGCACCGCCACGCCGTGCACGCCGCGCAGGTATGTTGCGAAGGCGGTCCAGCCCGCCTCGGCGTTCTCGAAGCGCGTGCAGCTCAGCAGCCGGTCGCGCCGCCAGAGCGCGACGGTGGCCTGGTCGCTCGATACGCAAAGCAGGAGTTTGGACGCCATGGTCTCAGAGCTTCAGCTTGCCGATCACATCGTACACCGGGGTCAGCACCGAAAACAGGATCAGCGCCAGCATCCCGCCGAGCACCAGGGTCAGGGTGGGTTCCAGCAGCTTGAGCGCCTTGTCCACCGAGTCCTTGACGTCGCGGTTGTAGAAATAGGTCACGTTCAGCAGGGCAGTGTCGAGCGCACCCGTGGTCTCGCCGACGCGCAGCATGCGGATGACCAGCGGCGGAAACATCCCGAGGTTCTGGAATGCTTCCGACAGGCTTTCGCCCGAGTTGATCTGCTGCCCTGCGCGCTGCAGCCCGTCCGCGATGAAGCGGTTGGCGACGATGTCCTCGCTGGTCTTGACGGCATCGAGGATGGTGATGCCGGAGCGGTACATCAGGGCGAAGAAGTTGGCGAAGCGCGCCAGGATGATCTTCTGCAGGATATCCCCGGTGACCGGCACGTGCAGGATGGCGTAGTCGAACAGGTAGCGGGAGCGCGGCCGCGTGCGCACCATGAATACGACGAAGGCCGCCGCCGCCGCCGGCAGGAAGATCAGCAGCGGCCACCATTCGGCCGTGAAGTTCGACAGCCAGATCAGCGCGCGCGTCTGGATGGGCAGCTTCAGCCCCATGGTCTTCAGCAACTGGGTGATCTGCGGGACCAGGTAGAGCAGCAGGAACATCATGACGCCGGTGACGACCACGAACACGAGCGAGGGGTAGACCAGCAGCCGCCGGGTTTGCGACACCAGCTCGTCCTGCCACTTCAGCGTGGCCGCGAGGTTCTCGAAAACTTCCGTGAGCGTTCCGGACAGTTCCCCGGCACGCACGAGGCTCACGAAAACCGTGTTGAAGACGCGCGGGAAGCCGGCCAGCGCCTGAGAGAGTGTCTTGCCGCCCTCGATGTCCTCCAGCACGGAGGTCAGGATTTCGCGGAAGCGCGGGTTTTCCATGCCTTCGCGCAGGTCGCGCAGGCCTTCCAGCAGCGGGATGCCGGCGCGCGTCACCTGCTCGAGGTCGAAGCAGAACGTGATCAGGTCCTGCCGGGTGATGCTTCCGCGCGCCATCGTGGCGCCCTGGCTGCGGACCGTCCTGGCCACGATCAGGTCGAGGCCCATCTTCTTCAGGCGCAGCTCGAGGTCCACCTCGTTCGCGGCGTCCAGCTTGCCGCGCGCCGGCCGGCCGGTCCTGTCTATCGCCTTGTACTGGTATGCGGGCATGGCGGAGGGGCGGTCTGCGGGGGCTGGACGATTGCGTGCGTGAAGGACTGTCTGGCGGTTGCGTCGCGGGGCGCCTAGCGGGCGCGCCCCGTCAGGTCGATGGCGCGCGCGACTTCCGCGAGGCTCGTGACGCCCTCGATGACGCGTGTCACGCCTTCCTCCGCGAGCGTGCGGAAATTCTTCGCCAGCGCGGTTTCGCGGATCTCCCGCGGGCTGGCGCGCCTGGCGACAAGCTCGTCCAGGTCGGCGTCCATGTGCAGAATCTCCATGACCGAAGTGCGCCCGCGGTAGCCGCGGTGGTTGCAGCGGTTGCATCCCACCGGCCTGAAGATCTTGAAATCGCCGTCGACTTCGCGGCCCAGCAGCTGGCGTTCCTCGACCGACGGCGTGTAGGGCTCCTTGCAGTACGTGCACAGCACCCGCACCAGCCGCTGCGCGATGATGCCGATGATGTTGCCCGCCATGATGTCTGGAGCGATGCCGATGTCGAGCAGGCGCGGGAAGGCGCCGAGCGCCGAGTTGGTGTGCAGCGTCGTGAACACCTGATGCCCGGTCATCGCCGCGCGGAACGCCATCTCCGCGGTCTCCTTGTCGCGCACCTCGCCGACCAGGATGATGTCCGGGTCCTGGCGCATGATGGAGCGGATGCCGTTGGCGAAGTCGACCTTCGCCATTTCCGACACCGAGGTCTGCCGCATCATGGCCACCGGGTATTCGACCGGATCCTCCAGCGTCATGATGTTGACGGACTCGACGTTGAGCTTGGCGAGCAGGGAATACAGCGTCGTCGTCTTGCCGCTGCCCGTCGGACCCGTCAGCACGAGGATGCCCTCCGGCCGGGCGAGCATCAGGTTCAGCTTCGCCATGACCGGTTTGGGCAGCTTCATGTGCTCGAGGCTGATGATGGACTTCTCGCGGTCGAGCACGCGCAGCACGATGTTCTCGCCCCAGATGGTGGGCTGCGAGGACACGCGGAAGTCGACGGGGCGCCCGTTGAGGTTCAGCGACAGCCGTCCGTCCTGGGGCGCGCGGGTCTCCGCGATGTTCATGCCGCTGATGACCTTGATGCGCACCGCGATGCCGGGCCAGTAGTTCTTGTGCAGGCTGCGCACCTGCTCGAGCACGCCGTCGATGCGGTAGCGGATGCGCAGGAAGGCGAACTCCGGCTCGAAGTGCACGTCGGAGGCCCCGCGCTTGACGGCGTCCACCAGCAGGGCGCCGACCAGGCGCACGATGGGCTGCGTGTATTCGTCCGCGCCGCCCTGCTGCAGGCTCTGGTAGTCGATCTCGCCGGTCTCGATCTCGCGCAGGATGCCGTCGACCGAAAGCTCGTGGCCGTAGAACTGGTCGATGAACTCGTCGAGCTGGGCCTGGCCCGCGAGCACCGTCTTCATCTGGATGTTGTGCCCCAGCGTGGCGCGCAGCTGGTCCAGGGCGACGACATTGAAGACCTCGGTGATCGCGACGATCAGCAGGTTGTGGTCGGCGTCGTAGGCGATCGGCAGCAGGCGGTGGCGGCGCGCGAATTCCTGCGGGACGAGCTTGAGGGCCTCGGCGTCCACCAGCACCTGGGACAGGTCGATGCTCTCCTGGCCGATGGTGCGGGCCATGATGTCGCGGATGACCGCTTCCGTGACGAAGCCGAGCCGCACCAGCAGCCGGCCGATCGGCATGTTCTGGCTCTTCTGCTCGGTGAGCGCGATGCGCAGCTGGTCGTGGGTGATCAGGCCCTGCTGGACCAGCAACTCGCCGAGACGAAGTTTTTTACGCTGCTCGGACATGCCGCTCGCTCACTGCTCGATGCGATTGGAAAGCTGGCCGACGCGCTGGATGACGAGACTCTGGTCGAAGTTGGCGCGGCCCTTCTTGAAGGACAGGTCGAGGGCCTTGCGGTAGTAGTCGAGGGCGAAGCGCGGTTGCCCGATGTGCTCGAGGCCGATCGCGAGGTTGAATGCGTAGTCGGGGTTGTCCGGCTGCATCTGGAAGGCCTGGTAGTACGCCTGCTGCGCCGCGGGCCACTGGGATTGCTCCGCGTACAGATTGCCGAGCAGGAAGTACAGGAACGCCGAAGGCTCCCGCGAGATCAGCTGCTTGAGCTTGGATTCGCTCGCCTGCAGGTCGGCCCCGCCGACGATGGAGATCAGCCCCGCCTGCGCGTAGGTGTTGCGCGGATCGAGCTCCAGCACCTTCTGGTAGTGGCGCGTGGCCTCGTCGAGGCGGCCTTCGTTGATCGAGATCGCCGCCAGGCCCAGCAGGGTGTCCACGCTGCGGGGGTCTGAAGCCAGGACCTGCTCGTACAGCTCTTTTGCACGCGCGCTGTCGCCGCGTTGCAGGGATTCGTAGGCCTGCATCAGTGTCGGCGTCACGGGCACGATTCCCGCGGCGTCGCGACGCACCGAGATATCGGCGGCCTTGGCATCGCCGGAAGGCTTGCTTTCTTCCGCCTTGGGCCCGGCCTCGCCTGCCGCCCTGGCGTGCGACGAAGGCACGACGACCGTTTCGACGGAATCGCTCGCATCGATGAGCGGCGGGGCGTCGGCTGTCTGCGCCGGCGGCGTGCGAGCGAGCTTCAGTGGGGCCGGAGCGCTCTTGCGGGGCGCCGGCCTGGTCGCGGCTTCGTCCCGCGCCGGGGCGGGCTTGCCCGACGCAGCCGTCTCATCGGGCATCGCGGCCGGCAGCGGCGCGGCCGCCGCCGTGGTCTGGGAAGCTGCCGCCGCGATGGCAGGGGCGGAAGGCGCGGCAGGCAGCGGCGCACCGCCCGGCAGCCCGCTGATTTTCGCGGCTGGCGACGCGGGCTGGGCGGTCGCGACCGGCGCCTGGGGCGCCGCCGCGACCGGCGATGCCGGGGGGGCGGAGCGCCGGAACGGATGGTTGACCTGGATGTAGACGTAGGCACCGTATGCAAGCGCCGCCAGGAAGGCGCCGCCTATGAAGGTGAGCATGTAGTGCTCGCGCGCATAGTCGAGCGGGCTGAAGGCGGGGACGCTGCTCGCCTGCACGACGGTGGCGGCCTGCGCCGGCGTCGCGGCCGGCGCGGATTCCGCCGCGGAGGCCGCGGAGCGCGGGGCCGGCGGCGGCTCGGTCTCCAGCGCGAGCTCGTCCGCCAGCGCGAGCGAGCCCGCGGACGACGGGTCGGCGTCGCCGTCCTCGCGGCTCTTGGCCGCCTTCTGCAGCGCCTGGAGCAGCAGGCTCATGGAGTCTTGCCCGTGGGATCGACCGTCGGCAGGAAGCGCTTGAAGAACTTGAGCTCGTCGCTGTCCAGCGACGGGTTCAGGATGACGGTGGGCTTGATGAAGATGATCAACTCGGTCTTGGACACGGCCTCGTCGCGATAGCTGAAAGCGTCCCCGACCGGCGAAGGCAGCCGGCCCAGCCCCGGAATCGCGTCGCGGTCACGCCGCACGTTGTCCTGCATCAGCCCGCCGAGCACGATCGTGTTGCCGCTGGACACCTGCAGGACCGATTCCATCTCCCGTATCTGGATTTCCGGCACGGGGTTCTGCACGTTTGCCTTGGCCAGGTCCGGGTTGGGGTCGAGCACGTCCCTCAGGCGGCGCGAGATCGTGGGCCGGACCGTGAGCGACACCGCGCCGTTGTCGCTGATCTGCGGCGTGACGCTCATCACCAGCCCGACCGGCACCGTCCTCGCGGTCGACGTGAACGTCTGTATCGCCGCCACGTTCGCGCTGGTCTGCACTTGGGATTCCAGCGTGAAGTAGACCAGGTTGTCGACCACCTTCAGCAATGCCGTCTGGTTGTTGATCGCCATCAGCTTCGGGCTCGACAGCACGCGCGTGTTGCCGAACTGCTCCAGCAGCTTGAGCATGGCCGACACGCTCGGGTTCGAGCCGGGCTGGTTGGCGTAGGAAAGCGCGACGAAGGGCGGGGAGGCCAGGTTCGTCCCGATGAGCGATTGCTGGAACTTGAAGCCGTCGCCGGCGGCGCGGGTAAATCGCGTCCAATCCACGCCCGCCTGGTAGTTGTTCGAGAGCACGACCTCGGCGATGGTCGCTTCGATGAGGACCTGGCGTTGCGAGGCCGAAGTCACGCTGTCCAGGTATTGCTGGACCAGCATCTGCTGCTTCTCGGTGCCCAGCACCGAGACCGTGCCGGCCACCGGATTGATGACGATGTCGTTCTTCGAATCCACCCCGGAGGACGCGCCAGCTCCGAAGGCGGTGCTGAACAGGGACGCGGCGTTCCCGCCCGCCTTCGACACGGCTTCCGCCTGCGCGATCCTCTCCTCGCGCGCGGCGCGCTCGGCTTCGTTGCGTGCGGCGCGTTGTTCCGCGGACTGGGCCGCGGCCTTGGTCGCCGAAAGGATGGACTCGATGTTCTGGCGCAGGATGTCCCAGAAGTTGTTCGTCGCCTTGCTGTCGACCTTGGTGCTGGAGCTGTTGCCGGACGTCTGCTGGGTGGCCTGCTGGTTGGTGCCGCCGCTGACGGTGCCCGTGATTTCGCCGCTCACGCCGATGCTCGATGCGGTATCGCGGTTCATGTTCACGTAGTTGACCTTGTAGGTCCTGAAATACGGCGTGTCCGGCAGCACGATGATGGTCTTGCCTTCCGTCCGGTAACGGATGTTCACCTGCTGGGCGATGCGCTCGAGGATCGCCGGCAACGTCTCGTCGATGGCGTTGAGCGAGACCAGCCCCTGCACCGATGGATGCACATCGATGTTCTGCCGGGTGTCGCGGGACAGGGCGAACAGCAGTTCCTTCACCGGGACCTCGTTCACCACGACGCTGTAGGTCGGCGCCTTGATCTGCGGCCTGGGCGGAGGAACGAGGTTGTTGCTGGTGACCGGCGGCAGGATTTTGTCCTCGGCCGTCTTGTCGGGGTACTGGTCTGCGGTCATGTGCCCCTTGGACGGGGGCACCGTGGGCTGATAGGTCGTGCAGCCTGCAACGGCCAGCACGGCCAGCGACGCGGCGACCATTGCGACGTCCGTCGACAGCAAGTGACGCCTTGCGACAGCGCGCGAGCCCGGCGTTGCAGCGCCCTCAGGCATCTTCGCGTGCCCCCCCAGAATGATCATGACCCCGATCCGTCAAAAATTTTTCTGCCAGCTCAAAAAAATTCTGGCGACCGCTGCATGGCAGATACGTAACGCACTGAACTTTCAAGACCTTTGGCGAGCGATTTCAGCGCGGATGCCCTGGATGGTCCGATAATACGGCCGGTTGAGCTTCAATTCTTCCGGCAGATCCTGCAGCGTCCGCACGACTTCATCCCGCGTCGCAAAAGTGCCATACAAAACGGTCAACGAGGGGTGCCGATTCGCAGTCGTACGGTACACATAAACCTTTTCAATTTCAAGATATTTAGCGATTGTTTTGAAATACTCTCTCAGGAGTTCGGGATCGTCCGCTCCGAGGAGCTGGATGCTGAAATTGCCGCTGCTTTGCTCCCCCAGCCAGTGGTCCGTGGCTTGCAAGCGTTGTTCCAGCAGGTCCGGACTTGCGGCCGATGCCGTCGCGGCCTCGGGGGGATTTGCCGCGGCGGGCGTGACGGCCGTCGCCACAGTCGTCGCTTCGGGCGCGGGGGCATACTGGCTGCCGGCGTTGCTGGTGGCGGACGGCTTGGGCGAGCTGAAGGCCTGATAGAGCGCGAAGGCCGCGATCCCCAGGATTCCGCCGACGGCGAGACCGGCCAGCGCGTAGGTCAGGGGCGCGCGGCTGGCGGCGGGCGCCTCCACGCTGCTGAACTCGCTGTCGCGCACGGCGGCGCGCACATGCTCCGGCATGACGTTGTGCGTGCCTTGCGCGAAAGCGGCCAGCAGCGCCTTGTCCGCGACCAGGTTCAGGCGCCGCGTCAGCCCCCCGCAGGCTCGCGCCATGTAAGCGATTACTCTCCTGTTGAACAAGTCCGGGCCATGATAGCCGGCGGCGTGCAGGCGAAAGTTCAGGTATGCGCGCGCATCTTCCGCGTCCAGCGGCTGCAGGTGGAAGCTGTGCGTGATTCGCTCGCGCAGCTGGCGGATGTTCTGCTGGCGCAGGTTCTCGTCCAGCTCGGGCTGGCCGAACAGCACGATCTGCAGGAGCTTGTGATGCTGGGTCTCGAGATTGGACAGCAGGCGGATTTCCTCGAGCGTCGATATCGGCATGCCTTGGGATTCCTCGACGAAGATCACCACCTGGCGCTGCTGGGAATGCCGCTCCACCAGGTAGTCGTTCAGCGCATGCATGACTTCCAGGCGGCTGGCATCCTTGGGCACGCGCAGCTGCATCTCGAAGGCTATGGCGTGCAGGATTTCGTCCGGCGAGACGCTGGGATTGGCGAGGTAAACCGTCTCGACGTTCGGCGGCAGGCGCGTCTGCAGCACGCGGCAGAGCATGGTCTTGCCGCTGCCGACCTCGCCTGTGACCTTGATGATGCCCTCGCCGTGGGTGATCGCGTAGATCAGCGCCTCGAGGATGGCTCCGCGGTTGCCGCCTTCGAAGAACACATCGGTGTCCGGGGTGATCTTGAAGGGGGCATGTTTCAGCCCGAAGAATTCGTAATACATCAGTTGCCCTCCCCTGTGCCGGGGGCGTAGTTCTGCATGCGGCTGTAGAGTGTCGTCCGGTGGATGCCGAGCAGCTTGGCTGCCTGGCTGAGATTGCCCCGCGTGATGTCGAGCGCCGCCTCCACGTAGCTCCTCTCGAGCTCGCGCAGGGCCTCGTCGAGGAGGAAGCCCTTCTTGGCCTGCAGGTGCTTGCGCGCGGCCTCGACCGAGGACTTGAAGTCTCCGGCGGGAGCGGGCGAGCCTTGCTCGCCGAGCGGCTCCTCCCAGTCGAATTCACCCAGCAGCTGCTCGCTGTTGACGGTCGCGCCCGGGTACTTCGTGCTCAGGCGGATGACGATGTTGCGCAGCTCGCGCACGTTGCCCGGGAAGCCGTACTGCATCCACAGCTCGAGACTCTTCGGATCGAGCCGAAACGGCTTGCTGTTGCTCTGGCGCGCGTACAGCGCGGCGTAGTGCTCGAGCAGCGTGACCTTGTCCTCGCCGAGCTCGCGCAACGGGGGCACCGCGACCGAGAACACCGACAGGCGGTGGTACAGGTCGGCACGGAAGCGGCCGGCGCGGACTTCCTGGCGCAGGTCCCGGTTCGTGGCGGCGATGACCCGCGCGTTGGAAACGCGGCTCTGGGTTTCTCCCACGCGCTGGTACTCGCCGTTCTCCAGCACGCGCAGCAGCTTGGCCTGCAGCTCCAGCGGAAGCTCTCCGATTTCGTCGAGGAAGAGCGTGCCTTCGTGGGCATCCTCGAAGTACCCGGAGCGGGAGGTCGCGGCCCCCGTGAAGGCGCCCTTCACGTAGCCGAACAGCGTCGGCTCGACCAGGGACGGCGAGATCGCGGCGCAGTTCAGCGCCAGATATGGCTTGGCCGCGCGCGGGCCCTGCCGGTGCAGCGATTGCGCGACGAGTTCCTTGCCGCTGCCGGACTCGCCCTCGATCAGTACCGGAAACGGGGCGGTCGCATACTGGGCGATCTGCTGGTGCAGCTTCTTGATCGCGAATCCGGAGCCCATGATGCCGGTGTCGGTCCTGGTGGTGGACTGCTCCATTTCCGCCATGCGCCGGGCCTTGGCGAGCAGGGTCTTGAGCGCGTCCGGCTCGCAGGGCTTGGAGATGAACTCCGCCGCGCCAAGCGTGCGCGCATAGCGTGCGTTGGCTTCGTCGTTCTGCCCGGAGAGCACGAGGATCTTGATGGAAGGCGAATGGGCCAGCAGGTCGTTGATCAGCTGGAAGCCTTCGTCGGGGCGGTGCGGCGTCGGCGGCAGGCCGAGGTCCACCAGCGCCAGTTCCGGCGGCGCATCGAGCTGGCGCAGCAGGCTTTTCACCTGCGACCGCGAATTGGCCGCGCGCACGCTGTAGTCCCTGCCAAGCACGAAGCTCAGCGTGTCGATGATGAGCGGATCGTCATCGACGATCAGCAGTTCCGGTTTGGCTGTTTCGTGGTTGTCCATGGCGGCCAGGGCCGTGCGCTCGGCGCGGCGCTGCTATTCTGCCAGAAGACCTTGATTGCTCATACGCTTAGCTGCGCGAGCCGGCGTTCGGCCGGATTGGGCGCCGTACCCGCGCCGCGCCGCGCTTCGCGGCGGCAGCTCGCGCTCTCCGATACAATGCAGCCCAGTTTGCGCCAGCCGGCTCCTTTGCCAAGCCAAAGTGCCCCAAGATAATCTCGTCGAATTTTCCGGTGTCGATTTTTCCTATCGCGAACGCCCCATCCTGCAGGGCGTGGACATGGCCATCGCCCGCGGTCAGGTGGTGGCGATCATGGGCGGCAGCGGCACGGGCAAGACCACGGCGCTGCGGCTGATCGGCGGGCAGTTGCGGCCCACGCGCGGCCGGGTGCTGGTCGACTCCCGCCCGGTGCACGAGCTGTCGCACGAAGAGCTCTATGCCCTGCGCCGCCGCATGGGCATGCTGTTCCAGTTCGGCGCGCTGTTCACGGACCTGAGCGTATTCGACAACGTCGCGTTTCCCATGCGCGAGCACACGGATCTTCCCGAGTCGATGATCCGCGACCTCGTGCTCATGAAACTGCATGCCGTGGGCCTGCGCGGCGCGCATGCGCTGAAGCCGGCGGAGCTGTCGGGCGGCATGGCAAGGCGCGTGGCGCTGGCGCGTGCCATCGCCCTGGACCCCGCCCTGATCATGTACGACGAGCCCTTCACCGGGCTCGATCCCATCTCGGTGGGCATCATCGGCAACCTGATCCGCCGGTTGAACGATGCCCTGGGCGCGACGTCCATCGTGGTGACCCACGACGTGCAGGAATCCCTGAAGATCGTGGACTATGTCTATTTCCTGTCCAGGGGCAAGGTGGCGGCCCAGGGCACGCCCCGCGACGTCCTTGCCTCGAAAGAGCCTTTCGTTCACCAGTTCGTGCATGCGCAGGCGGACGGGCCGATGCCGTTTCACTACGGAGCGCCGGCGTATGGCGAAGACCTGGGGATAGGCCGGTGATGCGAAGCACGCTCGCAACCGGGCTGCGCCTGATCGGCCGCAGGACGATCAACGCGGTCTGGCGCATGGGCTCGGCCACACGCTTCATGGGGCTCGTGCTGATGCGCTCGGGGATGTCGTTCCGGCGCTTCCAGCTGACCGTGGACGAGCTGCATTTCGCCGGCGTGCTCTCCCTGATCATCATCATCGTCTCCGGGCTGTTCGTCGGCCTGGTCCTGGGGCTGCAGGGCTACGAGACGCTCAAACGCTACGGTTCGGCGGAGGCGGTCGGCACGCTGGTTGCGCTGGCGCTGGTCCGCGAGCTGGGGCCCGTGGTGGCGGCGCTGCTGTTCGCCAGCCGGGCCGGTTCGGCCATGACGGCGGAACTCGGCATCATGAAATCGTCCGAGCAGCTGTCCGCCATGGAAATGATGGCCGTCGACCCGTTCGCGCGCGTGATCAGCCCCATGTTCTGGGGCGGCTTCCTGTCGATGCCGCTGCTTGCCGCCATCTTCAGCGTCATGGGCATATTCGGCGGCTACCTGATCACGGTGGTCATCATCGGCGTCGACGCGGGGGCTTTCTGGTCGCAGATGCAATCCAGCGTCGACCTGCGCGACGACATACTGAACGGTGTCATCAAGAGCGCCGTGTTCGGCGCGGCCGTTACCGCGATCGCCCTGTTCGAGGGCTACGACGCGCCCCCGACGGCCGAAGGTGTGTCTCATGCCGTCACGCGAACCGTGGTGACTTCGGCGCTTGCGGTTCTGGCGCTCGATTTCGTGCTGACGGCCTTCATGTTCACGGGAGTCTGAACCATGCAGCGGACAACTCTGGATCTGTGGGTGGGAATATTCGTGACCGCCGGCGTGGCGGCGCTGTTCGTGCTTGCGCTCAAGGTGGGGAACGCGAGCAGCGTGAGCGTGTCCGATGGCTATCGCGTGATCGCCGAATTCGACAACATAGGCGGCCTGAAGGTGCGCGCGCCGGTGAAAAGTGCCGGCGTGGTGGTGGGACGAGTGGAGGCCATCGCGCTTGACACGAGGACCTTCCGCGCCAATGTTGCGCTGCGCATCGACAAGCGCTACCCGTTTCCGAAAGACTCGTCGGCCTCGATCCTGACGGCGGGCCTGCTGGGCGAGCAGTACGTGGGCATGGACGGCGGGGGCGACGAGCAGAACCTCAAGGACGGCGACCATATCAAGATCACGCAGTCGGCGATCGTGCTCGAGAAGGTGATCGGGCAGTTCCTCTACGGCAAGGCCGCCGAGACGGGTACGCAGAGAAAGTGATTCGCATGCAGGCAACCTGGGATAAGCACATGTCTCAAGCAAATACATCATCCATGCGCGCCTGCCGGCGCGCGGCCGCTGCGCTGGTACGCCGGCTCGCCGCCGCCCTGCTGGCGGTCGCCGCGGCGGGCGCTGCGCAGGCCGACAACGTCGCGCCGGACGTGCTGGTGCGCGCGACGACCGAGGAGGTGCTCGGCGTGGTGCGCAACGACAAGGACATCCGTGCGGGCGACGTGTCCAAGGTTGCGCAGCTGATCGAGCAGAAGGTGGCCCCGCATTTCGATTTCGAGCGCATGACACGTCTCGCGGTGGGGCGGCCGTGGCGCGAGGCGTCGGCGGAGCAGCGTACGACGCTGGTCAGGGAATTCAGGGCGCTGCTGGTGCGTTCCTACTCGGCAGCCTTCACGGCCTACAGCGGCATCGCCGTGGAATACCGGCCGTTCAAGATGAAGCCGGGCGATACCGAAGCGACCGTGCAGACGCTCATCAAGCTGCCCGGAGGCGCCCAGCCGATGAGCGTGGACTATGACATGAACAGCACGCCCGACGGATGGAAGGTCTACGACGTGCGGGTCGCGGGCGCGAGCCTGATCATCAACTACCGCAACCTGTTTGCCCAGGAAATCCAGAACGGCGGCCTGGACGGCCTGATCAAGAGCCTGGTCGAGAAGAACTCGGCCAGGGTCCCGCCGCCGTCCGCGAAATGATCTCCCGCCAGGGCGATCGCCTGGTGGTGGACGGGCCGGTGACGTTCGCCACCGTCGGCAAGCTGCTTGCGCAGGACCCCGGCGCGGGCAGCGGCGCGCTCGTCGTCGATCTCGCGGGCGTGACGGCCGCCGATTCCGCCGCGCTCGGCCTGCTGCTGGACCTGGTGCGCCGTGCGCGCGCCGCAGGCCGGAATATCGAGTTCGTCAACGCCGGCGCCGGATTGCTCAGCCTGGCCCAGCTCTACGGCGTCGCCGATCTGATACCCTTGCGCGCCTAGCTGCCGGCACGCCTTTCCACGCCGGCCGTCCCGACGAACCGACGCCGCATCCGCCCGTGCACCCTGCCATCGAAATCCGAGGGGTCTCCAAGGCCTACGGGAAGGTACAGGCGTTGTCCGGCATCGATCTCGACATCCCGCAGGGTGAGTTCTTCGCGCTCCTCGGCCCCAACGGCGCCGGCAAGACCACGCTGATCAGCGTACTTGCCGGCCTGGCCCGTGCCGATTCCGGGCGCCTGAAGGTCATGGGCCACGACGTTGCGGCCGACTACCGCGGCGCACGGGGCTCGATCGGCGTGGTGCCGCAGGAGCTCGTCTTCGACCCCTTCTTCACGGTGCGCGAAACGCTGCGGTTTCAGTCCGGGTATTTCGGGCTGCGCCGCAACGACGCGTGGATAGACGAGGTCATGGCCCGGCTCGACCTGACAAGCCGGGCGGACTTCAACATGCGCTCCCTGTCCGGCGGCATGAAGCGGCGCGTGCTGGTGGCACAGGCGCTGGTGCACAAGCCGCCGGTAATCATCCTGGACGAGCCCACGGCCGGCGTGGACGTCGAGCTGCGCCAGGGGCTCTGGCAATTCGTGCGGCAACTGAACGGCGAGGGCCACACGATCGTGCTGACCACGCACTACCTGGACGAGGCGGAGGCACTGTGCACGCGCGTGGGCATGCTCAAGCAGGGCAGGCTGGTCGCGCTCGACTCCACCGCGAACCTGCTGAAGAGCCACTCCGGGGCGCAGCTGCGCCTGCGCCTGGCGCAGGGCACGCTGCCGGCCCCGCTGGTTCCCATGCTCACGGCATCGGCGGGCGGCGGCGAGTACCAGCTGTCGCTGAAGGACTATTCGGACATCGAGACGGTCCTGGCCGCATTGCGCGCCGACGGCCTCTCGGCGGCCTTCATGGAGCTGGAACAGCCCGACCTCGAGGAAGTCTTCGTCGGGATCATGCGCAGGAGCTGAGGGGGAGGGCATGCAGCTGAGCACGATGGGATTCTCGACGCTGTTCCGCAAGGAAATCACCCGCTTCCGCAAGGTCAGCTTCCAGACCGTGCTGGCGCCGGTGCTGACGGCCCTGCTGTATCTGCTGATCTTTTCCCACGTCCTCGAGGAGCACGTCCAGGTCTATCCCGGCGTGCGCTACACGGCCTTCCTCGTGCCGGGGCTCGCCATGATGTCACTGCTGCAGAATTCCTTCGCCAACAGCTCCTCCAGCCTGATCCAGTCGAAGATCACGGGCAACATCATCTTCGTGCTGCTGCCGCCGCTGTCGCACCTGGAGTTCTTCGCGGCTTACGTGCTGGCGTCGATGGTGCGCGGGGTGCTGGTGGGGCTGGGCGTGTTCGGCATCACCGCGCTGTTCGTGCCCGTGCCCCTGCAGTACCCCGTCTGGATCCTGCTGTTCGCGGCGCTGGGCTCCGGGCTGCTCGGCACGCTGGGCGTCATCGCCGGCATCTGGGCGGACAAGTTCGACCAGCTCGCCGCGTTCCAGAACTTCATCATCGTTCCGCTGACCTTCCTGTCGGGGGTGTTCTACTCGATCCATTCCCTGC
This sequence comes from Burkholderiales bacterium, assembly GCA_036274775.1. Taxonomy (GTDB): domain Bacteria; phylum Pseudomonadota; class Gammaproteobacteria; order Burkholderiales; family JACQAP01; genus JACQAP01. The sequence continues at coordinate 19,628 of DASUFB010000024.1, read as the reverse complement.
CCCCTTTCTGGCAGCATGTTTCCCGCTTCAATCCCTTCTTCTACATGATCGACGGGTTCCGCTACGGCTTCTTCGGCCTGTCGGACGTCTCCCCGGTGCTCAGCTTCGCGATTGTGGGAGGGTGCCTTTTGGCCTTATCATTTATGACCCTGTCCCTACTTGCGCGCGGCTACAAGCTGCGTCACTGAAGGCCGTGTCATGGTCAGCCCCGAACAGGTCAAGTCCTACATCGAGCAGAACCTCGCGTGCGAGCACGTCGATGTGGCGGGCGACGGCCATCATTTCGAGGCCGTGATCGTCAGCGCCGCGTTCCGGGGCAAGTCCCGCGTCCAGCAGCACCAGGTCGTCTACCGGGCCCTCGGAGACCGCATGCGCGAGGAGATCCACGCGTTGTCCATGAAGACGTTCACGCCGGAAGACTGGGCAACCCGCTAGCCGGTACGCGCCAAGTGGACAAGCTGATCATCCAGGGCGGCGTGCCGCTGACCGGGGAAGTGCGCATTTCCGGCGCCAAGAACGCGGCGCTGCCCATCCTGTGCGCCTCGCTGCTCACGGCGGACACGCTGAGGCTGCAGAACGTCCCGCATCTGCGGGACGTCACGACGACGCTCAACCTTCTCGGCCAGATGGGCGTCGAGGTGTCTCTCGATGAGAAGCTAGGCGTCGGCCTGACGGCGGCGCGCGTGCACAACCTCTCGGCGCCTTACGAGCTCGTGAAGACCATGCGCGCCTCCATCCTTGTTCTCGGGCCCATGGTGGCGCGCTTCGGCAAGGCGCGCGTGTCCCTGCCGGGCGGCTGCGCGATCGGCCAGCGGCCGGTGGACCTGCACATCAAGGGGCTGCAGGCCATGGGCGCGCAGATCGACATCGAGCAGGGCTACGTATTGGCCCGCGCCGAGCGCCTGCGCGGGGCGCATATCGTGCTCGACCTCGTCACCGTCACCGGTACGGAAAACCTGATGATGGCCGCGACGCTGGCCGACGGCATTACCGTGATCGAGAACGCCGCGCGCGAACCTGAAGTCGTGGACCTCGCCGACTGCCTGAACGCCATGGGTGCGCGCATCCGCGGCGCCGGCGGCGACGTCATCACGATCGAAGGCGTGAAGGCGCTGCAAGGCGCGACCCATCGCGTCATGCCGGATCGCATCGAGACCGGCACTTTCCTTTGCGCGGCCGCCGCCACCGGCGGCAACGTCAAGCTCAAGGGCACCCGAGCCGGGATACTGGAAGCCGTGATCGGCAAGCTGCAGGAAGCCGGCGCGCACGTCGAGCACGGCGAGGACTGGGTCCGGCTGTCGACCAATGGCGCGATCCGGTCGGTGAGCCTGCGCACCGCGCCCTATCCCGCCTTCCCGACGGACATGCAGGCGCAGTTCATGGCGCTGAACGCCGTCGCGGCCGGCACGGCCGTGATGACGGAAACGATCTTCGAGAACCGGTTCATGCACGTTCAGGAGCTGCGTCGGCTGGGTGCCGATATCGACGTGGAGGGCAATACAGCCGTCGTGCGCGGCGTTGGCGGGCTGCAGGGCGCCGGCGTGATGGCCACGGACCTGCGCGCGTCCGCGAGCCTCGTGCTCGCCGGGCTCATCGCCAGGGGCGAGACGACGGTGGACCGCGTGTACCATCTCGACCGCGGCTATGAATGCATCGAGGAAAAGCTGAGCCAGCTCGGCGCGCGCATCAGGCGTGCCCACTAGCCCACGGGGCGCCAACCCACATGGACATCAGGATCGCCCTGTCGAAGGGGCGCATATTCGAGGAAACCGCGCCGCTGCTGGAGGCCGCGGGTATCGTCGCGTCCGAGAACCCGGAAACTTCGCGCAAGCTGATCCTGGCCACCAACCGCACGCGGGTGAGCTTGATCATCGTGCGCGCCTCGGACGTGCCGACCTATGTCCAGTACGGCGCCGCGGATCTCGGCATCGCCGGCAAGGACGTGCTGCTCGAGCATGGCGGCGGGGGGCTCTACCAGCCTCTCGACCTGGGCATAGCCCGGTGCCGCATGATGGTGGCGGTGGCGCAGCAGTTCGATTACGAGGCGGCGGTCCGGCAGGGGGCGCGCCTGCGCGTGGCGACGAAATACCTGAAGACGGCGCGCGAGCACTTTGCCGCCAAGGGCGTGCACGTGGACCTGATCAAGCTCTACGGGTCGATGGAGCTCGCGCCCCTGGTCGGCCTGGCCGATGCCATCGTGGACCTGGTCTCGAGCGGCAACACGCTGCGGGCCAACCAGCTGCGCGCCGTCGAGGAGATCATGCCCATCAGCGCGCGGCTGATCGTGAACCAGGCCGCCCTGAAGCTCAAGCGCGCCGCCATCCAGCCCGTCATCGACGCGTTCCGGCAGGCCACGCAGAAGGAGCCGGCATGAGCACGATCGCGCGGCTGTCGACCCGTGACGCGGATTTCGATTCCCGCCTGGCCAGGCTGCTGGCCTTCGACGAGGCACAGGACGAGCGCATCGAGAGGGCGGTCGAGGACATCCTCGCGCAGGTCAGGGCGCGCGGTGACGACGCGGTGCTCGAATACACGAACCGGTTCGACAGGCTGGGTGCGACGTCGGTCTCGGCGCTGGAAATCCCGCGTGCGCTGCTGGCGGCGGCGCGCGACGGCCTCGCGCGGGAGCGGCGCCTTGCGCTCGAGCAGGCCGCGGCCCGCATCCGTACCTACCACGAACGCCAGCCGCTCGCCTCCTGGCAGTACACCGAGGCCGACGGCACGACGCTCGGTCAGAAAGTGACGCCGCTCGACCGCGTCGGCGTCTACGTGCCGGGCGGCAAGGCCGCCTATCCATCGACCGTGCTCATGAACACGCTGCCGGCCAGGGTCGCGGGTGTGTCCGAAATCATCATGGTCGTGCCCACGCCCGGCGGGGAGCGCAACGACCTCGTGCTGGCGGCCGCGGACATCGCCGGCGTGGACCGCGTGTTCACCATAGGCGGGGCACAGGCGATCGCGGCGCTCGCCTACGGCACGCGGACGATTCCCCGGATGGACAAGATCGTGGGGCCGGGAAATGCCTACGTCGCGAGCGCCAAGCGGCGCGTGTTCGGCACCGTGGGCATCGACATGGTGGCGGGGCCATCGGAAATCCTCGTCATCTGCGACGGCGCGAGCGATCCGGACTGGGTTGCCATGGACCTCTTTTCGCAGGCCGAGCATGACGAGATGGCGCAGGCCATCCTGCTGTGCCCGGACGCGGATTTCATCGAGCGGGTCGCGGCCAGCATCGAGCGGCAGCTCGTGGACATGCCTCGCGCGGGCGTGATACGCACCTCTCTGCAGAGTCGCGGCGCGCTGATCGAAACCCGCGATCTTGAAGAGGCCTGCGCGATCGCCAACCGCATCGCGCCCGAGCACCTCGAGCTGTCGGTCGCGGAGCCGCGGCGCTGGGCGGAGAAAATCCGCCATGCCGGCGCCGTCTTCCTGGGGCGCTACACTTCCGAGGCCCTCGGCGATTATTGCGCGGGGCCGAACCACGTGCTGCCGACGTCGGGCACCGCGCGTTTTTCCTCGCCGCTGGGCGTCTACGATTTCCAGAAGCGCACCAGCCTGATCGAAGTCTCGCGCGACGGCGCACATACCCTGGGCATGATCGCTGCCGAGCTTGCCGCCGGCGAAGGCCTGCCGGCCCATGCGAAGTCGGCTCTGTACAGGGTCCACCGATGAGCCGCTTCTGGAGCGAGGTCGTGCGCGGACTGACGCCGTACGTGCCTGGCGAACAGCCAAGGCTGTCGAACCTGGTCAAGCTCAATACCAACGAGAACCCTTATGGTCCGGGCCCCAGGGTGATCGAGGCATTGCGCGTGGAGCTGGGGGATTCGCTGCGCCTGTACCCGGACCCGGTCAGCGATCGGCTGACGCGCGCCATCGCCGCGCGCCACGGCGTCTCGCCCGGCAGCGTGTTCGTCGGAAACGGCTCGGACGAGGTCCTGGCGCACGCCTTCCTCGCGCTGCTCAAGCACGATGCGCCGGTGCTGTTTCCGGACGTCACCTACAGCTTCTACCCGGTCTATTGCCGGCTGTACGGCATCGAATACCGGGAAATTGCGCTGACCGACTCCCTCGAGATCGAGGTGGACGACTACCGCCAGCCCAACGGCGGCATCATCTTCCCCAATCCGAACGCGCCGACCGGGCGGCAGCTGCCGCTGGCGGACGTAGAGAGGCTGCTCGCGGCGCATCCCGATTCGGTCGTGGTCGTGGACGAGGCCTATGTGAATTTCGGCGGCGTCTCCGCGGTGCCGCTGGTCACGCGCTATGCAAACCTGCTGGTGATCCATACGCTGTCCAAGGCGCGCTCGCTGGCGGGGCTGCGCGTGGGCTATGCGATCGGGCAGCCTGACCTCGTCGAGGCGCTGAACCGCGTCAAGGACAGCTTCAACTCCTATCCGCTCGATCGCCTCGCCCAGGCCGGCGCGCTGGCCGCGATCGAGGACCAGGCCTACTTCGAGGAGACCTGGCGCAAGGTCATGGCCAGCCGCGAGCGGCTCGTCGAGAACCTGACGGGACTGGGTTTCGAGGTCGTGCCTTCGGTGGCCAACTTCGTGTTCGTGCGGCATCCCTGCTGCGCCGGTGCGGAGCTTTCCGCGCGGCTGCGCGAGCGCGGCATCGTCGTGCGCAATTTCCAGAAACCGGCGCGCATCGCCTCCCATCTGCGCATCACGATCGGCACGGATGCGCAATGCGACGTACTCGTCGATGCCCTCGGCGCGATACTCCAGGCGCTGCCTTCGGGAAGGGCCGCGCCGGTCGCGGGCTGATTTGGGTTAGGATAGGACCAAATCCGGACAGCTTTCCCATGCGCCAGGCCCAAGTCACCCGCAACACCCTCGAAACCCAGATCGAGGTGAAGCTCAACCTCGACGGCAGCGGCAAGTCCAGACTCGCGACCGGAATCGGTTTTTTCGATCACATGCTCGACCAGGTGGCGCGGCACGGCATGGTGGACCTGGACGTCCAGGCCAAGGGCGACCTGCACATCGACGCGCATCACACGGTCGAGGACGTTGGCATCACGCTGGGCCAGGCCTTCGCGAAGGCCGTCGGCGACAAGAAGGGCGTGCGCCGCTACGGGCACGCCTACGTGCCGCTGGACGAGGCGCTGTCGCGCGTCGTCATCGACCTCTCGGGGCGTCCGGGGCTGGAATATTCGGTCGACTACGCACGCGGCCTGATCGGCGAATTCGACGTCGACCTCGTGCACGAATTCTTCCAGGGGTTCGTGAACCACGCCGCGGTCACGCTGCACATCGACAACCTCAAGGGCCGCAACGCCCATCACCAGGCCGAAACCATCTACAAGGCTTTCGGCCGTGCCCTGCGCATGGCGGTGGAGATCGATCCGCGCGCGCAGGGCGCGCTGCCGTCCACCAAGGGGAGCCTCTGACGAGGGCGCACGGGCCGGCGAAGCGTGAAGCGGGGCGGCCGTGCCGATGCGGCGGAAACCATGATTGACATCGCAGTGGTCGACTACGGGATGGGCAACCTGCGCTCCGTCGCCAAGGCGATCGAGCATGTTGCACCGGGCAAGGCCGTCGCCGTCACGAGCGATGCCGCCGAGGTGCGCGCGGCGCGCCGGGTCGTCTTCCCGGGGCAGGGGGCGATGCCGGATTGCATGCGCGAAATGGATGCCCGCGGCCTGCGCGAGCCCGTCCTCGAGGCCGCCCGCAGCAAGCCGTTCCTCGGCCTGTGCATCGGCCTGCAGATGCTGTTCGAGCACAGCGAGGAGGGCGACACGCCGGGCCTCGGCGTGCTGCCGGGGCGGGTCGTAAGGTTCGCGCACACGGGCTCGCAGGGCGACGGGCAGCGATACAAGGTTCCGCACATGGGCTGGAACCAGGTCTACCAGGCGACCTCCCATCCGATGTGGCAGGGCATCGCCGACGGCAGCCGCTTTTATTTCGTGCACAGCTACTACGTGCAGACGCCGGAGGCAGCGTTGGTCGCCGGGGCCAGTCGCTACCCGTCGAGCTTTACCTGCGCCATCGCAAGGAATAATATTTTTGCCGTGCAGTTCCACCCGGAAAAAAGCCAGTCTGCCGGCTTGCGGCTATTGTCGAATTTTGTTTCGTGGAATGGGTCGATACGCCCGTCCGTGCAGGCCGGTGCCGTGTCCGCTGCCAGCTCCTGACACGATTTCCATGCGAAGGCCCATCCCCGGCTGAGTGTTGCCCCATCTTCCGATCGACGTAGCAAATCGATCCACACCATGCTGATTATTCCTGCAATCGATCTCAAGGACGGACACTGCGTTCGCTTGAAGCAGGGCTCCATGTCGGAGTCGACGGTGTTCTCGGAGGACCCGGCAGCGATGGCCAGGCATTGGCTCGGCAAGGGTGCGAGGCGCCTGCACCTCGTGGACCTGAACGGCGCCTTCGCCGGCAAGCCGAAGAACGAGGAGGCCATCAAGGCGGTCGTCAAGGCGGTCGGCGGCGACATTCCGGTGCAGCTCGGCGGGGGCATCCGCGACCTCGACACGGTGGAGCGCTACCTCGACGACGGCATTTCCTACGTCATCCTGGGCACTGCCGCGGTGAAGACACCCGGCTTTCTGCACGATGCCTGCTATGCGTTCCCGGGTCACATCATGGTGGGGCTGGACGCGAAGGACGGCAAGGTCGCGGTGGACGGATGGTCGAAGGTCACCGGGCACGACGTGCTCGATCTCGCCAGGAAATTCCAGGACCTCGGCGTCGAAGCGATCATCTACACCGACATCAGCCGGGACGGCATGATGAGCGGCATCAACATCGACGCCACCGTGGGCCTGGCACGGCAGTTGTCCGTGCCGGTCATCGCGAGCGGCGGCATCTCCAGCCTGGCGGACATCAAGGCGCTGTGTGAAGCCGAGGGCGAGGGCATCCAGGGCGCCATTACCGGCAGGGCGATCTACGAGGGCATGCTGGACTTTTCGGAAGCGCAAAAGCTCGCCGACAAGATCGGGCAAGGCGCGCCCGGCGCGGCAAAGGCGTAGCGGGCCGGCGTCGCCGACACGGCCGAACGAATCCGGGATCGCCGGTCCTTCTCCTACATCCATCCAACCAGGTTCGATTCGCAGCGCCGAACGCCATGGGCCTCGCCAAACGCATCATCCCCTGTCTCGACGTGACCGAGGGCCGCGTCGTCAAGGGCGTCAACTTCGTCGCCTTGCGCGATGCCGGAGACCCCGTGGAAATCGCCCAGCGCTACGATGAGCAGGGTGCGGACGAGCTGACCTTTCTCGACATCACGGCCAGCTCGGACAACCGCGGGCTCATCCTCGGCATCGTCGAGGAAGTGGCTTCGAAAGTCTTCATCCCGCTGACCGTCGGCGGTGGCGTGCGCGAGGTCGGCGACGTGCGCCGGCGGCTCAACGCCGGCGCCGCCCAGGTCAGCATCAATACGGCAGCCGTCCAGAACCCCCGGCTGGTCGAGGAGGCCGCCGGCCGTTTCGGCTCGCAATGCATCGTGGTCGCCGTCGACGTCAAGCGCGCGGCCGGCGCGCAGGGGCGCTGGGAGGTCTTCACGCACGGAGGCCGGCGGCCGACGGGGCTCGACGCGCTGGAATGGGGCGCGCGCATGCAGTCGGCCGGCGCAGGCGAGATCCTGCTCACGAGCATGGACCGCGACGGCACCAAGGCCGGCTTCGACCTCGAGGTCACGCGGGCATTCTCGGACACGCTGGAGATACCCATCATCGCGAGCGGCGGCGCCGGCAACCTGCAGCACCTCGCCGACGGGGTGCTTTCCGGTCACGCCGATGCCGTGCTCGCCGCGAGCATCTTCCACTACGGGGAATTCAGCGTCGGGCAGGCCAAACGCTTCATGGCCGACAGCGGCATCGAGGTGAGGACATGAGCGGGTCCGGGTCGAACGAATCCTGGCTGGACGAGCTGCGCTTCGACGCCGAGGGCCTGATTCCGGTCATCGCCCAGGAGGCGGGCAGCGGGCGGATACTCATGTTCGCCTGGATGAATCGCGAGGCGCTGGCCGAGACGGTTCGCACGGGACGGGCGGTATACTGGTCGCGTTCCCGCGGGCGGCTGTGGCGCAAGGGTGAGGAATCTGGCCATTTCCAGACGGTCGTGGAGCTGCGGGTGGATTGTGACGCAGACGTGCTGATGATCGAGGTCGAGCAGGCCGGCGGCATTGCCTGCCATACCGGCCACGAGCGCTGCTTTTTTCGCAGGCTCGAGGACGGCAGGTGGGTGGAGACCGAGCCGGTGGTCCGCGACCCCGCGCAAATTTACGCATCCAAGCGATGACAGACGCCGAAATCCTGCGCCGCCTGGCGCAGACCATTGCGTCGCGCAAGGGCGCCGATCCCTCGGCTTCCTACGTGGCGGCGCTTTTCGCGAAGGGCCACGACGCCGTCCTGAAAAAGGTCGGCGAGGAAGCGGCCGAGACCCTGCTCGCGGCAAAGGACGGTGATAAACTTCACATCGTTCGCGAGACGGCCGATCTGTGGTTTCACTGCCTGGTCATGCTGGCGTGGCATGGCCTCGGCCCGGACGACGTCCTGGCGGAGCTCAGGCGCCGCGAGGGCATTTCCGGCATCGACGAAAAAAAATCGCGTGCCGGCTGAGGTGGCGCGGGGTTCGCCGGATATGCGCAATCGCTGCGCCCGAGGCGCCAATGGATACCACGGCTGATAATTGCGTCTTTTGCAAGATCGTCAGGGGCGAAGTTCCGAGCCGCAAGGTCTACGAGGACGAGGAGGTGCTCGCCTTTCACGACATCAACCCGGTCGCGCCCGTGCATTTCATGCTGATACCGAAGGAGCACGTTCCTTCCCTGCAGCATGTGCAGGAGCGGCACCAGGCGGTATTGGGCAAGATCATGGTCCTGGCGGGCCGGCTCGCGCGCGAGCAGGGGTCCGTCGACGGATTCCGGACCATCGTCAACACCGGGCGCATCGGGCGCCAGGACGTATTTCACGTTCACGTGCACGTGCTCGGCGGCAAGGATCCGCTGCCGGGGATGATCCAGCGCTCGGTTTAGAGATCCATCGATTCGGGAGTGAAGGCAAATGGGTTCTTTCAGCATCTGGCACTGGTTGATCGTTCTCGTGGTGGTGCTCCTCATCTTCGGCACCAAGAAGCTGCGCAACATCGGGTCCGACCTGGGTGGCGCCGTGAAGGGCTTCAAGGAAGGCATGAAGGGCGACGAGGAAAAGCCCGCGGCGAGGCTCGATACCGCATCCCCCGGACAGACGTTCGAGGGCGAGGTCAAGGACAAGAGCAAGGGCTGACGCCGCGGGCACTGGCGCACGCTCATGTTCGACATCGGCGCATCTGAGCTCCTGGTCATCGGGGTGGTCGCACTGATCGTGATCGGCCCGGAGAGGCTGCCGCGGGTGGCGCGGACGCTCGGCCATCTGGTCGGGCGCATGCAGCGCTACGTCGGCGAGGTCAAGGCGGACATCAACCGCGAGATCGAGCTCGAGGAGCTGCGCAAGCTCAAATCGACCATGCAGGACGCGGCCCGGGATATCGAGCAGACCGTGACATCGCAGGTGAACTACATCGAAAGCGAGGTCAAGCAGGCCGGCGATGAGATCCAGAAGCAGGTCGAATCCGCGGCCGCCGAGGTGAAGGGCATCCAGATGGTCCCCGCCGCCGCACCTTCGAACGCGCCCGCGGCCCCGTCCGCCGAGCTGCCGCAGGCGGCGAACGAGCCCGCCGCTTCCGCTGACGCCGCGAAGGCGACCGAAAAGTCGGGCTGAGTCCCGAGCGACGCGCCAGCCGCCGACTTTCCCCGCAATCAAGCAACGATGACGGTCGAGCCCGATTCCTTCATGTCGCACCTGATCGAGCTGCGCGATCGGCTGCTGCGCTGTGTCCTGGCGTTGCTGCTGGTGTTCATCTGCCTGTTCCCGTGGGCGCGCGACCTGTACGCCCTGCTCGCCAAACCGATGATCGCCTCGCTTCCCGCCGGGGGCCGCCTGATCGCCACCGAGGTGACGGCGCCGTTCTTCGTGCCCGTGAAGGTGACCATGATGGCTGCCTTCGTGATCGCGCTGCCGTACGTGCTCTACCAGGTCTGGGCGTTCGTCGCGCCCGGCCTGTACGCACACGAACGCAAGTTCGTCGCCCCGCTGATCGTGACCAGCACGCTGCTGTTCATCTGTGGAATGGCCTTCGCCTATTACCTCGTCTTCCCCATCGTCTTCCACTTCATGGTCTCGGTGGCACCGGAAGGCGTGGCCGTGATGACCGACATCGGCAAGTACCTGGATTTCGTGCTGACCCTGTTCCTGGCCTTCGGCGTGACCTTCGAGGTGCCGGTAGCGGTGGTGATCCTGGTCAGGATGGGGCTGGTGAGCGTCGCGACGCTGAAGGAGATCCGGCCCTACATGATCGTAGGCGCGTTCGTCGTGGGCGCGATTTTCACGCCGCCCGACGTCGTGTCGCAGGTCATGCTCGCACTGCCGCTGTGGCTGCTCTACGAGCTCGGCATCTTCGTCTCGCAGTGGGTGACCAAGTCGGCCGCGGTGCCGTCCCGGCCCGGCCAGACGAACTGACGCTCCCGCCCGCGCCGGGACGCCCTATTCGGGCTCGTTGCGGCGTATCGGCTTCGGTCGTTTGCCGACGTTGACCTTTACCGACATCTCGTTGCGGTTGCGCAGGATCTTCAGTGTCGCCGGCTTGCCCGGTTCGAGCGCCGCGATGAGGTTCAGCATGTTCGTCGAATCGACGACTTCCCGCGCTTCCACCGCGAGCAGGATGTCTCCCGGCCGGATGCCGGCCTTGTCCGCCGGTCCGCCGCGCAGCACGCCGGCGATCAGGGTACCGTGGACATTCGCGAGCTTGAACGATTCCGCGAGGTCCGGGGAAAGGTCCTGCACTTCCACGCCGATCCAGCCGCGTGTGACCGCGCCGGTGCGCACGATCTGCTCCATGACCTGCTTCGCGAGGTTCGCGGGGATGGCGAAGCCGATACCGAGCGAGCCGCCGCTGCGGGAATAGATCGCGCTGTTGATGCCGATCAGGTTTCCAGAAGTGTCCACGAGCGCGCCCCCCGAATTGCCAGGGTTGATCGCCGCGTCCGTTTGAATGAAATTCTCGAAGGTGCTGATGCCCAGGTGGCTGCGCCCCAGCGCGCTGACGATGCCCATCGTCACGGTTTGTCCGACGCCGAAGGGATTGCCGATGGCGAGGACTACGTCGCCGACGGACAGCTTGTCGGCATTGCCGAATGTCACCGACGGCAGCCCCGCAAGGTCCACTTTGAGCACGGCAAGATCCGTCTCGGGGTCGGTCCCGACGACCTTCGCGGGGCTCTTGCGCCCGTCCGCGAGAGCCAGCTCGATTTCGTCAGCCGCTTCGACGACGTGGTGGTTGGTCAGGATGTAGCCCTCCGGCCCGACGATGACGCCGGAGCCGAGGCTGGAGCTGTGCTGGGTATCGCCTTCGAGCTGGTCGCCGAAGAATCTCCGGAACAGCGGATCTTCCATGAAGGGATGGCGCGGCACCTTCACGTCCTTGCTCGTGAAAATGTTCACCACGGAGGGCATGGCCTTCCTCGCGGCGGGGCTGAACGACAGCGCACTCGGCCGCTCGCGCGGGCCGTCTGCCACCTCGCGCACCGTGACGATTCCGCCGCCGTGCCCCGACCAGGAAACGAGGTCGGGCCGCAGCGTCACGACGACGAACAGCGCGGCAAGGCTGATCGTGACCGCCTGGGCAAAAATGAGCCAGAGCTTGCGCATTGGGAACGCCCGGGGAAGAAATGATGGGGTGGAATTGCCGATGCGCATTATTCACCAAATGGCTTTGCCCTCAAAGCTCTGCGCCTTCACCGACAAGTCCCCCGGGCGCTTGTCGCCCAGCGCCCGGCAGCGTCGACGCTTCCCATAAACGCTTAGGAATCCGCCACTTGAGATGCGCTCGCGCGTTTGACAACGGAAGCGACGTTCCACTACACTACGCGGCTTTCGTTAAAACGCCCCAGCTGAAGTCCGCCATGAAGACGTTCTCTGCAAAATCACACGAGGTGAAGCGCGACTGGTTCGTGGTCGACGCCACCGACAAGGTACTGGGGCGTCTCGCCGCCGAGATCGCGAAGCGGCTGCGCGGCAAGCACAAGCCGACTTTCACACCCCACGTGGATACCGGCGACTACATCGTCGTGGTGAATGCGCAGAAGCTGCGCGTCACGGGCGACAAGGCCCGGCAGAAAGTCTACTACCGCCACTCGACCTATCCGGGCGGCATCTACAAGGAAACGTTCTCGAAGCTGCACGCGCGGTTCCCGGGCCGCGTGCTCGAGAAGGCCGTCAAGGGCATGCTGCCGAAGGGACCGCTCGGCTATGCGATGCTCAAGAAGCTCAAGGTGTACGCGGGTGCCGAGCATCCGCACGCAGCCCAGCAGCCCCGGAACCTCAACGTTTAGGAATTCGAATGGCGATTTCCCATCAGTACAACTACGGAACGGGCCGCCGCAAGAGTGCAGTGGCGCGCGTGTTCATCAAGCCCGGCAAGGGCAGCATCGTCGTCAACGACAAACCCATCGACAAGTTTTTCTCCCGGGAGACCGGGCGCATGGTGGTGAGGCAGCCGCTCGAGCTCACCAACCACCTCACGACTTTCGACATTCTGATCAACGTGGTCGGGGGTGGGGAATCCGGGCAGGCCGGAGCCGTTCGACACGGCATCGCGCGAGCGCTCGTCGACTACGACGCATCGCTCAAGCCGGTGCTCAGCAAGGCGGGGCTGATCACCCGGGACGCACGGGAAGTGGAGCGGAAGAAGGTCGGCCTGCACAAAGCCCGACGCCGCAAGCAGTTCTCGAAGCGATAAGGAACCAGAAAAAGCCGCCTCCGGGCGGCTTTTTTATTTCCCGGCCCTGCCGGTGCCTGCACCGAGGTTGCGCGCCCCGGTACCCCGGCGATATCATCAATCCTTCAATAAGTTATTGGTCAACATGATAAAAGTCGGGATTGTCGGCGGTACGGGATACACCGGGGTGGAATTGCTGAGGATTCTCGCGACCCACCCGGAAGTCGAACTTGCAGTCATTACCTCGCGCAAGGACGCGGGCATGCCGGTCGCCGACATGTTTCCCAGCCTGCGTGGCAGGATTTCGCTGACGTTCACGGAGCCGTCGGCCGGTGCTCTCGAGCAGTGCAATGTCGTGTTTTTCGCGACGCCCAACGGTGTTGCCATGGGCGAGACGCCGGCCCTCGTCAAGGCGGGGGTGAAGGTCATCGACCTGGCGGCGGATTTCCGCATCAAGGACATCGCCACCTGGGAGAAGTGGTACGGGATGGCGCACGCCTGCCCCGACCTGGTGGCGGAGGCGGTCTACGGCCTGCCCGAAGTCAATCGCGAGCAGATCCGCAAGGCCCGGCTGGTGGCCAATCCGGGTTGCTATCCCACTTCCGTGCAACTCGGCTTCCTGCCGCTGCTCGAGGCGGGCATCGTCGACAAGGGGCATCTCATCGCCGACGCAAAATCGGGCGTCAGCGGCGCCGGCAGGAAAGCGGAAGTGCACATCCTTTTTTCCGAAGCCTCGGACAACTTCAAGGCCTATGGTGTGCCCGGCCATCGCCACTTGCCCGAGATCAGCCAGGGCCTCGCTCGCGTGGCCGGCGCTCCGGTGGGCCTGACTTTCGTGCCGCACCTGACGCCTGTCATCCGCGGCATCCACGCGACGCTGTATGCGCGCCTGACCAGGGAAGCCGACCTGCAGTCGTTGTTCGAGAAGCGCTATGCCAATGAGCCGTTCGTGGACGTGCTGCCGCCTGGCAGCCATCCTGACACGCGGTCGGTGCGTGGCGCCAACGTCTGCCGCATCGCCGTCCACCGGCCGGGCGGCGGCGATACCGTCGTGGTCCTGTCCGTCATCGATAATCTGGTCAAGGGCGCGGCCGGGCAGGCCGTGCAGAACATGAACCTCATGTTCGGGCTGCCCGAGGTGCTCGGCATCGGGCACGTGCCCCTGTTGCCGTGACACCGATCAGGGCGCTCAAGCGGCGGTTCGGGATTGCAGCCCCGCGCGTTGCGGTTCGCACCGACGTTGCCTGGTACTGGCGCTGGCTTTCCCTGCTGATCATCGCCGGGGCAGTGGTCGGGGGCGGGTGGCTCGCCTTCGACTTCGGGCGGCAATACGCCGGCTTCGACAACAGCCAGGCGCAGCGCGAGAAGGCCCGACTCGAAGACCTCAACAGCAAGCTGCAGGATGAGAACGCAGCGTTGCGCCGGGATGTCGCGTTCTCGGAGAGACAGCTGCAGATCGAGCTCGCGACGCAGGGCAACCTGTCGACGCAGATCCACAATCTCACGGAGGAAAACGCGCTGCTGAAGGAGGACCTTGCCTTCTTCCAGACGCTCATGGCCTCGGGAGGCGAGGCGGGCGGGATCAGCGTCAACCGTTTTCGCGTGCAACCCGATGCGTTGCCCGGGGAATACCGCTACCGTCTCCTGATCGCGCAATCCAAGCAGCGCGTGAAGGATTTTCGCGGCAAGCTGCAGCTCATCGTCGACTTCGAGCGTGCCGGTGTGCCCGACGTGCTGAGCTTCCCGAAGGAAGACGACACGAGCCAGGCGTATAATCTCGCATTCAAGTTCTACCAGCGCGTCGAAGGCACGTTCGTGATGCCGCCCGGCGCCGTCGTCAAGAAGGTGCAGGTGCGCGTGATGGAAACCGGCAATCCCACGCCGGTTTCGACCCAGACCTTCAACCTTTCGTGAGCGGAGCAAAGCCCATGTTCGGACCCAAGCCCACCAAGCCGCAGAATCGCATCGACAGCCTCATCGGCGCCGGCACCACCGTGGAAGGCAACATCTCGTTCAGCGGCGGCTTGCGCGTCGACGGCCGGGTGCGCGGGAACGTCTCCACGTCGGATGACCAGCCGAGCACCTTGGTTTTGAGCGAAAAGGCCCAAATTGAGGGGGAGATACGGGTTTCCCATGCCGTAATAAACGGAACGGTCATCGGGCCCGTGCATGGTTCCGAGTATGTCGAGCTGCAGCCGAAGTCGAACGTGACCGGCGACGTGCACTACCGTACCCTCGAGATCCAGCTCGGCGCGGTCGTACAGGGCCGCCTGGTGCACCAGGACGACGACCGGGCCCAGAAAGTTGTGTCGCTGAAAGGGTCGGGCGGCGATTGACCCCGGTTCCGGCGGGCAAGATAATGAAAATCGTGGAAATGTTTTCGGGAGCAGGCAATGAATGCCGTAACTGAAGCGCCGGCGCCCCTGGTGTTCACGGACAGCGCCGCAAGGAAGGTGAAGGAACTGATCGACGAAGAGGGCAATCCCCAGCTCAAGCTGAGGGTGTTCGTGACCGGGGGCGGTTGCTCCGGTTTCCAGTACGGCTTCACCTTCGATGAAGAGACGAACGAGGACGATGCGTCGATGCAGAAGAACGGCGTGACGCTGCTGATCGACGCGATGAGCTACCAGTATCTGGTCGGCGCGGAGATCGACTATCAGGAGGGCATCGAAGGCGCCCAGTTCGTCATCAAGAATCCGAACGCGACGTCCACCTGCGGTTGCGGATCCTCGTTTTCGGCGTAGCGTCCCGCGGTCCCGAGGTCGTCGAGGGCGGCATGCCTGCCGCCCTCTTGTTTTTCAGGCGGGGTAGATCGCTCCCAGGACCCGTGGGCCCCTGGCACCCGTTGCCTCGGGCAGGTTGCCGGCCCGCAGCAGCAGCGCCTGTCGTCCCAGCCACGCGAACGCGCAGGCTTCCACCCAGTCAGGGTGGATGCCGAGGGCCATCGTCGAGTCGACGGCGCAGCGGGGCAGTGCCGCAGCGATGCGCGACATCAGCGCCGGGTTCGAAGCCCCGCCTCCGCAGACGTAGACTTCCGTTGCGCCTTTGCAGAACGAGGTGACGGCGCTGCCGATCGTCCGGGCGGTCAGCTCCAGCAGCGTGGCCTGGACATCGCGGGGAGCAGTGGCTGCCGAGAGCCGTTTTTCCAGCCATGCAATGCCGAACAGTTCGCGACCCGTGCTCTTCGGCGGGCGACGCGAGAAGTAAGGATCCGACAGCAGGCTGCGAAGCAGCGGCGGGTTGCATGTCCCTCCCGCGGCCCATTTCCCGTTCGCATCGAAGCTCTTTCCCTTGTGCCGTCTGACCCAGGCATCCATCAGCATGTTGCCGGGGCCGGTGTCGAATCCCCGCACGCGCCCCGGACCCAGGTCGGTGAGGTTCGCGATGCCGCCGATGTTGACGATGACGCGATGGATCCCGGCGCGCGAGAACGCGGCTTTGTGGAATGCCGGAACGAGCGGCGCGCCTTCGCCGCCGGCCGCGACGTCCCGGCTGCGGAAATCGCAGACGACGGTGATGCCGGTCAGTTCCGCGAGCAGGGCGCCGTTGCCGATCTGGGTCGTGTAGCCCGCATCCGGGCGATGCCGGATGGTCTGGCCGTGGCAGCCGATGGCTTGCACGCGTCGCGGGCTCGTCCGCGTGCCTTCGAGCAATCGCTTCACCGCCGTGGCGTAGAGGCGGGAAAGGTCGTTGCCGGCGAGCGCTGCCAGGTGGATTTCGTCGCGTCCCGCTTCGTGCAACGCCAGCAGGCGCCGGCGCAGGCTGGCATCGAATCCGACGAAGGCCTGACCGGCCTGGCGATGCCGGTCACCGGTGAATTCCAGCAGGACCGCGTCGACGCCGTCCAGGCTCGTGCCCGACATCAACCCGATGTAGTAGCTGCTGCTGGCCATGGCCGCGGAGTTTAGCAGCCGCGGCCGGTGAAAGCCGCGTGCGGCTTCAGTCGAGACGCGCGAGGTTCGTGTCGCGCAGCATGTCCAGCCGCGCGAGGAGAGGCTGGGTGGATTCCTCGAAGCTCGCGCGCGAGTCGGCGGTGATCGGCGGGCCGGGCGGCATGGCAAGCCGCATCGGGTTCTGGTGTACGCCGTTGACGTGGAATTCGTAGTGCAGGTGCGGGCCGGTCACCAGCCCGGTGCTTCCCACGAACCCGACTACTTCACCCTGCACGACGCGGCGTCCGGCCCGCAGCCCGGGAGCGAAGGCCGACAGGTGCGCGTACAGAGTTTCGTAGCCGTTGGGATGGCGCACGATGACGACGTTGCCATACCCGCCCTTGCGTCCGGCGAACTTGACGTGGCCGTCGGCCGTGCTGCGCACGCGCGTGCCGGGCGGCGCGCCGTAGTCGATCCCCTTGTGCGCGCGCCAGGTCTTCAGCACGGGATGAAAGCGTGCGGTCGTGAAACCCGATGTCACGCGCGAGAACTCGATGGGCGAGCGCAGGAACGCCTTGCGCATGTTGCGCCCGTCCGGCGTGTAGTAGCCGTTGCGGCCCTGCTGATCGTGGAAGAAAACCGCGCGGAAGGCGTGCCCCTGGTTCACGAATTCCGCCGACAGGACGCGGCCGAAGCCGAGGAACTCGCCGTCGGCCGCCAGCGCCTCGTATACCACGGAGAAGCGGTCGCCGCGGCGCAGGTCGCGGTGGAAATCGATGTCGCTGGAGAAAATTTCCGCCAGCTGCAGCGCCACGATTTCGGGGATGCCCGAAGCGTCCGTGGCGGCGAACAGCGAGCTTTCGATGGTTCCCGAGCTTTGCATGACCCATTGCTCGGTGGCGGGCATCTCCTCCGATGCCGAGAATCCGGACTCGCCGCGCATCACGTGCAGGCGCCGTCCGTCGGTGTTCACGTAGGTCAGGGATTCGAGCCTGCCGTCTCTCGTCGTGACCGCGCGGACGGTCCGTCCGGGGATGAGCTGGTAAAGCGAGCGTACGTCCCGGGCTTGCAGCAGGTAGGCCGAAGCTTCGGCGTCATCGACGCCGAGCCTTGCCAGGATGGAGGCCACCGTGTCGCCCCGCTGGATGCGTTCTTCCCGCCAAAAGCGTGCCCCGGCTTCGGGGACGGCCGGTGCGACGGAAATCTCGATGTTTTCGACCACATGTTGCAGGTCGATCGGCTCGGGAACGGTATCCGGGGCGATGCCGAATGCGGCAACTACGCCGAAAAACGGCAAGGCGGCGATCACGAGCGGCCAGGTACGCCGCCCCTCCACCGGCTGCCGGAGCGGCTTTTGCGCTAGAATTTCGCCTTTCTTCAATAACATGCGTTCGTATTCTGGGTTGTTGGCCGCGAGATTAGCAGAAATTCCCCCCAAGACGGAACCCGGTACGTGCAACTAGCGTTCCAAGCCGGTGGGGACTGGCGCGGCCACGCCGGGTCACAAAAGAAAAAATGGACATCAAGGAACAACTGGAAGTCATCCGGCGCGGAGCCGAGGAACTCATCGTGGAGGCCGAGCTCGTCGACAGGCTCGGGGGGGGGCGGCCATTGCGCGTCAAGGCGGGTTTCGACCCGACCGCGCCCGACCTGCACCTCGGCCATACGGTGCTCATGAACAAGATGCGCCAGTTCCAGGAGCTGGGCCACCAAGTGATTTTCCTGGTCGGCGATTTCACCGGTCTGATCGGCGACCCGACCGGCCGCAATGCGACGCGGCCGCCGCTGACGCGGGAGCAGATCGCCGAGAATGCGAAAACCTACCAGGCGCAGGCGTTCAAGATCCTCGATCCGGGAAAGACCGAGCTCGCGTTCAACTCGATCTGGATGGACAAATTCACTTCGGCGGACATGATCAAGCTCGCTGCGAAGTACAACGTGGCGCGCATGCTCGAGCGCGACGATTTCAGCAAGCGCTACAAGGGCGGCCAGTCGATCGCCATCCACGAGTTCCTGTATCCCCTGGTGCAGGGATACGACTCCGTGGCGCTGAAGTCCGACATCGAGCTCGGCGGCACGGACCAGAAGTTCAACCTGCTGGTAGGCCGCGAGCTGCAGAAGGATTACGGGCAGCGGCCGCAGTGCGTATTGACGGTTCCGCTGCTGGTCGGCCTCGACGGCGAGAAGAAGATGTCGAAGTCCGCGGGTAACTATGTCGGCGTGACCGAAAGCCCCGACCAGATCTTCGGCAAGCTCATGTCCATCTCGGACGATCTCATGTGGAAGTACATCGAGCTGCTGTCGTTCGAGCCGCTGTCCACGGTCCGCAAATGGAGGCAGGACGTCGAAGGCGGCCGCAACCCGCGCGACATCAAGGTGGCGTTCGCGCAGGAGATCGTGGCGCGCTTCCACAGCAAGGCGGCGGCGGACAAGGCGCTGGCCGATTTCGAAGCGCGCTTCCGCCAGGGCGAAGTGCCCGGGGACATCCCCGATGTGCGGATCGCCGCGAAGGATGGCCTGGCGCTTTCCCAGGTGCTAAAGCAGGCGAACCTGACCGCCAGCACGTCGGAAGCCCTGCGCATGATCGAGCAGGGCGGAGTGAAGCTGGACGGCGAAAAGGTCTCCGACAGGGGCCTGAAGCTGCCGCCCGGGGGGCCTTACGTGGTGCAGGTGGGGAAAAGAAAGTTCGCGAAAGTCACGCTGTCCTGAAGCTCGCGGCCATGCCGGCGGAGCGCCGGCGAAACCGCCTGTTCTTCCAGCAAAAAATCCGGGGAAAAGTGTTGACCCGCGGATTTCGATCCGTATAATGCGCACCTTTCGCCGGAAACGGCCGTCGCCCTCGGGCGGCGTCGCTCTTTAAAAAATCAAACAGCCGATGCGTGTGGGTGCTTCGTGTTTTTGGGGTGCTTGCGTGGTGTGGGGACGGGGTCATCGCCCGGACTGTTCGTAGAGGATGGTCTTACCTGCATCATGAAGGCTCAAGAGTAAGAAG
>DASUFB010000023.1:0-37807 GCA_036274775.1 Burkholderiales bacterium | reverse complement strand
ATGTTGGAATGTGTCCTTGCCTCTATACTTCTTTTTTTCAGTGGCTTGCGACGCAGGCCCGGCTTCGCTGCACGGTGCGGATTACCCCCACGATGCATTGCAACGCCGTCGCGCCCGCCGCTGCCGCGACCACTACAACGCAGGAGTCCCGAGAAAGTTTCACGGCCGCCGCGAAGTTACAAATAGCTACAATATCGCCGCGTCATGGCGCGTAGAGCCGCAGCACCCCGGGCCGCCCGCGGGGACCCGCTGCCGGCAGCGGGATCCGGCGCGCCGGCCTAGAATTCTTCCGCCGGCCATCACGAACGGCCGGGGGAGTCATCATGTTCGAAGGTTTCGATCGCCGCCGCATCGCCGCCGGCGACGTCACGATCAACTGCGTGACGGGCGGCGACGGCCCGCCGCTGCTGTTGCTGCACGGCTATCCGCAGAATCTCGCGATGTGGGCGAAGACGGCGCCGATCCTGGCGCAGAAGTACACGGTGGTCTGCGCGGATCTGCGCGGCTACGGCGACTCGTCCAAGCCGAAATGCGCGCCGGACAATTCCAACTACACGTTCCGCGCCATGGCACGGGATCAGGTCGCGGTCATGAAGCAGCTGGGGTTCCCGCGCTTCCACGCCGTCGGCCACGACCGCGGCGGACGCACCGCGCACCGCATGGCGCTCGACCATCCCGACGCGGTCGCATCCCTGGCGGTGCTCGACATCGCGCCGACCTGGGCCATGTTCACCGGCGTCACGCGCAGGATCGCCGGCACCTACTGGCACTGGTACTTCCTGTCTCAGCCGCATCCGTTTCCGGAGCACATGATCGGGCTCGACCCCGATTTCTTCTACGAGACCTGCCTGGTCGGCTGGGGCGCGACGAAAGTCGAGGATTTCGACGCACAGATGCTGGAGGACTACCGCCGCTGCTGGCGCGATCCGGCGATGATCCACGGCTCGTGCTCGGACTACCGCGCGGCGGCGACGATGGACATGGAGCACGACGGCGCCGACATCGACAGGAAGGTGGGCTGCCCGACGCTGGTGCTCTACGGCGCGAACGGCAGCATGGCGAAGAACTTCGACCTCGCCGCCGAATGGCGCAAGCGCTGCGCGGACGTGCAGGCGCAATCGCTGCCCGGCGGGCATTTCTTCATCGACCAGTTCCCGGAGGACACCGCCAGCGCGCTCTCGCGCTTCCTCTCCCGCTGCTCCATCTGAACCGCCTGCACACCCAACACAGAGGCACAGAGGACACGGAGGTCACAGAGAAGAGCGAAGGGGAATAAATACTCGTGGTTGGAGCCCCGCTGGCGGAAATGGCTACTGCGGCGCACGCATCAATTGCGGATGAATTCTTTTTCTTCTCTCCAGTCTTTCTCTGTGCCCTCTGTGTCCTCTGTGCCTCTGTGTTGGGTTTAGCCTTCAGGAGGAGGGCACGAGGTAGGAGTTGCGCAGCGTCTCGTCGATGAAGGCGCGGGCATCCGCGGGCACGAAGGGCTCACCCTGCGCGAGCCGCTCCGCGTACTCGAAGAAGGGGACGAAGAGCTGCCCCTGGTCCGCGGGGCGGGTCAGCATGAAGCCGCCGCGCTCGCCGATCGCGCGCCACGCGGCGCGCACCTGGGCCCAGAACGGCTCGGTTTTCTCGAAGTATTCCCTGCCTGCGGAGAAGTCGTAATCCTTGATGCGCTCGTAGCGCGCGACGCCGTATTCCCGCGCCAGGTAGGGCATGGCCTCGCGCGGCCGGCCCGAATCGTCGAGCGCAAGCTTGAGGTTGTTCTCCTCCTGCAGCCAGCCGGTGGGCACGATGGTGTGGCGGTTGGTGCCGGCCAGCACCTGGTAGTCCTTGCGCACGCTCCATTCGCGTCGCGGCAGCGGCCGCCAGGTTTCGTCGCTGAGCCAGGTGGAGAAGCTCGCCGTGTGCTGCCAGCGGCCGCGGGCGGCGTAGCGCGGCGAGTCGTCGACCTGGTAGACCGACTGCACCCAGGCTCCCCGGCGCAGCCCGGCCGGCACCTTGCGCAGCGACCAGGCGTTGGCGCCTTCGTACACCAGCGCGGTGTCGGCCTCGTAGCGCCACTCCTGGCGCCAGTGGCGGGTGACGATGGGCTCGCTCTCGGTGCCGTCCTTCTGCAGCACGCGCATGACCAGGATGTGCTGGAGCGCGATGAAATCGCCCGTGTCCTCGGATACGAACACGTACTCGGTGCCCCAGCTCTGGTAAGGCGCGTCGGGTTTCGGCGCCGGGTCGAAGCGCGCGACCTCGAGGAAATCGAAGCTCACGCGATAGGGGCCGGCCATTGCCAGGATGGCGCGGCGGTCGCGCTCGAAATCGCCGATGCCGGGCTCGCGCAGCGCAAGCCATGCCACGGACGGCTGCGCATCGAGCGTGACGGGTACGCCACGGCTGGTCGCTCCGCGTGGCTTGGGCATGCCGTCGTCAAGCGGCCACGCGAAGGTGTAGCGGGCGCTGCCGGCGGCGGCCGGTGCATCGGAATCGTAGGCGTGGCCTGCAGGCGGCAGGACCAGCAGGGCGATGAGGACCAGGAGTGGACGCATGGCTGGCTGTCGTGGACGTGGGACGAAGAGCCATTTTAATGGATGGTGCGGGCCCGGCGCCGGCTGTCGCCGATCGACGCCAGGATCATGACGAGCGCAACTTCGGCGCGACCTGCGCTGTCATACCCGCGGTTTGCGGAGCATCCCGGCAAACCGCACCCGACAACCACAGGAGCGAATCCATGAAACCAGGTTCCGGCATCGCTGCGGCAATCGTGACGAGCATTGCGCTCGCGGGCCTTACCGCCTGCGAGAAGGGGCCGGCGGAAAAGGCCGGCGAGAAAATCGATGAAACCGCGAAGAAGGCCGGCGACAAGCTGGAGGACGCCGGCGACAAGGTCAGAGACGCGGTGAAGGACATGAAGAAGTAGCACGGCGCACGCCGTCATGGCCTGCGGAAGGCCGGGCGCGGCAAGCGTTCTCCGGCGCTTGTCATCCCGTCCGGACCAAGTACACTCTCGCGGCGGGCGGCCATCGCGCGTCCGCGGCCGTCGTACCGACGACAAATATTTCAAATCAAAATAAACAAGGGGAGTGTCATGATCGGCAACCTTCGTCTTGCATTGCTGGCCGCCCTGTTGCTGGGGTGGGCCGGTACCGGCACGGCCGCGGAAACCGTCCGCATCGCAGTGCTCGAAACCCTGAGCAGTCCCGCGGCGGTGATCGGCCAGTGGTGGACCAACCACGTGCAGTGGGCGGTCGACCAGGTCAACGCGAAGGGTGGGGTCCTGGGCGGCCGCAAGATCGAGATCGTCACCTTCGATACCAAGGGCAGCCCGCAGGAGGCGCTGATCGCGTTCAAGGGGGTGACCGACCAGGGCATCCGCTACGTGTTCGGCACCACGGGATCGCACGTGGCGCTTGCGCTCACCGACGCGGTCGCCAAGCACAACGCGCGCAATCCCGACAAGTCGGTGCTTTTCCTGAATTATGGCGGACAAACTCCCGAGCTCACGAACGAGAAATGCCATTTCTGGCATTTCCGCTTCGACGTGCATGCAGACATGAAAGTGGTCGCGCTGGTCGGCCAGGTGGCGGCGCAGAAGGACATCTCGAAGGTCTATCTGCTCAACCAGGACTACGCCTACGGGCAGGCCGTGCAGAGGCTCGAGAAGGAGCTGCTCGCAAAGCACCGCCCGGACATCAGGATCGTGGGCGACGACCTGATCCAGCTGCAGAAGACCAAGGATTTCTCGCCCTACATCGCGAAGATCCGCGCCTCCGGAGCCGACGCGGTGATCACCAGCAACTGGGGTCCCGACCTCGTGCTGATGATGCGCGCGAGCCACGATGCCGGCCTGCCGACGCGCTACTACACGCTGAACTCGCATTTCATCGGCACGCCCACGGCGATCGGCGAAGCCGGCGTGGGGCACCTGATCAATGTCAGCTCGTGGCACCCGAACATCGCCGACGGCCGGCTCGATCAGTATTACGTCGGCTACAAGAAGCAATACAAGGAGGAGTGGAACATGCTGCCGCACAAGAGTGCGGTGGAGATGTGGGCCAGGGCCGTCGACGCGGCGAAGTCCGTCGATCCCGTGGCGGTGGCCAGGGCGCTGGAAGGCATGAAGTACGACGCCGGCACCGGCATGATGTGGATGCGCCCCGATGACCACCAGCTCATGCATCCGCTCTATGCCTTCTCGCTCAACAAGGCCGGCACCCCCGGCGTGAAGCACGACGTGGAGAACACGGGGTTCGGATGGAAGACGGAGGGCAGGTTCGAGACCAACGACACCATCCTGCCGACGAACTGCAAGATGGAAAGGCCGTGAACCGCCGCCGCTCCGCGTAACGGCCGAGCGCAGCCGCCGCATGAGGGGCATGCGGCGGCCCGGCTGCAGACAGCAGATGTTCGATACCGCACTGATCGTGATCGGCATGCAACGCGACTACCTGCCCGGCGGGCGGCGCGAGCTTGCCGGCATGGATCGCGCGGTGGAGCGCGCCGCGCTGCTGGTGGCGATGTTCCGGACCGCGGGCATGCCGGTCATCCACGTGCGCCACGTCGGCCAGGATCCTGCCGCCGGCTTCCTGCTGGAGGGCACGCCCGGCGTCGAGATCGATCCCCGCGTCGCGCCGCAGGGCGAGGACATGCTCATCACCAAGCGCTACCCGAACGCGTTCCGCGACACCACGCTCCCGAAAATCCTGCACGTGCTGGGCGCGAAGGAGCTGTTCTTCTGCGGTGCGATGACCAACCTGTGCATCGATGCCACCGTGCGGGCGGCCTTCGACATGGGCTACCGCTGCACCGTCGTGGACGACGCCTGTGCGGCCTCGGAGCTGATCCACGGCGCGACCATCGTGCCCGCGGAGCAGGTGCAGGCGGCGTTCATGGCGGCGCTCGCCTCGGCCTGCGGCGAGGTCGTCGACCTGGGCACGCTGTCGGATCGGCTGGCGCAGGCGTGAAACCCGGACCGCCTTTCGCAGGTCTGACGTCCATCTGCATCCGGACTCGCCCATGAGCATCGATCCCCGCGCGGGCAGGCCCGCGCCCGCCGACGTCCTGACGGACATACCGCGGCTCGTCAGCGCCTACTACACCGAGGTGCCCGATCCGGCGGTGCCGGCGCAGCGCGTCGCGTTCGGCACCTCCGGCCATCGCGGGTCTTCGTTTGCCGCGGGCTTCAACGAGTGGCACGTGCTCGCGATCACCGAGGCGATCTGCCGCCATCGCAGGCAGCAGGGCATCGACGGGCCGCTGGTCCTGGGCATCGACACGCACGCGCTGTCCACGCCCGCGGCGGCGAGCGCCATCGAGGTGCTGGCCGCCCACGGCGTCGAGCTCATGCTGGCGCGGGACGACGGCTATACGCCCACGCCTGCGGTATCGCACGCGATCCTCTCTTGGAACCGCGGCCGCGACTCGGGCAAGGCGGACGGCATCGTCGTCACGCCTTCGCACAACCCGCCGGACAGCGGCGGCTTCAAGTACAACCCTCCCAACGGGGGGCCCGCCGATACCGACGTCACGAAGGGGATCGAGGCGGCCGCGAACGAGCTGCTGGCCGCGAAGCTCGCAGGCGTGCGGCGCATGCCGCTCGCCGCCGCGCTGCGGGCACCGACGACGCACCGGCACGACTATCTCGACGCCTATGTATCCGACCTCGGCGCCGTGCTCGACATGGATGCGATCCGCGGCGCGCGCCTGCGCCTCGGGGCGGACGCGCTGGGCGGCGCGGGCCTGCGCTACTGGGAGCGCATCGCGGACACGTACGGGCTCGACATCACCGTGTTCCACGACCAAGCCGATCCCACGTTCCGCTTCATGACGCTCGACTGGGACGGCAGGATCCGCATGGACCCGTCGTCGACCCATGCCATGCAGGGGCTGCTGCGCATGAAGGACGGGTTCGATATCGCCTTCGCCTGCGACACGGACCATGACCGGCATGGCATCGTCACGCGCAGCGCCGGCCTCATGCCGCCCAACCACTACCTGGCCGTGTGCATCGACCACCTGTTTCGCCACCGGCCGCAGTGGCGCGGCGACGCGGGCGTGGGCAAGACCGCCGTCAGCAGCCAGATGATCGACCGCTTGAGCGCGCGGCTGGGCAGGCGGCTTCACGAGGTGCCGGTCGGCTTCAAGTGGTTCGTGGACGGCCTGTCGGACGGCACGCTCGGATTCGCCGGCGAGGAAAGCGCCGGGGCGTCGTTCCTGCGCAAGGAAGGCTCGCCATGGACGACCGACAAGGACGGCATCGTGCCCGGCCTGCTGTCGGCGGAAATCATCGCGCGCAGCGGCCGCGATCCCGGCGAGGTCTATGCGCGGCTGGAGCAGGAGCTCGGCAGGTCCTGCTTCGATCGCATCGATGCGCCGGCGAGCGCCGGGCAGAAGGAACGCCTTTCGAAGCTGGGCCCGGAGCGAATCCGGTCGAAGGTGCTCGCCGGCGATCCGATCCGGCAGGTCTTCAGCCGGGCCCCGGGCAACGGTGCACCGATCGGCGGGGTCAAGGTTGTCTCCGACCACGGCTGGTTCGCCGCGCGCCCGTCGGGCACCGAGGACATCTACAAGATCTACGCCGAGAGCTTCCGCGGCGACGACCACCTGAAGCGCATCATTGCCGAGGCGCAGGCCATCGTGGGCGAGGCCATCGCGTCGGAAGGCGCCTGAGCCGCGGGCCGGCGCCGGGCCATTTCACGGGAGGAACGACAGTGGCGGTTCGCATCGTCAGGCTGGGCAGCCCCAGGGCCAGGAACGAAGGCGTGCGCATAGGCACCGTGCGCCGTCCTCCGCGCGGCGTTCCCAGGGAAGAGTTCGCGTCGGGCAACTGGTACGACGTGTGGTTTCCCAGCCTCGCGCCGGCAGCGGCGACCGTGAAGCTCGCGCAGGCCGCGGCCACGCCGCGGGACTGGGCGGCGTTCAAGAAGAAGTACCGCGCGGAAATGTCCACGCCTGAGAACAGCCGCACGCTCGATCTGCTGGCCGCGCTGTCCCACGGCGCGGATTTCTCGGTCGGCTGCTATTGCGAGGACGAATCCCATTGCCACCGTTCGGTGCTGCGGGAGCTGCTGGCGCAGCACGGGGCCAGGCTCGCTCGCGACTAGCGCGCGGCTTGCGGCCGGGGCGGGGAAGGACGCACACTAGCGGCCAACCACGCCACGCCTCCGGCACTTGCTTCCGGAACATGTCAATGACCGACATCGCGAGCTTCCCGATCACAGGGTGGGGCCAGCGCCCCTCGCAGGACGAGCAGGAGCGCGCGATCCTCGCGCTCGAAGGCGGCGCCGTCGTGCTGCTGTCGCAGCTCGGCTTCCCGTTGCGCGACGGCGAAGAGCGCCTGCTTTCCCCTGCGATGGTCGGGAAGAGCAAGAACGTGAGCCTGGATCCCGCCAGGGACGAATTGCGCGGCGGCGCCGCAACGGACGAGGACCGCCGCCTCCTTCACGGCATGATGATGCGGTTCGCGACGTCGAGCCGCGCGCTGCTGCGCAGCCTGTTCCCGCGCTACGACGCAGCCGTGCACCAGGCGCGCACGAGCTTTCGCCCGGTCGAGATCGCAGGCCGGCAGACGTCGTGGCGCAAGGACGACACGCGCCTGCACGTGGATGCCTTTCCCTCGTCGCCGACGCAGGGCACGCGCATCCTGCGCATCTTCACCAACATCAATCCCGACGGCCGGCACCGCGAGTGGAGGCTGGGCGAGCCTTTCGGGGACGCCGCACGCCGGCACCTGCAGGGCGTGCCGAGACCTGCGTGGGGTTCGAGCCAGATCCTGCGCTGGTTGCGCATCACCAAGGCGAAACGCAGCGCGTACGACCATTTCATGCTGCAGTTGCACGACCGCATGAAGGCCGACACCGCCTACCAGGCGCAGGTGGCGCAGATCCACCACGACTTCGCGCCGGGTTCGACCTGGATCGTGTTCACGGATCAGGTGTCTCATGCGGCGATGTCCGGCCAGCACGCGCTGGAGCAGACTTTCCACCTGCCCGTGAGTGCGATGCGGGATCCCGAGCGCTCGCCGCTGCGCGTGCTGGAGCGCATGATGGGCCGGACGCTGGTCTAGCCGCCGCCCCGCAAAACGGTAAACTGGCCGCCCGGCCGCTGCCGGGCACAAGAAAATCCAACGGAGGACTGGCATGGAACGCATTCGCACCCTTTGCGCGGGCTTGCTCGCCACTGCTTTCCTGGCTGTCGCCGCCGCGGCGGCCGACCTGCCCGCGGCAAACCCCGAAAACCTGGGATTTTCGTCCGGGCGCCTCGCGCGCATCGCGCCGGTCATCCAGCGCGAGATCGAGAAGGGCCAGTATCCCGGTGCCGTCATGCTGGTCGCGCGCAAGGGCAAGGTCGTCTACTTCGAGGCCGTCGGGCAGCTCGACCCGGCGCGCGGGGTGCCGATGAGGAAGGACGCGATCTTCCGCCTGTACTCCATGACCAAGCCCTACACGTCGACCGCGATCATGATGCTGATGGAGGAGGGCAGGCTGCGCCTGACGGATCCGGTCTCGAAGTTCCTGCCGGCGCTGGCGAACCTGCAGGTCAGCGTGCCAGTGACCGACCCTTATACCGGCGCGACGAAATACGTGAACGTGCCGGCGGACCGCGAGGTCAACATCCAGGACCTGCTGCGCCACACCTCGGGCCTGGTCTACGGGGGATTCACGTCGCACCCGAAGGTCAAGGAGCTCTATGCCAAGGAAGGCGTGGATTGGAAGGACGTGACGCCGTCGGAACAGATCGAAAGGCTCGCGAAGGTGCCGCTCGCGCACCAGCCGGGCACGACCTTCGAATACGGCCTGTCCATCGACGTGCTCGGCCGCATCGTCGAGGCCATCTCCGGCATGACGCTGGGCGAGTTCCTGCATGAGCGCCTGTTCAAGCCGCTCGGCATGGCCGATTCCGCGTTCATCGTGCCGCAGGACAAGGTCGCGCGGCTGGCGCAGCCGTTCGCCACGGACCCGGCGACCAACACGCCGATCAACCTGCTCGACGTGACCATGGTGCAGAAGAACGATGCCGGCGGCGCGGGCAGCGTCGGCACGGCGTCGGACTACGCGCGCTTCCTGCAGATGCTGCTCAACGGCGGCGAGCTCGACGGCATGCGCCTGCTGAGTCCCACCACCGTGAGGTACATGACCTCGGACCACCTCGGCCCGAACGTCAAGTTCGCGGGCGTGACCACGCTGCCCGGGGGTACCGGATTCGGCCTGGGCTTCGCGGTACGCAAGGAGACCGGGCGCTTCGAGGTCACCGGCAACGCCGGCGAGTACTACTGGGCGGGCGCGGCGGGCACCGGCTTTTACGTCGATCCGAAGGACGACATCGTGGTCGTCTGGATGACGCAGGGCCAGCCCGGCATGGCACGGCGCTACGACCGCTACCTGTTCAAGCAGATGGTCTACCAGGCGATCGTCGAGTGACGGCGGCGCACCGGACGGGCTGACGGGGCGGAGCCCCGGGAGCCGGCTGCGGGCCTGGCAGCGGTGCTGCTGCACGCACGCGATCCGGTAAGATGCGGGTTGCCGAGATCGGGGTTTGCCTGGCGATGTCCTTCCTGTCCATTCTGTTCACGCTACTGCTCGAGCAGGCGCGGCCGCTGACGCCGCGCAACGCGGTGCACCGCTGGTACCTGCGCTACATCAATTCCCTGGGCAACCACTTCAACGCCGGCGAGGAAGACCAGGGCATGGTGGCGTGGATGCTCGCGGTCCTGCCCTGGGCGCTGGTTTCCGCGGCCATCCACTATTTCCTGCGTGACATCAGCGTGGCGGCGGCCTGGGCATGGAACATCGCCGTGCTGTACCTGACCATGGGGTTCCGCCAGTTCAGCCACCCGCTGACCGAGATCGTCGAGGCCCTGCGGGCAGGCGACCTGGAACGGGCGCGCGTGCTTCTGACCGAGTTCCGCGGTGAATCCGCTGCGGAATACAATGGCGCCGAGATTTCCAAGGTCGCCATCGAGGAAGGCCTGCTCAATTCCCACCGGCACGTGTTCGGCGTCATCTTCTGGTTCATGCTGCTGCCGGGCCCCAGCGGCGCCGTGCTGTACCGGCTGGCCGGCATGCTCGAGCAGAAGTGGGGCAGGCGCTCCGCCGAGGAATACGGCGACTTCGGCAAGTTCGCGCAGAAGATCTTCCATTACCTCGACTGGATCCCCGTGAGGCTCACGGCCATGAGCTTCGCGATCGCGGGCGACTTCGAGGACGCCGTGTACTGCTGGCGGTCGCAGGCGGCGACATGGACGGACCCGGAGCAGGGCGTGGTGCTGGCGAGCGGGGCCGGCGCGCTCGGCGTGCGCCTGGGCGAGACCCTGCACCACCATGGCACGGTCAGCTTCCGGCCCGAGCTCGGCCTGGGCGACGACGCGGACGTGAACACGATGGCGAGCGCCGTGGGCCTGGTGTGGCGCGCGCTCGTGATGTGGATGTTCATCCTCGCGATCATTACCGCGGCGCGCTGGTTCGGAGGCTGAATGCCGGCCCGCGGGGCGTGGATTGCGTCTGCGCGGCTACAGTTCGAATAGCGCATCGATCTTGGCCGCGCAGATACAACACGCGCCAGCTTGTTGAGGGATCCACTCATGCGCGCCGCGCGTGATGTGGATACCAAAGTCGTTCTCAACGATCTGGCGAATGACTTCCGTCTGCGCGGCTACAGTTCGAATAGCGCATCGATCTTGGTCGCGCAGATGAAGTCATTCTCACTGATCCCGCCGATCGCGTGCGTCATGTACGCGACCGTCGCCTGGTTGTAGCCCAGGGCGATGTCCGGGTGGTGATCCTCGCGGTGGGAGATCCAGGCCGTGGCGTTCACGAATGCCACGGCCTCGTGATAATTCGCGAACCTGAACGTCTTGCGGATCCTGCCGTCTGCGTATTCCCAGCCCGCGAGTCCCTTCAGGAAATGGCCGATTTGGGCGGGAGTCATCGGCGCGGTCCCGCCTTCGCAGGGCGCGCATTTCTTCCTTCTCAGCCCTTCCGAGATCTCGCTCATGCTTCGCCTCCAGATTCGGATTTCACCACGGGTGAAAAGATTCAGGCCTCCGCAAGCTGCTCCAGCCGAGCGATGCGGATCGCCGCCGGCGGATGCGAGTCGTAGAACGCCGAGTGCAACGGGTCAGGGGTCAGCGTGGAAGCGTTGTCCTTGTAGAGCTTGACCAGCGCATGGACGAGGTCGCGCGCGGGGGTGAACTTCGCCGCGTACTCGTCGGCCTCGAACTCGTGCTTGCGCGAATACATGGCCATGAGCGGCTGCAGGAAGAAGGTGAACACCGGCACGACCATGAAGAACAACGTCAGCGCCATCGCATCCGGGGCCGGGAAGCCCACGTTCAATCCGAGATAGAACCAGTCCTGGTTCTTGAGCCGGCCGAGGACGAAAAAGAACACCAGCGAGAACGCGGCCATCAGCGCCATGCGCCGCATGACGTGGCGCATGCGGAAATGGCCCAGCTCGTGGGCCAGCACCGCCTCGATCTCCGCGACGTCCAGCCGCGAGAGCAGCGTGTCGAAGAACACGATGCGCTTGGACTTGCCGAAGCCGGTGAAGTAGGCGTTGCCATGGCTGCTGCGCTTTGAGCCGTCCATGACGTAAAGTCCGTTGGACTTGAAGCCACAGCGCGCGATCAGCGCCTCGATGCGCGACTTCATCTCGCCTTCCTGCATCGGTGAAAACTTGTTGAACAGGGGCGCGATGACGCTCGGCGCGATGAACTGCACGAACAACATGAAAGCCACCGCGACCAGCCAGACGTACAGCCACCAGAGGCCGCCCGTGCCCGCCATGAGCCAAAGCACGGCGGACAGCAGCGGCAGCCCGAGGATCGCGCCGACCAGGGCCTGCTTCGCGAGATCGCCGAAGAACATGGCGAGCGTCATCTTGTTGAAGCCGAAGCGGGTCTCGATGCCGAAGGTGCGGTAGAGGTCGAAGGGCAGGTCGAGGATCGTCATGACCACCGCGAGCAGGGCGACGAAAAGCACGCCCCGGACCAGTCCGGCCTGGGCGAGCGAACCCGCGAAGTCGTCGATCGCCTGCAGCCCGCCGCCGAAGGTCAGCACCAGCAGCACGACGGCGTTGAACACCATGCCGGCCATGTTGAATCGGGTCTTGGCGCTGCTGTAGTCTGCCGCCTTCTGGTGGGCCTCCAGCCCGATGTCATTCGAGAAGGCGGCGGGCACCGCGCCGCGGTGCGACCGGATATGGCGCACGTGGCGCGCGGCCAGCCACAACCGCAGGCCGGTGGAGACGATCAGCGCGGCGAGGAACAGGGCGGAGAAGGCGCTCATGGATGTCGTTCGGGCTCTGTGACAGAATGCCGCCGGGACAATCCCGACTCGCAAGAATCCCGAAGAATTATGGCACAGGATCCCAACAACCTGATCTGGCTGGACATGGAAATGAGCGGGCTCAGCCCCGACAACGATCGCGTCCTCGAGGTGGCGATGGTCGTCACCGACTCACAGCTCAACGTCGTGGCGGAGGGACCGGTCAAGGTCGTGCACCAGCCCGACGAGGTGTTCGAGCGCATGGACTCGTGGAACAAGTCCACGCACAGGAAATCCGGGCTCATCGACCGCTCGAAGGCCTCGACGCAGGACGAGGCGCAGGTGGAGGCGGAGCTCATTGCCTTCCTTGCGCAATACGTTCCGGAAAACACCTCGCCGATGTGCGGCAATTCGATCTGCCAGGACCGGCGCTTCCTCGCGCGGCACATGCCGAAGCTCGAGGCTTTCTTCCACTACCGCAATCTCGACGTGTCCACGCTGAAGGAGCTCGCCAAGCGCTGGAAGCCGGGAATCATGTCCGGCTTCGCGAAGCACGGCAAGCACGAGGCGCTCGCCGACATCCTGGAGTCGATCGAGGAGCTCAAGTACTACAGAGAGAAGTTTCTCAACCTGGACGGTTGAGGATATCGAGAGGAAAGAGGCGAGAGGAAAGGCGAAGGCCACGGGCCCCGAGAGCCATTTCCTTTTCTCCTTTATCTTTCCTCTTTCCTCTTTCCCCTTCCCTCTTTTCCCTCGCGCTGATCCAGCACATGCTGGATCAAGCGCCGCGTCGACGGATCGTGGCCGGCGCCGGCCCTGCCGGCCTTGAGGTCCTCCAGCACGCCGCCTGCCAGCTGCTTGCCCAGCTCCACGCCCCACTGGTCGAAGGAATTGATGTTCCAGATCGCTCCCTGCACGAACACCTTGTGCTCGTAGAAGGCGATCAGCGCACCGAGGGAGCGCGGATCCAGACGATGCAGCACGATCGTGCTGCTCGGCCGGTTGCCGGGAAATATCCGGTGCGGCGTCAGCCGCTCCAGCTCTTCGCCCTGCATCCCGCGCCCGGCCAGCTCGGCACGGACTTCTTCCTCCGTCTTGCCGCGCAACAACGCCTCGGTCTGGGCGATGCAGTTGGCGAGCAGCATGTCGTGGTGCCCCGGCATGCCGTCGACCGGGTTCGCCGCAACGATGAAATCCGCCGGCGTGACCTGGGTGCCCTGATGCAGGTGCTGGAAAAAGGCGTGCTGGCCGTTGGTGCCCGGGGCACCCCAGATGACGGGGCCGGTCGCATAGTCCACGGTGCGTCCGCCCCGATCCACCCGCTTGCCGTTGCTTTCCATGTCCAGCTGCTGCAGGAAGGCCGGCAGATGGAGGAGGTCCTGGGCGTACGGCAGGATGGCATGGGTCGGATGGCCGAGGAAGTCGATGTGCCAGACGCCGAGCAGGCCGGCGATCACCGGCAGGTTGCGGTCGAGCGGCATGGTGCGGAAGTGCTCGTCCATTTCGAAGCCGCCCCGCAGCAGCTCCTCGAAATTGTCGAACCCCGCGGCCAGCGCGATGGGCAGGCCGATGGCCGACCACAGCGAGTAGCGCCCGCCCACCCAGTCCCAGAACCCGAATACCCGCTCGGGGATGATGCCGAACGCAGCGGTGGCCTCGAGATTCGTCGAAACCGCCGCGAAATGGTGTTCGACGATGACGTCGGCCGGTACCGCGGAGGCAAGTTTAGTGAGCAACCACTGACGAGCCGATCGCGCATTGGCGAGGGTTTCCTGCGTCGTGAAAGTTTTCGAGGAAACGATGAACAGGGTGCTTTCGGGATTCAGCGAAGACAGCACGGCGGCAAGGTGGGCTCCGTCGACGTTGGACACGAAATGCACCCGCAGCCTGGGCGAGCCGTATGGCCGCAGCGCCGCAGTGACCATCAGCGGGCCGAGGTCGGAGCCGCCGATGCCGATGTTGACGACATCGGTGAAGGCCTTGCCCGTGGCGCCCCTGGCGATTGCGCCGCGTACCCTCTCCGCCATGCCCTTCATCCTGCCGAGGACTTCCCGCACGCCGGGCATGACATCCTCGCCATCGACGAGGACGGGCCGGTCCGAGCGGTTGCGCAGGGCCGTGTGCAGCACGGCGCGCTTTTCGGTGACATTGATGCGCCGGCCTTCGAACATGGTGCCGATCTGGGCCGCCAGGTTGGTGTCTTCCGCCAGGGCCAGGAGCAGGCGCCTCGTTTCGTCGGAAATCGGATGCCTGGAATAGTCGAAGAGCAGGCCGCAGGCTTCCAGCGAGAACGCAACCGCGCGCCGCGGGTCGCGCTCGAACAGATCGAGGATGCGCACGCTGGCCATGGCTCGGGCATGCTCGGCGAGATCTTTCCAGGCGCGGCGTTCGGTCAGGTGCATGGGGACATACCGGATGGCGGACGGGGGAGGACGGATCGTTGCCGATTCTATAAGACTGCGGGATGGACAAAACAAAAAGCCCCCGAGTTCGGGGGCTTTCACGGTGACCGCCGGCTTTGCTGTCGCTCAGGCGGCTTTCTTCTTGGCCGCGCCGCTGGCAGCGGTGATGGTGGCTTCGGTGGCTTCGGTGACCTGCTTGGTCGCCTTGCTGAACGCGTCGTAGGCCTGATTCGCGGCGGCCAGGGCGGACTTGACGGCAGCCACGGCCACGTCGGAGCCGGCGGGGGCGCTCTTGACGGCCTTGTCGAGCGCGGAGGTCAGGTTCTTGTTGATTTCGGCGAAGCGTTCTTCGAAGAACTTGCCCAGCTCCGCCTGGGTTTCGGCGACCAAGGCGTAAATGCTGCGGCCGTACGCGGTGGCTTTTTCGGCGGTCGGCTGGAGCGCGGAGGTATGGAGCTGCGTCAGTTCCTGGACATCCTTGGCAGCGACGGCGGAGCGCGCATGCTTCACGGCGTCCGCAAATGCAGCCTTGGCGGCCTTGACCTGCAGGTCCAGCAGCTTTTCGGTGCCGGCGGCGGCGATGCCGGTGAACTCGACGAACGATTCCAGGCTTTCCTTGTTTGCGGCGGACAGTTGTTCCGGTACGTTGTACATGACTTTCTCCTTCAAGCAATAAGACGTTGGCAGGGAGGCTCGGCTTCCATTCACGCAAAACAGTTTTGCTGCATTGCAATAATAACGCCATTTTAGTGCGTCGCCGCATCCTGTCAACATGAAAATTCCATGAAATGGAATCCTCATGGGGAATAGCCATTTGATTTATATAATTCAAATAATTAAAAATCAAACAAGCAGGAAAAAAGGGCACGGGTGAAAGATATCGCCGGAGCGCTGATTGGTGCGACGCAATCCATTGTGCGTCCCGCTATCGCAAAGGTGGTTCTGGTTCCGATGGCTGCCGCGCTGACAGGTTGGATCCTCGTCGGCTGGCTGTACTGGAAGGCATGGACGGCGGGGGCCGCATCCGCGCTGGTTTCGTGCTGCCTGCATGGATGGCTCGCCGGGCTCGAAGCTGCGGCGCCATGGCTGGCTGCGCTGCTCGTCCTCGCGCTGCTGGTGCTGGCTGTCCTGCTGACGGCCACGCTGATCGCGACCGTTTCCGCGACGCCCATGCTGGTCGAGGACGTGGCGCGCAGCGACTTTCCGACGCTGGAGAAACGCCGCGGCGGCACTTTTGCCGGAAGCCTGCGCAACGCCCTGGCGGCCATCGGCAAGTTTGCATTGCTCTGGATCGCTGTGTTGCCGCTATGGCTGCTCGTTCCGGCCCTGGCGTGGCTGCCGCTGGCACTGCTTGCCTGGCTCAACCTGAAGCTGTTCGGCTACGACGCACTGGCCCAGCACGCGGACGCAGCGGAAATGCAGCGGATATCCGAGGCGGCCAGGGGCAGAATGTTCGTGCTCGGGCTGGTGACCGGCGTGCCGTATTTCGTGCCGCTGCTGAACCTCGTCGCGCCGATTTTCGCCGCACTCGCGTTCATCCATTTCTGCCTCGGCGAACTGCGGCGGGCGCGTGCCGCGGAGAAGGAAATCCGGACGGCGTGAGGCCGGCGGCGCAAAACGAAGGACGATGCATCGCACCGCTCCGATCGTCACGCCGTCACGTCACCACGGTCCTCACATGCGTTCGTAGATGGCGGCTATGCCCTGGCCGCCACCGATGCACATGGTGACCAGCGCGTATTTCCCGCCGGTACGCTGCAGCTCATAGAGCGCCTTGACGGAAATGAGGCAGCCGGTGGCGCCGACCGGATGGCCGAGCGCGACGGCACCGCCGTTCGGGTTGACCTTCTTCGGATCGAAGCCGAGGTCCCGGGCCACGGCGCAGGCCTGGGCGGCGAAGGCTTCGTTGGATTCGATCACGTCCATGTCGGCGACCTTCAGGCCGGCCTTCTTCATGGCATTCTGCACGGCCGGTATGGGGCCGAGGCCCATCAGCGAAGGCTCCACGCCGGCGTGGCCGTACGCGACGAGCCGGGCCATGGGCTTGACCCCCTTCTCCTCGGCCGCCCTGCGTTCCATCAGCACCACGGCGGCGGCGCCGTCGTTGATGCCCGAGGCGTTGCCCGCCGTCACGGTGCCGTCCTTCCTGAACACCGCCCTGAGCCTGGCGAGGTTCTCCATGCTCACGTCGGCGCGCACGTGCTCGTCCGTGTCGAACAGCTTCGTGCCCTTGCGATCCCTGACCTCGATCGGGAGGATCTGATCCTTGAAGTAGCCCCTGGCGATGGCGTTGGCCGCGCGCTTGTGGCTTTCCAGCGCGAACCCGTCCTGCAGCTCGCGGCTCAGGCCGTATTTCTCGGCGACGTTCTCCGCGGTCACACCCATGTGCTTGGCGTCGAACGGGTCGGACAGCGCGCCGACCAGCGCATCCACCACGGCTTGGTCGCCCATTTTCGAGCCCCAGCGCGCGTTCGGCAGCCAGTAGTTGGCGCGGCTCATCGACTCCGCGCCGCCGGCCACCGCGATGTCCGCGTCACCCAGCGCGATGATCTGGGAGGCCGTGACGATCGCCTGCAGGCCGCTGCCGCACAGACGGTTCAGCGTCAGGGCCGGCACTTCCTTCGGGATGCCGCCGTTCATGGCCGCCACCCGCGACAGGTACATGTCCTTCGTCTCGGTGTGGATCACGTTGCCGAACACGACGTGCCCGACCTCCTGCGGCGCGACCTTCGCGCGCGAGATCGCCTCGCGCACGCAGCGCGCGGCCAGGTCCGTCGGTGCGAAATCCTTCAGCGCGCCGCCGAAATCGCCGATGGCCGTGCGCACGCCCGAGATCACTACGACTTCACGTCCGTTGCTCATTTATCTCTCCGGTTCTCTATTCTTGAACCACGGAGAACACGGAGATCACGGAGAAAAGCAAGAAAGGATTTCAGGATTTCTGCAACGGCCCGGTTGTCTTGCGGTGGCCGGGTTGCTTGGTTATTCGCTGAATTTATCCTGCCTTGAGGTACTTCTCCGTGCCCTCCGTGTCCTCCGTGGTTCCGGATTTAAAAGTCAGCGCTCGACGGCGAGCGCGACGCCCATGCCGCCGCCGATGCACAGCGAGGCCAGGCCTTTTTTCGCGTCGCGACGGATCATCTCGTGCAGCAGGGTCACCAGGATGCGGCAGCCCGAGGCGCCGATAGGATGGCCGATGGCGATGGCGCCGCCGTTGACGTTGACTTTCGACGTGTCCCAGCCCATGTCGCGGTTGACCGCGATGGCCTGTGCCGCGAACGCCTCGTTGATTTCCATCAGATCCAGGTCCTTCGCCGCCCAGCCGGCTTTCTTCAGGCAAAGCTTCGAGGCCGGCACCGGGCCCATGCCCATGAAGGCGGGATCGACCCCGGCCGACGAATAAGCCCTGATGCGCACCAGCGGCTTGAGGCCCAGCGCCTTTGCTTTCGATGCGCTCATCATCATCACGGCGGCCGCGCCGTCGTTGATGCCGG
The DNA here is from genome assembly GCA_036274775.1 of Burkholderiales bacterium. Classification (GTDB taxonomy): domain Bacteria; phylum Pseudomonadota; class Gammaproteobacteria; order Burkholderiales; family JACQAP01; genus JACQAP01. The sequence continues at coordinate 19,654 of DASUFB010000023.1, read as the reverse complement.
ACGCATTGCCTGCGGTGACGGTGCCGGACTTGTCGAATGCGGGCTTCAGGCCTGCGAGCGACTCGACGGTCGTGCCGTGGCGCACGAACTCGTCGGAGTCGAAGATCACGTCGCCTTTCTTCGAGGCAATCGTGATCGGCACGATTTCCTCCTTGAACTTGCCAGCCTTCTGCGCGGCCTCGGCCTTCTGCTGCGAGGCGGCAGCGAATTCATCCTGTTCCTGGCGGCTCACGCCGGATTTCCTCGCGACGTTCTCGGCGGTGATGCCCATGTGGTACTGGTTGTACACGTCCCACAGGCCGTCGACGATCATCGTGTCGACGAGCTTGCCGTCCATCATGCGCAGCCCGTCGCGTGCGCCGTTGAGCACGTGCGGCGCGAGGCTCATGCTTTCCTGGCCTCCCGCGATGACGATCTCGGCGTCGCCGGACTTGATCGCCTGCGCAGCGAGGTGCGTGGCCTTCAGGCCGGAGCCGCAGACCTTGTTGATCGTCATGGCCGGCACCATGTCGGGCAGCCCGCCGCGCAGGGACGCCTGGCGCGCGGGATTCTGTCCCACGCCGGCGGCCAGCACCTGGCCGAGGATGACTTCGCTGACCTGGTCCGGCTTGACACCGGTTTTTGCGAGCAGCGCCGAGATGACTTTTGCGCCGAGGTCGGAGGCGGGAATCTTCGAGATCGTGCCGCCGAACTTGCCGACCCCGGTGCGCAAGGCGGCGACGATAACCACATCATCCATTCGAGAATCTCCTCACGCGGAAACTGCAGGACAGCGGCGCCGGCCGCGGGCGTCAGGTGCGTCCAGCGGGCGGCGCGAAGGGTGGGGCAGTTTAAGCCCGGGATTTGCGCCTTGTCGAGAAAAATGTTGCGCTGCGGTTACGTCCTTTATGCTGCCGCGGTCAGTCCTGTTTGCGCTCGAACCGGATGATCTGGCGGCGCTGCTTCTTGGTGGGCCGACCCCGGGAGAAGGGATTGGATTGGCGCTCGGCCTTCATGCGCGCCGCCGTCTCCTCGCGCGCGGCCCGGCTTTGCGAGGATTCCTCATAGAGCTTTGCAGCTTCCGTCGCCGAGCCGCGGCGGTCGCTCGGCACGGTGACCGTGATTTCCCATGTGTAAGGGCCATTGCGGATCATCAGCGCATCGCCGGGCCTGAGCGCCTTCGCCGGCTTCACGCGCTCGCCGTTGACCTGCACCTTGCCGCCATCGACGGCTTCGGCGGCCAAGCCGCGCGTCTTGTAGAAGCGGGCGGCCCATAGCCACTTGTCGATACGGACCCTGTTCTCGACGTCGTTCATCTAACCCTTAACCGCAAAAGCGCGAAGGCGCAAAGGACACGCAAAGAAAACAAAGAGCAGGAAATTGATGCAAGGATCACGAACCAGGCGGGTTGACGCAATGCTGCCGGTCGCCGCGCCCCGTGGATTCTCTCTTTCCTGTTTTCCTTTGCGTTTCCTTCGCGCCTTTGCGGTTCGGTATCGTCAATGTTTCGTTCTGTCGGCGCGGGTCGGGATCTGCGAGGCGAAGACCTGCTCCGCGTCCACCGCGTCGAACGCGTAGTGCCGGCCGCAGAACTCGCAATCGACCTCCACGCTGCCGCGCTCGTCGATGATGGAGCGCACTTCCTCGTGACCGAGCATGCGCAGCATGGACATCACGCGCTCCTGCGAGCACGAGCAACGGAACGCGACGGGGCGCGGCTCGAACACGCGCACGTCCTCCTGGTGGTAGAGACGGCGGATGATCTCGGCTGCCGGCAGGCCCAGCAGCTCGCCGGGCTTGATGGTTTCTCCGAGGCGCGTGGCGCGGTTCCAGGCGTCGGCATCTTCGCTTGGTGCGGCCGGCAGCTTCTGCAGCATCATGCCGGCGGCCTGCTTCGAGTCCGACGCGAGCCACAGGCGCGTTTCCAGCTGCTCGGATTTCGCCATGTAGTGCTCCAGTACCCGCGCGATGCTTTCTCCCTCGATGCCGACCACGCCCTGGTAGGTCTGCCGTCCGTTCGACGGCACGATGGAGATCACGAAGCGGCCGCTGCCCAGCAGGTCGTTGACGTTGCCGCCCTCGAGCGCTCCGGCCCACTTGGCCGTCGCGCGCAGCGTCTGCTCGCTGGTCGCTTCGACGACGAGAAGCTGCACCGGCCCGCTGCCCTGCATCTGCATGATCAGCGAGCCGTCGAATTTCAGCGTGGCCGACAGCAGCGCCGCCGCCGCCATCATTTCCCCGAGCAGCCGCTCCAGCGGGGCGGGATAGTCGCGGCGCTCCAGCACGGCGCGCCAGGTCGCGTCCAGGTGTGCGATTTCGCCGCGCACCGGCGTGCTTTCCAGGAGGAACCTCTGCAGCGAATCACTCATGCCTGTAGAGCCGGAAGCGCTCCAGCTTGTCGCCCGGGCGGCGTCCTTCCCAGACGAGCTTCCACGGCCCGCCGACGCGCGCTGCGACCCGCCACTTGTCCTGGATGATGAGCAGGCCGCAATCGGGATGCCTGCCCGGCCTGTCGAGCCGCACCGTCGTGACGCCGCCGAAGTACTGCAGCATTGCCCGCTGCGGCTCGCCCAGCGACTGGCTGTAGATGCAGCCATGCTTCTCCGGCAGCGCCCGCGCGAGCTGCGTGAAGACGGCGCGGTAGGTCTTGCCGGTGTCGATGTAGTGGAACAGCAGCAGCGTCGCGAGAGCCCAAAGCATGGTGACGCCGGCCGCCCAGGTGATGATGGGACGCTCCGGGCGGCGCTTGACGTTGAACAGCAGAACCAGCCAGGTAATCGTGAACAGGGCGGCCAGCGCGACCATCACGAACCTGCCGCCCGGCTGGTAGGCGGGCTGCATGTCCATCATGTGCTTCCAGAGCCGGGCGGGTACCTGGAGGTCTATGGCCGACCAGTAGAACCAGGCCACCATCGCGAAGAAATTGAAAAGGATGATCGCGAACCAGTAGTAGAGGTTCGTCGCGCCGCGCTGCAGGGTCTCGAACGATGCCACCGCAAGCAGCGAGATCGGCAGCAGCAGCGGCATGCCGTACACGTCGCGCCCCTCGCCGATGATGCTCAGGAAGGAGAAGAAGGCAACGAAGGCCGCGAGCGGAAGCACGATGCCCGGCGAGAGCGTCCCCCCGGTGCGTGCGCACCACAGACCCCATAGCGCGAACGGCCATGCGGGCCACGCGAACCACGGCAGCACGTTCACGTAGTAGAAGTAGTCCTCGTTCGGCGTGAACTCGAAGATGCTTTTCAGCCGCTCGATGTTCTCGACCCAGAACCAGTACGCGAACAGGTCCGGGGCGCGTTCCTTCAGCAGCAGCGGCCAGATTCCCACCCAGGGCAGCATCACGACCAGGCCGACGGCGACGCACAGCGCGTAGCGGCGCGTGCGCCAGTGCGGGGAGAGCACGGGCAGCAGCGCCATGGTGAGCAGCAGCATGACCGGTTCCACCAGGCCTTCCGCGAGGAAGCACATGCCCAGGCCGGTTCCCAGCCAGAATCCGCCCAGGAGCGGGCGGCGCGCGCAGACAGCGAGCCCGTACAGGCTGATCGCCAGGCTTGCCAGCAGTGCCGTATCGGCGATCAGCTGGTGGCCGCGCACCACGAGCCCGCTGCAGCCGAGCAGCATGAGTGTGGCGACCCAGGCCTTGGCTTCGCCGTACAGCTCTTTTGCTCCGAGCCCGACGAACAGGAAGGTGAGCGCCATGTACAGTCCGGTCGCGACGCGCGCGCCGTCGTGCAGCGGTACGATCGGGGAGAGCGCGGTGCCGCTCAGCGCGGCGGTCAGGTAGATGAGCGGCGGCTTGTCGAGGTAGGGCTCGCCGGCCAGCATCGGCACCACCCAGTTGCCGTTCTTCAGGAGCTCGTACGTGATGCCGAAGGTGTAAGCCTCTTCCGATTTCCACGGATCGTGGCCGATGAGCCCCGGAAGGATCCAGGCCACGCAGATCAGGACCGTCACCGTCACCGGATTTTCGGTGACGAGGGCGGCGATCTTCTCGCTGCGCAGCAGCTGGGCGGGACGGAGCATGGTTCGGCTCAGGGGTGCATGGTCGATGCGGCTACGCCGGCCCGTCAGGTTGAGGGCGTCCCGCCGACACGGCAGTTACACGACGCGGACGGCGGTTATTCTAATCCGGCCCGGGGAATCCGTTCCCCGCCCCGCAAAACGAAAAAGAAAAAGGCAGCCGCAAGGCTGCCTTTCCGGTCGCTGCGCCGTCCGGGCGACGCCTCAACCCGCCGCCGGCTTCGATTCGGTCTTCTTGCCGTATTTCTGGCGGAATTTTTCCACGCGGCCGGCGGTGTCCATGATCTTCTGCTTGCCGGTGTAGAACGGGTGGCAGGCGGAGCAGACTTCCACGTGCAGGGGCTTGCCCAGCGTCGAACGCGTGGTGAACTTGTTGCCGCAGCTGCAGGCGACTTCGACTTCCTGGTATTCCGGGTGGATCTCGGGCTTCATCTCGGTCCTTTCTGGCGGAAGCGGGATTTGCGCTTCCTGTGAGGGGGCGGATTATCCACAGGACTCCGGGATTTGGCAACCCCACCGGCGTTTCCGCCGAGTCTTGCTCGACCGTAGCTGGGGCCAGACCGCCTGATTTTCAAGCGTTGCCGGACTTCGCCGCCCGGATTCGGCTCTCCGGCGGGTGCCGCTTGGGGCGGAGTCGAATCAGGGAGGGCGTGTTCCAGTTCCGGGTGCCGAATCCAATCTCGCGTTCCCGCAGACGCGCGATGAATCGCTAAGGGGGCACGCTCGAGCGGGTAGGGCGCGCTCTATCCCATCCCCACCTAGCCTCGACGCATGGAGTCAAAGAAGTCGCGCGTGGACACGTTAGCGGCGGAGCCGCCCGTTTGCGGGCAGCGCGCCGGACTTCGTGGCAAGGCTTCAACCTCTCCGCATCGAGTCGAAAAAGTCCGCGTTGTTCTTCGTGCCGCGGAGCTTGTCGACGAGAAATTCGGTCGCCTCCAGCTCGTCCATGGGATAGAGCAGCTTCCGCAGCACCCAGATCTTCTGCAGGATGTCCTGCTTGATCAGCAGCTCCTCGCGGCGCGTGCCGGAGCGGTTGACGTTGATCGACGGGTAGATGCGCTTCTCGGCCATGCGGCGGTCGAGGTGGATTTCCATGTTGCCCGTGCCCTTGAACTCCTCGTAGATCACGTCGTCCATGCGCGAGCCGGTGTCGATCAGCGCCGTGGCGATGATGGTGAGCGAGCCGCCTTCCTCGATGTTGCGCGCAGCACCGAAGAAGCGTTTGGGGCGCTGCAGGGCGTTGGCGTCCACGCCGCCGGTGAGCACCTTGCCGGACGCCGGCACCACGGTGTTGTAGGCGCGCGCCAGGCGCGTGATGGAATCGAGCAGGATGACGACGTGCTTCTTGTGCTCGACCAGGCGCTTGGCCTTTTCCAGCACCATCTCGGCGACCTGCACGTGGCGCGTGGCGGGCTCGTCGAACGTCGAGGACACGACCTCCCCCTTCACGGAGCGCTGCATCTCGGTGACTTCCTCGGGCCGCTCGTCGATCAGCAGCACGATCAGGGAGACGTCGGGATAGTTCGCCGCGATGGAATGGGCGATGTGCTGCAGCATGACCGTCTTGCCGCTCTTCGGGCTCGCCACCAGCAGCCCGCGCTGGCCCTTGCCGATGGGCGCGATGATGTCGATGATGCGGCCGGTGAGGTTTTCCTCGGACTTGATGTCCCGCTCCATGATGAACTGCTCGGTGGGGAAGAGCGGGGTGAGGTTTTCGAAGAGGATCTTGTGCTTGGAATTCTCGGGAGGCTCGCTGTTGACCTTGTCCACCTTCACGAGCGCGAAATAGCGCTCGCCGTCCTTCGGAGTCCTGATCTCGCCCTCAATGGAATCGCCGGTGTGCAGGTTGAAGCGGCGGATCTGGGAGGGGCTGACGTAAATGTCGTCCGGGCCCGCGAGGTAGGAGGTATCTGGACTTCGCAGGAACCCGAACCCGTCGGGCAGCACTTCCAGGGTTCCTTCGCCGAAGATGCTTTCGCCCTTCTTGGCCTGATTCTTCAGCAGCGCGAAGATCAGGTCCTGCTTGCGCATCCGGTTGGCGTTCTCGATCTCGTTCGTTGTTGCCATCTCCACGAGCTCGGTCACGTGGAGGTTCTTCAGGTCGGACAAATGCATAGCGGGGGGCCTAGCGGGATGACGTCGGAAGGGTTGGGAACTGAAGCGAAAAACGAAACGGGAGAGGACCTGCCCGTAACTGGCCGCGCTGCTTTGATTCCGCGCGTCTTCTGGCCAGTACGGGATGCAGCCTAGCGGCTTTAGATATTGCTGTCAATAAACGCGGTGAGCTGGGACTTGGAGACGGCGCCGACCTTCGTCGCCTCGATGTTGCCGTTCTTGAAGAGCATCAGCGTCGGGATGCCCCGGATGCCGTACTTCGGCGGGGTGCCCTGGTTCTCGTCGATGTTGAGCTTGGCCACTTTCAGGCGGCCGGAATATTCCGTCGCGACCTCGTCCAGGATGGGCGCGATCATCTTGCATGGGCCGCACCATTCCGCCCAGTAGTCCACCAGCACCGGCACCTGCGACTGCAGGACCTCCGGCTCGAAAGTGTCGTCGGTAACGTGATGTATATGCTCGCTCATGTAAGGATTGCCTCGGCAGTGAAAATTCGGGGTCTGGAAGGTCGCGGTTCGGACGAACGGCGATCTGGGGAGTGAGACCTATGCTAGCGAAAATAATTTGGCATGGGAAGTCGCGCCGGCGCACACCGGGACTACACCGGCGCGGGAATCCGCTTGTATTTCCGTGACATAGTCATGCAGGCCCAGGTGCAACGCGGAGGATATGCGCGGCGAGTTTGCTAGAATAACGGCCGTGATGTTGCGTCGCGCCACCCCAGGAGGCCCGCATTTCCTTCCGGGCCGTATCCCCCGGCCGGAACGTACCCGGGAACCCCGGCGTGCCTTGCCTTGCGAAGAGGATGAAGAGGATCAGGAATGACCTACGTCGTCACCGAGAACTGCATCAAGTGCAAATACACCGATTGCGTGGACGTATGCCCCGTGGACTGCTTCCGCGAAGGGCCCAACATGCTGGTCATCGATCCGGACGAATGCATCGACTGTACGCTGTGCGTGGCCGAATGCCCCGTGGAGGCCATCTTCGCGGAAGACGACGTGCCGGAAAACCAGCGCGTGTTCCTGCAGCTCAACGCGGAGCTGTCCAAGGCGTGGCCGGCCATCACCGAGAAGAAGGACGCGCCCGCCGACGCCGACGAATGGAAGGACAAGCCCGACAAGGTCAACCTGCTGGACCGCGGCTGAAATGCGCGCTTGCTTCCCTGCGGCGGCAAGCGCGATCCCGGCCTGAGCGCGGGCCCGTCGCGACGATGCCATGGCCGAAGGCGCGCAGTTTCCCGGCATCGGAAAACACGACCTGCTCTCGCGGCTGGCACAGGATGACGCGGCCCGCGTCACCGTAGTCACCCCCAACCGCCGGCTCGCCCGCGAGCTCGAGCGCGAGTTCGGCGAGGTGCAGCAGCGCCGCGGCCTCGCCGCCTGGCACACCCCCGACATCCTTCCCTTCGGCGCGTTCGTCGCGCGGCTCTACGAAGATGCGCTCCATTCCGACGCCGCGACACGGCTGCCGCTGCTGCTTGCGCCGGAGCAGGAATGGGAGCTGTGGCAGTCGGTCATCCGCGCCAGCGAATGGGGAGGCGCGCTGCTCGCGCTGGCGTCCACCGCCGAGGAATGCCGCCGCGCCTGGGAGCTCGTCCACGAATGGGACATCGCCGGTGCGCTCGGCAGCGTCCCGGGCAACGAGGACGCCGCGGCGTTCGCGAAATGGGCTGACGCCTATGCGAAGCGTTGCGAGAGGGAGCGTTGCACGGACGCGGCCCGGTTGCCCGGCCTCGTCGCGGATCTGCTCGGGCAGGCCGCCCTCGCCAGGCCATCGCTGGTCGTCGCCTACGGGTACGACGTCGTTCCGCCCCAGGCGGCGGGTTTCCTGGACGCCTGCGGCCGGCACGGGATCGAGGTCCGCGGCTGCGCTCCCCGGGCGCGGCAGGGCAGGGCCGTGCGGCTCGCGTATGCGTCCGCGCGCGAAGAGCTGGAAGCGGCAGCGCAATGGGCGCGCGCGAAGATCGAATCCGGTGCAGCACGCGTGGGCGTTGTGGTCCCCGAGCTGGGCTTGCGGCGCAAGGAGGTCGCGCGCGTGTTCGCGCGCGTCATGCATCCCGCCCACAACCTTCCCGGCGCGCCGCGCAAGGCGCCGCCCTACAACATCTCGCTCGGCGCGCCGCTTTCCGAATACGCGCTGGTGCGTGCCGCGCTTGCGCTGCTCGAGCTGGCGTCGGCGGAAGTGCCGTTCGACCTCGCCAGCAAGCTGGTTCGCTCGCCGTTCCTCGGCGGCGCGGAATCGGAATTCGCGGCGCGCGCGCGCCTGGATGCTGCCCTGCGGAAAAAGGCGCCGCCGCTGCTCACGCTCGGCAAGTTGGTGGGAATGGTGGAGGGTGCGCCGCAGTTGCGGGCGCGCCTCGAGTCGGTGTTCGCGCTCGTGCGCGAGCGCGGCGACGGCGAGCGCAGCCCGCATGCCTGGGGACGTCATTTTTCCGGCGTGCTTGCGGCGGCGGGATTTCCCGGCGAGCGCGGGCTGGACTCGGACGAATTCCAGACGCTCGCCAAGTTCAACGAAGCCCTGGCCGGTTTCGCCCGGCTCGAGCGCGTGGCGCCGAAGATGCCGGTTGCGCGTGCGCTCGCCCGCCTGCGCCACGTGTGCTCGCAGCTGCTGTTCCAGCCGGAAACACCGGATGCGCCCATCCAGGTGCTCGGCATCCTGGAATCCGCGGGGCTGGAATTCGACGCGCTCCGGGTCAGCGGGCTGACCGACGAAGCCTGGCCGTTGCCTGCGCGGCTGAATCCCTTCGTCCCGCCGCTGCTGCAGCACCGCGCCGGCATTCCCGAGGCCTCGGCCGTCGCTGCGCTGGCGCGCGGAGTGCGCATGACGCAGGACTGGCTGCGCGCGGCCGACGAAGTGGTCTTTTCCCACCCGGCGATGGAGCAGGACCGCCGGCTGATCGTCTCGCCGCTCGTCATCGACGTGCCTTTGGGCACGCCTCCGGCCGATGCGGGCGAAACCTGGCAGGGCCGGATCCACGCGGCGGCGCGGATGGAAATGTCCGCGGACGGGCAGGCGAGCGCCCTGCCGACGCGCACGCCGCAGGGCGGCACCCGCATCCTCGCGGACCAGGCGGCCTGCCCGTTCCGCGCGTTCGCGCGCCATCGCCTCGGCGCCGAGGCGCTCGAGGAACCGGTGGCAGGCCCCGATCCCCGCACGCGCGGGCAGCTCCTGCATGCGCTGATGCGCTCGCTATGGGAGGAGCTCAAGGGAAGCGACGCACTGGCTGGCGACTGTGCGCCCGCGGTTGCGCGCGCCGCGCAGGGCGCCGTCGCGCAAGCGCGCATCGAGGAGCCGTTCGCGGCACTCGAGCGCGCGCGGCTGGAGAAGCTCGCCCGGGAGTGGCTAGAGCTCGAACGTACGCGCCCACCGTTCGAGGTCGTTGCCGCAGAGCGCAAGCTCGGGCTGGCGGTCGCGGGGCTCGAGCTCTCCGGCCGCATCGACCGGCTCGATCGCCTGGCGTCCGGAGGACATGCGCTCATCGACTACAAGACGGGGCGACCCACGCCCAACGACTGGATGGGCAGGCGTCCCGCGGATCCGCAGCTGCCGCTTTACGCGCTCAACGCGCAGGAGCGGATCACCGCGGTGGCCTACGCCAGGCTGCGTACGGGCGACATGACGTACATGGGTTTCTCCGAAGCCGTGGATGCCATCCCCGGCGTCAAGGCGGCGAAAGACTGGGAGGCGCTGGTCGCCGGCTGGAAGCAAGAGGTCGAATCCCTCGGCGCGGGGTTTGCCTCCGGGGCGGCCGGCGTCGATCCGAAGCAGGGCCTCAAGACCTGCGCGCGGTGCGACCTGCATCCCTTCTGCCGGGTGTACGAGCGCGTCGACGTGCTGGAGGAAGGCGACGATGAGTGACCGCGTCGCAGACCAGGCCGAGCGCGATGCGGCGCTCGACGTGCGCCGCTCGTTCATCGTGCAGGCGCCCGCCGGCTCCGGCAAGACGGAGCTGCTCGTGCAGCGTTACCTGCGCCTGCTCGACGTCGTCGACAGGCCCGAGGAGATCGTCGCCATCACGTTCACGAAAAAAGCCGCTGCGGAAATGCGCAGCCGCGTGATGGAAAATCTCTCTGCGGAAATCGCGCCGCGGTTGCGCATCCAGACCATCGACGCGCTGTGCGCGGCGCTGACCCGGCAGATGCCCGTGCTGGCGCGCTTCGGCGCGCAGCCGGCGGTCGCCGAGGACGCGGGCAGGCTGTACCGGGAGGCAGCGGTGCGCACGCTCGCGGAGCTGACGCCTCCGGTGAGGCGGTTGCTGGCCCACCTCGACAACAACGTGGCCGTGGCGGCCGACCTGCTGGCGAGCATGCTGGAGCGGCGCGACCAGTGGCTGCGCCAGACCGGTGAGGCGCCCACGCGCGCCGAACTCGAGGCCGTCCTCGCCTCGGAGCGCGAGCGCCTGCTGCGCCATGCACGCGCACTGCATCCCGGCGCGTCCGCCGAGCTCGCGCACACGGTTCTTACAGCCAAGGGTGAATGGCGCAAGAAACAGCCCGTCGCACCGCCCGAAATGATGGCCATCGACGGCCTGCGGGAGGCGCTGGCCGCGCTGCGCGCCGCGCCGCCCGCGACTTACAGCGGCACCCAGTGGCAGGCGCTGGAAGCGATCCTCGCGCTGCTCAATCCCGCCGTCGCGCAGCTGCTCGCCCTGTTCGGCGAGCGCGGCGAGGTGGATTTCACGCAGATCGCGCACGGCGCGCTGCGGGCGCTGGGCACGCCCGAGGAGCCGACCGACCTGCTGCTGTCGATGGACGCGCGCGTGCGCCATCTGCTCGTCGACGAATTCCAGGACACGTCGAATTCGCAATGGGAACTGCTCGAGCGCCTGACGGCGGGCTGGGAAGCGGGCGACGGCCGCACCGTGTTCGTGGTCGGCGACCCGATGCAGTCGATCTACCGCTTCCGGGATGCGCAGGTCGGGCTGTTTCTGCATGCCAGGCGCGACGGATTGCCGTCCGTTTCCCTCGAGCCGCTGACGCTCACCACCAATTTCCGCTCGCAGGCGGGCGTGGTCGAGTGGGTGAACCGCATCTTTCCGCTCGTGCTCCCCGCGGCGGAGGACGAAGCATCGGGCGCCGTGCCGTACTCCGCATCCGTGCCCTTCCACGCCGCGACGGCGGACGGCGAGCCTGCGCTGGAGGTTTTCGCCGGGCGTGACGAGGAGGCACGCCGAGTGGTCGAGCTGATCCGCGCCGGCGCCGGCAAGACCGCGATCCTGGTGCGCAACCGCGCCCATCTCGACGCGATCGTACCGGCCCTGAAGGCTGCGGGCATCCGCTTTCGCGCGGTGGAGATCGAGCAGCTCGGCGAGCGGCAGGTCGTGCAGGACCTGTTTGCGCTCACCCGGGCGCTGACCCACGCGGCGGATCGCGTGGCCTGGCTCGCGGTGCTGCGCGCGCCCTGGTGCGGGCTCACGCTCGAGGAGCTCTCCGCGTTTTTCGAGGCACACCGGCGGGAGACGGTCTGGGAGCTCATGCAGGGGCATCCGCGTCTTGCGAAGGTGTGCGAGGCGGTGCGGCCGGCGCTGGACGACCGGTTGCGCGGCACGCTGCGCGACCGCGTCGAGGGCGTCTGGCTCGCGCTGGGCGGACCGGCGTGCGTGCAGGGGCCGACCGACCTCGAGGATGCACAGATCTACCTGGACGAGCTGGAACGCCTCGAGGAGGGTGGCGAGCTCGAGAGCTTCTCCAGCCTCGCGGACAGCCTGGCGCGGCTCTATGCGCTGCCGGACGTCAACGCGGGCGAGGATGCCGTCGAGATCATGACCATCCACAAGGCCAAGGGCCTGGAGTTCGACACGGTGATCGTGCCGGGGCTCGACCGCCGGCCGCGCGGCGGCGCTCGGCCGCTGTTCGCCTGGCGCGGACTGCCCGGCAACCGCCTGCTGCTCGCGCCCATCGACGAGACCGGCGGCGAGGAAGACATCCTCTACAAATACGTTCGCGCCCTCGACGCCGAGGCCGAGGACATCGAGGCGGGACGGCTGCTGTACGTCGCCGCCACGCGCGCGAAGACGCGCCTGCATCTGCTTGCCTGCGTGAAGGTCGGCGACGACGGCGAAGCGGCCGCGCCCCCGCGCCGCTGCCTGCTGGGTCTTGCCTGGCGCGCGCTGGCGCAATCGGTGTCGCCGCCTGCACTGCAGGAGCGCCCGGCGCCGGCCCGCTCCGTGCACGGCGACCTGCTGCGCCGCCTGCCGCCGGATTTTCGCGTTCCGGCGCCTCCCGCGGCCGTGTCCTGGGCGCACTCGGACGCGGTGCACGACGCCGGCGGCGGCATCGAGTTCTCCTGGGTCGGTGAATCGGCGCGCCATGTCGGCAGCGTGGTGCATCGCTGGCTGCAGCGCGTCGCGGAGGACGAAATGCGCGGCTGGACCCGCGCGCGCGTCGAGGGCATGCGCAGGCTGTTCCGCGACGAACTCGCGATACGCGGCATGCCGGAAGCCGAGCTCGAGGCCGCGGTGGCGCGGGTCGCGGCCGCGCTGGCGAACGCGCTGGAGGACGAGCGTGGCCGCTGGCTGCTCGGTCCGCAGGCGCAGGCCCGCAACGAATACCGCGTCACCGCGGTGATCGACGGCGAGCTCCGCAACCTCGTGGTCGACCGCACCTTTGTCGACGCGCAGGGCCGACGCCGCATCGTCGACTACAAGACCAGCGGGCATGAAGGCGCGGACGTCGAGGGCTTTCTCGACCGGGAGCAGGAGCGCTATCGCCCGCAACTGGAGCGCTATGCCATGGCGCTTGCCGCGGACGCCGCGCACCTCGGCCTGTACTTTCCGCTGCTGGGCGGCTGGCGCGCATGGGACGCAGGCTCCCGCTGAATCCGTGCCGTGCACGCGGCTGCACGCTTTGGCTAACATGCGGGCCACCCGGCTGACTGCGAGACATCGATGACGAACGGCAGGTCCGACATTTCCCGCTACCGCTCCAACCTGCAGTCCGAGGTGGACAGCGCGGCGCTGTACCGTGCCATGCAGGCGGCGGAAAAGAACCCGCAGGTGGCCGAGGTCTACGGCCGCCTCGCGGCCGTAGAGGAAGGGCACGCGGCGTTCTGGCGCAAGCGGTTGGAGGCTGCCGGCGTCATGCATCATCCGTCACGGCCCGGGCTGCGTGCGCGCGGGCTCGTGTGGATGGCGCGGCGCTTCGGCCCGCAGAGCGTGCTGCCCGCGGTCGTCACGCTCGAGAGCATGGACCGCGAGGCCTACGATCAGCAGGCCGAGGCGAAGGGCGCCGCGATGCCCGCCCAGGAAAGGTCGCACGCGCGCGTTCTGGCCGAGATCGCGGGCCGGCGCAACATTCAGTGGAACGGCGCGCTGTTTTCGCGGCTGGAGGGCCGGCATGGCGCCGGCGGCGGCAACGCGCTGCGTGCCGCCATCCTCGGCGCGAACGACGGCCTGGTCTCCAACCTGAGCCTGGTCATGGGCGTAGCCGGCGCGGAGTTCGCTGCAAATACGGTTCTGGTGACCGGGCTGGCCGGGCTGCTGGCGGGCTGCTGCTCGATGGCCATGGGCGAATGGCTTTCCGTGCAGGGCGCGCGCGAGCTTTATTCGAAGCAGATCGCCACCGAGGAGGACGAGCTCGCGGAGTTTCCCGAGGAAGAAAGGGAGGAACTCGTGCTGATCCATCGCGCCAAGGGCCTGCCGATCGAGGAAGCCCGCCTCATCGCGGATCGGCTGATGGCGAAGAAGGGCGCGGCGCTCGACACGCTGGTGCGCGAGGAGCTCGGCATCAATCCGGACGATCTCGGCGGCTCGGCCTGGGCTGCGGCCGCGTCCTCCTTCTTCGTGTTCATGGCGGGCGCGATCATCCCCGTGCTGCCGTTCATGTTCCTGGACGGCACGGCGGCCGTGGCCGTTTCCGCGGCCGGCAGCGCCGTCGCGCTGTTCTTGATCGGCGCCGTCACCAGCCTGTTCACCGTGCGCAACGCGTGGTTCTCGGGCCTGCGCCAGCTCGCCATCGGCGCGGCCGCAGCGGCCGTCACGTACGGCGCCGGGCACCTGTTCGGCGTAGCTGTCGCCGGCTGAAGGGCGGGAATCCACCACAGAGGCACAGAGGGCACAGAGAAAAGCCGGAGCAAACGGGGGCGGGATGACCGGATATCAAGGGTCGGCACGCGCAGAGCCGGCGACCTGTACAAGTGTCATTCCTTCTTGTGCTTCGCTTTTCCTCCGTGCCCTCTGTGCCTCTGTGGTGACATCGAATTGGCTGTCAGATCTGCATGTCCGAAAATGGCTAGTGGTCGGCCGGCGGATGGTGCAACATGGCGGCATGGACATGGATTTCGAGAGCGCCTACCAGGCGCTCGCCAGCCGCGACCGGCGCTTCGACGGCCTGCTCTACGTGGGTGTGGCCTCCACGGGAATCTACTGCCGCATCGTCTGCAACTCGCGGCGGCCGCTGCGCAGGAATTGCACCTTCTACCGGCACCCTGCGCAAGCCGAGCAGGCGGGCTTTCGTCCCTGCCTGCGCTGCCGGCCGGAGCTGGCGCCCGGCAATGCGCGCGTGGATTCCGGCAACCGGCTCGCGCTGGCGCTTGCGCGGCGCGTGGAGCAAGGTGCGCTCAACGAGATGGACGTGCCGGCGCTCGCCGCCGGGATGGGCATCAGCGACCGCCACCTGCGCCGCGTCATCCAGGACGCATACGGGGTATCGCCGAACAAGCTGCTGGAGACCCAGCGCCTGCTCACGGCGAAGATGCTGCTCACCGACACGTCGCTGCCCATCACGGAGATCGCGTTCGCCAGCGGGTTCTCCAGCCTGCGCCGCTTCAACGATGCCTTCAGGAACGGCTACCGCCTGAATCCCACGCAGTTCCGCGGGCGTTCCGGGGCCGGGGAGGAACGGCTCGACCGCGCCGCGCGTGCGCAGGGCTTCGTGTTCCGGCTCGCCTATCGCCCGCCGCTGGACTGGGAAGCGTTGCTGGATTTCCTGGGCCGGCGGCTGTACGACGGCGTGGAGGCCGTCGACGGCGGCGCTTATCTGCGCACCGTGAGCCTGAACGGCCGCGAAGGCTGGATCCGGGTGCACCACGACGGGCAGCGCCATGCGCTCGCCGTCGAGATCGCGCCGGGCCTGGGGCGCGCCATCCCCTCGGTGCTCACGCGCGTGCGGCGCCTGTTCGACCTCGGCGCGGAACCGCAGCGCATCTCGCAGCGCCTCGGACGGATCGCCGCAAAGCAGCCGGGGCTGCGGCTGCCGGGCGCTTTCGACGGCTACGAGATTGCGATCCGCGCCGTGCTCGGCCAGCAGATCAGCGTCAAGGCGGCCTCGACCATTGCAGCCAGGTTCGCCGGAGCCTTCGGCAGGCCGGCAGCCACGCCGTTCCCGGCATTGCGCCTGCACATGCCCGAGGCGGCGCAGGTGGCGCGCGTGCGCGAGTCGGCGATGATGAAAATCGGCGTGACGGCGGCGCGCGCCCGCACGCTGGTCACGGTGTCCCGCGCCATGGCACAGGACCCGGGCCTGCTGGATCCCGGCGCCGACGTCGAAGCCGCGCTCGACCGCATCCGCGAGCTGCCCGGCATGGGCGAATGGACCGCGCAGTACCTGGCGATGCGCGCTTTTTCCTGGCCGGACGCATTTCCCGCCACCGATCTCGGCATCCGCAGGGCGCTGGGCATGAAAAGCGAGCGCGACATCCTCGCGCACGCCGAGGTCTGGCGCCCATGGCGCGGCTACGCCGCCATGCACTTATGGAGAAGCCTCGCATGACGACTTTCCACTGCCTGCACCCCAGTCCCGTCGGCCCGCTGCTGCTGATGTCCGACGGCGAGTCCCTGACCGGCCTGCATACCGAGAACGACAAGTACAAGCCGCGCATCCGCGCCGGATGGATCGAGGACGCGGGCGCGCGGCCGTTCGATCGCGTGCGCAGGGAGCTGGACGAATACTTCGCCGGGAAGCGCCGCGAGTTTTCCCTGCCGCTCAAGCCAGAAGGGACGGATTTCCAGCGGCGCGTCTGGGAGCAGCTCTGCGGCATCCCCTTTGGCGAGACCATTTCCTACGGCGAGCTGGCACGGCGCGTCGGCAACCCGAATGCGTCGCGCGCGGTGGGCATGGCCAACTCGCGCAACCCGATTTCCATCGTCGTGCCCTGCCACCGCGTCATCGGCGCGGACAATTCGCTGACGGGCTATGCGGGCGGGCTGGAACGCAAGCGGGCGCTGCTGGAGCACGAAGCGCGGACGAGAGGGACGAGGGGCGAGTCCCGCGCGCATGCCTGAGCGGGGCCTCGTTCTGGCCTCGCTCCTTTCGTCTCACGCCTCGCGGTCTTCGGGCACCAAATCCGCTGCACGGTGTCGGACGTGCGGGCGGGCGACATCCGTTGTGCCCGCACCGACCCCGACAAGGAACCTCCCATGGCCGCGAACATCCGCATCCTCGGCATCCCCGGCAGCCTGCGCAAGGCGTCCTGGAACAAGTCCCTGCTGAAAGCCGCCGTCAAGCTGGCTCCGCCCGGCGTGACAATCGAGCTCTTCGAGCTGGACGGCATCCCGCCGTTCAACCAGGACGACGAGCGCACCCCGCCGCCGCGCGTGGCCGAGCTGAAAGCGAAGGCGAAGGCCGCCGATGCCATCCTGTTCGTCACGCCCGAATACAACTATTCCATCCCGGGCGTGCTGAAGAACGCCATCGACTGGGCGTCCCGGCCGTACGGTGACAGCGCCTGGAACGGCAAGCCGGTGGCGGTCATGGGCGCTTCCGGCGGCAACATCGGCACGGCGCGCGCGCAGTACCACCTGCGCCAGACCTTCGTGTTCCTGGACATGGATGTCGTCAACCAGCCGGAAGTCATGCTCAACGCCACGAAAAGCCTCGACGAGCAGGGCAACCTCACGGACGACAAGGCGAAGGAGCTCATCACGAAGCTGCTGCAGAAGCTCGTGGACAAGGCGAGAAGGGGCAGGACGTGAGGGGAGGCGGAAAGCCGAAAGGTGCAGTCGCGATTCGATCTGACCGATGCGGTCGGGTCGGACATCGAGTCGCCCCCCATTGCGGGGGGCCGCGGAGGGTTCGTTCTGATCCGGCGAACGGGCCGCCGGCGCTTCAGGCGGCCGCGGGCGCGCGGCGGACCATGGCGTGCAGCGTCCAGTCCACGTCGCCGCAGACGATCACCAGCCTGCCCTTGACGCGCACCGCGATGGAGAACGTCACGCAGCGCGGGTAGCCGATCAGGGAGCAATATTGCCGCGTGACCTGCACGACCTCGGGCTCCCTGGTCGCGCGCCGGAAAAAATCGCGCCGCATCCAGTTGCCGCCGTCGCCGGCGAGGGAATCGAAGTCCACCGCGTCGCGGGCCGGCGGCTGCGGCGCCATGACCGCCGGCTCCAGCATCAGGCCGTCGTCGCCGAGCAGGTAGCAGCGGATGGCCCCGTCCAGATGCAGGAACGCGGAGCAGCAGGACGAGAAGGCTTCGCCGCCCTCGACGCGCGCGCCGAGGCGCTGCAGCTCGTTGACGAACGGCCGCCTTTCCTCGCGGTAGCGCGCGATCTCCGCGGGAGAGGCATGGCGCAGCTTGCGGATGTGCTTGGAATACAGCGGCTGGTTGCCGAAGGACATGCCCGCGGAAAGGGTGTCGGCGCGCGCCGGGGGGCGCATGTCCCGGTAGGCCGCCCAGAGCTCGTCGATGATGGCCGTGCCGCCGCCGTAGCCGCGCAGGGTGTCGTGCAGCGGGCCGAAGAAATAGCCGCTCGCGAAGTCGGCGTCGGCATGCACGGCGGCC
This sequence comes from Burkholderiales bacterium, assembly GCA_036274775.1. Taxonomy (GTDB): domain Bacteria; phylum Pseudomonadota; class Gammaproteobacteria; order Burkholderiales; family JACQAP01; genus JACQAP01. The sequence goes on along the minus strand of DASUFB010000023.1, from coordinate 1,819 downwards.
AGCGCCTCGTCCTGCGACTCGATGCCCTCGACGAGCGCGAGCGAGCCCATCTCGTGCAGCAGCGAGACCGCGCTCGGCAAGGCCTCGCGCACGTAGGAGTCGTGCACGGCGCGCGCGATCACGGGGCGGCCGATTTTCACCACCGTGGGGGAGAGCTGCCAGATGTTGTCGAGGTCGGCGCTGTCCAGGCCGAAGTCGGCCACCGCGATCAGGCAACCCAGCCCGCGGTAGGCAGTCACGGCTTCCTTCAGCCGGGGATGGCCGAGGACGGGACCCGGGATGTCGATCATCAGCTCGTCCGGGCGCAGCCCGCTGGAGGCGATCAGGCGCCCGAGGTAGGCGGCCGTGGCCGCCGAATCGACGACGACCTCGGGGTGCAGATTGAGCAGCAGCAGCGCGTTCGCAGGCCTGTGCTGCGCGTAGTTGCGCACGTGCAGCGTGGTGCAGAGCATGTCGAGCATGCTCGTTTCGGCGAAGTTGTGCACCGGGCCGAACAATTCCTGGTGCGCCACGGGATTGCCACGCGACGAAAAGCTGCGGATGGCGGCCTTGAAGCCGACGGCGCGCCGGTGGGACAGGCTGAACGCCGGCTGGAAGACCGAGCGCAGCTCGAGGTCGTTGAACCATGCGGACGTGCGGCCGGATTCCTCCGACAGCATGTCCTGGATGAATTCCAGGCTGTAGCTGCTTGCATTGGCACTCACGGGGAAGTCTCCCGATTTGAGCCGGCCGATCTTTATATCACAGGGATCAGGCACTTGGATTTCAAATAGACATTTTCATATTCATATGCCTTTTCGGCATGACGGGAGAATGCCGCCCCGGTCAGGCGCCCGCCGCCGTCGCGACGGCTTTCTCGACCAGCCTCGCCAGCCGCGACAGGCGGGGATCGGCGATGCCGGCGGTCTCGAGGCTGCGCGCGGTCTGCACCAGGTAGTCGGCGCAGGTGCCGTAATGGCCGCAGGCCTTGAGCGCGGTGGAGACGATCCGGCTGTCGTCGAGGCGTCCGGCGTAGTTGGGCTTGCGGCGGTCGACGACGAAGGCGATGGCGCGCACGGTGGCGGCACCGGTATCGGCGCTGACCCAGCACGGGCGGTAGGTACCCATGAGCATTTCGCGGCGCCACAACAGGCCCAGCTCCTCGTCGAGGCGATCGTCGTGCAGCCGGTAGACGATGCCCCGGCAGGAGCCGCCGGCGTCGAGGCCGAGCACCAGGCCCGGCACCTCGGGCGAGCCGCGGTTGATCCTGGACCAGAGGTAGAAGCCGCGATGGTGGCCGTGGATGCGCGCGGGCCGGCGCTCGGCGTACTCCATCAACGGGTTCCAGATCAGCGAACCATAGCCGAACACCCAGACCGCCTCGCCGGCGCGATGGCCCGCCATGGTCCGCTGCAGCGACCGCGCGACTTCCTCCTCGGGCAGCAGCAGGTGTCCGTAGCCCGAGTCGCGTACCGCCTTGCGTATGCCGTCCCGCTGCAGGACGGAACGATCCACTTTCGTCACGGCTTCTCCGGTTCAGGGCCGCGCATTCCGCCCGGCCGCCATGGGCGGAGCCCATGGATGCATTAATTATCTGCTAATGTCCGCGAAAACCGACGGGTTCCGGCCCGTTCATTCCGGAGCGAGCAACCCGCATGCCAACCATCACCACCGACGACGGCGTCCGGCTTTACTACGAGGAGTGCGGCAGCGGCACGCCGGTCGTGTTCGTGCACGAGTTCGCGGGCGACTTCCGCACCTGGGAGCCGCAGATGCGGCATTTTTCGCGGCGTTACCGCTGCGTGGCCTACAACGCCCGCGGCTATCCGCCCTCGGACGT